>DASUHA010000092.1:0-8183 GCA_036273735.1 Steroidobacteraceae bacterium | reverse complement strand
TCCCGCACTCAGCGCCCTCACCCAGCCGGTGTCGCTGCCGCGCGCGTCTGCGGTTTCTGCCTGGGGTGCAGCCCCGGGCCCGTGTACTTCCACCCGTCCTTCGTTGACGAGGACATCGACGTCCCGGTCCGAATGCACGCGTACCTCGAATTGCGTTCCGACGTCACGGATGAGCGCATTGCCCGCATGCACGAAGAACGGCCTCGTCGCCTGATGAACGACGTCGAAGTGCGCCTCACCCCTGCGCAGATAGATATCGCGACGCCCGGAGGTAAACCTGACCGCGAGCAGCGTGTTGGTGTTGAGTGTGACCTGGGAGCCGTCCGCCAGCCTCGCGTGGCGCTGCTGACCGACCGCCGTCGACATGACCTCGATGCCGGGGCGGCGTGCCATCCAGAGTGCTGCCCCGAGGGCCGCCACGAGCACCGCGGCCGCAGCCGCTCTCCAGTACCCATGCCATCTTCGCGGGGCCGGCGCCGGAGGTTGCAGCACGGCACTGCGAGCGGCCTGGCTCGCGAGCGCGGCGATGCTCTCATCCTGGTCCCGCTCCGCCAGCCGGTCGAGCGCACTCCAGGTCCTGCTCAGCTCCTCGAAGGCGCGCCGATGCCGCGGATCATCGCGCAGCCATGCATCGAGCTGCGCGCGCTCGTCGGCACCGAGGCTGCCGGAGTCGATTCGCCAGGTCCAAACCGCCGCCTCGTTCTCGATCTGCGTGCGTGTCTTCAGTCTCACGATCTCGCTCATCTGGATTCTCCGTCCCTGGCCTGTCGCCGCTGCAGGAGCTCATGGGAATCAACTTCCAACCCCTCGAGCAGTCCCAGGCTGCGCAGCCGGTCACGGCAGCGCAGCAGCCCTTTGGCTACGTGCTTCTCGATCGTGCTGTGGGAGAGTCCGAGCACCTCGGCAATCTCGGCGTGGGAGAGCTGATACACCTTGCGCAGTACGAACACCCGGCGGCACAGCGGCGGCAGGCTGTCGACCACCGCACAGAACGACTCGAATCGCCGCCGCAGGTCGGCCTGCTCATCCGGCTCGGCCTCTTGAGAAAAGACGTTCAGCGGCTCGAAATCCGCTACGTCATCGGTGGCATGACTGACTCTCTGGCGCGCGCGATCGACGGCCAGATTGTGGGCGATGCGAAAGAGCAACGCCCGCGGCGAGTCCACGACCTGACCGCTCGGCAGGGCGCATACACGCACGTACGCTTCCTGCACCAGATCATCGATGTCATCGGTGGCCCCGACGAATTTTCGCAGGTATTTCTGTAGCGCAGCCCGATGGCTGAATACCTGGTCCAACAGCCGTTTGCGACGTTCATCGGCCATTGTCGTTCGTCCCCCTTTCGCGCGTCTTTGGAGAAACGCCGGACGCTCGTAGTGTACGCGCAACGCCGGGGGCGCGTCCCGAGATAGCGGAGGCCATGGCCTCGACGGCATCGCCAGCGCGGCTATAGTGGTCGTCCCATGCCCATCTACACGATCATCGCCGCGGTCATCACTGTCGTCGCGCTGAGCGGCTACGCGAACTACAAGCTGGTGCACCTGCCGGATACCGTGGGCATCACGGCCGTGGCCCTGCTCATCTCGGCAGCGACGGTGGCCGTCGGGCAGGTGGTGCCGCAGGTCAGCGCGTGGGGGCAGCTCGCCGTGCGCGGCCTCGATTTCCCGAACCTGGTATTTCATGGGCTGCTCGGCCTCCTGCTCTTCGCCGCAAGCCTGCACGTCGATGTCGTTGCCCTCGCCCGCGCCCGCTGGCTTCTCATCCTGCTCGCCACCGTGGGGGTCATGGTCTCGACGGTGCTGGTCGGACTCGCGTTCTTCTATGTGGCGGGCTGGCTGGGCACGCCCCTCTCGCTCCTCGAGAGCTTCATCTTCGGCGCCCTCATCTCCCCGACCGATCCGATCGCCACCCTGGGCCTTCTGCGCAAGGCGGGCGTTCCGCCCTCGCTCCTCACCAAGATCACGGGCGAGGCGCTGTTCAACGATGGCACGGGCGTCGTGCTGTTCGTGCTGCTGCTGGGCATCGCAGGGAGCATGCACGGCGGAGGGCCCGTTGCGCCTGCCCCGGGAGCGGGCCGCGTGGCCGTGATGTTCTTCCAACAGGTGCTGGGCGGTGGCTTGTTCGGGCTCGCGGTCGGCTACGTCGGCATTCTCATGCTGCGCGGCGTCGATAGTTACACGGTGGAGACGCTGATTACTCTGGCCATGGCAATGGGCGGGTATGCCGCAGCAGAACGCCTGGGAGTCTCCGCGCCCATCGCCGCGGTCGTGATGGGCCTGGTGGTAGGCAGCGGACGCCAGTACGCGATGTCGGAGCTGACCCGGGAGCGGCTCTTCATGTTCTGGGATCTCGCGGACGATCTCCTGAACCTGATTCTTTTCGGCCTGGTGGGCCTCGAGCTGACCGCGCTCGCCGGTACGATCAGAGACTATCTCATCCCCGCCGCGGCAGCCTTGCCGATCGTGCTGATCGCGCGTTATGTCAGTGTGGGCGTGCCGATCGCGCTGCTGCGCCGCTTCCAGCGCTTCGAGCCGCACACCGTGAAACTCATGACCTGGGCGGGCCTGCGCGGTGCGCTGTCGATCGCGCTCGCCCTGTCACTCGCCGAGAGTCGGGCCAAGGCGCTGATCGTCACCGCGACCTATGTGATCGCGATCTTCAGCATCCTCGTTCAGGCCACGACGGTCGAGCCACTGGCACGAAAATGGATCGGACAGAAGAGCCCTGCCTAGGTCCAACCGCCCCCATCGCCGCCGCCACCCCCATCGTCCCAACCGCCACCCCCGCCGGTGCCGTCGTCCCATGAGCCGGGGTCGTTGAGGCCGAAGTCCTGTCCACCCATGTCAGCGTTGGGATCGGGCGCCTGTGCGGCTTGCGCCGGTGGGATGAAGCCGCCGCTTGCGGCGCTTCTGCCGCCGCCCATCATGTGCTCCACCAGCTCTTCACCCGCGGCGACGCCGGCGCCCAGAGCGAGACCCGAGGCGACACTGCCCATGATTCCGGGCCCGCCGCCGGGCATGTAGCCGCCCGGATAGCCGGCCGGCCCGCCATAGCCGCCGGGGGGGACGCCGGGAGGAAGGCTACCGGGGTAGTTGGGATATCCCATGGCCGCCGCGCGCCGCCGCAGCACGAGCCAGAGCACCACCGCCGCGCCGATGAGGAAGAGGAAGAGGCCGAAGCGCGATGAATGGCCGATGACGCGTACCGGCGGCATCTGCGTGAAGGTCGTGATCGGGGACTCTCCGAGCTGCTGCTGCAGCTCCTCGACCGCGCGGGGGTCCTTCGAGGCGAGATTGGGGTCGAGCGATTCGGCGGTCTTGAGCTCCGTGCGCGCGGCCCCGTAGTTGCCGGCGCGGGCATCGATCTCCGCAGCCACGAAATGCGCCCGTCCGCTCTGCGGGTGGTCGCGCAGTACCTGCGCAATCATCTGCTGGGCTTCGGCCAGATTGCCGCTGCGGGCCGCCTGATAGACCTGATCCGGGGTCGGGTCGGCCGCGAGGGCGGGCAGGAGGCAGGCGACCATCAGCAGGCCGCCGAGCGCCAGGGTGAATCGCTTTCGCATGGCAGTGAAGCTCCGATCGGGACCCTGCGCAGGGTCCGAGCCATTTGGGCAGCCGGCTCCAGCCGGGGTTCCGGTCCTCATTCTGGGGATGTACGGCCGGCCCTACAAGCCTTGTCCGCCGGATTATTGAGCCCCTGCGGAGTCACCGCTCCCGGCTGGACCCGACCGCCCGCAAGGGCGCGGGAGAGGCGCCATCGCGCGTGACAGGGGCGCTCTGCGCCCCGCGCTCGCGCGGGGGAATCGCCCCACGGAGCCTGCGGCCGCCCTTTTGGCCCGGCCGCGCCAGCGGGAGCGCGCGTGGAAAGGGGTCGGACTTCGGCAGGTAGATCCGTACCGTCGTCCCCCTCCCCGGCTCGCTCGAGATCCGCACGTGTCCGCCCGACTGCTGGGCAAAGCCGGCCACCTGCGAGAGGCCGAGGCCCGTGCCATGACCCGGCTCCTTGGTGGTGAAGAAGGGCTCGCACGCCCGGGCAGCGACCTCGGGCCCCATGCCCGTTCCGGTATCGGAGACGGCGATCATGACGTACTGACCTGCAGCGCGCGGGCCTCTGGCGTTGGTGGAGAACTCATCGAGCATGGCGTTCGCCGTCTCGATGGTCAGCAGGCCCGCCTGCGACATCGCATCGCGGGCGTTGATCGCGAGATTGAGCAGCGCAGTTTCGAGCTGCCCGGCATCGGCCGCCACGTCCCAGATGCCAGCGCCCAGCACGGTCTCGATCGTGATCCGCTCACCGAGCGAGTGACGCAGGAGCTCGGTCACCTGCACCACGAGTCCGTTGGGATCGATCGGCCGCAGGTCGAGCGGCTGACGGCGCGAGAACGCCAGCAGCTGGCGCGTGAGTGCGGTGGCCTGGTCGGCGCTGCGGCGGATCATGTCGAGAGAGCGGCGCGTGTCGGCCTCAGGCCCCTCGCGCTGCACGATGTCGAGGGAATTGCGGATCACGTGCAGCAGGTTGTTGAAATCGTGTGCGACGCCGCCGGCGAGGATGCCCAGCGCCTCCATCTTCTGAGCATGGGCGAGCGCCGCGGCCTCTTCCCCACTGCGCGGCCGTCGCGCCGCGCTCTGGCGGTGCGCCAGATCATTGATCGAGGCTTGCTCGCGCTCGTGCAGCACCGAGGCGCCGAGCAGCACCGCGCCGATGAGGCAGACCAGCGAGCCCAATGCGATCAGATCGCCGGTGAGATGGGAGTTGGGATCGAGCGCCAGCCGCAGTCCTGCGCCTTCCAGGGCGAGCGATGCGGGCACTGTCAGCGCCAGACCAACACACAACCACAGGCCTGGGCTGCGAACGTTGCCGCTCATCGTCGTCATGACGCCTCCTCCTCAGACCCTCCGGAAAATGCCGGATGACATATCTCATCCCAATTGTGATCCAGGTCGCAAGCTGTCGTTCTTTAGAGTCAGTGGCGAGTGGCGGCTGTGTCCGCTTGGCAACACCTGGCATTGGGTATGCATCAGCACGCTTGACTTGCGCGTCTCGACATGGAGCAGAATGCAGTGCGAGCCGCGCCGCAGGAGGCGGAAATGCCGGGGGTGCTCGAGCGCTCGGCCGTTCAGTGGAATCCCGCGGGCATCGCGTGCCTGTGCACGCCCGATGACCAACAGACTGTCACGGGTCAACGCATCGTCGGCAAGTCTGACGGGCTTGCCGCCGAACGCCTCGGACACGGCCCGCTCGAGGTCCGCGCGGCTCGCCGCGCTGGGGTGAACGATCACGGCCGGATGCTCCGGCGCCGCCGGCCACGCGCGGCAAGCCGGTAACGCTATCAGCGCGAACACCAACAGCGTCCCGGGCCGCCGCACGGCCCGCTTTCGCGGGTGGCGGTGGTCCGGGAAGCGCTTCATGGCGGGGCTACCTGCGCAGGATGCGCATCTGTCTCAAAGGTGAGCGGACGAAGATCCGCTCGAGCAGCTGGTGCTGTGTCAGGGTCGCAGGCGGTGCAGTGCCGGTCGGCGGCGACGGACAGGTGGCGGCTGCGGGGTTGGCGAGATACGCCAGCGCCTCGTGCAGCCGGTCCTCCGCAGGGTCGCCGAGCGCATGGTCGAAATCATCCGCCACCGAGCAGCCCGGCACGGATACGCCGGCCGCAGGGCTGGTATTCGCGGGCGAGAAGCCATCGCCGTAGTCGCCGAATCCCTTGGCATTGACGCCCTGGAACTCGATCGAGAAGTACGTCGTGCCGCAGTTGTCCTGCGGATAGAAGCCATAGGGCTTGCCGCAGGTCTTCGAGCCGATCTGATAAACGGTGACCCCGACTCCCTCGAGGCTGTTGATGATGGACTCGCTCGCCGAGCAGGTGTCGGTACCGGTGATCACCGCCACGCGCATGAGGTTCAGGGTCGGCAGCGGCTGGCCGGCGGTCGTGGAAAAGCCCTGTGTCGTATTGTGGAACAGCGTCGGAGTGAGCGGCTGCTTGGTCACCGGATTGGTGGTGCTGTACTGATTGTTGAACTGCTGCAGCTCGAAGGTCTGGCCGGCAGTCTGCGCGCCGCCGATCATGTAGCCGAGCTCGCTCGCGATATCGAGGAGGCCGCCGCCGTCGTAGCGCAGATCGAGCACGAGGTCCGAGATTCCTTTGGCCTTGAGATCATTGATTGCGGCGATCAGCTCCGATTCCGCGGTGGCGATCTGATCGTTGTAGAGGATGTAGCCCACGGTGTTGCCGAGAGGACCGGTGACGGTCTTCTCCACGAGAACCGGCGTCGTGGTCTCGTTGACCGATGTCAGCGTGACCGTGCGGATGGTGCCCGAGCCCGGATCCTGCACCGTGAAGGTATGGGTCTCATTGGCACTCGCCGGCTCGAGGCCGGCATTGATGGTGTTGAGGCTCGTCTGGTCCGTCGCATTGACGACATCGGCGCCATCCACGGTAAGTACCGTGTCACCGCGCACCAGGTTCTGCGAGGCCGTCGTGCTCGGGAGATTGGCCTCGAGATAAGCGAGCCGGACGCTTCTCGGCGGGGTGGCCGCGATGATCTCCCACTGCAGGCCGTAGCTGGCCTCCACGCCCTGCTGCGACAGCGCATCCCAAACCGATGTCGGGTAGGTGAAGTGGAACCGGTCCTTGGGGGCGCCCGATGCCGTGGTCTGCGTCGTCTTCATGAGTTGGAAGTACTGCGCAGTGGTGCTGGTGAGCGAAGGATCGGCGTCCTTCACCTCGTCGTACCAGAAGTAGAGCTCATGGGTCCAGGAGCGCAGCCAGTTGTTCTCATCGAGAGTCGAGCCCGGGCGGTCCGAGGTTCCCGAGCGCGGTGCGGCGCATAGCGCCTGGAATTTCGACGACGGCTGAAAGACGCCCGGAGTGAACCCGGTCCCGCCGTTGCCACCGGTTCCGGTCGCGGCCGCGGAGCCCCCGCCGCCTCCGCAGCCGTATAGGGCGGTGAGCGCCGCCAACGGCAGGACCCAGCGGGCAGTGCGCGATCGTGCGAGCTTCGACATCCGTGACTTCCTCCGGGACTGGATCATATTGCCGTCACCCTTGGGTAGGCGTGCGGCATATCTCGGTTCTATCGGGCGCTGCGGAAATATAGCCTAACCCTACAGCAACGCAATTGCCGCCGGGTCAGTTGACAAGGTTGGAGGCTGTCGCGGAAGGCAGAGTGACGACGGTCGTCGAGTTGGCAGTCACCGAGACGCTTCCCTGCACCATCCAATGAAGAGCCTGATACCCGCTTTGTCCGCGTACCGCGGCCGGATCGTAGAGATCGTAATTGCAGGTGGCGGCGAGCGTGTAGCTGCCCGCCGCCACGAAAGGCATCGAGACCGAGGACTGCGAGGGCGCGGCCGGCTGGAAGTCGACGAGGTCCGCTCCGCCGCCGTTCTGCGGGGTCGCCGAGTCCCCTGAGAAGAGGAAAACGCCCGGATTGCACTCACTTGCCGGTATTGTGGCACCGAGCTGCTGCGCGGCGATGGCCCCAAAATCGACGATCGCTGTGAGCGTGCCCACCTGCGACTGATTTTCCAGGCGCAGCGCCGGGACGAGGAGGTAGTTCTGCCCGTCAGTGGTCCCGGTGACCGACTGGCGAAGGTCGAACTCGATGATGAGCTGCAGCGGCTGGCCCCTGACCACAGTGAAGGGCGTGAGGAGCTTCAGTCCCGTCTCCGCGCCGGTCGGGATGTAGAGCGGATACTGTGCGCCGGTATTGAGCGTGATGAACGACTCTCCCTGGGTATCCTTGTCGGCGAGCACATCGAGCTGCATCCAGTCGTAATTGCCCGCCGGCACGGCCTCACTCTGCAACAGCGCTCCGGTCAGCCCGTTCTGCAGCGTCAGGAGATCGATCGGCCGCGGACTCGGGAACTTGATGCTGACGGTGCTGCCCTTGGTGTTGTGCAGGTCGACGCCGGTGAAGTCGATCACTACCGAGGTGGCGTTGTCGACGGGCGTGTCGGTCAGATTGACGCTCACCGGAGCCGAGCAGGCCCCCAGGGCCGCGGTCGTGAGAAGAAGCGCAGCGAACCTCGTGTCGTACGCCATCGGAGGGGTCTCGATGACAGATGCTTTCCTGTGGTGACGGCTCAACTATAAGGAACGACGGGCTAAATGGCGAGGGCCACCCCTGGTGGCGGCTCATGCGCCCAGCATGGATAGCACATATTGCCTGGCGGCCCGGCA
The DNA here is from genome assembly GCA_036273735.1 of Steroidobacteraceae bacterium. Lineage (GTDB taxonomy): Bacteria > Pseudomonadota > Gammaproteobacteria > Steroidobacterales > Steroidobacteraceae > 13-2-20CM-66-19. The sequence goes on along the minus strand of DASUHA010000092.1, from coordinate 4 downwards.
CGCT
>DASUHA010000091.1:0-2383 GCA_036273735.1 Steroidobacteraceae bacterium | reverse complement strand
TCTCGCGGGCTTGGGCTAGGGCTCGCCATCTCTCGTAGGATCGTGGAGCTTCACGGCGGATCCATCACGGCGCACAGCGCCGGCGAGGGCCGTGGAGCGACCTTCACTGTACGGCTGCCGTTGACTCAGGGTGAGGATACGGTTGAGTCAGGGCCGACCTGCCGGACTGAGGACGGTGCAACCCGCCTGCAATATGCAGTGACGGCGACCGCCAGCCGAACGGCGCGACCCTCGGGGAACCCGGGCAACGAAAAGCTCGAGATCCTGGAAGGAGCTCCCGCGGCCGGATCGCTCTCCCTACGCATTCTTCTCGTCGAGGACGACGACGGGCTCGCCCGGGCCTGCCAACGCCTCCTCTCCTCGCACGGACATAGAGTGGTGCGCGCGAGCGGCTGCACAGGCGCCCTGTTGGCCCTCAAATGCGAATCGATCGATGTCATCATCAGCGACGTGCATCTCGCGGACGGTGATGCGATCGCGCTATTGAAGGGTGTCAGAGAGCAGCTGCATTGCTACCACGCGGATCGATTGCCCGCGGTCGCCATGAGCGCATTCCTGGGACAGAAGGAGGTTACGCGCTACCGCGCCGCCGGATTCGCAGCGCAGATCAGCAAGCCGTTCCACGAAGCAGCACTGCTACGCGCAGTACGCGAGGCAGCCCGCCACGGCTCCCTCAGTCAGGAGATCCGCCACTAACCTGGCTCGGGTCGCCGCTGCCGGCCTCAGGGACGTAACTGATGGCGATTCGGTTGGATTCCTGTGTGACCTGCACTCCGGGGAATATCTGTGGCAACCCGCGCAGCCACTGCCGGACATCGCGCTCGAGGACAGAGCCCGAATACATCAGCCGGGCCGCCTGCGAGTCGAGCGTGATGGGCTGCGGAGTGTAGCGCTGTACATCCTCGATCACCTCGCCGAGCGGGCGACCGTGATAGATGAACGTACCGTCCGTGAGCTCCATGGCAGGACGTGGGTCCGAGCGCTTGATGGGCGTTGCGCTGCCGCGATCGGTGTAGGACATCTGCTCACCGCTTGCCAGGCGTACAGTGCGCCAGCTCACGGACCTCAGGAGGGATGGTGCGTTCAGCGTCAGGCCGCGAACAGGCGCTACCTGGACCGTCCCTCGCGTGACCCAAACTTGAATCCGATTGAAATATTGGGAGTAACGCCGCACGAGGAATTCCGTGCCCACATCCGTGATGGTGCCGGCGCCGGCGTGAACGACAAAGGGGCGCTGCGAGTCATGGACCACATTGAACAATGCTTCGCCACGATCGAGATCAATCGTGCGCAGATCCCGACTGAAGCGCACTCGCAGCTCACTCGCGCCGCCGAGCGTAATCTGCGAGCCGTCCGCAAGCCTGACCAGCCGCTGCTGGCCGGGGCCGGTCATGTACACCTTTCCTCGAAGAAGCGACAGCGCGCCGGTCCAGTAGATCGCGACCATCACGACGATGGCGCACGCGGCGCCCCACCCCCCTAACACAGGCCAGCCTCGGCGTGAGGCGCGTGCAGCATGCGACGCCTCATGCATGGCAGCCGGCGGCAATGACGAGACCAGGCGCGGGCGAAAGCCCGTTTCCGGGACGGTAATTTCCGGGCTGCCGCTTTGCTTCCCTCCCTGCAGCACGGTGAGCTGCGGAGACAAGTCTCCTTCGAAGCGACTCAGGCTCTCCGGCGTATCGGCATGCAGCTCCTCGGTCGTCGCGTCCGGCGGCCGCCGCAAATGCAGAAGCAACGCCAGTAAATCAACGAGCTCCTTGTAGGCTGCAAAGTGCCGTGGGTTCTGCAACCAGGACACGAAGCGCTGCGATGCACGCGGATGCAGCTTCTTGGAGCCAAGGAGCCACAGGGTGGCCTGGATTCGTGTCGGATTCCGGCGGCGAGGATGCGCGATCATGGGGATGGGCCCTTCACCTGTTACTCCCACTCAGGCTCGGCGGCATCAGCCATGCTCCGCCGATCGAAGATACGCTTGAGAGTTCGGGCGCTCGGGAGTGGGACAGTCTATGACACACGGTGGGCCTGGCCGGAAGGTCAGTTGACAACGAGAATGAACTGTGTTTGGGCGTCATCTCGACTCGAGAGCTACGGCTTCTCCGCCCATTCGATCGGTCCTGGCTCGGAGTCGCTGCGCTTCCCTGCCTCACTGCTTGCGATCTGCTGTCGGCAGAATTCGAGCGCGTTCACGATCCATCGCTTGACCGTGCGCTCATGAACGGGGATACCGTGCCTGCCGAGCCGTGCTGCGATGTCCTCATAGGTCATCTCGTCCCAAAACCGCCAGACAATGGCCATGCGTACGCGGGCCGGAAGGGCCTCCAGGGCTTCTTGAAGCTTTTGCAGGCGTCCCGCGCATTGGGCGGCGAGCTCGGGCGGCATC
>DASUHA010000090.1:0-18119 GCA_036273735.1 Steroidobacteraceae bacterium | reverse complement strand
GGGCAGCGCGTACCGGTGTCTTTTGCAGAGATTGGCAAGGCCAGGCTGACAGGCTAGCTGGCGAGAGGTGACAGTAGTGAACAAGGAAATCCTGATGGTCGTCGATGCAGTCTCCAACGAGAAAGGCGTCGACAAGGAGGTAATCTTCGAGGCGCTCGAAGCGGCTCTGGCTTCGGCTACCCGCAAGAAGCACGGCGAGGAGTGGGATGCCCGCGTGGCCATCGACCGCAAGAGCGGGGACTACGAGACGTTTCGCCGTTGGAAGGTGTTTGCGGACGACTCGACGGAGCTCGAGGCGCCGGAGCGGGAGCTGCGCATGGAGGATGCGCACGAGCTCGACCCGAAGGCCGAGATCGGCGGCTTCGTCGAGCAGCCGATGGAGTCGGTGTCCTTCGGCCGCATTGCCGCCCAGCAGGCCAAGCAGGTCATCGTGCAGAAGGTGCGCGAGGCGGAGCGCCAACAGGTCGTGGACGCCTACCGCGATCGCGTCGGCACGCTCGTGAGCGGCGTGGTGAAGCGCGTCGATCGCAACGGTATTTTCGTCGACCTCGGATCCAACGCGGAGGGGTTCGTGCCGCGCACGGACATGATTCCGCGCGAGCAGGTGAAGGCGCAGGATCGCATCAAGGCCTTCCTGAAGGAGGTGCGCTCGGAGCTGCGTGGGCCGCAGCTTTTCCTGACGCGCACGGCGCCTGAGTTTCTGATCGAGCTCTTCAAGCTCGAGGTGCCGGAGGTCGGCCAGGGTCTCATCCAGATCCTGGCTGCCGCCCGTGACCCGGGCGTGCGTGCCAAGATCGCGGTGCGCAGCAATGATCCGCGCATCGATCCGGTGGGCGCGTGTGTCGGCATGCGCGGCTCGCGCGTGCAGGCGGTCTCCAACGAGATTGCCGGCGAGCGGGTGGATATCATTCCCCACGACGAGAACCCGGCGCAGTTCGTCATCAATGCCATGTCGCCTGCGGAAGTCATGTCGATCGTCGTCGATGAGGATTCTCACAGCATGGACATCGCGGTCGCGGAGGAGAAGCTCTCGCAGGCCATCGGCCGCGGCGGGCAGAACATCCGGCTCGCGAGCCAGCTCACCGGCTGGGAGCTCAATGTGATGACGGAGTCGGACGCCGATGCGAAGAGCGAATCCGAGGCGAAATCGCTGGTGCAGATGTTCATGAAGCAGCTCGACGTCGATGAGGATGTCGCCACGATTCTCGCGCAAGAGGGATTCTCGACCATCGAGGAGATCGCCTACGTGCCGCAGGCGGAGCTGGCCTCGATCGAGGAGTTCGACGAGGACATCGTCAAGGAGCTGCGCAATCGCGCGCGCGACGTGCTGCTCACCCAGGCGATCGCGAGCGAGGAGACGCTGGATCAGTCGATGCCGGCCGATGACCTGCTGTTGCTCGATGGAATGAGCCCGGAGCTCGCGCTCGCGTTGGCGCGGCGCGGCGTGCGCACGCGGGAGGATCTGGCGGAGCAGTCGGTGGAGGATCTGAAAGATATCGAGGGACTGGCGGCCGAAGAAGCGGGCAAACTGATCATGACCGCCCGGGCCCACTGGTTCGAGGCGGGTCAGGCCTGAGGGTGCGATAAGTATGGCGGAAGTGACGGTTTCCCAATTTGCCGAGGTCCTGAAGGTTCCGGTGGATCGGCTGCTCGTGCAGCTCGATCAGGCCGGGATCAAGGTCAACGGTCCCGATGATCACATCAGCGACGATGCGAAGCTCGAGCTGTTGACGCACCTTCGCCGCAGCCACGGGGCAGAGAGCGAGCGCGATGCCGCGCCCCGGCGCATCACGCTGAGGCGCAAGACGCAGAGCGAGCTGAAGCTCGCGAGCGCCCAGGGCCGTGCACGCACGGTCAGTGTCGAAGTGCGTCAGAAGCGCACCTACATCAAGCGCGACGTGCTCGAGGAACAGGCTCGCCAACAGCAGGACGAGCTCGACCAGAAGCGCCGCGAAGCCGAAGAAGTGGCCCGCCGCGAGACTGAGCGGGTGGAGGCCGAGCGTCGCGAGCGCGAGCGTCTGGAGGCCGAGAACCGCCGGCGCATCGAGGAGGAGGAGGCTGCGCGCCGCCGAGCGGTGGACGAGGCTCGCCGCCTCGCCGAGCAACGTGTGCGCGAGGACGAAGAGCGCCGTGAGCGCGAGGAGCAGCAGCGTGAGGCGCAGGAACGTCAGGTCATGGACCGCCACCCGCAGGAGGCATCGGCTCCGGCCGCGGCAGAGCCGAGAGTCGCCGCTCCGGCGCCCGCTCGAGCGGGTGCGCCAGGTGCTGTGCGCGAGCGTCCGCCGGTAACGCCCGCTCCCACGCCAGCCCCGACGCGGGAGCGTCCCGCGGGGGCAGACGATCGCCACACGCGATATGGGAGGCAGGAGCTGCACGTCGCGACGGATGTCAGCTCTCGCTACAAGAAGAAGCGGCGTGTCAAATCGCGCGCCGTACCGAGCACGACTGATGGCCGACACGGCTTCGAGATGCCCACCGCGCCGGTCGTGCGAGAGGTCAGCGTCGGCGAGACGGTGACGGTCGCGGAGCTCGCGCAGAAGATGGCCATCAAGGCGACCGAGGTCATCAAGGTACTCATGAACATGGGCGTCATGGCGACCATCAACCAGCCGATCGATCAGGACACGGCAGTGCTCGTGGTCGAAGAGTTGGGTCACACGCCGAAGCTCCTCAAGGAAAACCAGATCGAAGAGGACCTGCAGGGCACGGTGCCGCAGGCCGAGGAAGCCGAGCCGCGTCCTCCGGTCGTGACCGTCATGGGCCACGTCGATCACGGCAAGACCTCGCTTCTCGACTACATTCGCCGCACCAAGGTGGCGGCGGGGGAAGCCGGGGGCATCACCCAGCACATTGGCGCGTACCACGTGGAGACTCCGAAGGGCGTCGTGACTTTCCTCGATACGCCGGGCCATGCTGCCTTCACGGCAATGCGGGCGCGCGGCGCAAAGGCCACGGACGTCGTCATCCTCGTGGTGGCGGCGGACGATGGCGTCATGCCGCAGACGGTGGAAGCGATTCAACATGCGCGCGCCGCCGGTGTGCCCATCGTGGTCGCCGTCAACAAGATCGACAAGAGCGGTGCGGACCCGGACCGGGTGCGCGCCGAGCTCGCCAAGCAGGAAGTCATTCCCGAGGATTGGGGTGGCCAGAACATGTTCGTCAACGTCTCGGCCCATACCGGTGCCGGAATCGATGAGCTGATCGAGGCGGTGTTGCTGCAGGCCGAGGTGTTGGAGCTGCGTGCACCGCGCAGCGGCCTCGCCGCCGGCGTCGTCATCGAGTCGAGCGTCGAGAAGGGACGCGGCGTGGTGGCGACCGTACTCGTCAAGAAGGGCACGCTGCGACTGGGTGATCCGATCATCGCCGGCTCCGAATTCGGTCGGGTGCGTGCGCTCTTCGACGAGAACGGCCGTGCGGTCGAAGAGGCGACTCCTTCCATGCCGATCGTCGTGCTCGGACTCTCCGCGGCACCGAATGCCGGCGATGAGCTTCTTGCGCTCGAGAGCGAGCGCAAGGCGCGTGAGGTGGCGCTCTACCGCCAGGGCAAGTTCCGTGACGTGAAGCTCGCCCGTCAGGCGACCCGTGCCGAGGATGTCTTCTCGCAGCTCGGCGAGGACAAGGCGGGAGTCGTCTCGGTACTCATCAAGGGCGATGTGCAGGGCAGTATCGAGGCGCTGCGCGAGTCGCTCACCAAGCTCTCGACCGAGGAGGTGCAGGTGAAGATCGTGGCCAGCGGCCTCGGCGGGATCACGGTGTCCGACGTACAGCTCGCGGCTGCCTCCAAGGCGCTCATCATCGGCTTCAACGTCCGCGCCGACTCCGGCGCCCGCGATGCGATGAAGGAGACCGGCGTCGAGGTGCGCTACTACAGCATCATCTACGAAGCCATCGATGACGTGAAGCAGATGATGACCGGCCTGCTGCGGCCGGAGATCAAGGAACAGATCGTGGGCGTTGCCCAGGTGCGCGAGGTGTTCCGCTCCAGCAAGTTCGGCGTGGTTGCCGGCTGCCTCGTCACCGAGGGTCTCGTCCGGCGCAACAATCCGATCCGCGTGCTGCGCGATAACGTGGTCATCTTCGAGGGTGCGCTCGAGTCTCTGCGACGCTTCAAGGACGATGTCGGCGAGGTCCGTGCCGGAACGGAGTGCGGCATCGGCGTGAAGAACTACCAGGACGTGCGCGTCGGCGATCAGATCGAGTGCTTTGCCCGCCTCGAGGTTGCCCGGACTTTGCAGTGAGGAAGAAGGGCGCCCAGGGCTCCTCCTCCGGCCGGGTACGCAAGATCGAGTCGGAGCTGCAGCGCGTGCTCGCCGAGCTGATCGCGCGCGAGGTCAAGGACCCGCGCGTCGGCAACGTGACCATCACCGGTGTCAGCCTCGCGGCCGACATGGGTGTGGCGAGGATCTTCTTTGCGCCGTTCGCCTCGCAACATCCGCCGCACGAAGTGCAAAACGGCCTCACGCGCGCCGCCGGATTCCTTCGCGGCGAGGTCGGCCGGCGATTGGGCCTCAGGCATGCCCCGCGGCTCGAGTTCGTGCACGACGACACGGCGGAGAAGGCGGCGCACCTCACCGGTCTCATCGACCGTGCGGTGGGCAAGCCCCACCCCTGAGCCTTCATGCCTGACGGCCTATTGCTCCTCGACAAGCCTGCGGGAATGTCCTCGAATGCAGCACTGCAGCGCGTGCGGCGGCTCCTCGGCGGCTGCAAGGCCGGACACGCGGGGAGCCTCGATCCGCTCGCAACCGGCATGCTGCCGCTTTGCCTCGGTGAGGCGACGAAGATCGCCGGCGATATCCTCTCGAGCCGCAAGCGCTATCGATTCACCGTGACGCTCGGGGCGCGCACCTCCACCGCGGATCGCGAAGGGCCGGTGATCGAGCAGCAGGCGGTGCCGGAGCGCTGGCAGCAGGGACTCGAGGCGGCGCTGCGTAACTTCCTGGGCCGCAGCCGGCAGATCCCGCCCATGTACTCGGCGCTGAAGCGCGACGGCAGGCCGCTCTACGAGTTGGCGCGCGCCGGCGTCACCGTCGAGCGCACGCCGCGGGAGATCGAGATCTTCGAGCTCGAGACGGTGAGCCTGGCCGATGATTCGGCCGAGCTCGATGTCCTCTGCTCCAAGGGAACCTACGTGCGCACGCTGGCCGAGGATATTGCGCGGGCGCTCGGCACTTGTGGGTACGTCACCGCGCTGCGCCGCAGTTGGGTCGAGCCTTTCGAGCAGGAGCCGATGGAGACGCTCGAGTCGCTCACGCTCGCATGCGAAGAGGGTACCGGGCCGAGGCTCCTGCCGGCCGACCGGTCGCTGCAGCATTTACCGGCGGTGCCGCTCGAGGCCTGGCAGGGCGATCGCATCCGCCACGGGCAGGAAGTCGTTCTGGCGCGCAGCCCTGCCCCCGGACGGGTCAGGCTCTATGACGCCACCGGGCGATTCCTGGGGATCGGCGAGTCCGACGGCCGTGGGCTCGTCCGGCCTCGCCGCCTGTTTCAGACAGACTAAGGACCGTTCGTGGTGATCGACGGATCCAGCGCCCGCAGCGCGTGGGCCGCGTCGGTGTATCCCGTTCCCTGCAATTGGTCCCCGGAGTAGGTGCGGCGCACGGCATCGCAATGAGCGGTTCCCGGCTTCACCATCTTGCCATCGCGGGTGGAGCACCAGCCTGGCGGGTATACCGCGGCGGCGGTGCGGGTCGAGGGATGCGACGGCGTAGTGGAACAGGCGGCGAGGGCCCCCGTGCTCAGGATGCCGATGATCAATGCTCGAATCATCATGGCGGCGACTCACGTTTTGGTGCCTGCGTACAGTATAGACCCCGGTGGCAACTTGTGGCGGGGCCATTACACCGGGTACAATCGCACGCTTCACAAAAGGCACTTAAGACAGTCACTTAGGATTTTGGCGCAATGGCTCTCAGCAGCGAGAAAAAAGGCGGAATTCTGGCGCAATACCGGCGCGATCCCGCCGATACCGGCTCCCCGGAGGTCCAGGTGGCGCTCCTTTCGGAGCGCATCAACGGCCTCGGCGAGCACTTCACGGCGCACAAGCGCGATCATTCCTCCCGGCGCGGACTGGTCAAACTCGTCAACCAACGTCGCAAGCTCCTCGACTATCTCAAGGCCACCAAACCGCAGAAGTACCAGGAGCTCGTCGAGCGCCTGGGACTTCGCCGCTGATCCAGCATCAAGGCCGCATTGCGCGGCCTTCTTGTTTGGTAGGTACCACTTTTCCCCGAGGGCTCGACCTTGAGCGTTGTCAGCAAGTCATTTCAATACGGTCCCCACACGGTCACCATCGAGACGGGCGAGGTCGCCCGTCAGGCCGATGGCGCGGTGCGGGTCTCGATGGGCGATACCGTGGTGTTGGTGACCGCGTGTGCCCAACAGAAAGCCGCGGCCGGCCGCGATTTCTTCCCGCTAACCGTCAACTACGTGGAGAAGACTTACGCCGCGGGCCGTATCCCGGGAGGCTTCTTCAAGCGTGAGGGCCGTCCGACCGAGAAGGAGACGCTGACATCGCGCCTCATCGATCGTCCGATCCGCCCGCTCTTCCCCGACGGCTTCTACAACGACGTCCAGGTGGTTGCGACCGTGCTGTCGGTCGATCCGGAAATCGATCCTGACATCGCTGCGCTCCTTGGCGCCTCTGCCGCGCTCACCCTCTCCGGCATCCCTTTCAACGGCCCGATCGGTGCCGCGCGGGTCGGCTGGAACGCCGGCCAGTACCTGTTGAATCCCACCGCCCCGCAGCTCGCCGAGTCGCAGCTGCACCTCGTGGTCGCCGGCACCGAGCACGGCGTGCTGATGGTGGAGTCGGAGGCCAAGGGGCTGTCCGAAGAGGTCATGCTGGGCGCAGTGGTCTTCGGCCACGAGCAGATGCAGACCGCGATCCGCGCCATCCGCGAGCTGGCCGCCGAGGTGGGCAAGCCGCGCTGGAGCTGGCAGCCCGCGGCTGAGAACGCGGAGCTCTCGAGCGCCGTGGCGCTGCACGCGCAGGCCGCGCTCGCGCAGGCCTACACCATCACGGAGAAGCAACAGCGCCACGCGCGCATCTCCGAGGTCAAGGCACAGACTACCTCGACCCTGACCGGTGGCGAGTCGCCCAAGTGGAGCGCGGATCAGATCGACGACGTGCTCTTCAAGCTCGAGAGCAACATCGTCCGGCAGCGGATCCTCAATGGCGAGCCGCGAATCGACGGCCGCGATACCACGACCGTCCGGCCGATCACCGTGAAGGTAGGCGTCCTGCCCCGTACGCATGGCTCGGCGCTCTTCACCCGCGGGGAGACACAAGCGCTCGTCGTGACGACGCTTGGCACTACCCGCGATGCACAGATCATCGACGGCCTGGAAGGCGAGCGCCGTGAGCCGTTCATGCTGCATTACAACTTCCCGCCGTTCTCGGTGGGTGAGACGGGCATGATGGGCTCGCCGAAGCGCCGCGAGATCGGCCACGGCAATCTGGCACGTCGCGGCGTCAGCGCGGTCATGCCCGATATGACGACGTTCCCCTACGTCATCCGCGTCGTCTCGGAGATCCTCGAGTCCAACGGCTCCAGCTCCATGGCGAGCGTCTGCGGTACGGCGCTCTCGCTGATGGATGCGGGTGTGCCGATCAAGGCGCCCGTTGCGGGCGTCGCGATGGGCCTCGTACTGGAGGGCAGCCGCTACAAGGTGCTCACCGATATCCTCGGTGACGAGGATCATCTGGGCGACATGGACTTCAAGGTCGCCGGGACGAAGGACGGTGTGACCGCGCTGCAGATGGACATCAAGGTCGAGGGCGTCACGCCTGAGATCATGAAGGTGGCGCTGGAGCAGGCCCGCGAGGGTCGCCTCTACATTCTCGCCGAGATGAACAAAGTCATCCGCGAGCCGCGCTCCCGCATGTCGGAGTGGGCTCCGTCCATCATCACCCTCAAGATCGATCCGGAGAAGATCCGCGACGTGATCGGCAAGGGTGGGGCGGTGATCCGCCAGATCACCGAGGAGACCGGCACCACCATCGACATCGAGAGCGACGGCACGGTGAAGATAGCCTCCGTCAACGGCACCGCCGGCCGCGAGGCGCAGCGGCGCATCGAGCTCATCACTGCGGATGTCGAGGTCGGACGGATCTACGAGGGCAAGGTGGCGCGCCTGATGGACTTCGGCGCTTTCGTCACCATCCTGCCGGGGCGCGACGGCCTGGTGCACATCTCCCAAATCTCCAACGAGCGCGTCGAGCGCGTGAGCGACAAGCTGAAGGAAGGCGATGTCATCCGCGTGAAAGTGCTCGAAGTCGACCGTCAGGGCCGGATCCGCCTGTCCATGCGGGACGTAGACGCGGCGTAACCTTCTCCGGGAGTCTCAGTCCACCATCGGCGCGGCGCGTGAGCCCCGCCGATGGGAGACCTCGCGCAGCGTAGACAGGATCAGTGCGCGCGTGGCCGGATTGAGATCGCCGAAGAATTCCTCGTCGGTTTCGTCCAGGGCCGATGCCAGCACGCGCACCATGATGCGCCCCCCATCCGTGATTGCGAGTATCTGAGCCTGGCGGCTATGCGAGCTCGGGTGCTGGGTAATCATTAGGTTGCGCTCGAGTCTTCGGGCTAGCTTTGATATGGCGCCGCGCGTCAGGCCCAATTTGTCGGCCAGAATGACGGGCCTCAGATCGCCATCATAGAGCTCACGCAGCACGACCCACTCGGCAAGCGTGATCCCTTTGTCCTCGAGCTTGTGGCCGAGGGCATGCGACACCTGATTCGCGGCGCGCCGTAGCCAATAGCAGAAGTGCACGTCGAGGCGGCTCACGGCCTGCGCATCGGGGCGAGTCAGGCCCTGCACCCGGAGATGGGTCACGGCCGGACGCCGGCGAGGGGATGAGATATGGAATTTACGAGTCATGTTGACTAGTCAACAATTGCGCTGAGCGGTTGCGCGGCTGGGCGTCCTCCGCGCAAAAGAGGCTGCGGCGGGTCACAGGATGAGCTCGCGCATGAGCGGCAGCGCCTGGTCCTGCCAGCGGCCCGCGGCCCATTCGAGCACCGTGGCGGGCGCGGCGCCTGCGAGCGCCGCAGGAGAGCCCAGTCCGAGAAGCACCAGTACATCGAGCAGCTGCGCGCCGGCCCGGCTCGGATCGAGGGCCGTCGATCGGCGGGATTTCGCGAGCTTATCGCCCGACCGCTCGAGCAGCAGAGGCAGATGGGCATAGCGGGGTGTCCGTAGGCCCAGTGCGCGCTGCAGATCGATCTGCCATCCGGTGCTCTCGAGCAGGTCGGCCCCGCGCACGACATCGGTTACCCCTTGCAGGGCATCGTCCACGACGACCGCGAGTTGGTAGGCGAACACCCCATCGCGGCGCCGCACGATCACATCTCCCAACTTACCCATGGCGAGTGCCACCTGTCCCTGGAAGCGGTCATCGAAGGCGATGGTCTCGGTCTCATCGACCCTGAAGCGGATGGCCGTTTCGCCGCTCCTGCGGGGTCGGCCGCGGCAGGTGCCCGGGTAGCCCGAATCCTCCGCGCTCAGCTCGCGGCGCGAGCAGCTGCACTCGAAGGTACGCCCAGCCGCCGTGAGCGACTGCAGCACCTCGGCATAAAGATCTGTTCGGCGACTCTGGTACTCCACTTGGCCATCCCACTGGAGGCCGAACGTCTCGAGGGTCCGCAGGATCTCATCGGCGCTGCCCGGTACCACGCGCGCGTGATCGAGGTCTTCGATGCGCACGAGCCATCGCCCGCCACAGCTGCGTGCATCGAGAAAGCTGCCGACGGCCGCCAGCAGGGAGCCGAGGTGCAGCGACCCGGTAGGGGAAGGGGCGAACCTTCCTGTGTAAGGGGTCCTACCGGTAACGGTCGTCGCGGTCGCCGTACTGCCGCTCGCGGCGCTCGCGCCGCTCCTGGGCCTCGATGCTCAGGGTGGCGACCGGCCGCGCCTCCAGGCGCTTGATGCCGATCTCCTCGCCAGTCTCCAGGCAGTAGCCGTAGCTGCCGTCCTCGATCCGCTTCAGCGCCTCGTCGATCTTGCGAATGAGCTTGCGCTCGCGATCGCGTGTGCGCAGCTCCAGGCTGAACTCCTCTTCCTGGGTAGCGCGATCGTTGGGATCGGGGAAGTTGGCCGCCTCGTCCTTCATGTGGGAGACGGTCCGGTCGACCTCGACCATCAGGTCGCGCTTCCAGCTGTGGAGGATCTGGCGGAAGTGCTCGAGCTGCTCCTTGCTCATGTACTGCTCGCCGCGCTTGACGATGTAGGGCTGGACGTTGCGCGGCCCCGCGAGGAGGCTACCGGGCTCTACGCCATCCGCCTCATCGGCATCGGGTGCGGGGGTGGCTGCCACGGCCGGTGGCACGTGGATGTCGTCGCGGGAAAGGGAGGCGGGCGGCTTCTCGGCCGGGGAAGTCGCATGGGATTTGGAATGGGCGGCCTTGCGCATCTCGATGGTTGGTTCCGTAGTCGTGGGGGTGGTGGGCGGCGCTGCCGCCGTGGAGGCCGAAGCCCGCGCTGGCGCAGCCGCCGTCTTGTGGATGTGGGCGGCCGCTGCTTTGGGGCGCTCGACATCTCTGCCTCGCGGCTCGGCCGAAGACCTGCGAGTGGGCGCAGACTTCTTGGCCGCGGGCCTCAATGTTGCCGCCTTCTTACCCTTCGCGGACTTAGGCGCGGGCTTCTTGGCCGGCATTTCGTCGCTCCTCAAAAGCATGAGCCTTGTGAAGGACGCGCGATTATACCGGCGTACCGAGGTCTGTACAGTGGCTGGAATGAGGGGGTCAGGAAAGGTGGACGGCCGGGGCCGGCGCCCAGTCGTCCTGCCGCCGCTCCACGACCACCCGGGTATGGATGCCGCCCCGGACCTTGAAGCGGGCCTGTAGGCGCAGGAACCGCGGCGAGAGCGTCGCGGCGAGGTGGTCGGCAATCTCGTTGGTCACCGCTTCGTGGAAAGCGCCCCGGTTGCGAAACGACCAGATGTAGAGCTTGAGGGACTTCAGCTCCACGCAGGTGCGGCCGGGCACGTACTCGAGCTCGAGCGTCGCAAAGTCCGGCTGTCCGGTTTTCGGGCAGAGGCAGGTGAATTCCGGGATCCGCATGCGGATCGTGTAGTCGTGCTCGGGCCGCGGATTGGGGAACGTCTCGAGATCTTGCGTAGGCTGTGAGGGCATGGCGATTTACTTTATCATGCGCGCTGGATCCGGGCTCCTGCCCGGCCCAGCGCCGCCACCTGTCGGCGGCGCGGCACGTCCGTGTGCCTGGGGGGTGGGGGCTGTGTTGGTTTCGGGGTGGTCATCAGAGATGCGGAAGACAGCATAGATGCGGCTGACCAAGATCAAGCTCGCCGGCTTCAAATCCTTCGTCGATCCCACGCAAGTCAGCTTTCCCAGCAATCTCACCGGTGTCGTCGGCCCGAACGGCTGCGGCAAATCCAACGTCATCGATGCGGTGCGTTGGGTGATGGGAGAGCTGTCGGCCAAGCATCTGCGCGGCGACAACATGGCGGATGTGATCTTCAACGGCTCGGCGGCGAGAAAGCCGGTCGGTGCCGCCTCGGTGGAGCTCATCTTCGACAACTCCGATGGCAAGATCGGCGGCCCCTACGCGAGCTACAACGAGATCTCGCTGAAGCGCCAGGTGTCGCGCGACGGCTCGTCAGGTTATTACATCAACGGCGCGCGCTGCCGCCGCAAAGACATCACTCAGCTCTTTCTCGGCACTGGACTCGGCTCGCGCAGCTACGCCATCATCGAGCAGGGCACGATCTCGCGCATCATCGAGGCCAAGGCCGAGGACATGCGCGCCTTCGTCGAGGAAGCCGCCGGCATCTCCCGCTACAAGGAGCGGCGCAAGGAGACCGAGAGCCGCATCGCCGAGACGCGCGAGAATCTCGAGCGCCTGCAGGACGTGCGCGATGAGATCGAGAAGCAGATCCGTCACCTGCAGCGGCAGGCCGCCACGGCACGCCGTTACCAGGCGCTGAAGGAAGAGGAGCGCCGCCTGACGGCGGAGCTCCTGGCGCTGCGGCTGAAGGAGCTCGACAGCGGCGCGCAGGTCCACGACAGCGCGACGCGCGCCCGCGAGATCGAGATGCAGGCGGCGCTCGCCGACCAGCGTGCGGCGGAGGCCGCGATCGAGAGCCAGCGCGCTCATCACGGTGCGGTGAGCGAGCGTGTCTCGGCCGTGCAGGGCCGCTACTACGAGGTCGGAGCGCAGATCTCGCGGCTCGAGCAGACGATCCAACATACGCGCGAGCTGCGGGAGCGCCAGCGCGCCGACCTCACGAAAACCCGCGCAACGCTCACCGAGCTGGGCGCGCATATCGGCCGCGACGAGCACCAGCTCGCCGAGCTCGCCGATGAGATCGCGCGCTCGACCCCCGAGCTCGAGCGTGCGCAGAGCGCCGAGAAATCCTCGGCCGAAGCGCTCGAGGCCGCCGAGCGCGAGCTCGCCGCCTGGCAGGAGCGTTGGGAGCAGTTGAATCAGGCGCTCGGCGCCGCGGATCGCACCACCCAGGTCGAGCGGGCCCGCATCGAGCAGCTCGAGAACCAACTGCGGCGGCTGCAGGGGCAGGTCGAGCGCCTCACGCTTGAGCGCGAGACGCTCGAGGCGCAGGAATCGAGCGAGCTTCTCGCAGAGCTCACCGATCAGGAATCGCACGCACGCGGTGAGAGCGACTCGCTCGCCAATGCGCTCAAATCGGCGCTCGAGCGCGTGCAGGGTGCCCGCTCGAGTCAGTTGGCCGCGGAGGAGGATCTCGAGGCCGCGCGGGGCGAGCGTGAGCACACGCGCGAGGAGTGCACCTCGCTCGAAGCCGTGCAGAAGGCGGCGCTCTCGGCGAGCGCCGGTCAGGCCACGGAATGGCTGAGTGAGGTCGGTCTTTCCGGCCGTACGCGCATCGCCCAGACGTTGGAAGTCGAGTCCGGCTGGGAGCTCGCCGTGGAGACTGCGCTCGGGGATTACCTGGAGGCAGTCTGCGTCGATCGGATCGATGAGCTTGCCGCTCCCCTCGAGCGGCTCTCCCGCGGACGCGTCGCGCTCGTCGAGGGCGCGCATGCCCCGCACGCCGCAAATACTGCGGCGCCTGGCGGTCCCGGTGCCCAGGGCCTGTTGGCAGGCAAGGTTTCCGGTCCCGACTCGGTGCTCGCCCAGCTCACGGGCGTTCTTGCCGCGGACTCCCTGGCCGAGGCGCTGCAGCGCCGCGCGACGCTCGCCCCGGGGGAGTCCGTCATAACACGCGGCGGCGAGTGGCTCGGACGCGATTGGCTGCGTGTCAGCCGTGGGGTCGATCATCACCTCGGCGTCATCGAGCGCGAGCACCGGCTGAAGACCCTGCGGGCTGCCGTCGAGTCAGTAGAAGAGCGCGTGCGGCACGCCGAGGATCGGCTCACCGAGGTGCGCGAGAGTCTCGACCGGGCGGAGGCCGAGCGCGACGCCGCCCAAGCCGGCATTCAGGCTGCGCACCGCCGTCATGCCGACATCACCGGTCAGTTGGAGGCCGCACGGGCGCGCGCGAAGGAAACGGCGCTGCGGCGCCAGCGCATCGAGGCGGAGACCGCCGAGCATGCGCGCGAGATCGCCGCGACCCAGGACGGTCTCGGCCGCGCGGGAGACACGCTCGAGCAGGGGCTCGCGGTCGGGTCCGATCTCAACGTGCGGCGCGAGGAGCTCGAGGGCGAGCGGGAGATGCGTCGGCAGGCGCTCGCCGGCGCCCGCGGCCGCGCCCAGGCAGCGCAGGTCGCCGCCCGCGACCTTCTCATCCGCATCGAGTCGCGCCGCTCGACCGAAGCCTCGGTGCGAGTGAGCCTCGGGCGAATGACCGAGCAGCGCGCGCAGCTCGAGGCGCATCGTGAGGGGCTCGAAGCGGAGCTCGCTGGCGGCGATGCTCCGATCGTGGAGCTCGAGGCGCGACTCGACGAGTCGCTCGCCCGGCGCCTCGAAGTCGAGGCAGAGCTGGGCGAGGCGCGCCGCGCGCTCGAGGAAGCCGACACCACGCTGCGATCACTCGATGAGCAACGCATGCTCGCCGAGCGCCGGGTGGGCGAGGCGCGCGAGGCAATGGAGGCGGCGCGGCTCGCGGCCCAGGAGAACCGGGTGAGACGCGAGGGGCTCGCCGAGCAGTTCGCCGAGACGCACTTCGAGCTCGCCGAGGTGCAGCAGAGCCTCGCGGCCGATGCGGCCATCCCTGTGTGGGAGGAGCGGCTCATCGAGGCCCGGGCCGGCATCGAGCGGCTGGGCCAGGTCAACCTCGCGGCGATCGACGAGCTCAAAGAGCAGACCGAGCGCAAGGAGTACCTCGATCGGCAGTTCGCCGATCTCACCTCCGCGCTCGATACGCTGGAGGAGGCGATGCGACGCATCGACAAGGAGACGCGCACGCGCTTCGAGGAGACCTTCGAGCGCATCAACTCCGGCCTCAAGGAGCGCTTTCCGCGGCTCTTCGGCGGCGGTCATGCGTACCTCGAGCTCGTCGGCGAGGATCCGCTCAACGCAGGCATCGCGGTCATGGCCCGCCCGCCCGGCAAGAAGAACAGCAGCATCCATCTGCTCTCGGGCGGTGAGAAGGCGCTCACCGCCGTTGCGCTCGTCTTCTCGATCTTCGATCTCAATCCGGCGCCTTTCTGCCTGCTGGATGAGGTCGACGCACCGCTCGATGAGCACAATGTCGGCCGCTTCTGCGATATCGTGCGCGACATGTCTGCCCGCGTGCAGTTCATCTTCATCACTCACAACAAGACGACCATGGAGCTTGCGGCCTCGCTTCTCGGCGTGACCATGCACGAGCCCGGGGTGTCACGGCTCGTGGCAGTCGACGTCGATGAGGCCGTAAGGCTCGCGGCCGTCTGAGCATGGTGTTGCCCATGTCGGAACTACGCTGGACACTGCTCATCCTCGGAGTGGTGTTCATCCTCGCGCTCACGTGGTGGGAGAGGCGCCGGCCCCGTCAGGCTTTCGCGCCGCGCCTGCGTGAAGCCGGTCTGTCGTACGGGGAGGCTCAGCGGACGGGGACTGCGAGCTCCGCCGCTGCAGGAGAGCCCTGGATAGGCGATGTCGGCTTTTCCGGTGTTGCATTGCCGGAGGTTTCGTTTACCCAGTCCGACGATGAGGGCGTGCCCGCCGATGATGAGGTGATGCACGCGCATGCCGAGCCGCCCGCTCATGGACCGCTCGAGGAGCTGCCGGTGCTCGTCATTCCGGACCATGACGAGCGCCTCGCGCTCAGGGCCGCGTTGGAGGAAGAGCAACCCGAGCCGCGGCTGATCGATCCGCACGCGAGCGCCGCCGGGGAAATCCTGGCGGAGGCCTCACCGGCAGCAGACTCGCGGGCAGCGGACTCTGCTGCAATGGACGCTGCTGCACTGGACGCTGCTGCACTGGACGCTGCGATCCCGGAGGCTCCGATCGCTCCGATCCCGCAGTCTCTCGGCCCGCAGCCGACGAAAGGCGAGGAAGTCCTCTCCCCGAGCGCCACCGCCGCCGCACCGCGGAGCGCCGTCGAGCCGGAGATCCCCGGCGCCGAAGGCGTCGGCAGCGTCAGAGTCGTAGAGCCCGTGCAGCTTGCCGAGGTCGCCGCGACACCCGAGCCCCTCGTCGAATGGCCACCCGAGGATTCGCGCCGCATCCTCGCGCTGCGGGTGGTCGCGGCGCAGCCGGAGCGCTTCTCCGGCCGCACGCTGCGCCTCGCGCTCTCGGCGGAGGGATTCCTGCTCGGCAAGTTCTCCATCTTCCACAAGCCCGATGAGGCGAATCGCGCGCTCCTCAGCGCGGCCTCCCTCAACCGCCCGGGCGCGTTCGATCTCGAGACCATGGACTCGCAGCGCTACTCGGGCCTGAGTCTCTTCGCGGTGCTGCCCGGCTCGAGGACGCCGCGGCAGGCGTTCGAGGAGCTCCTCGCAACCGCGCGCAATCTCAACGAGCGGCTCGAGGGCGCGCTTCAGGATGAGCGCGGCAGCCCGCTGACTCCGCTACGCGTGGCAGGCATCCGCGAGGGCCTCAAAGCAGAAGGCCAGGTGCCGGCCGCACGCGCGCATGGCGCATGATGCGGCGGCGCGCGCAGCGCAGCTGCGCGAGCAACTCGCACACCACAACCGACTGTATTACGAGTTAGACCGGCCGGAAATCTCCGACGCCGATTACGATGCGCTCATCGGCGAGCTGCGCGGCCTCGAGCGAGAGCATCCCGAGCTCATCACGCCCGATTCACCCACCCAGCGGGTCGGCGGCGCACCTTCGGGCAAGTTCGCCAAGGTACGCCACGCGGTGCCGATGCTGTCGCTCGCCAACGCCTTCACCCCCGAGGACGTTGCCGGCTTCCTCGATCGCGTGCGCCGCTTCCTCAAGCTCGATGCCGCCGAGCCGATCGAGCTCACCGCCGAGCCGAAGATCGACGGCCTATCGCTGTCCCTGCGTTATGAGCGAGGCGTTCTCGTCCGTGCAGCCACCCGCGGTGATGGTACGGTTGGAGAGGATGTCACCGCCAACGTCCGGCGGGTCAGCGACATCCCGGCAAAGATGCGCGGTCGCGGGGCGCCTGATGTCTGCGAGATACGCGGCGAGGTCTACATGACGCGCTCGGCGTTCCTGAAGCTCAACGAGGAGCAGGCTGCGGCCGGCCGCACGGTCTTTGCGAATCCGCGCAATTCCGCGGCGGGCTCGCTTCGGCAGCTCGATCCCGAGGTGACCGCCGCACGTCCGCTGGGCTTCCTCGCCTACGCTTGG
Source organism: Steroidobacteraceae bacterium (assembly GCA_036273735.1). Classification (GTDB taxonomy): domain Bacteria; phylum Pseudomonadota; class Gammaproteobacteria; order Steroidobacterales; family Steroidobacteraceae; genus 13-2-20CM-66-19. Next base: position 1,436 of record DASUHA010000090.1, on the reverse strand, counting down.
GGCGAGATGAGCGAGCTGCCTGCCGCCTCTCAGTGGGAGATGCTGCACTGGCTGAACACGCGGGGCTTCCCCACGAACCCCCTGAGCCGGCTCTGCCGCTCGCTCGAAGAGCTGCTCGCGTTCCATCGCGACGTCGAGCTCGAGCGCGTCACACTCGATTACGACATCGATGGTGTCGTCTACAAAGTGAGCCGTCTCGACTGGCAGCGGCGCCTCGGCTTCGTCGGCCGCGATCCGCGCTGGGCCCTCGCGCACAAGTTCGCCGCCCAGAAGGCAGTCACCATCGTGAATGCCATCGAGCTGCAGGTCGGCCGGACCGGGGCGCTCACGCCAGTCGCCAAGCTCGCTCCCGTGACGGTCGGCGGTGTCGTCGTTTCCAACGCGACACTGCACAACGAAGACTACATCCGCGAGCTCGATGTCAGAATCGGCGATACGGTGACGGTGCAGCGCGCCGGCGATGTGATCCCGCAGGTCCTCGGCGTGCTCAGCGAGCGCCGGCCGGCGCATACCGAGCCGTTCCAGTTCCCGAAGACCTGTCCCTGTCCCCTGAAGACCGCCGTGGTGCGCGATCTGACCGCGACAGGCAAGGAAGGGGCCATCTCGCGCTGCTCGGGCGAGCTCGCGTGCCCGCACCAGCGCATCGAGCATCTGCGCCACTTCGTCTCCCGCCGCGCCTTCGACATCGAGGGCCTCGGCGAGAAGCAGATCAATCTCTTTTTCGAGCAGGGCTGGATCGCCGAGCCCGCCGACATCTTCACCCTCGCGCGCCGCAACGATACGATCCAACTCAACGAGCAGGAGGGCTTCGGCGAGGTCTCGGTGCGCAATCTTTTCGCCGCCATCGAGGCGCGCCGCACCATTGCGCTCGAGCGTTTCATCTACGCCCTCGGCATCCGCCACGTGGGCGAGACCACCGCCCGCTCGCTTGCCCGTGGCTATGGCAGTTTCCACGCCTTCCGCGAGGCTTCGCGTCACCTTGCCGAGGGCAATCTAGAGGCGCGCCAGGATCTCGATGCCATGGACCAGATTGGCGATACGGTCATCGAGAGCATCAGCTCCTACTTCTCGGAGCCTCACAACACGGGCATGGTGGATCGACTCGCCGCCGAGGTGCGGATCCTCGATGCCGAGCGTCCTGCGAACGAGTCGCCCATTGCCGGCAAGACTATCGTCTTCACCGGCCGGCTGGAGCAAATGACCCGTGATGAGGCCAAGGCGCTCGCCGAGCGCCTCGGCGCCTCGGTGAGCGGCAGTGTGTCGAAGAAGACGAGCCTGGTGGTGGCAGGGCCCGAAGCGGGCTCCAAGCTCAAGAAGGCCGAGGAGCTCGGCGTTCAGGTGCTCGACGAGGGTGCCTTCCTGGACCTCGTCAACGAGCGGCCGGGCAAGTAGCCGCGACCGTGGGACTCGGGGCTCCGCGCGCGCGGAGCCCCAAA
>DASUHA010000089.1:0-65943 GCA_036273735.1 Steroidobacteraceae bacterium | reverse complement strand
GATACGGTTGATGACCTCGAGGAAGGCCCGGGTGCTCGATTCCACGATGTTGGTACTCACGCTCGAGCCGCGGTAGGTGCGTTGATTGTATTCCACATGGAGGACCGCCTCGCCCTGCGCATCCTCACCCTCGGTGACGCCGCGGATCTCGAACTTGCGCAACATGACGCCGACGCCCGTGGCAGCCTCGATCGCCTTGAATGCGGCATCGACCGGGCCGTCGCCCGATGCTTTGCGCTCGACGGTGCGCCCATCGGCATGCCGCAGCTGCACCATCGCAGTCGCGGGCGCATTGCTCGCGGCCATCGTATCGAGGCTCGTCAGGCTCCAGGGTCCCGCAGCGCTTCCCTCAGCCCGCAGCACCAGCGCCTCGATGTCGCCGTCGAAGAGCTCTTTCTTCTTGTCGGCGAGCGCCTTGAATTCCTCGAATACCCGGTTGAGCTCGGCTTCGTCGAGCTCGAATCCGAGCGCCTGCACGCGCTCGCGGAAGGCATGGCGGCCGCTGTGCTTGCCCAGCACCAGGTGGCTGCGCGAGAGGCCGACGTCCTCGGGACGCAAGATCTCGTACGTCGAATGGTGTCGAAGGACGCCGTGCTGATGGATCCCCGCCTCATGGGCGAAGGCGTTCTCACCGACGACCGCCTTGTTCCGCGGCACCGGCATGCCGGTGATGCTCGAAACCAGGCGCGACGTCGGATAGAGCCGATTGGTCTGGATGCCGGTCGTGACGTTGAAGAAGGCTGCGCGCGTCTTCAGGGCCATCACGACTTCCTCGAGCGAGCAGTTGCCCGCCCGCTCGCCGATCCCGTTGATGGTGCACTCCACTTGCCGCGCGCCTGCGACCACCGCCGTCAGGCTGTTGGCAACGGCCATTCCGAGATCGTCATGGCAGTGCACGGAGAGCCGGATGCCCTCGATTCCGCGCACATTCTTGCGCAGGTAGCGGAACAGCTCCGCGAATTCATCCGGAACGGTATACCCCACGGTATCGGGAATGTTGACCGTGGTCGCGCCGGCCTCGATGGCCGCCTCGACCACCTGTGCCAGGAACTCGAGCTCCGTCCGCGAGGCATCCTCGGGAGAGAACTCCACGTCCTCGCAGAATCCCTTGGCCACTTTCACGCCCTCGATGGCCGCCCGCAGGATTTCCTCCTGCGCCATGTTGAGCTTGTATTGCCGGTGGATGGCGCTGGTCGCGAGGAATACGTGAATCCGCCGCCGGGGGGCATCCGCGAGCGCTCGCGCCGCAAGCTCGATGTCATCGCGGTTGCAGCGCGCAAGTCCACAGATGATCGGTCCCTGGATCTCGCGGCCGACGGCCTGGACGCTCTCCCAGTCTCCCTTGGAGGCGGCGGGAAAGCCCGCCTCGATGACATCGACTCCCAGCTCCGCCAGCGCACGCGCCACGCGCAGCTTCTCGGGGCGCGTCATGCTGCAACCGGGGGATTGCTCCCCATCGCGCAGGGTCGTATCGAAAATCAGCACTCGGTCAGGATGCGGAGCCATGGGGTGTCTCCTTCAGTGTGGCGCGCCGGTTCTCAGGCGCGCTTCTCGTTGAGCCAGGGCATGCGGGCGCGCAACGCCTCGCCGACTTTCTCGATCTGGTGCTCGATATCGGTCGCGAGGAGCTTCTGATAGCTCTTGCGCCCGGCAGCGTTCTCCTCGATCCACTGGCGCGCGAACTTGCCGGTCTGCACCTCCTTCAGCACCTTGCGCATCTCGTTCTTCACCCGGTCGTTGACGATGCGCGGACCGCGGGTGAGATCGCCGTACTTGGCGGTCTCACTGATGAACTCATGCATCTTGCGCAGCCCGCCCTCGTGCAGCAGATCGACGATGAGCTTCAGCTCGTGCAGGCACTCGTAGTAAGCGACCTCCGGCTGATAGCCCGCCTCGACGAGCGTCTCGAATCCCTTGACGACGAGCTCCGTGGCGCCGCCGCAGAGCACCGCCTGCTCCCCGAAGAGATCCGTCTCGGTCTCCTCGGCAAACGTCGTCTCCAGCACTCCGCCGCGGGTACCGCCGATGCCGTGAGCGTATGCCAGCGCCTTGGCGTGTGCCTTGCCCGTAGCGTCCTGGGCGACTGCGATGAGACAGGGCACGCCGCGGCCCTGTTGGTACTGCCGGCGCACCAGATCGCCCGGGCCCTTCGGCGCGATCAGCACGACGTCGAGATCCTTGCGTGGCTTCACCTGCTTGAAATGGATGTTGAAACCATGCGCGAAGAGCAGGGTGGCGCGGGATTTGAGCGCCGGCTCTAGGCTCTCGTAGAGGGACTTCTGCGCGAGGTCGGGCACGAGCAGCGCGATGAGGTCCGCTCCGCGGGCGGCGGCTGCCGGCTCGGCGACCTCCAGGCCGTCCTTCCTGGCCTTCTTCCAACCCGGGCCCGCCTTGCGTACTCCGACGACGACATCGAAGCCGCTGTCTTTCAGATTGAGCGCATGCGCACGGCCCTGGCTGCCATATCCGAGCACCGCGATGCGCGCGCCACGCAGGGCCTTCTTGTCGACGTCTTTCTGCGAATAGAGCTTCATCTCACTCACTCCCAACATTCAAAAAATACGGCCAACAAAAACGAAAACCCCGCATCGGCGTCAGCCGGTGCGGGGTTTGGTGTCTTCTCTCACCCTGCCCGAGGGTGTCTCAGGCGTGCGCGAGGTTCCCGCACCGGCTGCTCGCAAGGAGCAGCTTGCCAATAGGCAGCAGCAGGGGAAGCAGCAGCGCTCGCAGCGTTCTCGACGCTACGCAGCTCACGGCGATCTCTGCTTCGGGTGCCACGGCTCGGTGCCTGGGTTGAATGCCAAAGGGCGAATGATGTGCCCGATAGGAGCACATCCGTCGCGGCTTTGTCAACGATTCACCTCCCAAGGAGGGGTCGAGCAACGCCACTTCACGTCCGCTATGCTCCTTTCGTGTCCCAAGAGAAGTTGCTGAGCGCCGAGGCGGCGGATAGCCGTCCGCTCTGGCTCGTCACCGAAAGCGAGCTGCCGGGCTGGCTCGCCAGCCAGCCAGCCGCGGCAGTTGCTTGGGTGAGGGCACACGCGTTTCAGGCGGAGCGGCACCGCGTCCTGAGCCTGCCTGCGCACGGCGGGCAGATCGGCGGTGCGGTGGTCGGGCTCGGTACACTGAGGTGCGCCGATGACCTGACTCTCTGGCACGCCGCGGGGCTCTCCGACAGGCTTCCGGCACGGTCGTGGCATCTGGCCACGCCGCTCGCATCCGAAGCCGCTACACGCTTTCTCCTCGGGTGGCTCGTCGGAGCCTATCGGATGAGCCGCTATCGGCTCGGCGGCCCACAGGCGCCGAGGGCGGTGCTGGTGCCGCCGAGCGGTGCCGACGTCGGATATGCGGACGCCGCGGCGTCCGCTACCGCGCTGGCGCGGGATCTCATCAACACCCCGGCCAACGACTTGGGGCCGGAAGAGCTCGCCGAGGCGGCACTCGATCTGGCCAGGAGCCGTGGCGCCCGCTGTCAGGTGCTCGCCGGTGGCGAGCTCGCCGGCTATCCGATGCTGCGCGCCGTAGGGGGTGCGAGCTGCCGCGAGCCCCGGCTCATCGATCTGCGCTGGGGCGAGCGCGATGCGCCGCGCGTGACCCTGGTCGGCAAGGGCGTGTGTTTCGACACGGGAGGCCTCGACCTCAAGAACTCGGCCGGCATGCTCCTCATGAAGAAGGATATGGGTGGCGCCGCCTGTGCTCTCGGGCTCGCCGACCTCATCATGCGGCTTCAGGTCCCCGCGCACCTTCGCGTCCTGATCCCCGCCGTCGAGAACAGCATCGGCGGGGCCGCCTACCGGCCCGGGGACGTGCTGCGCTCGCGCAAGGGGCTCACGGTCGAGGTGGGGAATACCGATGCCGAAGGGCGCCTCGTCCTCGCCGACGCGCTGGCCGAGGCCGATGCCGAGCGCCCCGACCTGCTGATCGATCTGGCAACGCTCACCGGCGCCGCCCGCACCGCGCTCGGGCCTGAGCTGCCCGCGGCCTACTCCCCGAGCGAGACGCTGCTGGAGGAGCTGCGCCGGATTGGCGAGAAGGAGAGTGACCCTGTCTGGCCGCTGCCGCTCTGGCCGGGATATGACGAGGAACTCGCAAGCAAGGTGGCGGATTTGGGCAACGTCGCCCCGACACCGTTTGCCGGCTCGATCATCGCTGCGCTATTTCTGAAACGATTTGTCACCGAGACGGCGCACTGGCTGCATCTGGACCTCTATGCGTGGAACGGCAAGGAGCGTCCCGGGCGGCCCGTGGGCGCGGAAGCGCAGTGCGTACGCAGCCTCTTCGAGCTGATCCGGTCGCGCTACCAGTGCTAAGCTAAAGGGCTCACACTTTTGAGTGGCGGTCCGAGGGGCGATGGCGAAAACCCGTGGGATTGATCCGCGCGAGCATTCGCGGCTGGTGGTCGACGGTATCAAGCAGACGCCTTCGCGCTCCATGCTGAGGGCCGTCGGCTTCAAGGACGAGGATTTCGCCAAGCCGCAGATCGGCATCGCCTCGACGTGGGCCAATGTAACACCCTGCAACATGCATATCGGCGAGCTGGCCCGCGAGGCGGTCGCGGGCGCCGATGCGGCCGGCGGCAAGGGCGTGCTCTTCAACACCATCACGGTTTCCGACGGCATCGCCATGGGCTCTCCGGGCATGCGCTACTCACTGGTCTCGCGGGAGGTGATCGCGGACTCGATCGAGACGGTCGTTGGCGCCGAGGGGTTCGACGGCTTCGCCGCAATCGGCGGCTGCGACAAAAATATGCCCGGATGCGCCATGGCGATGGCGCGACTCAACCGGCCGGCGGTATTCGTTTATGGCGGCACCATCCGACCCGGGATCGCACGTCGCGACATCGTCGCGGTTTTCGAGGCGGTCGGCGCGCGGGCCGCGGGCAGGATCACCGACGAGCAGCTCGCCGAGGTGGAGCGAACCGCCATTCCGGGGCCCGGAAGCTGCGGTGGCATGTATACCGCCAACACCATGGCCTCGGCCATCGAGGCGCTCGGCCTCTCGCTGCCGGGCAGCTCCGCCCAGGACGCGGTCGGCCCCGAGAAGCGCGGCGACTGCCGAAGGGCAGGCGAAGCGGTCGTCTCCCTGGTGCGGCAGGGTATCCGTCCGCGCGACATCCTCAGCCGCAAGGCCTTCGAGAATGCGATCACCGTGGTGATCGCCCTCGGCGGCTCGACCAATGCAGTGCTCCATCTTCTGGCCATTGCCCACGAGGCGAAGGTGAAACTTCGACTCGATGATTTCACTCGAATAGGCAGGAGAGTCCCGGTGCTCGCCGACCTGAAGCCGAGCGGGCGGTACCTGATGTCGGAGCTCGTCGCCATCGGCGGCATCCAGCCGCTCATGAAAATGCTGCTCGAGGGGGGCCTGCTGCACGGTGAATGCCTCACGGTGACGGGGCGTACCGTGGCAGAAAACCTTGCGGAAACAGGTACGTATATTGCTGGACAGGACATTGTGCGCCCGCTGTCACAACCGCTCAGGAAGGACAGCCACCTCGTCGTTCTCTACGGCAACGTAGCTCCCGAGGGAGCGGTCGCCAAGATCACCGGCAAGGAGGGCGAGGCCTTCGAGGGCACCGCCCGGGTGTTCGACGGGGAGGAGCAGGCGACCGCAGCCATCCTCTCCGGGCGTGTGCGGGCGGGCGATGTTGTCGTCATTCGCAACGAGGGTCCTGTCGGCGGTCCCGGCATGCGCGAGATGCTCAGTCCCACGGGGGCCATCGTCGGGCGCGGCCTGGCAGACAAGGTCGCGCTCATCACGGACGGGCGCTTCTCCGGCGGCAGCCACGGGTTCGTGGTTGGACATATCGCACCGGAAGCGGCGGTAGGAGGGCCGATCGGGTTGCTGCGCAACGGTGACCGGATCATTATCGACGCGGTGCGACGGCAGATTCGTGCGGAGATATCGGGTTCGGAGCTGCGTCGGCGGCGTGCCAGGTGGAAGCCGCGCAAGCCCTTCGCGACGGCCGGGGTGCTGGCGAAATATGCGCGGCTGGTTGGCAGCGCATCGACGGGTGCGGTAACCGGACAGGCTTTCGCGGCAGCCCGATCGAGGGCCCGCTAGCGGAATGCCGGATTAATCGTCCTGCAGTATCGAATTGATCGTCGTCGAGTATCGAAGCGTGATGCAGTTGTCAGTGTGCGGAGCAGCGGTTAGAGTTCGCCCACGCATCCACAGATGCAGGCGACGCTCGCCGTCGGCTCCGTGCCTTCGAAGCGATGCGACACTGAACCACTCTGAGGGGGATAGGACCAATTCGTGCGCGTCGGCCTGGGAAGCGACGCATGCGCGTATCACAGGTATCAACCAGTCGGCGGGCCGCACCGCCGGCGAGATCGGGTCCGGATTGGACGCTTGCGGGCAGATAGAAAGACGGTTACTTTGCACCGCTTACGTTTCGATTCGGTGATTTGCGGACTTGCAACAGCGACGCCTGACCAGTAACTCATGAGCGCTTACGTACAAGACACCCAGCTCTTAACACGCCGCACGATCGTCCTGTTCGCCATCATTCTGCTGCACGTGTTCCTCGCGTGGGTGCTGGCGACCGGACTGGCCCAGCGGGCCATCGAGATGGTCGCGCCACCCATCCAGACATCGGTCGTTCAACAGACCAAGCAGCAGCTGAAGCCGCCGCCGCCGCCGCCGCCCGAGCTGCAACGACAGCAGGTGGAGGTACCGCCTCCGGTGGTGAACATCAACATTCCGCAGGAATCGCAGACCCACGCCATCACGGTGGTGAAGAAAGTGGTGAGGTCGGCGCCGGCGCCGGCGCCGGCGCGCGTGACCCCGCTGTCCGTGAAGGGCGCTTTGCCACCGACGGACGACTTTTATCCGGACGCATCCCGCCGACTCGGCGAACAGGGCACGGCTCTCGTCAAGCTCTGTATCGGCGATGGCGGCAAGGTGGTCGGCAACCCGGAAATCCAGAAGACTTCCGGCAGCTCACGGCTCGACCAGGCCGCGCTGCGGTACGCAAGGAACACCTCCGGGCACTTCTCGCCGGAGACGCGTAACGGTCAGGCGGTCACCGTGTGTACCGCGCTTCCGATCAAGTTCCAGCTCACCGACAGTTTCTGAACTTCCTGGCCTCCTAAACCTTATGTCTCTGCCTTTCGATGCCGCAACGTCCAGCGCGGCCCTTTCGTGATTCGAGGAAAATATGGGTAATACAGCCATCTCAACCGTCAACAATCCGTACGGCTTGGCCGGCATCCTGAACTCCGGCGACATCGTCGCTCAAGGTGTCGTGGCCCTGCTGCTTCTGATGTCACTGATGTCCTGGTACATCATCCTGACGAAGCTGTGGGATCAGAGCCGCATCAAGAAGTCCGCGCGCGCTGCTGAGAAGCAGTTCTGGTCTGCGCCTTCGATCAAGGATGGCGTCGAGCGCCTGAAGAAGGGCGATAACTTCCGCATGGTTGCCGAGGACGGGCTGCGCGCCGTATCGCACCATGAGGGCCGCCTGACGGACCGTATCGACATGCACGAGTGGGTCACCATGTCGCTGCAGCGGTCGATCGATCAGGTCAACAGCAACATGAGCAAGGGCCTGGGCTTCCTGGCCACCGTAGGCTCTTCCGCTCCGTTCGTCGGCCTCTTCGGCACGGTGTGGGGCGTCATGAACGCGCTCATCGCGATCGGTCTCGCCGGTCAGGCGAGCATCGACAAGGTGGCAGGCCCGGTCGGTGGCGCGCTCATCATGACGGCGCTCGGCCTCTTCGTCGCCGTGCCCGCGGTGTGGGGCTACAACTGGCTGCTCGGCCGCAACAAGATCCTGCAGGATGCCGTGCGGAATTTCGCCGGTGACCTGCACGCGTATCTCGTCAGCGGCGCGCGCGTCAGCGCTGGCCCGGAGATGAGCGGTGCCCGTCCGGCGGCCGCTCCCGCCGCTGCCGCCGCCCGTAAGTGAGCGACGGGTCGAAATCACGAGAGTGCATCGAGGCCGGCTCCGCGCGTGGCGCGGAGCCGGCCTTCGGACTGAGCAGCCCGTGCGGCAGGTGTGGCTGGACCCCGGCTGCGCGCGGCGTGTGAGGAGCTTGCAGTTATGTCGATGAATGTCGGACAGGATTCGGGCGATGAGCCGGGCGTGATGGCCACCATCAACACGACGCCGCTGGTCGACGTCATGCTGGTGCTCCTCATCATCTTCCTCATCACGATTCCTGTGATCACCAAGACCGTCCCGGTCAAGCTGCCGAATGCCAACAACATTCCGACGCAGACCAAGCCCAAGGACATCACCATTGCGGTGGATGTCGCTGGCAACGTGTACTGGGACGACAAGCAGGTCGCTGACAACGCTCAGCTGCTCACCATGATCGAGCAGCAGGCGGTGAGAAACCCGCAGCCGGAGATCCATATCCGCGGCGATCTGAATGCCAGCTACAAGTCCATCGGGCGCGTTCTGTATCAGTTGCAGCGCGGCGGGATGGTCAAGGTCGCCTTCATCACCGAGCCCGATCGCAGTGCGCTCGGGGTGCATTGAGGAGCTCTGAAGCATGTCCATGAATGTCGGGGGCTCCAGCGCGGGCCCCATGTGCGACATCAACACGACGCCGCTCATCGACGTCCTGCTGGTGCTGCTCGTAACCCTCATCATTACCCTGCCGGTCATGACGCACGCGGTGAAGCTCGATCTGCCACAGCAGAACCAGCCGCCCCCGCAGAACGTTCAACCTGAAGTGATCGACCTCGAGATCGACTTCGATGGAACCGTCGTCTGGAACGGTACGCCAGTCACGATGCAGCAGCTCGACGGCTACTTCGCGAGCGAGTCGAGCAAGGTCCCGCAGCCGGAGATTCACCTGAATCCCGACGGCATGGCCAAGTATGACGTGGTGGCGAAGGTGCTGGCGTCGGCCCAGCGCAACCGGATGACCAAGATCGGCTTCGTCAATACTTCCGAATTTGCCCAATAGGGGATCGAGTGCAGTGAGTCACCCCATGCGAGACGATGTCATGAAGGTCAAACGTACCCTGGTCGCCGCAGTCGCCATCGGCGCCGCGGTGGTGTGCTGTGCCGGCCTTGCCGGAGTCACACGGGCGCAGGCTGCGGACGCGCCCGCGCACACCGTCAGCCGGGAAGTCGGTAAGCCGCTCAAGGCTGCGCAGGACGCTCTGGCAAAGCAGGACTACAGCACGGCGCTCGCGAAGCTGCAGGAAGCCGACGCGATGCCGAAGAAGAGCGCGTACGAGCAGCACCTCATCCATGAGATGGAAGGTTATGTCTACGTGCGGACCAAGCAGTATCAGCAGGCCGCCAAGGCGCTCGAGCCGGGATTGACTGACGGATTCCTTGCCGCCGATCAGCTGCCGCAGCGCACCGTTGCCGTTGCGCAGCTCAACTACCAGATCAAGAACTACGACAAGGCCATCCAGTACGGCACTCAGGCGATCGACAAGGGTTGGGCGGATGCGCAGATGCCGACGCTCGTCGCGCAGGCGTACTACCTGAAGAACGACTGGAAGGGCGTGGTGCACTTCGAGAAGTCGCAGATCGAGGCAGACCAGAAAAAAGGCGTGACGCCTTCGAACGAGTCGCTGCAGCTGCTGCTCAGCGCCTGCCTGAAGATGAGCAACGAGGACTGCACCGACGATGCGCTGCAGCAGCTCGTCGTGTACCACCCGAAGCCGGAGTACTGGCAGCAGCTTCTCTACTCGATGTTCAAGACGGTCAAGAGCGACCGCAACCTGCTGCAGACGTATCGTCTGGCCTCCGAGGTCAACGTGCTGAAGCGTCCCGAGGATTACACCGACTTCGCGCAGCTGGCGATCGAGGCCGGCTCACCGGGCGAGGCCCAGCAGGCCATCGAGAAGGGACTGCAGGCGAACATTTTCCCGGATGCCCGCACGAAGGGTAAGGCGCAGCGTCTGCTCACCGATGCCAAGCGGGCCTCGGAACGGGATCAGAAGACATTGGCGAAGAACGCGCGCGAGGCCGCCGCTGCGAGCAATGGCCAGCAGGAAGTGGGGCTGGGTCTCGCCTACCTCGGCTATCAGCAATACGACAAGGCTGTGGACGCTCTGAAGCAGGGCATCTCCAAGGGAGGCCTGAAGAGCCCCCCCGAGGCGAAGCTGCTGCTCGGCATTGCCGAGCTCAAGAAGGGCGACAAGTCGGCCGCACTCACGTCCTTCAAGTCCGTGAAGGGCGATCCGACCCTCGAACGGCTCGCGACCCTCTGGAGCCTGCGTGTCCGTTCCGGTGGCGGTGAGGCCTGATTCCCGGCCGATTTACCCTAGGAGAATCTCATGGCGATCAAGGTAGGCGACCGGATGCCTTCGGGCACCCTCAAGGTGATGACCAAGGATGGACCGAAGGAGGTCTCGAGCGAAGATCTCTTCAAGGGGAAGAAGGTCGTGCTGTTCTCCGTGCCGGGTGCGTTCACGCCCACCTGTGATGCCAAGCACCTGCCGGGCTTCGTGCAGCTCGCCGATCAGATCCGCGCCAAGGGCGTCGACACGATCGCCTGCATGTCCGTCAACGACGTCTTCGTCATGAACGCGTGGGGCAAGGCTTCGAGCGTCGGTGACAAGGTGATGATGCTGGCGGACGGCAACGGCGATTACGCGAAGGCTCTGGGCCTGGAGCTGGATGCCCGCAAGTTCGGAATGGGCACGCGCGGCCAGCGGTTCGCCGTCGTCGTCGACGACGGCGTGGTGAAGAGCGTAAACGTCGAGGAGCCAGGGCAGTTCAAGGTCTCTGCCGCCGAGCACATCCTCGGTCAGTTATAGCGTTCCAACGGCGCTAGCCGAGAAGCCTTTCCAATTCCGGGACGATCTGAAAGAGGTCGCCGACGAGACCCACGTCGGCGACTTCGAAGATCGGGGCTTCGGAATCCTTGTTGATTGCGACGATCGTGCGGGCGTCCTTGATGCCCGTCAGGTGCTGGATCGCGCCCGAGATTCCGATCGCGACGTAGAGCTCCGGGGCAATGATCTTGCCTGTCTGCCCCACCTGCAGCTCGTTGGGGGCGTAGCCTGCATCCACTGCCGCGCGCGATGCGCCCACCGCTGCGCCCAGCCTGTCCGCGAGCTTGTAGAGCGTCTTGAACGCCTCGGCGCTGCCGAGCGCCCGTCCGCCCGAGACCACTCGCGAGGCGGTCTGCAGGTCGGGGCGGTCGTTCTTTGCAGCCGAAACCGACACGAAGCGCGTGTGCGACGGGATCTCGGCGTTGGTGGTGGCTTTCTCGACCGGGGCCGATCCCCCCGTCTCGGCGGCCTGGAAGGATGCCGCGCGCACAGTGCCCACCACCTTGGCGCCGGCGTCGATTTCCACGGTGACAATGGCATTGCCCGCATAAATCGGACGGCGGAAGCGAGTGGCGCTCTCGACCGCCATGATGTCGCTGATCTGAGCGGTGTCGAGGAGGGCGGCGACGCGCGGCATCAGGTCTTTGCCGAATGTCGTCGAGGGTCCCAACACGTGGGTGAAATCGCCGGCGAGCGCTGCAATCTGCGGCGCAAGAGTCGCCGCCAGCAGGTGAGCGTTTGCCGGATGCTCGACCGCGAGTACGCGGGCGACACCCTTGAGCGCGGCAGCCTCTGCGGCAACCGAGTTCGTCTGGGCCGCGCACACGGCAACGGTAATTTCCGCGTCCGGGATGCCGGCGGCACAGGTCACGCACTTCGCGGTGCTGAGGTTGAGGTGTGTGCCGTCGTGCTCGGCGACGATCAGGATAGTGCTCATGATTACAGCAGCCCTTTGCTCTTCAGGGTGGCGACGAGCTCTGCGGCGTCCTTCACCTTGATGCCTTTCTGACGTTGTGGAGGCGGCTCGAAGCGCGTGAGCTTCAGACGCTGCCGCTGCTCGACGCCGAGCGCGGCGAGTGTCAGGGTTTCGAGCGGCTTCTTCTTCGCCTTCATGATATCCGGGAGCTTGACGTAGCGCGGCTCGTTCAGCCGCAGGTCCGTCGTGATCACCGCCGGCAGCTCGACTTCCAGGGTCTCGAGGCCGGCATCGACCTCGCGCGTCACGCGCGCCAGGCGGGGTTGGACCCCCGGCGTGTCGCCATCGAGCTCCACCTTCGAGGCGAAGGTTGCCTGCGGCCGCTGCCACAGCGCCGCGAGCATCTGGCCCGTTTGGCTGTTGTCATCGTCGATCGCCTGCTTGCCGAGAATCACGAGGAAGGGCTGCTCGCGCTCGGTGAGCTTCAACAGAGCGCGGGCGGCAACCAGCGGCTCGACGATGCCGTCGGCCTGAACGTGCAGCGCGCGGTCCGCGCCCATGGCGAGGCAGGTCCGCAACTGCTGCTGGCAATCCGCGGGACCGATGTTCGCGACGATGACCTCTTCGGCTGCGCCCCTCTCCTTGATCCGCAGGGCCTCTTCGAGTGCAATCTCATCGAAGGGGTTGACGCTCATCTTCACCCCCTCGGTGATCACCCCGCTGGCATCCGGCTTGACTCGGATGCGCACGTTGTAGTCCACCACTCGCTTGATGCCGACCAGGATGCGTTTCATGGCTCCGCTTCTTGACTGGATAAAAATACAGTAATCAGATCTTGAGCGTCGGCTCTAGCGATTACGCCACCGACGAAGGTAACAGGGATTGCGAGCGGCTCGCGGCAAAAGCGAGTGCGGCCGCGCACCGGCTTCGGCCGCAAGGGCGGTCGGATGAGGGCAGCGGGAGCTGCTCCAGTTGGAATGTCAACTGCCTAATCCTGGGTGTCTCTGTTCTCATGGGCGGAATCTGCGTCTTGCAGAGAGAAGACGTCAAACGTCGAACCGCGGGCTCACGTTGATTCGGTGCCGCGACTATAGCAGAGGTTCGCGCTAGAATCGGTCATGGGCGCGGCGCGCAGAGTTCAACGGGGTTCGCATCAAAGATGCTTGGGTACGCGGTCCGCCGCATCGCGGGAACCGTCCCGACCCTGCTGATTCTCGTTACGCTGTCGTTCTTCGTCATCCGCCTCGCACCGGGCGGCCCCTTCGACGAAGAGCGCGCTCTCACCCCGCAGGTCCGCGCAAACCTCGATCACCTCTACGGCTTCGACCAGCCGCTCGCTGTGCAGTACCTGCACTATCTCGAGGGCCTCGCTCATGGTGACTTCGGAGTTTCGTACAAGCTGCGTGATGACAGCGTTGCAGATCTGATCGCACAGGGGCTGCCTGTCAGCGTGACGGTCGGCTTCGCTGCGCTCGCCCTCGCCATGCTCCTGGGCGTGCCGCTCGGCATCTGGGCCGCGCTCCGGGGCGCAGGTGCGGTCGACTACCTGGTCACCGCACTCGCCACGGTCGCGATCGCTCTGCCGACCTTCGTGACCGGGCCGCTGCTCGCGCTCGTGTTCGGCCTGGCGCTGCGCTGGCTGCCGGTCTCCGGCTGGCAGCAGGGCGATCCCTTCTACCTCGTCCTCCCCGCGGTGACGCTGGCACTGCCTGTAGGCGCGACGATTGCCCGCATGATGCGCGGGAGCCTCCTCGAGACGCTGAGCGCGAGCTTCGTGCGCACTGCACGGGCGAGGGGGCTGGGTCCCTGGCGCGTGCTCCTGCACCATGCCCTGCGGCCGGCGCTGCTGCCGGTCGTGAGTTATCTCGGGCCCGCCGCGACGTATGTCTTCACCGGCTCGCTGGTGGTCGAGACGGTGTTCGCGCTGCCGGGCACGGGACGCTACCTCGTGCAGGGAGCGCTCAATCGCGACTACACGCTCGTCATGGGCATGATCATCCTCTACGGGGCGCTGACGCTGCTGCTCAACCTCGCAGCCGATCTCGTCTACGGCCTGCTCGACCCACGGGTGCGCCATGACTGAGGCGCAATCGCTCGCGATCAGTCCGGTGCGGGCGCGCCCCGGCGTGCGCCGCCTGCGGGAGAACCGGCTAGCGCTGGGCGCGGCGCTCGCGATCGCGGCGCTCGCGGTATTCGCGCTCGCAGGTCCGTGGCTGAGTCCCTACTCCTACGATGCGCTCGACTGGAGGCATATCTCCATTGGGCCGGGGCTGACCGCCGCTCACTGGCTCGGCACCGATCCTCTGGGCCGGGATCTTTACGTGCGCACGCTCTACGGCCTGCGCCTGTCGCTGCTCATCGGGGTGCTCGCGACCGCGGTGAGCGTCGGGATCGGGGTCGCCTGGGGCGCGGTTGCAGGTTATGTGGGGGGCCGTACGGATTCGTGGATGATGCGGGCGGTAGACGTGTTGTATGCGTTGCCGTATCTCTTTGTCGTGATCATCCTCGCTACGGTTTTCGGCCGCGGCAGTATCGTCATGCTGCTGATAGCCATCGGTGCGGTGGGCTGGCTGACGATGGCGCGGGTCGTACGCGGTCAGACGCTGTCGCTCAAGCGGCGTGAATTCATCGAGGCGGCGCGTGCGACGGGTCTCGGCACGCCGGCGATTCTCGCCCGGCACATCCTGCCCAACGTTGCCGGTACGGTGGTGGTTTATGCGGCCCTGACCATCCCGGAGCTCATCACCTACGAGAGCTTCCTCAGCTTTCTCGGGCTCGGTGTGCAGGAGCCGCTCGCGAGCCTGGGGAGCCTCATCAACAACGGGGCGCGGCAGATGCTGACGGCGCCGTGGCTGCTGCTCGTGCCTGCGGGGGTCCTGATCGCGCTGCTCCTGTGCTTCAATCTTCTCGGTGATGGCCTGCGCGATGCGCTCGATCCCACCGGACACTGAGGAAGGAAAGGGCACGGTGCTGCGCATCACGCAGCTCGGTGTCACCTTCGTCACGCCCCAGGGAGCCGTGTCAGCGGTCGAGGACGTGTCGATCACCGTGCGGCGCGGCGAGTGTCTCGGGGTGGTGGGCGAATCCGGCGCCGGCAAGAGTCAACTCTTCCTGGCGACGCTCGGCCTCCTGCCTGCGACGGCCCGGGTCACCGGCAGTGCTCAACTCGGCCGTGAGCCGCTCATCGGCCGCCCGGAGAGGGACCTCGACCGCATCCGCGGTGCCCGGATCGGGCTCGTCTTCCAGGACCCGATGACTTCGCTCACGCCGCACCTGCGTATCGGGGAGCAGATCGCCGAGCCCATCGTCAGGCATTGCGGCACGAGCTGGCGCGAGGCACGGCGGAAGGCGCTCGCGCTGTTGGAGCGGGTGCACGTCCCGGAGCCGGCGCGCCGGATGCGTCAACATCCGCACGAGCTGTCCGGCGGGATGCGGCAGAGAGTCATGATCGCGATTGCGCTCGCGTGTGGGCCCGAGCTGCTCATCGCCGATGAGCCGACGACGGCGCTCGATGTCACCATCCAGGCGCAGATCCTGGCGCTGCTCGTGGAGCTGAAGCGCGAAAGCGGCATGGCGATGGTGTTGATCACGCACGACTTCGGTGCGGTGGCAGGTGTCGCCGACCGGATTGCCGTCATGCAGGCCGGACGCATCGTCGAAATGGATAGCGCCGCCGCGGTGTTGAAGACCCCACGAAATGCGTATACACGCGACCTGTTGGAAAGGGTGCCGCGTCTTACGCTCCCACCGAAATCGACCGTCGCGGCCATGTCTCCTTCGGGGCAAGCATCAAACCCTGGGGCCGGTACCGGCCACGCGAGCGCTAGCGCTGCGCCCGCTGCCGGGGGTGTCACCCTCGGCATCTCCTCGCTCGCCGTTGAGTATTCGAGCCCTGGCGCGTGGCGCGTGGGCAGTCGCGTGCTGCCGGCGCTCCACGATGTCAGCTTCGAGCTGTATCCGGGAGAGGCGCTGGGCGTGGTGGGCGAGTCGGGCTCCGGGAAATCGACCCTCGCGCGGGCGGCACTGCAGCTCATCCGTCCGAGCGCGGGCCGCGTGACCTGGCTGGGGCAATCACTCTCGGCTCTGTCGGCGCAGGAGCTCAAGCACTTGCGCCGCGACCTGCAGATCGTCTTCCAGGACCCGCTCGCGAGCCTGGATCCGCGCATGACGATCGGTCGGATCGTCTCGGAGCCACTCGAGGTCCACGAGCCTCATCTCGGGACCGAGGCGCGCGGGCGCCGGGTGGAGCAGATGCTCGTGCGTGTTGGCTTGGGTCAGGAGCTGATGAGCCGTTACCCGCACGAGCTCTCCGGGGGCCAGTGCCAGCGCGTCGGCATCGCGCGCGCGATGATCCTGGGGCCGCGGCTGCTCGTCTGCGATGAGCCGGTGAGCGCGCTCGATGTCTCCGTGCAGGCGCAGATTCTCGATCTGCTCGCGAGTCTCAAAGGCGAGCATGGGATGTCGATCCTCTTCGTGAGCCACAATCTCGCGGTGGTGAGACGGCTCTGCGATCGGGTCCTCGTCCTATATCGCGGACGCATGATGGAGCTCGCCGACACGCAGACGCTCTTCACGCGCCCGTTGCATCCCTACACGCATGCCCTGCTGGATGCCGTGCCGGTGGTGGACCCGGACGTGCAGCCGGGGCGCCTGGCGCTTGCGCGTCTCGGCGAGCCGCTGGAGCAGGAAGAGGGTGCAGCGGCTGCAGGCTGCGTATTTCGTGGGCGGTGTCCTCATGCCATCCAGGAGTGCGCGGCGCGGATGCCTGTATGGGAGGAAGCGCCGGGCCCGTGCCACATCGCCTGTCACCGGTTCCGGGAGCTGGCCGATGGTATCCTTCCTCAGTGAGGTGCAGGAAACCCGATGAAGCCCGACGTCAGCATTCGACCGAGCGATAGCCTCCGCCACGTGCGTTATGAGATTCGCGGCCGCCTGGCGCGGCGCGCGCACGAGCTCGAGCGGCAGGGCTATGAGATCGTTTCCCTCAACATCGGCAACCCGAAGGCATTCGGGTTCCGTACGCCGGAGACCATGCGTCTCGCCATGATCGAGAACCTCTCGGAGGCTGAGGGCTATTGCCACCAGAAGGGCATCTTCCCGGCGCGTGAGGCGGTGGTGATGCAGCAGCAGGCGAGGGGTGTCTCCGGAGTCACCGCCGAGGAGGTGTTCATCGGCAATGGCGTGAGCGAGCTCATCGATCTCGTTCTGCGCGCGCTCCTCAACAGCGGTGATGAGGTGCTGGTGCCGAGCCCCGACTATCCGCTCTGGACGGCCGCCGTCACGCTCAACGGCGGGCGGGTGGTGCACTACCCCTGCCGGCCGGAAAACGGCTTCGTGCCCGATCCGGAGGAGCTCGCGCGCCTCGTCACACCGCGTACGCGCGCCATCGTCGTCATCAATCCCAACAACCCGACGGGCGCCGTCTATCCCCGGCCGGTGCTCGAGGCGCTGGCGCAGCTCGCGGAGCGCTGCGGGCTCGTCGTCTTCAGCGATGAGATCTACGATCAGATGGTCTACGACGATGCCGAGTTCGTGCCCATGGCGACCCTGGTGCACGACACCCTGTGCGCCACGCTCTCCGGTCTCTCAAAGGTTTACCGGGCCTGCGGCTACCGGGTCGGCTGGGCGGTCTTCTCCGGCCGCACCCGCGCCGCGGCAGATTATCTGAGCGCGCTCGAGCTCTTGAGCTCACTGCGCCTCTGCAGCAACGTGCTTTCGCAGTGGGCGGTGCAGACGGCGCTCGGTGGCTACCAAAGCGTGAAGGATCTCGTCAGCCCCGGTGGGCGCCTCTTTGAGTCGCGGCGGACCATTCTGAGCGCGACCGGCAGCAGCCGGTTTCTCGAGTTGGCACCCCCGAAGGGGGCGATGTATGCCTTCGTCGGCGTCGATGCCGCCGAGCTGCCGGCCTTCGACGATCAGAAGTTCGCGCTCGATCTGCTCGAGCAGAAGCACGTGCTGGTGGCGCCGGGCGTGAGCTTCAACGTGCCATACCGCAACCATTTTCGGGTCACTACGCTTCCCGATCCGGCAATGCTACGGGTGGTGTTTTCGCGCATCGAAGAGCTTCTGCAGAGCTATGCGAGCGCCGCTGCCACCGCTCCGTCCGGCGAGGCTGCTGCGCCCAGTAATGTGGTCGAGGCGACCTCGCGCTTCAAGTAAGAGCGCAAGAATTAGCGCTAAGTTCGTGTATTGCTGAATATTCCGAGCC
The DNA here is from genome assembly GCA_036273735.1 of Steroidobacteraceae bacterium. Lineage (GTDB taxonomy): Bacteria > Pseudomonadota > Gammaproteobacteria > Steroidobacterales > Steroidobacteraceae > 13-2-20CM-66-19. The sequence goes on along the minus strand of DASUHA010000089.1, from coordinate 48,067 downwards.
ATCTCAACGCAGTCCTCGAGAACGGAGGCACGGTGCTCGTGCCTTCGCGGCAGAGGGCGCATGCACTGGGCTTGGCCTACTCGGCAGCGCAGCTCGCACGCGGCAGGCGCGTGTGGGCGAGCCCGGACGTGTTGCCGCTCGAGGTCTGGCTGACGCGCGAGATCGAGCGCTATGCGGCCGACGGCGCGCGCAACCGCAGTGTGCCGCGACTGCTTTCCACGGCCGAGGAGTGGCTCCTCTATCGGCAATGCACGGCCGAGGCCACGGAGAGTATCGACCTCGTCAACCGCGTGTCGCTCGCGGAATCGCTGCGCCGTGCAAGCGCGCTCGCGGCGGATCTGCGCATCGACCTGCACGCGATTGCCGAGCCCGCCGACACCGAGGCGGGCCTGCTCGGAAAAGTGCACCGCGCCGTGTTGCAACGCTGTGGTGCCCTGGGAGCTGCACCGCTGTCGGCGGCTTTGCCGAGGCTGCCGTGTCTCGGGGATGAGCGGCCGGTCGTGCTCGCAGGCTTCATCGCGCCATCGCCGCGCTTGCAATCGATTGCCGCGGGCCGTGCGCAACACGGGTTCGAGACCTCGTATGCGCCGCGCGCTGCTGCCCCCGTGTTGGTTTCGCCGCAGGTGGTGACACCGGCCGATGAGCGTGATGAGCTCGAGCGCATCGCCGAGTGGTGTCTACGGCGGCTCACCGCGCAAGCGGATGCGCGCCTGCTCGTCCTGCTGCCTGGATCGGCCGGCCGGCGCGAGCGGCTGGCGGCCCTGATCCAACAGAGCTTCCCGGGATACGAAGCTCGGTCGCTCGTGGCCATCGAGGGCGGTCAGCCCCTTGCGAGCCTGCCGATGATCGCTCATGCGCTCGCGAGCCTCGCGCTGCTCGCAGGAGAGGCCGTAGGCGTAGAGAGCCTCCTCGAATGGCTGCGGGCACCCTGGTGGTCCGAGCCGGACTCCGCGGCGCGTGCCGCGCTCGATCTGTGGCTGCGGCAGCAGGGCCGGTTGCGGCTCGATCTCGGATCTCTCCTGGCAGCGCTGCGCCGGGCGCCCGCCGCGCTCGCGGGGCCGGCGAAAGCGGCCAGCGCGCGCCTGGAAGGGGCGGCCGGGTCGGTGCGTGCGAGCGCGGCAAACCCGCGGGAGTGGTCGGAGAGCTTCGAGGCGGCGCTGACGATCCTCGGCTGGCCCGGAGCCCGCACGCGCGGCAGCGCCGAGCAACAGACACTCGCGCGCTTCCATGAGCTGCTCGAGGAGCTGGGCGAGCTTTCGGCCGCGGCCCAAACGCTGACTTTCGATATCGCCGTACGCTGGCTGACGGAAAGAGCGGCGCTGAGCCCGTACCGGCCCTCGGATGATGATGCGACGGTGACCATTTCCCCTGCGTACGCGGACCCCGTGGCCCGTTACGACGGCCTGTGGGTTGCCGGACTCAATGCGGAGACCTTCCCGCAGCCGGTCGCGCCCGATCCGTTTCTGCCGCTGGCCGCGCAGATTGCGGCCGGTTGGCCCGCCGCGACGGCTGCCGGCCGTTTGGAGGAAGCACGGGCGCTCATCGCGGCCTGGCGTGCCGCGGCCGCGGAGTTGGTGCTCAGTGCGCCGGCCCGTGCGCAGGACATCGAATTGTTGCCCAGCCCGTTGCTCGAGGAGTGGCGGCCCGCCGCGCGACGGAGTGTGAAGGCACGGGGCTCGATATGGCTCCCGGCGCGGCTTCACCGTTCGGGGTTGCTCACGGAGTGGCGCGATGATGTCGGGGTCACGTGGAACTCCCAGCTTCCGCTGCCCTCGGGCACTCGCAGTCTCGAGCTGCAGAACCAATGTCCTTTCCGCGCCTACGCGGAGCTCAGGCTGGGAAGCCAGGTGATCGGCGTGCCGGAGCCGGGCATTGCACCTGATGCCCGCGGGCAGCTCCTGCACGCCGCCCTGCAGCAACTGTGGGAACGGCTCGGTGACTCGCGCGCGCTGATTGCGCTCGCGCCGCAGGTGCTCGATGAGTGGGTGAGGAGTTGTGTCGAGGCGGCCGCGGTCTCACTCGCAGCGGCGGGTGAGGACTCGGTTCCCCGTCCGGCGCTGGCGCGGGAATGCCGCCGCACCGCACGGCTCATCCGCCGGCTGCTCGAGATCGAGCGCGGGCGCGCTCCTTTTCGCGTGAGGCATACCGAGTACGACTCGCGGCTTCGGGTGGCGGGGCAGGAGCTGCGCCTGCGCATCGATCGCCTCGATGCGCTCGAGAGCGGCGGCATCGCGATTCTCGACTACAAGAGCGGCAGGCGGGTGAGTCCCGATTGGTACGGAGATCGGCCGTCGCATCCGCAGCTTCTCGCGTACCTGGCTGCAGTGGGCGAGGATGTCGTCGCCATGGCGACCGTCAACGTCACGGCAAGAGAGGTCAGATACGACGGCATTGCCGCCAGCGAGGAGTTGCTGCCGAAGGTGGCAGGTTTGAAGACTGCGGCTGGACAATCGGGGGAGGCGTGGCAGGCGCGCGTCCGGGAATGGCACCACCTCGTGGAGCGGCTGGCGGCGGCCTTCGCGGCTGGACAGGCGCTGGTGGATCCGAAGCCTGGAGCCTGCGATTTCTGCCACGTCGCGAGCGTCTGCCGCGTGGGCGATAGTCTGATCGCCACGGATGATGAGCCCGAGGAAGGGCTGCGGGGGATCGATGACGAATAGCCTCTCGAGCATGGAGGCCCTCGGTCCCGCTGAGGCCGATGACCTGGCACGCGAGCGGGCGATCGACCCCGATCTCTCGATCATCCTGCAGGCGCCGGCAGGCTCAGGCAAGACCACGGTGCTCACGCAACGACTGTTGCGACTCCTGGCGGTGGTCGATGAGCCGGAGGAGATCCTCGCGATCACCTTCACCCGCCGCGCGGCGGCGGAGATGCGTACCCGGGTTCTCAGGGCCCTGCGTGGCGAAATCGCTGACGGCGGACAGGCGGATCGCTTGCGGCAGCTCGCGGCCGCGGCGCTCGCGCGCTCGCAGGAGCGCGGCTGGCGGCTTGCACAGGATCCTGGCCGGCTGCGCATCCAGACCATCGATTCCTTCAACTTCAGGCTGGCGAGTCAGCTTCCGGTCACGGCTCGCGCCGGCAGCGACCTGGCCGTCAGCTCGCGTCCCGAAGAGCTGTATCTGCGCGCCGCACGCGAGACTCTGTTTGCAGCGGAAGAGGATGCGGAGCTCTCCAGGGACCTCGAGCTCCTCTTCGAGCGGCTGGACAACCGATGGGGCCACGTCGAGCGCCTGCTCGCCGATATGCTCAGGCAGCGCGCTCATTGGCTGCCGCACGTGTTGAGTGAGGAGCCCGACGCCCTGTGCCGGCGCGTCACCTCGAGTCTGAAGCGGATCGTGGAGGACCGCCTCGCGCTGGCCCGCCGATCATTGGGCTCGGATGTCTGCGCGCAGGCGGAGCGCCTGCCCGGCATGGGGCCGCTCGAGCCGCAGGCGAGCTGTCTCGAATCCTGGAAGGCTCTGGTGCGACTCACGCTCACCAAGGAGGGTGACTGGCGCAAGGCGATCACCCGCAGGCAGGGGGTGGGATTCGAGAGTAGCGCCGGCAAGGAATCATTGAAGATCTGCATCGAGCGCCTGGGTACCGTGCCGGCGGCGCGCGAGACGCTGCTCGAGGTGGCCTCGCTTCCGAGCCCGGATCTCGGGACGGAGGATGCAGCGGCCCTTGCGGCTTTGTCGCGAGTGCTGCGCGCCGCCGCGGCGCAACTGCAGGCGCTGTTCTCACTCGATGGCCGCGTGGACCACACCTACATCGCGGGCGCTGCGCGGGCGGCGCTCGCAGAGTCGGGGTTGCCGACCGACCTTGCCCTCCGGACCGGCCTTTCCTTGCGGCACATCCTGGTCGATGAGTTTCAGGATACCTCCGTGTCGCAACTCGAGCTCCTCGAGGCGCTGACCGTGGGCTGGGAGGCGGGCGATGGCCGCACGCTCTTCGTCGTCGGCGATCCGATGCAGTCGATCTATCAGTTCCGCGAGGCGGAGGTCGGATGTTTCCTGCGCGCACGTGATCTCGGCATCGGCTCCGTGCGGCTGACGCCGCTGCAGTTGCTGCGCAATTTCCGCTCGGCGCCGGCGCTCATCGATTGGACGAACGACACCTTCGGGCGGCTCTTCCCCGAGGCGGACGATCTGCGCGCGAGCGCCGTGGCTTTCACGCCGAGTCTCGCGGGCAGGACCGAGGAGCCGGCGGATGACGCGCGACCCATCGAGCTGCGCCTGCTCGGCGCAGACGACCGCGCGGCCGAGACCGAGGCGATCGTGGCCAGAGTCGCGGATCTCAAGGCGCACGATCCCAAGGCGAGCATTGCGATCCTGGTGGCTGCGCGTTCGCATGCGCAGGCCGTTGTCGCGGCGTTGGGCAGCTCTGGCATCGATGCCATCGGTGTCGATCTCGTGCCACTCGCGGAGGTGCCGGTAGTGCGCGATCTCGTCGCGCTCACCCGGGCGCTCTGCCATCTCGGCGACCGTACCGCGTGGCTCGCGGTCCTCAGGGCGCCGTGGTGCGGAGTGTCGCTGGCAACGCTGACGCGGTTCTCCGCTCGAGGCGATGCGCGGCTCATCTGCGAGGCGCTGCACGAGGCGGATCGGCTGGAGGAATGTCCCGCGGACGAGCGTGCGCGGCTCGAGCGGGTCACGCGCGTGCTCGAAGAAGGTCTCTCTCAGCGTGAGCAGTTACCGCTTGCGCAATGGTTGGAAGGCGTGTGGGTGGCCCTTGGTGCCGCCGACTCGTATCCGCTGGAGGAGCTGCGACACGCGCGCGCTTTCTTCGATGCCCTGAGTGAGCGCACGGCGGCGGGCGAGTGGAGTGGAATCGGCACGTTGGATTCCGTGTTGGCCAATCTCTATGCCCAGCCGCGGGCGCGCACGGCTGCGCCGGTGCAGGTCCTGACGATCCACGGCGCCAAAGGCCTCGAGTTCGATCACGTGTTGGTACCCTGTCTCGATCGTGAGCGCAATCGTGGACGCGAGCCGCTCTTGCGCTGGCTCGATCTGCCGCGCAGGGAGGAGGAGGAGCGAAGTGACCTCATCATGGCACCGGCGCCGGTGATCGGCGATGAGGCGCCGGGAGAGGTCACGGCATTTCTCAGGCGCCTGACCGCCATTCGAGCCGCCAATGAGCAGGTGAGGCTGCTGTATGTCGCGGCCACGCGCGCCCGGCGGTCGCTCCACCTCTATGCGGCGCCGACGCCCCGGGCCGGCGGACTCGTAGTTCCCCGACCGAGGACGCTTCTGGCCTCTCTCTGGCCCGTGCTCGAGGGCGTTTTTCAGGCCCCGCCCGCGCAGACCGCATCCGCCATCCCGAGCGACGATCAGCTCGAGCTCTTCGCCGGCGCACAGCCCCGCGCTCCGCTGCGCAGGCTGATATCGGGTTGGGCTCCGCGGGAGCTCCCCCCCGCACCGCATCTCACGCATCTGCCGCTCGCGCAGCGCCCGCTCGAGACGTTGGAATTCAGTTGGGCGGGCGAAACGCGCCGTCACATCGGCACTGTCGTGCATGCAGCACTGCAGGAGTTCTCAGCCGCCGCGGAGTTGCCTTCGTGCGCGTGGGTCGAGTCGCGGGCCGGATTTTATCGCGAGCAACTGCGTCGCCACGGCGTAGCGGAGCGCGATCTCGCGCGAGCTGCGGCAGATGTCGTCGAAGCGTTGACCCGGACCGTCGAGGATGAAAGAGGGCGTTGGATTCTCTCCGGCGAGCACGGCGAGGCGGGCAGTGAGCTCGCGCTCACGGGGATGGCGGACGGCAGGCTCACCAATGTCGTGATCGATCGCTCGTTCGTCGACCGCGGCGGCACGCGCTGGGTCATCGATTTCAAGACCAGCCCTCACGAAGGCGGTCGCCTCGATGACTTCATCGGCCGGGAGCTCGAGCGCTATCGGGGGCAACTCGAGAAGTACGCCGCGCTCGCCCGGGGCCTCGGACCGCAGCCGGTGCGCGCGGCGCTCTACTTCCCGTTGCTCGGCATCTTTCGCGAGCTTCAGTAGGTCCCTGACAGGGCGAAGGGGCGCCGTCCCTGCGCATCAGGCGAGCCGAGAAACTGGATGGCATTGAGGAGCGCGGGTGTGGCGCTCGCCCGCGGCGTCACATACCCCGACAGCTCATATCCGGGCTGAGGGGTCAGATGCAGCTGCCCCTGGACCGAGAGCGGACCGCCCAGGTCCTGCACGTCACCGGTGGGCTCAGCCGTTCCTCCTGGAAAGGTCACGGCAAAACTGCCGAGCGGGGTGACGTAACCGCTGTGGTCGACCAGGTCGCTCGCGTCGATACGGCCCTCGAGCCGGCTGACGACACCCTTGCTCGTGATTCTCGCGAGCGCGAGATCGAGGTGCAGCGTACCGGTCAAGGTGGGGGGTATACCGGGAAGCAGTGTTGGGTCGAGAGGCAGCAAGGCCGTCACGTCACGCGCCTCGATGGTGCCGCCGAGCCCGATCTGGACATCTGCCTGTGCCGACGTCGCCGGTGGATGCTCGACATCGACGTGCGCCGCGAGCTTGCCCATGAACAGGCGCGCGGGATGCAGCTGCCAGGTGAGATCTCCCACTGCCACGCCGCGCACCTTGAGCCCGCTGCAATAGCCGCTCCAGAGGGAGCCTGCGACGCTCGCGCAGCTCAGTGTCGGACCGCCGGTCGGCAACAGCCAACTCGCAGGCAGGCGCGCGAGCACCATCACCGCGAAAGCGATGATCACCAGCACGATGATGGTGATGGTCCGCTTCATGCGAAGCGCCAGGCGACTACGGGCCCTTGAGGACGAGCGAAGCGTTGACCGTGCCCGGCTGGCCGGCGCTATCGATGGTGGCGCTCTCGATCTGGACGCCATTCTGTTGGCTGAGGCGCGCCAGCCAGCCGACCAGGGCATCGAAAGGCGCCTTCTCCAACTCGACGCTCAGGCTTCCCTGGCCGCTCGGCTGGCTGCCGGCGAGGGAGTTGCCGAGCCCGGACTCACGGGCCGACTGATCGACGATCACGATCAGCGACTCGCCCGCGTTGCCATGCACGGGTCCGGCGGCAGCGATCTCGGGCGCGGCGTTGCGCATCCAGACGAGATCCGCCTGCTTCTGCGCAACCTGATCGTGCAGGCGCGAGACGCTGTGATCGAGCGGCAGGATGACTGCGAATATGAGAAGGATCACGGCGATCGCGCCGCCGATGAGCAGCGTGCGCCGGTCGCGAGGCGAGAGCGAGCGCAGCGAGGAGGAGAGATCGAGCGACAGCGCCATCTCAGCTCCCCGGTCCCATGTGGATGCGGCCTTCGTACGCCGAGCCTGATGGGCTGCCCGCAACGAGGCGCGCCTGCCAGCCATGTTGCCCGAGCTCATGGCTCAGGCGATCGAGTGACTCGACACTCGGTGCGGAGGCTTTGAGCTCGAGCGTCCCTTCGCGGAAAGTCAGCGCTTCCAGCACAGCTTCCGGTGCGGCGCCATGCGCCTGCACCAGCGCCTGAAGCGCGAGCAGGAAGCTGCCGGAATTCTCGCTGGCACGCGCCGCGGCCAGGCGCTGCTCCATCTGCCGCCGCGCCTCGTAGGTATCGGGCTGGCCCGGCAACGCAGTATGGAAGACCTCGTCGATGGAGGCATCGAGCCGATGGTTGGCATGCTTCAGTACGGTGAGCTCTGCGGCCTTGCCGGCGATGTGCAGACCGACCAGACCGGCCAGCAGGATGGCCGCGATCCGCCATGCGCTCCAGCCGACCGCATGGGGTGTGGCGGGGGTGTAGGGGCCCTGCAGGAGATTGGTCGGGCTTGCCGTCGGCAGCTGCTGCGCGAAGAGGGCGAGCGGTCCCCCCGTGAGGAGCTGGATTTGGATGCCTTCGAAGCGCTCGCGTGCCGCCTCCACCTTGGAAGAATGGCGGTGCCACTCGGCGGCACCGGTGTAGAGGATGAGCCCCCGGCCGCCCGGAGCTCCCGGGTCCGCGCCGGAGAGGGCAATCTCCAGAGCCTCGCCCAGAGCGTCGGCGGGCAGCGTCATCACGGTGCCCGAGGGGGGACGTACGACGATCGTGTCCTCCTCCAATAGCGCCACCGCCTGACCGGGGTTCTGTGGGAGGAGCTCGCTGTCGGCGTAAAGCGCCTCGGCCTCGAGGCCGCTCAATTTGAGGAGGCCCGTCCACTCGTCCATGAGCTTGCGCGCAACCACCGCGACCGGGACTCGCGCCGAGTCACCCTCGCGGCGGCCGATGGCGAAATGCAGATCCTCGATGTCCTCGGCGAGCTGCTCCTCGAGCGCATAGGGCACGAGCTGTTGCAATTTGGCGCCAGCCTTGGCGGGAGGCAGCTCCGGCTGCGCCAACAGCACGTCCGAGCCGGGCACCAGGACGACCACGTGCCGCCCTGCAGCACGCGGTGCAGCGAGGGAAAGCGGACCCGCCTGCGGAGGGCCGGCAGCAGCCCCGCGGGCATCGGCCACGAGCCAGGTCGCTTGCTCTTGCGGGGTGCGCGGGAGCCTGAGGAGGAGCCAGTCAGCCATGGTGTCCCAATACTAGCAGCGGCTGGCTCAGTCCGGCGTGAAGCTGCGCATCATCGTGTGAACCCCGGTCGGGTCCCAGAAGAGCAGGGTGTACACAGTGAATTCCGTTGATCCCAGGGTCATGATGCTGGTGAGGCGGAAATAGGTCGAAGTCTGGGTGACGAGATCCGCGGGGTTCGACTGTAGGCCGCCGCCTGCCGTCGGCCCAGTGACGGGAGGAGCGCCCTGCACCTTCACCTGGCCCACGGGTGGAAAGCAGTCGCCGGCTGCCTGGCGGTCCTTGTAGAACCGATCCGGATCGGCGCTGAACTGTATGGTACCCGTGAGGGCATCGAGCACCCACGGGTCTGCCGTGCACTGGTTGATCTTCGCGCCCATCGGTAAGGCGCTGATGTGCGGCGCCAGCCGGTCGAACGTCGCGCGCGTCATTCCCGGCATCGCCAGGAGCTCACTCGTGCTCGTGATGGGCATGTTGGGCGTGCGGTAGGGCGGGTCCATTCCCATGTAGACACTATCCTCCGCTCCCTCCGATCTCGGAGTGGTGTCCTGGTCGATCCAGTCGGCGATGTCGTCGGCCAGTTGAGCGTTGAGGTTCAGGCTCTGCAGCAGCCGCTGGAAGACGAGGATCGCAGTCGGATTGTCCTGGCCATCGCTCCCGACGAGCTCGTTGACATTGAATCGGCCCTGCAGGTCTTCCAGTTGAGCCTCGAGCGTCACGCCAGGAGCCGCTTCCACCGGGCCGAACGGTTGCGCCCATGACTGGCTGGTGGAGATGTATTGCGGGTTTTGCTTGAACGCAATCTTCAGCCCTTCGGCGGCCAGCGCCTCGGCGCCTTCGGCAATGAGCATCGCCTGATCGAAGCCGAACGTCGCGGCGGCGCGCCGCGCAGTCATTGCATTGCTGTAGGCCATCGCGGCGGCGATGATGGTGCCCAGGGCGACGAGGAGGATTGCGACGAGGAGCGCCACTCCGCGCTGGCGTACGAGTGGTGCGGGGAAACGGGCATGCCGTGCTCGAGGTCCGATGGCCCGGTGTCGGCTCGGAGTGACTGATCGGGCGCGGCTCATTGGGCGACCTCGAAGATGCGCACGAGCTTCCCCCAGTCCTTGGTGTCCAGCGTGACCTCCACGGCCATGGGGCGCAGGCGGTAGTAGGAATCCGAAACGTTCCCGGCCGCGGCGGCACCGGCGCTCGGCCAGTTATCGACCCACGTATGAGTCGCCGGCTGCAGGTAGCGGAACGACACGCCCCGAAGGTGCTTCAGCAGATTGCGCTTGATGGGTGCGCTCGAGAGCGTGGCATCGAGCACGTTCCAGTGCTCGCGCACCAGCGTGCCGTTCTCGAAAACGTACGCGACCCGTTGCAGCTCCGGGCGCGGCACGCCAGTGGGATTGCTCCAGCCATTGCGCGTCAGCGTGACCAGCGGAGTCAACGTATCGGATGTGTCCGACGTATCCGATGTATCCGATGTATCCGACGTGTCGGATGCGTTGTCGGTCGGAGCAGGCGTATCCGACATATCGGAGCTGGGCTTTCCCACGAGGCAGGGCACCCAGCCCTCGCCCACCGGCTGGCGCACCGGCCGCGGTGCGAGCTGCACGAAGTCCTGCTCCATGACGCGCATGGTGGTTTCGAGCGCGAGGAGCTTCTCCTGGTGCTCGCGGATGGAGCCGCGGCTCTGCATCGCCTGGTTGATGGCGCCGTAACCCATCGCAGCCATCAGGAGCGCAATGAACACCGCCACCACGAGCTCGATCAGGGTGAATCCCCTGACGTTCGCTTGGGCGAGAGCGGGGGCCCCAAGCCTGCCGGCAGCGTGCCGGCGGTGCGGGCGGCCTGGAGCGCTCATCGTGCTCATTGCGTACTCGAGGCGCCCGGCGGCGGCATGCCGTTGGGTTGCGGCTGACCGCCGGGCGTGCCGGTGCCCGGCGGCGTCCATGCCGGCCCGGGGCTCTGCGGCGGCGCGAACAGGTTCGCGCTCATGAAACCCGTCACACTGGCATACCAGCCGCGATTGTCACCCGCCGTGCTGTCCGCTGGCCGCACGTCGATCTCGATTTCCCGGACGTCGGTAATCTGGGCCATCCCGGGCAGCGGGCTGACTTTCTGCTGCCATTCCCAGCTTCGTCCGGCGTAGACGGTTTTGTCATTGCTCGTGCCGGTGCCGGGCATGTTGCCCGAGAGCCTGACGGTCTCGAGGCGGTTGAGCGCCACCCATTCCGCGAAAGTCTTGTCCTGCAGGTAAACGGCCGTGTTGGCCGAGGAGGTCAGCGCCTCCAGTACGGCCGCCATGCCGATCGCCACGATGGCGAGCGCCACCAGCACCTCGATCAGGGTGAATCCTCGCTGAGGTGCCGGGCTCACTTGCCGCCCCCGACCATCGGCTTCTCGACGATGTTGCCATCCTGGTTCTCATCGAGTGTGATGCTGCGGCCGGCGCTCGCGCGCTCGAGCGTGATCTTGAAGGAGGACAGATCGCCGCTCGAGAAGAGCATGACCTGGGGCGCGAAGGTCTTGGCCTCGGAATCGGAGTCCGAGTCGGAGTCGGAGCCTGAATTCGAGTCGGAATCGGAGTCGGATTGTGAGCCCGTATGCGGCAGCAGTCTGGAATACGGCTTCTTGCTGGACGCTGAGTCGGACGTCGCGCCTGCGGGCAGATCGATGCTGTCTTTCAACACGATCGGCCGCGCATCCACCACCAGCTTGAAATCGAGGCCGCTCGGCAATGTCCGCTGGCGCAGCGCATCGTCCTCGTTCACCGTGCGCCAGACTCCCTGGCGCCCGTCGTAGACGACGAACGCATAGCCGTGCTGGCCGAAGAAGATCCCGTACTGGCGCGTCTGCAGCTCCGCCTGCTCCCGGGTGTAGTTCATGAGAGAGACCAGCCGCTTGCTCTCGGTCTCGAGATCCGTGTCCTTGCCGGCGAAGTTGATCGAGAGCACCACCCCCGCCATCACGATCCCGATGATCAGGACGACGATCATCAACTCGAGCAGCGTGAAGCCGCCGAGCCGCGGCCTCGGCCTCACGGCTGCCCTCCAAGTGGCGGCTCGCGCCACGCCCGAATCAATCCGCGAGATTCCAATTGCCGATATCGGCGGCTGCACCGTCGCCGCCGGGCTGACCGTCGGAGCCCAGCGTGTAGAGGTCATACGGCTGGCCATGCGTGCCTGGATAGGCGTACTGGTAGGCACGGCCCCAGGGATCTTTGGAGAGCCGCTGGACGTACGGGCCGTGCCAATGCGTCACCGACGGGTCGTTCGGCTGCTTGATGAGCGAGTCGAGCCCGTCGTCCGTCGACGGATACTGTGAGTTGTCGAGACGGTACTCGGTGAGGGCGGTCTCGAGAGACTGGATGTCCTCCTTCGCCTTGGAGACGCGGGCCTCATCGACCTTGTTGATCACCGTCGGCACGATGACGGCCGCGAGCAGGCCGATGATGATCACCACGACCATGATCTCGATCAGGGTGAAGCCACGGGAGCTGCGGCGGGGTCCTTGCGCGCTCACGAGGGCGGACTTCAGGGTGTTTCGTGGATGGGTCATGATGGGTGGGGCTACCTGCGGCGGGTGCGCTCGGGGCGCGACGCGGAATCATAACCGCGGAAGCGGGCTGCTGCGTCTACGCCGTTCGACATTCCCGGTCGGGAGGCGGTTCCGGGAGGGACGGCTATAATTCCCAGAATTTTTGACTGCGCGAGGTAATGATGGCATTCGGCTTCGTGTTTCCGGGTCAGGGCTCGCAATCGGTCGGCATGCTGGCTGCGCTCGCGCCTGCTGAGGAGGCGCCGATCCGCGACACTTTCGCCGAGGCCTCCTCGGTCCTGGGCTACGATCTCTGGCAGCTGATCGCGCAGGGACCGGCGGAGCGCCTGAACAGCACGGAGTGCACACAGCCCGCCATGCTCGCAGCCTCGATCGCCACCTGGCGGCTCTGGTGTAGCCGGGGCGGGCCTGAGCCGGAAGCGGTCTGCGGACACAGCCTCGGGGAGTTCTCGGCGGTCGTGGTGGCTGGAGCGCTCGACTTCGGCACCGCGGTCGACCTCGTTCGGTTCCGAGGCCGTGCCATGCAGGAGGCGGTGCCGGCAGGCAGCGGGGCGATGGCCGCCATCCTGGGACTCGAGGATGCCGAGGTAATCGAGGCTTGCCGCGAAGCAGCCCAGACCGGCGGCGTGGTCGAGGCCGTCAACTTCAATTCGCCGGGCCAGGTGGTCATCGCCGGGGAGCGTGAGCCGGTCGAGCAGGCCATGGAAGCGGCGAAGCGCCGGGGCGCCAAGCGTGCCGTCGCCCTCCCGGTGAGCGTACCGGCGCATAGCAGCCTCATGGGCTCGGCGGCGCAGCGGCTGGGCGAGCGGCTCGCGACAGTCGATTTTCGGACGCCGCGCATCCGCTTCGTGAGCGCGGTCGATACGGCAGCTCATGCGGAGCCGGCGGACTTGCGGCAGCTACTCGTGCGACAGCTCGCAAGCCCGGTTCGCTGGACCGACACGGTCCGCTCGCTGGCGGCGGGTGGCATCGGCACGCTCATCGAGTGCGGGCCGGGCAAGGTGCTGAGCGCTCTCAACCGCCGCATCGAGCGGGGGCTCACGTCCCTGGCGCTCGAGGATGCCGGCTCGCTGCAGGCGGCGCTCGCGGCCGTTCAAGCTTGATCGAGGTAGCACACAATGCTCGAGAATGACGTCGCCCTCATCACGGGCGCTTCCCGGGGAATCGGCCGGGAGATCGCGCTGGCACTCGCCAAAGCGGGCGCGAGGGTGATCGGGACCGCAACCACCGCCGAGGGCGCGGCGGCGCTCACGGCAGCCCTGGCGTCGCATGGATACAACGGCCGCGGCGCCACCCTCGACGTCTCGGACAGCGGCTCGATCGATGCCCTGATGGGGGAGCTCGATGCAGCCGGCGAGATGCCGACCATCCTCGTCAACAACGCGGCGGTCACTCGCGACATGCTGCTTCTGCGGATGAAGCCGGAGGACTGGGATCGGGTGATCACGACCAATCTGACTTCCGTGTTCCGGCTGTCGAAGGCATGCCTGCGCCGGATGATGAAAGAGCGGCGCGGCCGGATCGTCAGCCTGACCTCCGTCGTCGCCCTGACGGGAAATCCGGGTCAGGCGAACTACGCTGCGGCCAAAGCAGGAATTCTCGGCTTCACGAAGTCTCTTGCGCGGGAGGTGGCCTCGCGCGGCATCACCGTCAACGCGGTCGCGCCCGGGTTCATCGACACCGACATGACCCGCTCATTGACCGACGAGCAGCGGGCCGGACTCCTCACACAGATCCCCGCTGGCCGTCTCGGTGAGGCTGCGGACGTGGCGGCAGCGGTGCTCTTCCTCGCCTCTCCGCAGGCGAGCTACATCACGGGCGAGACCCTGCACGTCAACGGCGGCATGTACATGCCGTGAGGGCACCCCTGGTGGGCGTGCGGCCGCGGGCGGCCGGCACTCCCGGGTCTGCCGTGACTCCCGTTGGATCGGCGCCACAGCGGGGGCTGCCGCCAGGCGGTTTCCGGCCGCGCCTGCGGCCGACCCCTGGGGTCGTTTCCTCAGCAAAAACAATCACTCAGCTCGATCGCACGGCGAGTGGCAGCCCCGGGGGTGTTCCCCTACAATACCGCGCCCGCGCCGCCGGCCCCGGCCTGGCGGCATGGGTACGTATTTCCGATACTCAATTTCTAAAATATAAGGACCATCCGCTAATGAGCACAGTTGAGCAGCAGGTCAAAGCCATCGTGGCCGAGCAGCTTGGCGTCAAGCAGGAGCAGGTGACCAATGACGCCTCGTTCGTGGACGATCTTGGAGCCGACTCGCTCGACACGGTCGAGCTCGTGATGGCTCTCGAGGAGGAGTTTGAGATCGAGATCCCCGATGAGGACGCCGAGAAGATCACCACGGTCCACCAGGCCATCGAGTACATCAACGAGCGCCGCAACAAAGCCTAGTTGTCGCGTTGGCGCGAGCGGATCGCCCGGAGCGGCTTGCAACACCGGACGCCGCGCGCCTGGCGGCGCCGCAGGCGCGAGGCCCACGATGGGCCGGCCGCTGCGCCGCAGGAATTCCCAGGAAACATCTCAAGAGACGGGTAGCGTGTGAGCAAGCGTCGTGTGGTCGTGACGGGCTTGGGATTGATCTCGCCCGTGGGCAGCGCGGTGGAGACCGCCTGGAAAGCCATTCTCGCCGGCGAGAGCGGCATTGGACCGATCACCCGGTTCGACGTGTCCAACTTCCCCGTGCGTTTCGGCGGGCAGGTCAAGGACTTCGACTCCAGCCGCTACTTCAACACCAAGGAGCTGCGGCGCATGGACGAATTCATGCACTATGGCGTCGCCGCGGGCATCCAGGCTGTCGAGGACTCGGGGCTGGACTTCTCGAAAGTGGATGCGACGCGCTGCGGCGCCGTCTGCGGCGCCGGCATCGGTGGCCTCGGCACGATCGAGAGCGAGTATGACGCCTACGTAAAGACCGGCAACCCGCGCAAGATCTCTCCGTTCTTCGTGCCGGCGACGATCGTCAACATGATCGCCGGGCACCTGTCCATCAAGTACGGCCTCAAGGGGCCGAATCTCGGCGTGGTCACCGCCTGCACCACCTCGACGCACGCGATCGGAATCGCGATGCGCACCATTCAATACGGCGATGCAGACATGCTGATCGCCGGCGGCGGCGAGATGGCAACGACGGTCTGCGGACTTGCGAGCTTCGCGCAGGCGAAGGCGCTGTCGACCCGCAACGAGTCACCGGCCGAGGCCAGCCGGCCGTGGGATCTCGAGCGCGACGGCTTCGTGTTGAGCGATGGCGGCGGCGCCGTCATCCTCGAGGAGCTGGAGCACGCGCGCCGGCGCGGTGCGCGCATCTACGCGGAGCTCGTGGGCTTTGGCATGAGCGGTGATGCCTACCACATCACGCTGCCGCCGGAGGATGGCGAAGGCGCTCGCCTCGCGATGTCGAATGCGCTGAAAGACGCCTCGCTCAATGCTTCCGACGTGCAGTACGTCAATGCGCATGCAACCTCGACTCCTGCCGGCGACAAGGCGGAGACGCTGGCCATGAAGCGTGCCTTCGGCGATCACGCGCGGCGGCTCGCGGTGAGCTCGACCAAGTCCATGACCGGTCATCTGCTCGGCGCAGCAGGAGTGGTGGAGGCCATCTTCTCCATTCTGGCAATCCGCGATCAGGTCGCGCCGCCCACCATCAACTATCGCACGCCCGATCCGGACTGTGATCTCGACTTCGTGCCGAACACTGCGCGACAGATGAAGATCGATATCGCCCTGTCGAACTCCTTCGGCTTCGGCGGCACCAACGGCTCGGTTATCTTCAAACGATTCTGATCAATTGGCCCAAAGTCGGCTTCGCCGCTTTGGGCGGCCAGCCGAGTCACGGGTTTCATCTCGCGGCCCAGGGAGCGGCCCTGGGCCGCTCTATCGTTTGCTTTCGCACGGGAGGCACAACTTGATCCTCCGCGAGCTGGACGTCCCGCCGGCCGTACTGCGCCAACTCGCGGCGAGCCGCCCCGCGCGCTATCCCGTACTCTTCGACAGTGCCGCCGAGGGTCCCCTCGGCCGCAGGAGCGTCCTCGTAGCGCAGCCGACCGGAGCCCTCTGGCTCGACGCGCAGGGACACCTGCACGCTCAGGGGGCGGTACCGGCGCAGGTGGTTGGCCCCGGAGGCGGATTTCTGGCGGCGCTCGCGCGCTGGATCGCGAGCGAGCGTGCGAGCGCTGAGCCGGATCTGCCCTTCACGGGCGGCTGGGCGGTCTTTCTCGGCTATGAGATCGCCGCCGAAGTCGAGCCGCGGCTCGTGTTACCCCGCCTGTCCGCTGCACACGCCTGGCAGGCTTTTGCCCTGCGCGTTCCCTGTGCACTCGTGCAGGACGCTCTATCGGGACTGCAGGTGATCGCAGAGGAGGGCGCCGCTACGGCGCTCGATGCGATCGAGAGCGACGTCCGCGAGCTCATGGGGTCCGGCTCCGATTCCGATGCGACGCCTGAACCGCTTGCCGTGGCGAGCATCCTGGAAGAAGACCCGGCGGCTTACCTCGAGCGGGTGCGCCGAGGGAAGGACTACATCCGCGCCGGTGATATCTATCAAACCAATCTTTCGCGGCCCTGGCAGGTCACGCTACGCACTGATGTGGATATCGGACGGCTCTATGAATGCCTGCGCACGGTCAATCCCGCGCCTTTCGCGGCGCTGGCACAGTGGCGTGGCACGGCTCTGCTCAGCTCCTCGCCGGAGCGCCTTGTGCGCGTGGCGGGCCGGCGCATCGAGACTCGTCCCATTGCCGGGACGCGGCCGCGCAGCCGTCAGCCCGGGGCAGACGCGCGCGAGATGGCGGCCCTCGTGGCGCATCCGAAGGAGCGCGCCGAGCACATCATGTTGATCGACCTCGAGCGCAACGATCTCGGGCGAGTGTGCGAGCCCGGCTCGGTGCGCGTCGAAGAGCTGATGTGCATCGAATCCTATGCACACGTACACCATATCGTCTCCAGCGTCACCGGGACGCTGCGGACGGATGTAACACCGCTCGATGCCCTGCGCGCCGTGTTTCCGGGCGGTACGATCACCGGCTGTCCGAAGTATCGCTGCATGGAGATCATCGCGGAGCTCGAGGGCGAGGCGCGCGGCGCCTACACGGGCTCCCTCGGGCTTCTCGGGCGCGACGGCAGCATGGATTTCAACATCCTCATCCGCACGATGACCCTCGCAGGTCATCAGATCGGGTTTCGGGCGGGCGCCGGAATCGTCGCGGACTCGGATCCCGAGCGCGAGCTCGAGGAGACCCGCGCCAAGGCGCGCGGCCTCCTCGCAGCCTTCGGCGAGGTGCCGCGGGCGGGAGCCGCCGCGTGACCCCGTCCTCTGCAATGGATGGGGCCACGGAGTTGCCCGGCGGTGTGTCAGCTCTGATCAACGGCGTGGCCGGGGGCGAGTTGTCGTGGCTCGATCGGGGCCTTCATTTCGGCGACGGTGTCTTCGAGACGATCGCCTGTCTGCGCGGACGCGCGCGCTTCCTCGCCCTGCATCTCGAGCGCCTGGCGCACGGCTGTCGCACGCTCGGATTTTCACCGCCGCCGGCCGAGCTGCTGCGGCACGAAGTCTTGCGGCTGGCGGCGGTGCCGGAGCGCTCGATCGTCAAGCTGATCGTGACCCGGGGTCCTGCCACCGTGCGCGGCTATGCAGTGAGCGGCCGGGAGCAGGCAACACGTCTGGCGATTCGCTATCCTTGGCCCGTGGAAGACCCCGTCTTGCAGCAGCAGGGGGCGAGCGTGCGCCTCGCGGCGATGCGCCTCGGCGAAAACCCTGCGCTCGCCGGCCTCAAGCACTGCAATCGCCTGGAGCAGATCCTCGCGCGCGGCGAGCCTGGAGCCGCCGAGGCTGCCGAGTCCCTCATGTTGAGCAGTTGCGGAAAGCTGGTATCCGGCACCATGACCAACGTGTTCCTCGTCGATGGCCCGGCGCACTCACCACGGCTGCGCACCCCTGCCATCGACACCTGCGGAGTTGCAGGTGTCATGCGGCGCGTGGTGCTGCGCGAAGCCGAGCGGGCCGGCCTCACGGCAACGGAATGCACCTTGTGGCCGGCCGACCTCGCGGCGGCAGGTGAGATGTTCCTCACCAACGCCCGGGTGGGCATCTGGCCGGTGGGGCGCCTCGGGCAGAGGACGCTGATGCCGGGACCGGTGACGCAGCGTCTGCAGAGAATGCTTCAGCCCCTGCTCGATGAGCCGGCTGATGGCTGACACGAGGCGCCGCGGCAGGCCCATCCTCGTGCTCCTCGCGCTGATCGCTCTCGGGGCCGCGGGGGCTTACGTGCTGTTGGGTGAGAATTTCCATTCTCCCGGTCCGGCGGCGAAGCCCATCGAGCTCAAGGTTGCACCCGGCGAGAGCACCCGCGCCGTACTCGCCCGCCTCGCCGGCCTCGGCGCACTCGATCACCCACGCGAGGTCGAGCTCTACCTGCGTCTGCAGCGACGCATTCCGCGTATCGAGATCGGCACCTACGAGGTGGCTCCGCATGCAAGTCCGGCCGACATCATCCGCATGTTCGAGCAGGGTAGGGTGGTGTTGGAGCAGATCACCATCGTCGAGGGAGCGAGATTTGCCGACTTCCGGCACGAGCTCGATGCGCAGTCGGACATCGCTCACACGCTGCGCGGCAGGAGCGAAAGTGAAGTGATGAGCGCGCTCGGCCATCCGGGCGAGAGCCCCGAGGGGCGCTTCTTCCCCGATACGTATCGTTTCACGCCCGGCACGAGCGATGAGACGATCCTCTCGATGGCGTACGAGCGGATGGCTGCAGTGCTCGGCAGGATCTGGGAGCAAAGAAGCACCGATCTGCCCTTCGACAGTCCCTATCAGGCGCTGATCCTCGCCTCGGTCATCGAGAAGGAGACGGGTGTCACCGATGAGCGCACGCGCATCGCGGGCGTATTCGTCAACCGCCTGCGCCGCGGCATGCGCCTGCAATCGGATCCAACGGTGATCTACGGTCTCGGCGAGCAGTATGATGGCAAGATCCATTCGCGCGATCTCACCACCGATACGCCCTACAACTCCTACACCCGCTCGGGCCTGCCGCCCACACCCATCTCGCTTCCGGGCCTGGAGTCGCTGCTTGCTGCCGTGCACCCCGATCACACCGACGATCTTTACTTCGTGGCGACGGGACAGGGCGGTCATCATTTCTCGAAGACGCTCGTGGAGCACGATGCGGAGCTGCGCGCCTACCTCGAGCGGCTGCGCGAGCAGCAACAGGCTGCGGTGCGCCGCCAGCCGGCGGGAAGTCGATGACCAAAGGGCTATTCATCACTCTGGAGGGAATAGAGGGGGCGGGCAAGTCCACCATCGCGCAGCGCGTCTGCGAATGGCTCGCCGGGCGCTCGATCCACGCCACGCTCACCCGGGAGCCGGGTGGCACACCGCTCGCCGAGCGCGTGCGGCAGATCGTGCTCGAGCGGGGAGACGAGCCGCTGTCGCCCGTTACCGAGACCCTCCTCATGTTCGCCGCGCGAGGCATTCACATCGCGAGCCTGATCCGTCCGGCGCTGGCGCGCGGCGAATGGATCGTATGTGATCGCTTCACCGATGCCACGCGCGCCTACCAGGGCGGTGGCCGTGGGATCGATCCGACATGGATCGAATCGCTGGCGGCCCAGGTACACGGTGACCTGCAGCCGGACTGCACGCTGCTGCTCGACTTGCCGGTGCCCATGGGCCTCGAGCGCGCCAGGAGCCGCAAGGCAGCCGTCACCGACCGATTCGAGGCCGAGGCACAGGCCTTCTTCGAGCGGGTGCGCGCCGCGTATCTGGAGTTGGCGCGGCGGGAGCCGCGGCGCATTCATCTCATCGATGCATCCCGCCCGCTGGAGGCCGTGGAGAGTCAGGTGATCGCCGTGCTCGAGCGCCTGTCGCTCGGGGAGCGTCGGTGAGCATCCCCGGTTGGCTCACCGCCGAGGTCGCGAGCCTGCGAGGCGCTTACGATGCCCGCAGGCTCCCGCACGCCATCCTGATTCATGAAGCGCCAGGCTCCGGAGGGGACTGGCTCGCCGGCTGGGCCGCGCGCCTCGTCCTCTGCTCGAACCCGGGCGATGCGCCCTGCGGACGCTGTACCTCCTGCCAGCGCGCCGCGCAGGGTCAGCACCCGGACCTCGCTCGGGTCCAGCCGCTCGAGTCCTCCACCCAGATCCGGATCGAGCAGGTGCGTGAGCTCTCCGCGGAGCTCGCCCTCACATCCCACCAGGGTGGCTACAAAGTCGGCATCCTGTCGCCCGCGGATACCCTCAACCGCTTTGCGGCCAATGCGCTCCTGAAGACGCTCGAGGAGCCGCCCCAGGGTACGCTGCTGCTGCTGGTCGCCACCCAGCCCTCGCGCCTGCCGGCCACGATTCTCAGCCGCTGCCAGAAGGTTCGCATCCGGGCCCCGGCGCCGGCCGAGGCGATCGCCTGGCTCGAGGCGACCCGCGGACCTGGCGACTGGGGCAGGGTGCTGGCGGTCCTCGGAGCCGCACCCATGCTGGCAGCGACCGCCGATCCGGCGGCGGTGGCCGAGGTCGCTTCCGAGGTTCGGCTTGGGCTCGAGGAGGCTGCGGCCGGCGGGGGCGACCCTGTGGCCATGGCCGAACGCTGGGCCCGCTCGGAGCTGCCCCTGCGCTTGAGCTGCGTTGAGAATTGGCTCACGGAACGCATCCGTGGCCGCCTGGGCGGCGGCGGCGACTTTACAAAAGTGCGGCCTGGCGCCCACCCGCGCGGCCCGGCGGAAAGCTTAGACTTACGGCAGCTTTTCGGGCTCCTGGACACCGTTCGGGAGCTCAAGTCATCGTTCGACGTGCCGATCAACCGGGGACTGGCGCTCGAGAGCCTGCTGCGCAGCCTCTCGGCGCGCTCCGCCTGATCCGGGCCGAGGTATATAGATTTTGCGAGCAGGTGGGAACAAGCCGGGCCTCTTGACGCTCACCATCAAGGACAAGAGTGCGCTGTACCTGGCATACATGCCGTTCGTGAAGAACGGCGGCCTCTTCATCCCAACCAACAGCAACTACCGGCTCGGCGATGAAGTATTCATGCTGCTCAACCTCATGGGCGAGGACGAGAAGCTGCCGGTGGCCGGCCGGGTGATCTGGGTGACTCCGAAGGGCGCGCAGGGCAAGCGCACCGCCGGCATCGGGGTCCAGTTCAGCGAGCAGGACCACGGCCAGACGCAGAAGAAGATCGAGACCTATCTCGCCGGCGCGCTCGCGGGCGACAAAGCCACGCATACGATGTGATTGGCCCGGGGAGGGGCCCGGGTCGCTCAGGCTGACCTACGCAGCGCAATGCCGCTGTGTGTCAGGCCACCCGTCAGCACGTAGGCATCGAAACCGCGCTCCACCAGGATGTAGGCAGCGGCGGAGCTGCGCCGGCCGGTATCGCAATAGACGACGTAGGGTATCTTGCGATCGAGGGTCGTGAGCTTCAGGCGGATGAAGTAGAGCGGGATGTTGAGTGAGCCTTCGATGGCGAGATTCTGATGCTCGCTCGGCAGGCGCACGTCGAGCCAGCGGCCGCCGCGCGCGACGATCTCCCGCGCCCGCTCGTAGCTCACCCATTGCAGCAGCGGCTCGTTCATCAGCTCGCGGAAATCCTGCTTGTTGAGGCGCATCAGCACCCCGTCGGCGAGCATCGTGACGGTGGCGTTGCGCTTGGCCTCCGCGATCAGCGCCTCTTCACCGAAGGTGTCACCGACGCCGAGCTCGGCGAGCTTGATACCCTCTTTGTTGAGCGGTGTCTCGCGGGTTACGACACATTTCCCGCTCACGATGACATAGAAGAAATCGCCCTCATCGCCCTGCTTGATGACGACATCGCCCGCCCGATATGGCACACGCTGCAGGCGCATGAAGATCGCCTGGATGTTGGCGGGTGGAATGCGGTGGAACGCCTTGGTCGAAAGGAGCGTCGTCATCCAGTCATCGCTGCCCGCGCCCTCGAGCGACTGCAGCTCGGCGACTTCATAGGTCCCGGTCTGATCCCAGGTGACGATGACGTCGAGTAGCTCGCTGTCGATCGAGAGGTAGCTGACCTCATCGACCGCGCGTGCGGTCACTTGCCGCGGAAGCTGCGGGGAGAGCGGCGTTCGCGCCTCGGGAGTGCCGCCGCGGATGATGGCAACGGTGCGCTCGGCTTCCTTCACCTCCACCATACCGGCTACGACCCACACGGTGCGCTTGTCGGTATCGCCTTCCTTGAAGAGCACACGCCCGGCGGGCAGGGTGCGCACGACGACTTTCTTGGCGAGCGCCGCGAGGTTGTCGCGCTTCAGGCCGTCGAGCGGCGCGAAGGTCTTGAGCAACTGAACGCTTGCTTCGCGTTCTTCGGGCATCTCAGTGGCCTGTTGACGTGAACGTTCCGAAGGCCGCCGGTCGCGCGCGGCTCGTGCATGAAATTATGTCGGATGGTAGCACAGGGTCTCCGGGCCACCGGGGAGCCGTTCACGGTTTTGGCGGTGCCTGCGCGCCCGCCCGCTCGCCGCCGCCCGCGGTGACCAGCGCCCAGCCGGAGTCGGGCTGAAAGCGGGCGCCATAGCGGCCGGCGAGCTCCTCCAGACGCTCGACCACAGAGGCGACGCCGCGGCTGCGCGCATAGGCGAGAGGACCGCCGCGGAAGGGCGCGAATCCGGTGCCGAAAACGACCGCGGCATCGATGAGGTCGGCGTCCTCCGCGATCCGCTCGCGCAGGCAGGCGGCGCACTCGTTGACGAGCACGAGGATCAGCCGGTCGATGAGATCGCGCGGCGGCGGCTCGTTCGCGGCTGCCGGCTTGACCGGCTTGCCGTCCTTCCACAGATAAAAGCCGGCGCCGCTCTTGCGACCGAGCTTGCCGAGCCCGACGAGCTCGCGCAAGCGCGTGAGGTTCGGGGCGGGACGCCCGAGATCCGCCGCGATGATCTCCCCCACGTGCGCGGCAACATCGAGGCCGACGACATCGGCCAGCTCGATCGGCCCCATCGGCATGCCGAAAGCCACCGCCGTCTCATCGATGGCGGTGAGGGACACACCCTGTTGGGCGGCGTACATGGCCTCGTGCAGGTAGGGCATCAACACGCGGTTGACGATGAAGCCGGGAGCGCTGCGGCAGGGGACGGGCAGCTTGTCCAACTTGCGGGTGAAGGCGATGGCCGTCTGTGCGACGGCAGGATCGGTTGCTTCCGTGTGAATGATCTCGACGAGCGGCATCTGCGGCACGGGGTTGAAGAAGTGCAGGCCCGCCAGCCGCTCGGGCCTCGCCAGGCGCTCGGCCAGAGATTCGAGCACGATGCTCGAGGTGTTGGTCGCGAGGATGGCGCCTGGCTTCATCCGCGGCTCGAGAGCGGCGTAGATCTCGCGCTTCGCATCGAGGCTCTCGAAAATGGCCTCGATGACCACATCCGCCTGCGGGACGCCATCTCCGGCGACATCGGCGCTCAGGCGGGCGACCGCCGCTGCGACCTTGGCCGGATCCCGCAGCCGCTTCTCGAAGAGCTCGCGTGCGCGCCGCAGCGCCGGCTCGATGAATTTCAGCTCGCGATCCTGCAGTGTCACCGTGAAGCCGCGCAGTGCCGACCAGGCGGCGATGTCACCGCCCATTACTCCCGCGCCGACCACGTGCACATGCTCCAGGGGCGCGGCGGCCTTGCCGCCGAGAGACTTGAGCCGATCCTGAAGGAGGAAGACGCGGATCAGGTTGCGCGCGGTCTCGGTCGTGAAGAGGTGTGCGATGGAGCGCGCCTCGGCCTCGAAAGCGACGGCGCCATGGGCGCCGTAGCGCGCCCAGAGATCGATCATGGCGTAGGGCGCGGGGTAGTGCTCGCGCCGGGCTTTCTGCGCGACCTGTCCGATGAGCGTGCGCTGCACGAAGGTGCGCACGAGCGGCCAGCTGAGTGCCCGCTCGGGGAGACCCGGCCGATGGGGTGGCGGCGGATTCATGATGAGCGCGCGCGCCGTCGAGCGCAGCTCGGCTTCCGGCACCAGCTTGTCCACCAGGCCGAGGCGCAATGCCTTGTCCGCGCGCACGGGTTTGCCCGTCAGCATCATCTCCATCGCGGCGCGCACGCCGATCAGGCGGACGCTGCGAACCGTGCCGCCGAATCCCGGGTGGATGCCGAGCTGCACTTCCGGCAGGCCGAGCGACAGGCGAGAGCGAGCTCGAGCCCGCCCCCAAGGGCAAAGCCGTGTAGCGCAGCGACGGTGGGGCAGGGGAGCGCCTCCAGCCGATCGAACACCTGTTGGCCCGCGTGGATGAGCCGATAGGCGTCCTCGGCGCTGGTGAGACCGGTGAACGCCTTGATGTCGGCGCCGGCGATGAAGCCGCTCTTTTTGGCCGAGATCACCACGACACCGCGGGGCGGTGGCAATGCGATCCGATCGAGGAGGGCGTCGAGCTCGCGCAGGACGTGACTCGAGAGCACGTTGGCGGATGTGCCCGGCTTGTCGGCGATGAGCCAGACGATACCGTCGCCGTCGCGCTCCATTCGCCACGCGGCGCCTGCCTCGGTGTTGCTCATGAATCAGGCCACGGCGGAGCGCTGGGCCGAGCTATCGGCGCGCACGTGAAAATCGCACACGAGTGGGCGGTGATCCGAATGGCGGATATCGGGGACGCGGAAGTCGGTGACTTCGATCCCCTCGCTCACGAGGATGAAATCGAGCTCGATGCGCGGCACCCGCGCGGGAAAGGACGGCAGGCCGGCGGAGTTGGCGCTGCGCAGCCCGGCCGCGCGCATGAAGAGGTAAATCTCGTGTGTGCCCCAGAACGTATTGAAGTCGCCCGCGACGATGACGGGCTTCTTGGACTTGACGATCAGATCGTGGAGCGATCGCAGCTGGTACTGGCGATGACGGAACTTGAGCGACAGATGCACCAGGAAGACACAGACGTTCTCGAGCTCGAGCTCGATGATGAGGCGCTTGATGCCGGTGTCGAAATAATGGAAGCGCTCGCCGTGCACGTGTGGCGCGGAGAGAAAGGCGTTGCCCTGCTTGCGCACGATGGGCATCAGATGATTGAGCGAGGAGGCGCCGTACTTGCACTGGAAAGTCGAGTAGTGTCCGAGCTCGGCGGCGATCGCCTCTGCCTGGTTGACCATGCCCGTGCGGATCGAGCCGGTGTCGACCTCGATGAGACCGACGACATCCGCATTCTCGGCGTGCAGGAAGTCGGTGATGCCGGCGAGCACCTTGCGGTTGCTGCGAAGGTAGCCGGCACCCGGTACCGGCAAGTGAAAGGCCGGGCCCGTGCCTGTGGCGTAGCGGATGTTGTAGACGACCAGACGCAACGTAAAGCGATCCTGCGTCGGCGGCGAGCCGGGAGAAGCATTGTATTGCATATCGGGGAGGCCCGCCGGGCCGGGGGTGTCGCCGCCGGGAGTCGGCCCACGGCCGGGCGGGCAGGCTTCGCGTCGGGCGGCTCTTGTGCGAAACTTGGCCCTATGTCCCAGGCCAATCCCATCCGCCTATTCGTGACGCATGCCTGGGAGCCTGGGGACGACTACCTGCGCGTTTTCGAGTATCTCGAGAGCTCGCGGAACTTCTTCTACCGGAATTTCAGCGCACCGGAAAAGCGCCCCGCGGGGGACAAGGAGGCGGGCAAGGAGGAGCTGCGCCGCCAGATCGCCCCGGTCGAGGCCGTCATCGCCCTCTCGAGCCTCTTCGACGGCAACCAGGACCTCGTGACCTTCCAGCTCCTCTACGCCCAGGCCAGTCAGAAGGCGGTGGTGCTGCTGAAGCCCTTCGGCTCGCAGAAGCCGGTGGCGAAGGCGCTCTCGGACCTGGCCGACGAGATCGTCGACTGGGACGAGCGCGCGCTGGTGGACGCCATCCGGCGCCAGGCGCGCCACGAAGAAACGACGCGCTGGGATACGATCGAATTCAAGCTCGACTGATCGCTAGTTCCAGCAGATGGGGGTGGAATCGGCGCTCGCGCTGTTGAGGGAGGTGTTCTGTCCGGTCGATGTCACGGTGAACGAGGCGCAGTCAGTGTCCTTGTCCTGTCCTTTACCGGCGATAGGCGTGGCGGTAATGCTGAAACTGGCTGGCGTTGTAGCTGTGGCCGCAACTACGGTTGGCGCAGTGACTTGATAGTAGCCGCCGCCGATCGTCTCCGGCCAGTTCGGGTAGCCGAGATCGGTCGCGGTAGTCGAGTACACATTCTTGATCGCGTAATACCGCTCCTCGCGGCTGGCGAGATCGGAGAGGGCGCTGCGAGCATCGGTCCGGCGCGCCTCGCGCACCTGGTGCTGATACAGCGGGATAGCGATGGACATCAGGATCGTGGCGATCACCACGGTGATCATGAGCTCGATCAGGGTGAAGCCCCGCCCGCGCAGCGACTGCGGTGCGAGGGTGACTCTGTTGAGATGGCTGTGCGTCATGGCTTCATCCTAACGTAGCTGGATCCAGGTCTGGCGCGCGCCGCTGACGTTGACTGCAGGCTGAACCTGTATGGGGTTGGCCGCGCCGCCATTCTCGCTCTGCGATACCAGCCAGGTCTTCGTGCCGCCGTTTCCGTCCGGGGTGACCACCACCGAGGAGGAGCCGCTGGCATCCACCTCGTATCCCACCGTCGTGGTAGCCAGGTTGTTGGTCGAGCTGGATGTACTGACGAAGAAGTTGGCGACCGGGGTCCCGTTCCTCACATCGAGCGCATAGGTCCAGCCCTTGTCCGTGTCCGGCGTACACATGAGGGGGGAGTCGACTGCAGGCTCGATCGTGTTGAACACGACCGCGGTGCTCACGATCCCGGGGTTGAAGGTGAGCTGTTCGTTGGTCGTGGTGGAGAAGGCCGTATTGGTGCCGGGCAGGTTGATGTACCAGCCGAACGTCTTGTTCGCGCTGCTGCCGCCGGTACAGGTCGAGGTTCCCGCCCAACAGACCGTATTCGGGCTCGCCACCACCCGGTCGCCGCTCGAGGAATCGATGGTTACGGTCTGCGATTGCAGGTTCGACTGTCCCAGGGTGTAGGGCGAGGCGAGACTGGTGAGCGTGCCGACGGTCGCTGCGGCCACGTTGGCGAACTGGGTGGAGTTGTGCGCATCCCATGCGGTCATGTTCCAATCCCAGACGCCGTAGAAGTATTGGGTCCCGGTCTGGTAAGTCGCCGTGCCGGAGCTGCTGACCGGGAACTTCTCGCCGGTGCCGAAGAAGAGCATCAGCTGTGTGGACGAGCCGATCGGTCCGGTCACGAAATCGGGCTGTATGGCCGTCGTGATGGGCTGGCCCGAAGGGGTCTTGAAAACCGGACCGGGCGTCACGGCCCAGCTTGCCGGGTCGCTGCTGGTCAGATCGAATCGCCAGAGGTTGCCCTGGATATCCCCTGCATACACGTAGTCCGCTACGTGATCACCGTCCAGATCGACAGGTGTGGTGTAGGCGATTCCATTGCTCCCCGCAGCACCGGTGCTCAGGTAATAGAGCGTCTGGTTGCCGCTCGAGTCGATGGTCAGGATGAAGATGCCGGCATCGCCGCTCGCGCTGCCGATGCCGTTACCGAAGATGACGGCCCAGTCGCCATTGTGCAGGCGGCGGATCTGCGGAGTTCCGTAGGTATTGCCGAGGTACGACTTGCCGTTGCTGTCCGTGCAGTCGCTGATCCCGGAGCTCGACGTACAGGTGATGTTCGAGGGCGTCCAGTCACCTATTACAATGGAAGAAGCATTCGCCTCGGTAAAGGTGGAGGGATCGGTGACGTCGAGCGCATAGATCTCGGCGCCGCCAGGCCCGACACCGCCGACCAGCCAGGTGTGCCAGGCATTGTTGTAGTAGAGGTCGCCGGCATTCGGCGTCGCATCCACGAAGAAATTGTGTCCGTACTGTGTATTGGCAAAGTCGAGCTGGGGGTTGTTCGAGTTGTGGATCGTCTCCAGCACTCCCTGGGGCATGTATGCCAGCACTTCCTGTCCGGTGTTCGTGGTGCTGTTGTACACCGTGCCGCCGCTATCGTACGAGCCGGCGCTGAAGCCGTGCAGCAAGCCATCATTCGAGCCTACGTATACGACGTTGAGCCGTGTCGCCTCGGCTTGCGCGTACTGGTCATAGGTCTGACCGGAGTTCTCCGCCATGGTTGTGCTCGTGTAGAGCTTGTCGCGCCAGCTGGTGGGGAACTCGTAAGTGCTGAAGACCGACTTCGACGGAGGCCCGACCCAGGTCGAGCTGGAATCGACGATGTCGCTGAGTACGGAATCGCGGTCGCGATAGATCTTCGTACCGGTTGGGCCGGTGGTCGGGATCTCATTACTGCGGTCACCGCGCAGATAGTTGAGACGATTCTGGGTCTGGGAGGCGTCGCCCAGGTCGAGGGCGGTCTGCTCGTCGGTGGAGAGGCTCGACCACTCGAGCGGAATACCGGCGCTACCGCTCCAGGTGAGCATGACCCGCCCGCCGGCGCTGGTATTCTGCCAGGCCTGGGCGGTGGTCGGTCCGGCCGCTCCGGTAGTCGGGCAGGTCGCGCTGGCCGCTACGCCCGTGAGCACGCAGGATGCGTCCCAGTTGGCAGCCGTGGCGATGCTAAGGTTGCCGGAACCGTCGGTGAGCAGCGAGTTCGCCGTCAGGCGGCCCGTCCAGTTGGTCGGATCGTAGTAACCGAAATAGGCCTGTGAGCCGTTCTCGACCCTCGAGGACTGCTGCTGGTTGACCGTGGTCGAGCTGGCCGCCGAGGTCACCGGCGTCGCCTTGAAACAGAGGATCTCGTGGATATTCGAGCTGCCGCCGGTCGAGCCGGCGAAACCGAAGCGCACGGTCGCCGGAACGGTGCCGTTGGAGGTGGCGATGCTCTGGTTCTTGATGACGTTGGCCCAGGCGCCGCCGTTGTAGCTGTAATCCAGCGTGAGCAGGCCGTCCTCGGTCAGCTTCAGGCGGTAGGTGATGGGCGTCGCGTTCTGCCGGGAATATCCGCCCGCCGCATACTCCTTGGCGATGGTGTTGGGGATGATCGTGAACGCGTTGGGAATCGCCGCGTAATCGGCGACCGCGGTCCCGGTGTTCGTCGGCGTGGCCGGCGTCGAATAGTCCCACAGCGTTCCGGTCTTGCACGTATTCTGCACGGCGGCCCGCTGTTGGGCGGTCGTCAGCGTCGAAGGATAGTAGTTCGAGTACGTGTAGTTGAGCCAGTACCAGTCGATATTTCCCTGGCCGCGCAGCCCGATGCGATTGGCCCATTGTCCGCCGCCGCTTGCGGTGTTATCGCCAAGTGCCTGCGGGTTGGCGACGCCGAGAGTGTTCGTCGTGCCGTTGAGGAAGTTGCCGTACTCATCGATGCCGAGCCCGAGATACGCGCCAACCATTCCATGGTAGTCGGTGTTGACGTTCGAGCAGGTGTACCCGAGGCTTCCTCCCCATGAGCCGATGTGATCGATGGCGTTATTGGTCATATCGACGCTGCCATTCATCAGGAAGAAGCTGATGCCGTCAGCGCCGTCGTTCTGGTGGGGATTCTGCTCGACCACCGTGGTCTGAGTGCATGTCGTGCCCGATCCGGATCCCGACTTGGTGTAGCCGACGGGGCAGGTGTAGGTCGGGGCGGTGGTCGAAGAGCCTTTCTTGCAGGAAGTGCCGGCGCCATTCAGGGTATAGCCGCTGGGGCAGCTTACGGTAGGGGTGGCCGTCTGGTTGGTGATGCACTGGCCGTTGCTCGAGGTCGAGCCGGAGGGACAGCCCGCGCCGTTACCACCCGAGTCGCCGCGGTAGGTGACTGTCTTGAAGGTGATGTCCAGGCCCTGGCTGGTGGAGAACGCGTTCTGCGAGATGATCGCGCCGTTCTGGCTCTTGCCGCCGCTGCCGCAGGCATTGTTGCTGTCGGGAACGCACCCATTGGTGAAGCGCAAGGCCCCGAAACCCGCCGGATCGGGCAGCGTCTCGCTCGAGCCGCTGACGCCGTTGTAGCCACCGACCAGATGCTCGTTGTAATAGTTGGCTTGCTTGCAGCCCGGCGGTGTGCCGGGGCCGGGAGCGGTCGTCGGCGCTGCGCTGCTCGCCGTGAGGCAGGCGCCGTTGTAGAAATACCATGGATTGGTCGTCGTGGCGCCGGTGAAGTCCTCCTGGACTGCGGCACTGGACGTCTGGGCGTGGGCGATCCCGGCGTGGAAGAGGATGCCGCAGATCGCCAGCAGAAGGGGCAATGCCCTGTTGCGAAGCATGGCTGTTCTCCGAGTGCTCATGGGCCAGGCGGCTTGGATATGTAGCGGATCTGATAGACGCTATCGACCACGGCCACGGTGGACTGGGCGCCACCGCGAGCCCAAGCGTCTACGCCGTAGTCGACTGCATTGGCGAGCGTTCCATCCTGGCCCAGCTCCGATATGTAGAGCACGGGCGCAGAGTAGTACGTATTGATGCCGCCTGAGGTACTGATCGAGAAGATGTTGGTGGGATTGAAACTGTAGCCGACGTTTCCGCCGCCGATTACCCAGGGTACGGTGGCCAGGGTTGCGCCCCCATCGAGTGAATTGGCGAGGATGTCCGAGCAGATCGTCGGTGCGCTGTTGCTCGGCGAGCCGGTGCCGGAGCAATCCACTGCAGGTGAAGTCTGTACGTTGTTGACGAGCCATTGCTCGGCGTACTGCTGCGAGCTCA
Organism: Steroidobacteraceae bacterium; assembly: GCA_036273735.1. Lineage (GTDB taxonomy): Bacteria > Pseudomonadota > Gammaproteobacteria > Steroidobacterales > Steroidobacteraceae > 13-2-20CM-66-19. Next base: position 17,524 of record DASUHA010000089.1, on the reverse strand, counting down.
CCGCGGCCTGCAGGGCACGCTGCTTCTCCATGGTGTTGCCGGCGATGCGCTGCTCGAGGCCGGCGCCGCGGAACATGGCGAGGGCGAGGATGGTCACCACGACCAGGAGCAGCATGGTGGTGATGAGCACCATGCCGGATTGAATCGATTTGCGCATTGGCCGCATCGTCATCGCTCCGTCAATTCCGGCCCATGACGCCGATGACCCGGCGGAAGGTGACGGTTTGGAGCTGCTGGCCGGGCAACCCATACAGCGGGTTCTGGAACTTGAGTGTTACCATCACTGAACCCACCTTCTGCCAGTATGCCGGCGTTAGGGCCATGGAGTTTGGCGTCTCGTAAGTGTCGACGTTGGTGTCCACGCCGGCCGTACTGACCCCATAGAGGACGACCATGTCCGTAACCCCGCTGATCAGCGGTACCGCGGTGTTCCAGGCTGCCCCATTACCGGGTTGCACCCGACAGTAGAGATCGTTGTTCAAGACGTATATGTTGGTCGTATAGGTGAGGGGACCACCGGAGGTATTCGTGGTGCCATCGCAAAAAGTAATGCCGTCTCCGCTCGAGGTCATATAGCGCACGTAGATCGCGTCTGTGGGCGCTGAGGCTCCGCTCGGAGGACCGTAAATGGCTTGGCTCGTCTGCATGTTCAGAGGCGCACCGGTCGCCGGGAAGGCCGTAGTGGTGCTGGTGGTCGTCGGGTTCGGGTAGTAGCCCGCGGAAGAGATGACGTCGGTCAGCATGGACATGGCGAAGCGCTCCTCGTCCTGGAGCTTGGCGATCCCGCTCTGATCGCCGTAAGCGCGATGCACCCCCTGCTCGACGACCATCACCCCGCCGATGAGAAATAGTGCGATCAGGATCGCGACCACCAGTTCGACGAGGGAGAACCCCGCCTGGCGCACGCGGTAGCTGTGGGGACCGCTCACATGCGGACCACCCGGGAGGAGAATGCTCATGGGTCCACCACGAGCTGATAGGTCTGACTCTGGAAGGTGTTCACCCCCTCCTGGGAGTTCACCGCCCCCGTTTTCTCCTGCCAGCTGATGCTGATCGTGCAGTTCACCGCACCGAGAACGGGGGCGCAGGCAATGAGGGTCGTCGAGCCCGGCAGGGTGGTGAACATGTCGTTCATCCAAGTATGCAAATCGTAAGCGGCCATTTTTGCCGGCACCGTGCAAGGCGCGTCCGCGCCAGTGACAGTGCAGTCCGGTGAAGTCGTCAGCACTGGATCGGTGCTGGTGATGCCTTGATGGCCGACTATGTCGTTGACAGTGGTCGTCGCCGGCGGCGTAGTGCTTGCCCAGTAATCACGGTCCGCGTGCATGGTCGCCGCGATGCTTGATGCTTCCAGGGCCGCGAGGGCTCGCGTGCGCGAGGCGCCGGTGTTCGAAAGCATGAGCGCCTGGAGCTTCGCGATCCCGAGCAGTCCGACGCAGATGATGATCAGGGCAACCATCACCTCCACGAGGCTGAAACCGAGCATCGGGCTCGTCGGGTGATGGCGGCTCATTGGCAGGTCCCGTCGGAGGAGTTGGTCTGCGTGGTCATCATGCCCGCCTGCGAGATATCCAGGCAGCGCGTGTAGGTTTGGGTCGCGCTGGAGTCGTGCAGGGTGAGGCGGGTGTTCGCGTTGCCGAGGTGCGCGAACCCGTCCCTGTTGAAGGTGACGATGCCGGTTGCAGGGCTGGATACGAAGGTATCGGAGCTCGAGAAGCCATTGCGGACGCGCAGCAGCACCTCGCTGGCGCTCTCGTAGGTACCGTCGTTGTTGACGTCAGAGAAGATGATCCAACCGTTCTGCCAGTTGGCGGTCGTGGATGCCGCGCAGGTCGGCGTGCTCGTGCTCTGGGCCGCGCAGACCGCTACGAACTGGCCTTCCCGCGCCGCTTCCGAGCGGGCGTATTGCAGGTCTCCCAGGAGGGAGTTCACTTCCGTCGCCATGCGATTGGAGGTCGTGACGTATCGGTAGGAGGGGACTCCGATGCCCATCAGGATGGCCATGAGCGTGATCACGATCAGCAGCTCGACGAGAGTGATGCCTGCCTCGTCGGGCGCAGGCACCGGGCGTCTCGCCTCTGGCGAGCAGTCAATGAGCCGGGTTGTAGTCAAGTGTTGCACGGTTGTATTTCTGCAACCTCACGGTGCGGCGAACTCTACGTGAACATGAGCGCGGCTTCCCGTGCGATGCGACAGTATCGAAGGCCTATCCGACCGGCGGCGGTTTCGGGGGGACGGACGGGGTCGCGAATCGGGGACGTGAGGGATGTCCTTGACAGGCGGCGCGGGCGTGATCCTGTGGCCCAATGAAGGGGCGCGCGCCCGATGGCCTCGCAGGCCCAATGGCTGAGGTCAAGCGCGCACGATCCGGTCCGGTGCACTGCGTCACAGGGCCCTGAGGGTTATGTCGGATACGCTCTCGGGATGTGCGAGAGATATGCCGTGCCGGATCAGGAGCTGGCGGAGCGCGAGCTTGCGCCGGAGCACAGATGGTGGAAGTTCTCGGCCAGCTTCAATGTCGCCCCGTGCCGCTACGTTCCCGCCGTGCGCCTGCACGAGGGCGGGTCTGAGGCGGTGATGATGCGCTGGGGCCTGATTCCAGGGTGGGCCGAGGGCGATGCGTCCATCGCGCAGTGGCTGCGCCTTTCGAGCGATGGCTTGGAGCGCAGCGCGCTGTTCCACGGGCCCTGGCTGAATGGGCAGCGCTGCATCCTTCCGTTCGCAGGCTTTTATACCTGGCGCCTGACCCCGGCGGGATATCGCCAACCTTATTTCGTGCGGATCAAGGATAGGCCGGTGTTCGGCGTCGCAGCGCTTTGGGATCGTACGGAGGGCGAAGATGGCGATGTGATCGAGGGGTGCGCGATCTTCACCGTGCCCGCGAGCGCGCCGCTCGCCGCAATCCAAACGGCCACGCAGGAAATGCCGGCGATCATTGGGGCCGAGCACTATGAGGCCTGGCTTCGCGGCACGCCAGTCGAGGCGCGGGCTCTGCTGCGGACGACTCCCGATGCCATCCTGATGAGCCACGCCGTGAGCCCCAGAATCAACTCGCTCGCTTGCGACGATGAGGGCCTCGCTCGCGCGGTCGGATAGGCTCCAAAGCTTAATGTGCTACAGGATGTATTACGGATAAACCCTTAATGCATAAGCATTGTCGCCTGAAATAGCTAAAACTATAAAACCGCCTGTCGATTGTCGCCCGGCGCGTTCGGCAATCCTCTGAGCAGACGCGCTGCCGAGGCGGACTGAGCCGTTCTCTCGAGGAGCTCGAGGCATGGCTCCCGCAAAGCAGCTGTCACACAAGTGAAGAGGAGCGTGACATGCAGCATCAGATCGTTTCCCGGGACGAGTGGCTCGCGGCGCGGAAGAAACTCCTCGAGCAGGAAAAAGCTTTGACGCGGCACCGGGACCTCGTCTCCGCGGAGCGTCTGAGACTCCCTTGGGTACGGATCGAGAAGGACTACATCTTCGACGGGCCGGACGGGAAACTCACCCTGTCGGACCTGTTCCAGAGCCGCAGTCAGCTCTACATCAAGCACTTCATGATGGCGCCGGGGGCTCATCATCAATGCGTGGGCTGCTCCCTGGAGGTCGATCATATGACCGACCTCCTGCCGCATCTCGAGAACCACGACATCAGCTATGTCGTCATCGCCCGGGCGCCGATCGAGGAGATCGAGGTCGTCCGCAAGCGGATGGGCTGGAGATTCCTCTGGGTCTCATCCTTCAATAGCGACTTCAATTACGACTTCAATGTCTCGTTCAGGCCCGAGGACGTCGCGGCCGGGCGCGCCCAGTACAATTTCCGGCAGGCACCGGATTGGGCGCGCGACTTCCTGGACCTTTCAGGCCGCAGCATCTTCTACAGGAATGAGGCGGACGAGATATTCCATACGTACTCCGCGTATGCCCGCGGTGGCGAAGAGGTCCTCGGGATCTACGGCATTCTCGATTCGATGCCGAAGGGCCGCAACGAGAACGGCCCATATCATTCGCTGACCGACTGGGCGCGTCCTCGCGACATGTATGGCAAAGGCGGTAACGTCGAGCCCAATGGTCGCTACCATGAGTCGACTTGCGGCTGCTCCAAGCAGGAGCGGTAGGCGGAGAGCGCCCGGTCGGGTTCAAAGGTCTGTCGTAATGTACGCGAACACCGTGCGCGGCGCTGGCCACTCAAAGTCTCCGGGCGTATAGACGTTGCTCCACCAGTAGGTATTCGGCGCATTCTGTACCTGTACGCGCAGAGTGCTGTTCTTACCGAGCAGGGTGAATCTGTATCGACCGCCGATGTTGAGCTGGGTGACTGCGGGCGTGTAAATGCGGTTGTCCACGCTGGCTGGCTCCGCGCCGAAATGGATGGCCGCCAGGTCAAGCGAGATGGCCGGCCAACGCGGCAGGGTGTAATTCACATTGACCACGTACTGCAGGCGGGGCTGTCCGATCGCGATCGGACCAACGCCTTCGCCCGCGAGGTCGTGCCCGATGATTCCAACCTTCGCATAGAGGACGCCGGCATTGATGTCGAAATGCGCGATCTGCTGGCCGGAGACCGACAGCTCTACGCCCTTCGCCCGCTGGACTCCGAGGTCGCGGTCGACGTTGCTCGTATCCAGATTGAAATACGGCTTTTGAAGCTCGTATACGCCCGCAATGACCTTGAAGCGAGGTGTCGCAAGGTAGCGCACTCCCGACTCCGCCTGCCAGGTGCGGGACGCCGGCAGTACGGCCCCACGATTCTCCGCGGCGTTGGGCGCAACACCAGAGTCTTCGAGACCCTCCGTGTAGCCGGCATAGAGGGTGAGGCGGCGGGTGAGGGCGACGGCCGAGTTGCCGTAGGCACGTAGAGGATGATCCGTTATCGCGCTGTCCGGTAGTCCTGGGGAGGCGACGTTCTTCCTGTAGTGCTCCTCCTGGAGGCCCATCTCGAGCTCGACGAGCCCCCGCCAGTCTACGTGGTAAGCCGTGCCGACGCTCCACAACTTCGTTTGGTCATCGGTCAGCATCGAGTATGCGAACGTCGGCTCGGGCGCCTGAAGCCCGCTGCCGATGTTGACTTGCCCCAGGTCGGCGACGTCTTCGCCGCCGTAACGCGCCAGAACGTCGCGACCGCGAGCGAGCAAAATGAGCTCACTGCGCCAATCGCCTGCACGCCAGCGACCTGACAGCCGCGCCTCCCCGGAAGTGGACGCGGCGCTCTGATCCGGAAACCCTACCACCAGATGATCGGACCGGCCGTCCGGTCGAACGTCGGTGTACAGATCCGCGAAGCTCAACGGACTGTCGGAGGAGGAGTGGAAAACGCCTGCGTTCAGCGACCATGTCGAATTCAGCCGTGCGGCCACCATAGCGCCGAGGTTTTCGTTCGTGCTGCGGCCTTTGGCCCAATCCTGACCCAGGTAGCCGTGGGGGATCACAGGAGGCAGGAAGTCGCCGGCGGTGAAGAAGAGGGGAAACGTCGTAGCGTCCCGGGTTTGCTGCCAGTCAAACAGGGCCCGTATCGTGACGTGGTCATTCGGCGACCATTGCGGTGTGGCTCCTGCGCTCGTCACCGTCGATGTGTACCCGGGGTAGGATCCGTAGGGTGTCGATGTGCTGACTTGAGTGCTTACCCCGATCGGCAGGAGCAACTCTTTGCCGGCGAGGGGCACCGTCCCATCAATGCTGATGCCCCGCGCCTGGTAGGGACCGGCGTTTGCAATGACCGTGGCACTCGGAGTGCCGTCGCCGGGATGACGGAGCTGAAAGTCCACGATGCCGGTCGGCGCTGGGAACGCATAGCCGATCTCACTTACGCCGACGCGAATGGTCGACCCCTCGATGACACGATTGGACAGACTGCCCTGCTGATCGAAATAAAGGCCGTCGATGCGCACGTTGCCGGCCGATTGTGGACTGAAGCCGCGCACCTGACCTGGGCTGTACATCCCAATGGTCTCGAGTCCCAGCGTCAAGCCAAACGCATCCTGCGCCGAGGCAACCGGATTGTCGGCGGCGTGCTGGGCGTGTGCGGGAGTGATCTGGAAGATTGGGGCAGCCAAAGCGAGGACGACCGCAAGTGACCGCGGCGCGTTGAACCGCGTCACTTCTGGGCCTCATAGCGCCTGCTCATGTGGTATTCCGACTGCAGCTTCCAGCTCCTACCGCCATCGCTGGACACTTCAGCGCGATAGACGAACGAGTCAGACCTGAGGTCATCGTATGACCACCGGGTCTCCCTATTTGCCGCTACCGCGTGTGTGCCAAAGCCCGTGAACGACAGACCCGCCGCCGCCAGTAATCCCGTGGAAACTGACCACTTGAACGTACGCCTCTGCATCTCTTTTTTTCCTCTGGTACCCGCTGTCGCCCAGCCGGCTCGGTTGATGAGCCGCGGGCCATTGCGACCTGTGACTTCAGTGTAGGTGTGACGATCGGGCGAGCGGATACCGCCTACTGCACGCGAGCAGCCACTCGCTGCATCGGTCAGTTCGCGCCGATGATGTATTGGCGTAGAGTAGCGGCCATGAGCTCTGCACCTGATGCGACACGCCCAACCAGTTGGCGCTGGATTGCCGCGATCTGGTGCGCGGGAGGGCTGTTCGATGCCAGCCAGAACGTGCTCGTCATCCATACCGAACACAAGCATCCGCCCCCGTGGTTTCCGCTTTTCTCGACCGAGCTCGCGTCCTGGCTGCCATGGATGCTGGTTACGCCACTCGTGATTCGCCTCGCCAGGCGATATCCGATCGTCCGTGGCATAAGCGTGAAAACGGCGTGCGTGCACCTCGTGGCCTTCGCCACGATCAGCGCCGTCGCGGAAGTCTGGTCCACCCTGCTTCAGATGGCCTTCAACCCATATGGCAACCGGGTGTGGCCGACGTTTCTGGATACCTGGACCGCCACACTCATCTTTCAGGTGCTCACCTTCCTGATTGCCTACGTGCTCATCGTGACGGTGACCTTCCTCGTGGATGCACGCGAAAACGTCGCGCGCCAGATCGCCGAAACCTCTCGACTCAACGAGGAGCTCTCGAAGGCGCAGCTGGCGGCTCTACGAAGGCAGATGGAGCCGCACTTCATGTACAACGCGCTCAATTCCATTGCGGGTTTGGTGCGCGACCACATGAACGATGCCGCAGTGAGCATGATCGTCGGTCTCAGCGAGTTTCTGCGGCGCGCATCGGAGGATTCCCATCGCTCGCAGGTGGCGCTGCAGGAGGAGGTCGAGTATCTGCAACGCTATCTCGACATTCAAAAAGTGCGCTTTGGCGAGCGGCTCAGGGTGAACGTCGATATCCCCGTGGAGCTGCTCGGAGCCCAGGTTCCCAACTTGCTGTTGCAGCCGCTCGTTGAGAACGCAATCAAGCACGGCATCGCCAAGCGCGTTGCCGGGGGAACCGTTCAGGTCAATGGCGCACGCGACGGGAGCCGGCTTCGCCTTACCGTCTACAATGACGCTCCCGGCTCGCCGGTGGAGGAGGGGATGACGCAGACGGGTGTAGGCCTTCGCAACCTGCGCACGCGCCTGCAGATCCTTCACGGCAGCGAATCCGGCTTGGAATTGAGACGCCCCAATCCGGCCGGAGTGGAGGTAGTGGTGACGATGCCCTTCAGGGAAGCGTAGATGGCGCTCGGCGAGAAACGGGAGGTGCCTATACGAGCGCTCGTCGTCGATGACGAGGCATTGGCGCGTCGCAATGTGACCGTGCTCCTGGGTCGCGATCCGAGCATTCAGTCCGTCGTCGAAGCCTCATCCGGCCTCGATGCCATCCAGGAGATCAGAAGATCGAAGCCCGACCTCGTATTCCTCGATGTGCAGATGCCCGAATGTGATGGCTTCGACGTGCTCGAGTTGCTGGGCGGCGAGCTGCCGCCGGTCATCATCTTTGTGACTGCGTATGATGAGTATGCATTGCGTGCTTTTGAGGCCGGAGCGCTGGATTACCTGCTGAAGCCATTCGACGATGCGCGGTTCGCTCGTGCTTTGACCCGTGCCAAGGAAAAGCTGGCGCATTACTTGCCGGCCAGGCGCGCGGCCGCTGAAAGACTGGTCATCCGCAGCCAGGGACAGGTGCTGTTCATCCGTGTCGATGACATCGATTGGATTGAAGCCGCCGGTTATTACGCCTGCCTGCACGTGGGCAGTGACACGCACATCCTGCGACGGTCGCTGTCCGAGCTCGAGCAGGATTTGGGCGATGAGAAGTTCATCCGCATTCATCGCTCGGTCGTGGTGAACCTCGATCGGATTGGCGGGCTCGAGCTGCAGGACACTGGTGAGTACGAGGTGGTCCTCACGTCCAAGGTGCGACTGCGGTTAAGCAGGCGATATCGGAAGCGGCTCCAGGACCGAATGATGGCGGCGAGCGCCTAGTGAGCGGCGGCGGCCATGTCGACGCGTTCAGCGGATTATTGATAAATGATAGACGACTTGTCGCATACCCTTGCAGGGCGGGTGAAGTGGCGAGCAGCAGTAGAGGGAAGCGATTCGATTTCAACTACGGTGACGGCCAACGTTGGATCGAGGTGGCACCGGCAGGCTCAGCCCATAGAATCGCGCTTGTGCCGAAGCGAAGGCCGGGCTGGTTATCGACCAGTCGCGGGCTCGTCGGAGCGGGCATGGAGCTGCTGTGATCCCTAGCGGGAGATTTCAGCTAGTCCCACGCGGATCAAGACCCGAACTCTTGGATCGAAGAGCGTCCCGACAGTCACTTTCGAGACATCGGGGTGACGCTGCAGATACAACCGCTTTTGCCGACTGTTCATCGCCGCATATAGCTTGACTCCCTCGTAGGTCAGTGGCGCATCCGGCCCCCAGCCCGGACGCTTGATTACGGTCTGGAAATATTGCTTGCCCGGTACGCGCTGTATCTCAGAATAGTCGTAATAAATCCGTACGCCACGCAGCTTCGGATTCAGCACCCAGGTGCTTCCCGCGCGCACCAGCGGGACTTCGTAGTAAGCCTGGTCGTACTCGTTGTACGATCCACGCAGCGGCGGCATGCCAAAAATAGATCCGACAGCCGCTCCGATGCTATTCCCAACCGGATCGTCAGACAGAGCTCGCTGCCAGATGTCCCGTCCTACTGACTTATACCTCGGATCTATCCCGGGAGCATTGAACGGCGGGAGTACAAAGAACTGGTGTTGCGTCGCGAAGAACTCTCTCGCCAGCGTACTCTCTCCCCACCGCGACTCTGGATACACGTAGGCCACGTGAGCTACGTAGTTCACGTTGTGCGCATTCGTCAACTGCGTCCACCCGAAGCGCTGTGCGAGGGCCGCTTCCCCCGGTGTGGCTGGTACCGGATGGGAATCGATCTCAGGTGGGCATACGCTGATGTTGCTCACCCGCACGTGCAGTGGCGCCTCCGAAGCGGCCTGGATCGAGGGGTACAGCTCGAAGCTGTCGATACGCCGCACGTCCCGTATCCAGATCGCCCCGGGGGTGTAGTGCACCAGCGTGGCCGCGGCGATCAAAGGAGAAGCAGCTTGCACTTCCTTGTTCGATTCGCCAGGCCGCGGCACGACTCCCGGGCAGAGATTGGGCAATTCGATGACGACTCCTTCCTGATCCGGGAGGATGAGCGCTACTGCCCCAGGCAGACCATCGGCCCACCCACCGATGGACCCAATTAGGGTGGGGGCGTCGTGGTACCGTTGAACGGTGTACTGGCACATCCCCATCCGGTCGAGGTTCATAGGTCGACCGTCAACGATGAGATGAATGGTCAGCTCATAGGGTGTGCGTCGAGTGACCTCCGTGCTGACGGTGGGGACTTGCGCGTAAGCCACACCCGCACCCAAGACCAGCAGGACCGCCAGAGCTCCGTATCCTACCCGTAAGGCCAGCCCGAAGCGCAAGGATCCGGGCCCTCCGCTAATGCGACCCAAACAGCGCCGTCAGCGGCTCCGTCGGCAGGGAAGTGACATGTTGCCGCATCATTCCGGCCTGCCAACGGGCAAGCTGATCCGGGAAGTGCGGCAGCGCCTGGACTTGGCTCCATTTGGCATTCACGTTGGTCATGCGCGTTGCGGCAGACGCCCACGTGGAGCCACCTAGCACTGCTAACACCGCAATGCAGCGAGCGATACCCATGGGAGAGTAGGGTACTCCAAAGGAGGGGCCGATGGGCCCGTTGAGTTGGAATTGTGACCAATGTCATGGCAGCCTGACATGATCCAGGGGCAGCATTCGCGCGCCTGCAACGTAAGGAGGAAGTGTCGCGGCTGGCGCTAAGTGAAGCGCAGACAAAGAGATTTGTAATCCGACTGTAACAGTAACTTGTCCGACCTCGACATGACCGGACAATGAATCGTTCCGCAACTCATACTCATCGAGGGAGATCTCAGAATGAAGACGAAGATGATCCGCCTTGGCGCGTTGGCGCTCGCAATCAGCATGCTAGGCGCCTGCGCCAGTGTTCCAATGGCGGCTGCGGATGCAGACGCCAAGGCAAAGACATTTGTAGCGCCGAGCGATGGAGAGGCGAACGTCTATATCTATCGAGACCAGACTGTTGGCTCCGCGATCAAGATGCCTCTGTTGCTCGACAATGCCTCGATCGGCGACACTGGGCCGCACACCTATGCGTTCCGACAGATACAACCTGGCAGCCATACGATAACGTCGAAAGCGGAAAAGGATGCGACGCTTGACTTCAAGGCCGAGGCAGGCAAGACCTATTACGTCCACCAGGAGGTCAAGATGGGCGTTTGGGCGGCACGCACGGGACTGGAGCTCGTGGACGAGTCGGCTGGGCAGGAGGCCGTAAAGGCCTGCAAGCTAATCCAATAAGAGTCAGTCGGTCGGGAGGTCGCTTTGGCCTCCCGACGCTTGGCTAGCAGGGAGAGTAGGCATCCGACGCCCGCCAGCCTGAGGGCCGCGGGTTTTCGGATGCCCCTCACCGAACCCGGCGTGCGCCTTTCGTTACGCACCGGGCTCTCCATCGATGTTTACGCATAGGTCGGACCGCGCTCGGCGGCCAGGCGGTAGTGCTCGACACGCAGAGGAGCGAGCGACGCGGGAACCACGCCTTTGTCCCTCCAGTGCAGAGTCGCCCGCCTGGGCTTGTGCCAGCCGTACTGCTTAGCCAAATCACGGATACGTGTATGAGGGTGCTTCTTACGGAGCCATCGGTGGGTCGTGAGAAGTCCTAAGCTTCCCGGTCCTCCCCGCGCCTCACGGGGCATACTACGCATAATATATATTATGTATAATTACAGGTACACAGAGTCTGGATCGTAAGATCTGCCGTACTTCATCGCTGGAGAGCGGAAGCTGAACGTTCTTCCAAGTCATCGTCGTTCTCTAGCGCCGGGAAGCCGCCTTTCGGCCATCTGAACTCAGCGCCCCGCAACAGCTCCGCGTCCATTGCAAACAGAGCACTTTGCGGGATCTCGCCGCTCACCACTCGGTTGTGGGATGCAGCCTGCCTCGCCCGCTTCTGGTTCCAGAACTCTTCCGCGGACACTCTCTCCGCAGGCAGGAGAGCTCGACGCACGCGCTGAGGCAAGCGCCGCACCGCGCCCTTCAACCCCTCGACATCTTTGGCAGCATCCATCACTGAGGCTAATTCCTGTGCGCAACCGATCGCAGCCGCTACGCGAGCGAGTACCCCGAGAGACACCCCGGGGTCTCCGCTCTCCAGCCGGCGCAGTGTGTCCTGGCTACAGCCGGCCGCCTGCGCCAGATCCACGATGCGCAGTCCGCGGTGCTTGCGCGCGATGCGCAGGTTTTCGCCAAGCTTCAAAATGGGCTGGAGTGCGGCTTCGCGACTCATAAAGACCTGTATGGCAGTCGTTAACGTAAATAGCAACTGATATAGGCAATATTAAGATGGAAGCCTGACGGCACACTGACGCGCGTCAATTGGGGCTACGGACGGATCAGTGCGCCTGCGCCTTCGTCCCCCGCGACAGGGGGCGCGATTTGCCCGGTCCGGAGACCTAGTGCGGCCCTGGGCTCCAACTCAGCTCAACGACCGCTCGGTTCGGAAACGACTTCCGATAGTTGTCGATGGTCGTGCCATGATTGCTCTTGACGCGGCTCAGCGGACCGGGGCGCGTGCAACTCGCGTAGTTGGACTCCTGCGGATGCTGGTTGCGTAGGTAGACTCCGAACGCACCTTCCGGATGGGGGTTTGCGGCTGTCGCCGGGAAGATCTGCGTCACGTAAAAATGAGCCTGGGCCGTCCCGTGATACGGGTTTCCGGTCGAAGAGCAGAACTGATAATTCTGCGTGCTCGTCCCGGCGGATCCAGTCGACCTCGCCGGGACGGTCGAGGCGTGATTCGGCTGCGGCGCAGACGCCAGCTTCTTCGCCGCGGCCCCGAGCCGCGCCTGCGCTACGTTCTGCGGACGCTGCGCTGCCAACGCTTTCTCGTACGCCGTCTGCGCGGCCAACGGATGCGGCGGAGCCTTCTGTGCGGCAGCCACGGGTGGCGGCGGCGGATTCCTCGCCAGCCCGGCCATCAGGGCGCTGTGCTTATCGGGGGTCCACCCCGTCATCACGGCCGCTCCGCCATGCTGCTTCACGTACGCAATCCTCTCTTCCAGATTACCGTTGTTCAGATAGGTGCAGTACGCCGGGCTAATGTACTTAGGCGAGTACTTCTTCTGAATGTATTGCGAGAACAGCCCTGGCATGAAGTGATCGCTGTCCGTCGCACTGATGATCGCGGTGAAGTAGGTCGGCTTACCGTTGCCGTTATACGGATCGCTCATTGAGGTTTCCTGGATATAACAGAACCCTCGCATTTCAGCCGATGCGTGTGACGCTCCGCAGATCGCAATCACATACAACAGGCCGGGTACCAAGGTCCTCGAATACCGGGCAACTCTGAATGTCGCCATAGACCACCCCCGTCGAGCGTTCTGGATTCCAGTGCTTGGAATTAATTATAGACCGGTCCGGTTCTAAAAGTCCGCACCGGCGATCGTGATGCCGCCGTGGCTGGAGTCAATCCAACGTTTGATTTCGGCATGTCTCGCATCATATGCGAAAACCTGCAATTATTACCATTGCGGGCTCGGTGATCGTCATAACAGGGGAAAACCCATGCGTGCTTGGTACTTAAAGGCGTCGTTTGTCATCGCTTGTGCCGCGCTGATCGGCACCCATGCCGCCCGCGGCGCACAGCGCGCTACCGGCCGCACCTCCTCTACCTTGATTTCACGCCAGAGCGACCCGGCAGCCACGCTGTCGGTCGGCGTCCTGGGTACCCTCCTCCAGCAGCAATTCGCGAGCCGGCCTACGCTCCAAAGTTGGATTGGCAAGCCGAAGTGCGGTGTGCGCGTGTACAAGTTCCTTTACGCCACGGTCGGCGGCCAGGGCGAGGCGACCGACGCCTCGGGCGCACTCATGGTGCCCAGAGGCTCGACGGCTCAGTGTCGGAGACGACGGCCGATCGTTCTGTACACGCACGGCACGGAGATCGACCGGGCTGCGGATATCTCCGCTCTCGGCAATCCGGGCAATCCGGCCTACGGCACCGCGATTGGGGTGGCGCTCGTTTTCGCAGCGCAGGGCTATATCGTGGTGGCGCCGAATTACGCGGGTTATGACGTCTCCAGGCTGACCTACCACCCCTACCTCAACCGCATCCAGCAGTCGCAGGACGCAATCGACAGTCTGACGGCCGGGCGGCAACTCTTGCGGCAGATCGGGGGTCCGGTCAGCGACAATGGCAAGCTCTTCGTCACGGGCTATTCGCAAGGCGGTTTCGTGTCGATGGCCACGCTCCAGGCACTGGAGGAGCAAGGCCGACCGGCGACTGCTGGCGCGCCGATGTCCGGGCCGTATGCCATGCTGGCGATGGGGGATGAGGCCTTCCTCGGTCATCCGGACTTTGGCGGTACAGCCTATATGCCGATGGTCGTGAATTCATACGCGCACCTCGAGCACGGATCGATCGACCCGCGGCAAATCCTCAGCACCGCATTCCAACGCGCGGCGACACTGTTCCCGGGCAAGGTCGGCTATGACGGCTTCGGCAAGCTCGTAGCCGCCGGCGCGATTCCGGAGAGCGCACTTTTTCAGTCCGAATCCTCAGGCGCCGGCGCTCCGGGGTTCTCCGCACAGCAGTATCCCGCGCTTGCGGCGCTTCCTGCCGGCCCGCCGCTCTACAAGGCCGGATTTGACCCGTCGCGATACCTGGTGAGCACGGCATTCCGTGCGGCATACGTGGCGGACATCGATGCAAACCCGGACAGCGGCGCACCGCCCGATGGCTCCGCGCCGAAGCTGGCGACCATCGTGCCGACTATGCCGGCTCATCCGCGATTGCTGTTGCGTCGCGATCTCGAGGCTAACGACTTGCGCAACTACACGCCGAGCATGCCCCTGCTGATGTGCGGAGGTAACGCAGATCCCGAGGTGTTCTGGGATCAGGGAGCGGGAGTGATGACCGCGGTGTTGCAGAGCAAGCTGGCAGCGCATCCGGGACTGCGCTTTGCCACGCTGGACCTGGACATCGGCGCAGGCACCACGGGAACCTACGTTGAGCACGGCCTGACCACGTCGCAGAACGCGGAGCTAGGATCGATCGCCGCGCGACTCCAGGCAGGGTTCACCGCCTTCCAGCACGCCGTGGTTACCTCGCGGGGCGCTCGGGTGGGTATGGAGGCCTACCACACGGATGAGGTGCCGTACTGCATGGTCGCCGCACGCGCCTTTTTCGACCAGTATTGAGCTCAGCCGCCTCTGGCGCGGCCGCCTTCCTGAGCCGGATAATCAGGCCATATCAAGGGGTGGGGCGGGAAGATGGAAGAGGATTCGCGAGACTCGCAAGCCGTGCGCTCGGCATTCATCGGTCAGGCTGAATACTGCAGGCGCCTCGGCTCACCATTCACGGCCTGTGTTTGCGAAGCGCTCGCGACCGTTCTTGACACATCGAGTACTGCTGGGCGCGCCATCCTCGGCTGGAAGGGCGATCCCTCTCCGCTCGCCGATAACGTCCCCTTGCGAACGATCGGAGCGCTCAATGCGCTCGTCCGGTCGCAAACCGCGCCCTATCTTGCAGCCTTCTACCCTCCCAATCCGCTGCCGGACAGTCGGGAGCTCGGACGTGCCGCCTTGCGCGCTCTGGATGAGCATCCCGCCCGTGTTCTGGCATTCCTGAGCACGCCCCCGCAGACCAACGAAGTCGCCCGGTCTGCGGTGCTGATCGGCGGATTCCTGACGATCGCGCGCCGCACGGCACTGCCGCTTGACCTCTACGAGATTGGATCGAGCGCGGGGCTGAATCTCCTCCCTGATCGCTATCAGTATCGTTTGGGCGAGGCCGCGTGGGGAGCGCCCGACGCGGCGCTATGCCTTGCCCCGAGCTGGAAGGGGCTGCCGCCCCCTGTCGAGTCGGCCATCGCGATCCGCTCGCGGCGCGGGTGCGATGCAAACCCGATCAATCTCGGGGATGAGGCCGCGAGAGAACGGCTCGCCGCCTATGTCTGGGCTGACCAATCAGAGCGCGTCAGGCGCATCGAAGCAGCCATTGAGATCGCCCGTGCGGCTCCAGTCGCCATCGACTGTGCAGAGGCGGCCGATTGGGTCGAGCAACAGATCGAACCGGTGCCGGCTCGCGGCAGCGTGCGAGTGCTTTTTCATTCCGTCGTCTGGAGTTATCTCTCCGAAGGCTCGCGGAACCGGATCTGCGCTCATTTGAGCCGTGCGGGTGCCGCGGCAAGCATCGAGGCGCCACTCGCATGGCTGCGCTTCGAGCTTGCCGACCCGCCCGAATTGCGGCTTACGCTATGGCCGTCCGGCGAGGAGACCCTGCTCGCGCGAGCACATCCACATGGCGCTTGGGTGCGATGGTTGGCCTGAGGGCTCACTCAGTTACCGTGGCGAGAATGTGAGCGGGCACGCGATACTGCCAACTTGCCGCGCAACCCTGCGACTTGGGGCTCTCGTTAGTAAAAAGGAGAATTCTTTCATGTTGACCTGCAACCGTTGTTGCCAGCTGACAGGTCTCGCTCTGGTTTACCTCTTGGTCTCGAATCTGGCTTCCGCGCAGTCCCCATCTCCACTGCATCGAGGCTACTACACGGCGCCCGCCATCCACGGCGATACGGTCGTTTTCACGTCCGAGGGCGACCTCTGGACGGTCGGCGCACAGGGCGGTATCGCTCACCGCCTGACCTCCGACCCCGGAACCGAGAGCAATGCCGTGATTTCGCCGGACGGTAAGACGGTCGCCTTCAGCGGCGAATCTGAAGGACCTACCGACGTCTACAGCATGCCCATTGAGGGCGGCCTGCCCCAACGCCGCACCTGGGACGGCGATGCCCACCCGGTCGGTTTCGCGCCCGATGGCCGGCTGATGATCTCAACGACCCGCTACTCCACGCTCCCCAATAATGAGGTCGTCCTCGTTGACGATCGCGGCGATCGGCAGCTCGTCCCTCTCGCCCAAGCCGCCGAAGCCGTCTACGACACTTCCGGCCACTCGCTCTTCTTCACACGCTGGTACTCGCAACCGAGCCACACCAAGCGCTACAAGGGCGGCACCGCCGAGAGCATCTGGCGCTTCGACGCGCCCAAGGAAGCTGTTCCGCTTACCGCCGACTATCCAGGAACCTCCACCAATCCGATGTTCTGGGATGGCCGCATTTACTTCATTTCCGACCGCGATGGCGTCCGTAATCTCTACTCCATGGCGACGGACGGCAAGGACGTGAAGCAGCTCAGTCACCAGCACATCTTTGACGTCGAGTCCGCCTCGCTCAACGATGGCCGCATCGTTTACTCCTGCGCCGGCGACCTCTGGATCTTCGACATCCGCAGCAGCCAGGAGCATCTCGTCCCCATCACTCTCCAGTCCGACTTCGACCAGATGCGCGTCCACTGGGTCAAGAAGCCGCTCGACTATCTCACCAGCGTCCACCTGTCGCCGGACGGCTCCCGCGCCGTGTTTACAGCTCGTGGCGCCCTCTTCTCCATGCCGGCCAAAACCGGCCGCATCATTGAGGTCGCCAACGAGTCCGGTGTCCGTTACCGCGATGCCCGCTTCCTCCCCGATGGCAAGACCATCCTCGCGCTGTCCACCGCGACCGGCGAGACCGAATTCTGGAACTTTCCGGGCAATGGTGTCGGCCGGCCGACCCAGCTCACCACTGACGATCACGTCCTGCGGACCAACGGGATCCCTTCGCCCGATGGTCAGTGGCTCGCCCATGCCGATCGGGACCAGGAGCTCTGGCTCTACAACTTCAAGACCAGGACGAATAGACGCATTGCGCAATCCATGAACGGCCAATTCGGCGATCTCTCCTGGTCCCCTGACAGCCATTGGCTTGCCTTCGTCGAAACCGCCGACAACCAATTCGACCAGATTCGCATCCTCGATGTCGGCACCGGCGATATTCAAACGATCACCTCCGATCGTTACGACAGCGAGAGTCCTGTCTGGGCGGCCGATGGCAGGTGGCTGTATTTCCTTTCCGATCGCATGCTCGAAACCACGGTCCGTTCCCCCTGGGGCCCGCGCCAGCCTGATCCTCACTTCAGCAACACGATGAAGCTCTACGAGCTGGCCCTCGTGCC
>DASUHA010000088.1:0-27406 GCA_036273735.1 Steroidobacteraceae bacterium | reverse complement strand
TACGGCACGTCCGAAGGCTTCGACGGGCGAGCGCGCCCCGGCCCGAGCTTCGTCGGCGACCTGGCTTTCGAATACAGCGTCACTCGAAGCTGGGTGCTCGCCACCGACATCAACTGGGAGCACGACGGCAATACACGAGTGGAGGGGAACTACTCGGCGGCCGCCGGTTTCCTGCCGTCATCTCTGATCCAGGACTTCGGCTCCAGCGAGATCCTCTATCTCGCGCCTGCGGTGGAATACAACTGGAGTCCCACGATGGGTGTCATCGCCGGTGCGCGTGTGGCCGCGATGGGGCGCAGCACGAGTGCAACGGTCACTCCCGTGGCTGCGGTCAACATGGTCTTCTGAGGCGACCGGACCGGAGGCCCACCAGCCGGCCTCAGGACTCAGGCTCTGCCGTACTGTTGATATGGGCCCGGTAGGATTCGAACCTACGACCAAGGGATTCACTCTGCCCCGGCGTTTCCCCCGGGAGTGGACTATCTCTTCACCCGCGAACGGTGCGTGCCGCCGGATCTCAGCGACTCACTCCGTCCGTGTGGGTGCGGGACGCTCCTGCCTGTCATTAAGGGCGCTCGAGCCCTCAGGTAGTCTCTGCACCTTCCGGCGGTGTACCGCCGGCTCGGCTCAGGATTGCCATGAGCTGGATCGCAATCGGCAGCTCGAAGGTTCCCCTGAATTCATCCCGTCCACTGTGAGCGTTTCCGCGCACAGGCACCTTTCTTCGATGAGTCCCCTGCACTAACCGCTGTGCTACAGGCCCAATGCGGGGCGGATTGTAGCAGCGGGGGGCCGGGCACGTTTATCGCTTGAGTGCTTGCTGCAGGCCGGCGCGGGCGCTGGACCTGCAGGATACGTACACCGGCGCGGGCTCAGCTCTACCGGTCGCGCTTATGATCGGGCATCTCATGGCCAGCCGGGCACTGCAAAACTACCGCGCCAAGCGCGATTTCAGCCGCACAGCCGAGCCATCCGGCGATGGCAGGGTAGCGTCGTCCCCGCGGTTGCGGTTCGTGGTGCAGAAGCATGCGGCCCGCCGGCTGCACTACGATCTGCGCCTCGAGCTCGATGGCGTGTTCAAGTCCTGGGCGGTCACCCGCGGACCGTCGCTCGACCCTGCGGACAAGCGTCTGGCGGTCGAGGTCGAGGATCACCCGCTGGAATACGGCGACTTCGAGGGGACGATCCCACAGGGACAGTATGGCGGCGGAACGGTGCAGATCTGGGACCGGGGCTATTGGGAGCCGCAGGGTAAAGGCGCTCCCGAGCAGGCTCTGGCAGCGGGCGAGCTCAAGCTGATTTTCGCCGGTGAGCGGCTGCGCGGCGGCTGGGTGCTGGTGCGGCTGCGAAACTCGCGCTCCGGCAAGAAGCCGAGCTGGCTCCTCATCAAGCATCGCGATGAGTTCGTGAAGCGCGGCGATGACGCACTGCTCGCGGACGACGCCCGCTCGGCGGCGTCCGGCCGTACGCTGGAGGAGATCGCCGCGGGAAAAGGCAGGGGCCCGAAGCCATTCATGACTTCGGGCGGCAAAGTGGGCCGAGCCGACGCCGTCTGGAATTCCAACGCCACGCCTGATCCGGCCGCGGGCGGCGTTGCCGCCCGCATCAATGCGCGCCTCGCGGCGAAAGTCGGCCGGATGCCAAGGCCTGAGTCCGCGCCGGCAAAACGCAGGAGCAATGAGGCCATGAAACGTGGACGCAACGAGGGAGGTCACCGCGCTGCGCGCGCCGGCGCCTCAGCCCACAGCGCTGCGGCTCGCGGCACCAAAGCCCGCGGCATGGAGGCGCGCGGCGCCCGGCGTAGTGGCGCTGCGGCGCGTGGCGATCAACTCAATCGGGCACCGGCCCGTGGGGCGCAGGCTCCTATGCCGAAGTTCATCGAGCCAGTGCTCTGTCGACTGTTGCCGCGCCCGCCCGAAGAAGCTGGCTGGGCGCACGAGATCAAGCTCGACGGCTATCGGCTGCAGTTGCGCGTGGAACAAGGGCGTGCCGTGTTGTTGACGCGCAAGGGGCTCGATTGGACCGAGCGGTTTGCGTCGATCGCCCGCGCGGCCGCGGCGCTGCCGGATTGCATCATCGATGGCGAGGCCGTGGCGCTCAACCGCCAGGGCGTCTCCGACTTCTCCGCTCTGCAGGCCGCGCTGTCGGAGGGCCATGAGTCGGCGCTGATCCTGTTCGCGTTCGATCTCATGTTTCTCGAAGGCCGGGACCTGCGATCGCTGCCGCTCGATCAGCGCAAGGAAGAGCTCGAGCGTGTTTTGGAAGCGCTTCCGGCTGAGAACCGGGCCCGGCTGCGCTACCTCGAGCATTTCACCACTCCGGGCGCAGCGGTCCTCGAGTCCGCCTGCCGACTGTCGCTCGAAGGTGTAATTTCCAAGCGCATCGCCGCGCCGTATGAATCCGGGCGGACCGGAAGCTGGACCAAGTCGAAATGTCGTGCCGGCCACGAGGTGGTGATCGGCGGCTGGACCTCGGAGGGCGCGAATCTCAGCTCATTGATCGCGGGCGTGTATCGCGATGGCGGCCTCGTGCCCGTCGGGCGGATCGGCACCGGTTTCAGCGCGGCCAAGGTGCGCCAACTCCTACCGCGGCTGAAGAAGTTGGCGAGCAGCGAGAATCCCTTTGGCATGCGCGTGCCGGTGCCGTCCGGGCGGCAGATCCACTGGCTGAAGCCGCAGCTGGTGGCGGAGATTGAGTTCGCGGGCTGGACGGAGGGCGGCAACATCCGGCAGGCGGCCTTCAAGGGATTGCGTGAGGACAAGCCCGCGAAGGAGGTTCGCGCGGAGACGGCAGCCCCGGTGGAACGCCCGGATGCCAACGCACGACTCACTGAGCTCGCGGCCTCGCGAGCTGCGCATGCCCCGCAAGTCGCGCATGCCCCGCGCGCCCCGCGGGCAACCCGGCAGACGAGTCCTGCGGCCGGCCGCGGCAAACATACGGCTCGTCAGGACAGACGGCCCCGCCCGGCCCCAGGCGGAGTGGATCGCGGACAACGCGCGAGGGGGCAGGCCCCGCGAGCGACGGGAGGTACCGGACCCTTGCTCGGCGTCACGATCTCGAACCCGGACAAGGTCCTGTGGCCGGATGCCGGCGACGGCCGCCCTGTCACCAAGCGGGAATTCGCTGAATACCTGGCCGCCGCGGGAGAGTGGCTGTTGCCGCACATCGAGGGCAGGCCCTGCTCGCTCGTCCGCTGCCCGGATGGCATCGGCGGGCAGCGATTCTTTCAGCGCCACGCCATGCCCGGGCTCTCGAGCCTCATCAACCTGGCAAGAGTGGCGGGTGACGGCAAGCCGTACGTGGAGATCGATCGCATCGAGGGTCTTGCGGCGGTCGCCCAGATCGCCGCTCTGGAGCTTCACCCTTGGAACTGCGAGCCGCATCAGCCGGAAGTGCCAGGGCGGCTGGTGTTCGATCTCGATCCCGCGCCCGACGTCGGGCTCGAGACTGTGATCGAGGCCGCGCGCGAGATGCATGAGCGGCTCGAGGCGCTGGGTCTCGAGAGCTTCCTCAAGACCACCGGCGGCAAGGGGCTGCACGTCGTGACCCCCTTCACTCAGCCCCGCAACCGCGCGCTCGACTGGCCGTTGGTGAAGTCCTTCGCGCGGGAGCTCTGTGCCCGCATGATGGCCGACAGCCCGCAACGCTACGTCATCAACATGGCCAAGCGAGTGCGGACCGGCCACATTTTCCTGGACTATCTGCGCAACGACCGCACGGCGACGGCAGTGGCACCCCTCTCGCCGCGTGCACGCGAAGGAGCGCCGGTCTCGATGCCGCTCAACTGGGCACAGGCCCGATCCGGACTCGACCCGAAGAAGTTCACGATCCGTACGGCGCGCGCACTGTTGGAACGCAGCCGGGCCTGGGAGGACTATCCCGCCGCCGCGCGCCCATTGCGGCCGGCCATCGAGAAGTTGGCAGATGGCGCATCCGCGGGGTCCACCGGCAAGTCCCGCTGGCGGGGCGCTGCCGCATCGGAGCCCCGAGCGGGTGGACCCTCGTGAGCTGTGACGGCTCGTGGCTCTCGGGGGAGAGCCGCATGCAGTCAACATCGGAGCCTCGACCGATGCTCGTCGCGCAGCTGCAGCAGAAGGCGCGCGCGCTCGAGTGGGAAGTGCAGCGGCGCACCATGCTCGAGCGAGCGCTCGCGGAGCGGGACCGGGAGCTGAGTGATTTCGTCGAGAATGCGTTCGAGGGGCTGCTCAAGGTCGGTCCTGAGGGGCGTATCTTTTGGGCCAACAGCGCGTGTCTCGAGCTCCTGGGTTGCACGGATGCGCAATGTGTCGGCCGCTCCATCGAGGAGTTTCACCTCGACCCGCTCGACGCCCGCAAGTCACTCGGCCGGCTGCTCTCCGGCAAAACTCTGCACGATCACACAACGGCGCTGCGCCGCAGCGACGGCTCGGTCTGCCACGTGCGGATCGCCGCCAATGCCCTGTGGGATGCGGGCAAGCTGATCCACAGCCGTTGGTTCATCCGTGACATCACCCACGAGTGGCTGTCGGACGGAGCCCGCGCTCACCTTGCCGCCATCGTCGAGTCCTCCGACGACCCGATCATCAGCAAGACGCTCGATGGCATCATCCGCTCCTGGAATCGCGCGGCGGAGCGACTGTTCGGCTATCCGGCCGAAGAAGCGGTCGGACAGCACATCACGCTCCTCATTCCTCCGGAGCGTGTTGACGAAGAGGCGAACATCCTCGAGAGACTGCGCCACGGAGAGCGGATCGAGCACTTCGAGACGGTGCGGGTCGCCAAGAGCGGCCGCCGCATCGCCGTGGCGCTCACCATCTCTCCCATCTGCGACGCCAGGGGCGCGATCGTCGGCGCATCGAAGATCGCTCGCGACATCTCCGGGAAAAAGGCCGCCGAGGAGGCTCAGGAGAGAACCATCGCCGAGCTCAGGCGGGCCGAGGAGGCGCTGCGCGAGGCGGACCGCCGCAAGGACGAGTTTCTCGCCGTGTTGGCGCATGAGCTGCGTAATCCGCTGGCGCCGATCCGATACGCAGTCGCACTGGCGAAGAAGAGCGGGAGCGAATCCCGGCGGCCACAGGCTCAGGCCATCATCGAGCGTCAGGTCGAGCACATGAGCCGGCTGTTGGATGACCTGCTCGATGTCTCGCGCATCACGCGCGGCACGCTCATTCTGCGTCGATCGCCGGTCGACCTCGCCTCGGCAGTCTCCGCCGCACAAGAGGCGGCCCGGCCGTTGATCGAGGCGAAAGGCCACACGCTGTCGCTGAAGTTGCCGAAGAAGCCCATCCGCCTCGTCGCCGATCCCGTGCGGCTCGCGCAGGTGCTCGCCAACATTCTCATCAACGCTGCCAAGTACACCGACGCCGGCGGCCGCATCGAGCTCGAGGCCGCGCGCGAGGGCCGAGAGCTGCTGGTGGCCATTCGGGACAACGGCATCGGCATTTCAGCCGAGATGATGCCGCGGATGTTCACCCTGTTTGCGCAGGCGGCGCCGGCCCTCGAGCGCTCCGAAGGCGGGCTCGGCATCGGACTCTCGCTGGTGCGCGGGCTCGTGGAGCTGCACGGCGGCAGCGTGAGCGCGCACAGCAGGGGCGTGGGGCAGGGGAGCAAGTTCGTCGTGCGGCTGCCTATCGGTAGAGGCGCGGCCCGGAAGTCCGGCGACGGATCAATCCGGCAACCGTCCGCGCCGACCGGGCCGCTACGGCTGCTGGTCGCCGATGACAACTGCGATGCCGCCACGAGCTGTGCCGCTCTCCTCGAGGCTTCCGGTCACGAGGTCAGCATCGCGCATGGCGGGCGCGAGGCTCTCGATCTGGCCTGCAGACTCGAGCCCGATGCGCTCCTTCTCGATATCGGCATGCCGGAGCTCAACGGCTATGAGCTCGCGCAGCGCATCCGCGGCACCGCCTGGGGCCGCCGCGCCATGCTGATCGCCGTTACCGGATGGGGGCAGGAGGAGGACAAGCGCCGGGCCCTCGCGGCGGGGTTCGACCGGCACCTCACCAAACCCATCGACCCCGGTGGGCTGGAGTCCGTACTGCAGCAGGCCAAGGCCCGGCTGCCGGCCCATCCGGGTGCCTGAGGCGGCAGCGAGGCCGGAAAAACTGGCCTTCTGTCCGGGCATTGGCGCAAAATCTGCGTCACTGGCCATTCTATGGCAGGGCTTCCCTGTGGTTTGCGGGCGCCCTGGTCCCAAACGAATAATCAGCTGAGGAACGACATGGCTACCAAGCTCGAGAAGACCCTGAAGCGCGAGATCGACGTGGACGGCAAGGCCTTTATGCTGGCCATCTCCCCCGAGGGTCTGAAGGTCACTGAGAAGGGCAGGCGCAAGGGACAGGAGCTCAGCTGGAAGGGGCTGCTCAACGGCCAGGCCGCAGCGCCGACGGCCGCGCTCGGCGGTGCGATGGGCGAGCCGGAGGCTTCCAGCGAGGACACTTAACGTGTCCTCGCTCCGGCGAGCGCCCGCGCACGGACGTGCGGGCCGGGGGCCCTGCCGCCATGGATGGCCAGTGGCACGGCCTACCGCAGGCAGCCGGTGACCGGGGCCCGAGACTTGATGGTCTTCATGCAGACCGTCGTCTCGAGCTTCTGCACGCCCGGCATCCGCCGGATCTCCATTCGCAGCAGCTGATCGAGCTGCGCGATTTCCCCGACCAGCACGTGCATCAGGTAGTCGGCCTGGCCTGCCGTCGTGTAGCACTGCAATACGGACGGATGGCTGGCAGCCGCAGCTTCGAACTCGGCGTGGCGCGCTCCATTGATGGTGACGTGGACGAAGGCATGGACCCGCAGGCCCAGACTCTCGGCGTCGAGCTCCGTTCGGTAACCGCGAATCAATCCCTGCCGTTCGAGCTCCCGCACGCGTTGCCAGCACGGACTCTTGGAGAGCCCTACCTGCTCGCCGAGCTCCGCAAAGGAGACACGGGCGTCGTCTTCGAGCAGCCGCACGATCTCATGGTCGATTTTGTCCATCGGGGCTCTGCGTCGATGTTCTGCCGCGTGGAACCTTGTCAGGCCGCTGTTCTACCCGTTGCTGCTCCGATAGTCCACTGGACGCGGCCGGGTGGACGACTACAATCGCGGGACATGGCCGCGGATCATCGAGCATGAGCGAGAACACCACCGAGGAGAGCCTGCGCGGCCTGCTGTCGCGGGTGCATGAGCGGCTGCACAAAGAGGGCGGTTCGCTCGATGCGGAGTCACGGAAGCTCCTGTCCACGCTGGTGCGCGACATCGACCGCGCTCTGGGCAAAGGTGGGACGCGCGGCGTTGCCGATACGGCGGGCGCGCACACGCCGCGATTGGAATCACTCGCAGTGAGATTCGAGGCGGATCACCCGGGGCTCGCCGAGGTCGTCAGAGAAATCATCGACGCACTCGGCCGGGTTGGGATCTAGGTACAGGGGGATGTACCCCGCCGCCGCAGGTGGCGGACGTCGAGGAAAAAACCCTAATCCTCCATCAGGAAGCTGCGCAGCTGCTCACTGCGGCTCGGGTGCCGGAGCTTGCGCAGCGCCTTCGCCTCGATCTGGCGGATCCGCTCACGAGTGACATCGAACTGCTTGCCGACCTCTTCCAGGGTGTGGTCGGTGTTCATGTCGATGCCGAAGCGCATGCGCAGCACCTTCGCTTCCCGCGGGGTGAGCTGTGCGAGCACCGCATGGGTCGTCTCCCGGAGCGATTCCATCGTCGCCTGGTCGATCGGCGAAGCCACCGAGGTGTCCTCGATGAAGTCGCCGAGATGCGAGTCCTCGTCGTCGCCGATCGGGGTCTCCATGGAGATCGGCTCCTTGGCGATCTTCAGGACCTTGCGCACCTTGTCCTCGGGCATCTCCATGCGCACGGCCAGCTCCTCGGGAGTCGGCTCCCGGCCCATCTCCTGCAGCATCTGCCGCGAGATGCGGTTGAGCTTGTTGATGGTCTCGATCATGTGCACCGGGATGCGGATGGTGCGCGCCTGGTCGGCGATCGAGCGGGTGATGGCCTGGCGGATCCACCACGTCGCATAAGTGCTGAACTTGTAGCCGCGGCGGTATTCGAACTTGTCCACCGCCTTCATCAGGCCGATGTTGCCTTCCTGGATGAGGTCGAGGAACTGCAGGCCGCGGTTGGTGTACTTCTTGGCGATCGAGATGACGAGGCGCAGGTTGGCCTCCACCATCTCCTTCTTCGCGCGGCGGGCCTTGGCCTCGCCGATCGAGACTTCGCGATTGACCTCTTTGATCTCGTTGATCGTGAGGTGAAAGTCGGCCTCGAGCTGCTCGAGCTTCTTCTGCCGGCGCTCGATCTCATCCTTGAACTTGGCGAGCGGTGCCGAGTACTTCTTGCCCGCCTTCACGTGCTTCGCGAGCCAGCGCGGGCTGGTCTCGTTCTTCGGGAAGCTCGCGATGAAGTCCTTGCGCGGCATGCCGGCATCGCGCACGGCGATGATCATGATCTCCTTCTCGAGCTGGCGGACCTCGGCAACGTGCGTGCGCAAGTTGAGAATCAGCGCATCGAACATCCGTGGTGAGAGCTTCAGCTCCATGAATTCGTCCGCGAGCTTCTTGCGCGACTTCAGGGTCTTCGGATCGCGTGCGCCGTGCTTCTCGATCCCCGTGAGCACGTGCGCGAAGGACTTGGTCAGGCTCGCGAAGCGAGCCGCGGCCTCCTGCGGATCCGGGCCGGTGTCGACTGCCTCTTCCTCCTCACTCTCGCCACCTTCTTCGCCTTCTTCGTCGTCGTCCGACTTTTCCTCTTCCGAGGCCATTTCCATCTTCGTCGGGTTCTGCGGCTGGGCGATGACGTCCGGCGCATTGGGATCGACGAAGCCGACGATCACATCGACGAGGCGCGCCTGTCCGGCCTTCACCGGCTCGTAAGCCTTGAGCAGGAAGTCGTGCGTCGGCGGGTAGAGAGAGAGCGCCCGTCGAACGGCCTCGAGGCCTTCCTCGATACGCCGGGCGATGCGGATCTCTCCCTCGCGGGTCAGCAACTCCACCGTGCCCATCTCCCGCATGTACATGCGTACGGGATCGGTGGTGCGCCCGAGCTCTGCATCGAGCGCTGCCAGTGCGGCGGCCGCTTCCTCGATCGCTTCCTCATCGGCGGGGGCGGAGGGCTCGCTCGCGAGCAACGACTCGGTATCCGGTGCCTTCTCGTACACCGGAATGCCCATGTCGTTGATGGTGTTGACGATGTCTTCGATTTGCTCCGGATCGACGATCTCCGACGGCAGGTGGTCGTTGACCTGCGCGTACGTGAGATAGCCCTGCTCCTTGCCGCGGGCGATGAGCAGCTTCAGTTGTGACTGACGATCTTCCGGCATGACGGGTGCGCGCCGCTCGAGACCGAGCGGGCGCTTCTCTGCCGCATGAGCAGCATGAGTCGGACCTTCCTTGTGACTGGCGTGGTGGCCGGAGTGCCGCGTGCTCGCCTCAGGGGCCGGCGCCGCAGCGGCAGGCGCAGCAGTCTTCTTCGACGCCGAAGCAGCCGACTTCGCGTGCGCCTTATCCCTAGCGGCAGCAGCAGCTGGCGCTGCCTTCTCGGCGGACGTCGCCTTGGCGGGCTTCGCCGCGTGCGCGGCCGGACGTTTCCTGCTGGCGGAGACGGACTTCTGCTTGGCTTTCATGAGTACCGGAGGGTTTGGCGGTAAGCGGGTCGATCCCCTATTTGCTGCCGGCCGCGGGCCAACTCAAGGGGCGCCAAAATAAAGCGTGCAATTCTATTGGAGCGCATCGGAAATACCAAATTCATCGCCCTTGGGACCAGCCGAGGAGCCTGCCGCGGGCCTCACTTTCGGCCGGTTCGTTTGACAATAAGTTCCTGAAATTCCTTACGTTCTTCCGCCGTCAGTCCCAAGAGACCCGCCGCTCGGATCCGCTCCTCGAGCGCCTCGAGTCGCCGCTCGACCGTCAGCTCCGCGAGCTTCGCGAGCGCCGCCTTGAGCTCCAGGGCCGCCGCCTGAGCATCTCCCAGGACCTCCTCCCGCTCGAGCAGCCGCCCGAGATGCTCTCCCCCGCTCCTGTCGGCCCAGCGCTCCAAGACTTGAGCCGGGAGTGAGAGCGGGCGCACACGCAGATCATCCAAGAGCCCGCGCAGCAGCTCGATGCCCGGCTCCTCGCAGGCATCGAGCTCCCGGCAGTCGGCATCGGTCATCAAGGGCGCGATCGAAGGAAACCTCACGAGGCCTGCGATGGCCTGACGGACCAGGCTGCCGCGGCCGGCGCTCAGGCGGGAGCGCGGCTTGTCCGTACCCGCGGCTGACCCGTGGACGTCGCTCGTAGCCCCCGAGCCGGATGAGATGGCCCCTGCGCCGTGAGTCGGAGAGGACCCCGTCCCGGCCCAGAGCGCCTGCAGCCGCTCCGGTGCGAGCCGCACCACCTCGGCAACTCTCGCCGTGAGCAACTCACGGTAGACTCCTTCGGGCACCTTTGCGATCAGCGGCCGGGCCGCCTCGGCAAACCGCGCACGTCCGTCGGCGTGCGCAAGTTCCGTATCCTCGGACAATTCCCGCACCAGGTACTCGGAGAGCGGCAGTGTCGACTCGAGGCGCTGCTCGAAGGCCTCGCGGCCTTCCGCTCCCACGAGAGTGTCAGGGTCGTGCCCCTCGGGAAGAAAGAGGAAGCGGATCTCGCGTCCCTCACGCGCCTCCGGCAAGGCGTTCTGCAGCGCGCGCCACGCGGCGGCACGGCCGGCACGGTCGCCGTCGAAAGCAAACACCACCTCGCGCACCAGGCGAAAGATGCGGCGGAGATGCTCGGGCGTGGTCGCCGTACCGAGTGTCGCAACCGCATAGGGGATGCCCGACTGATGCAGACGAACCGCGTCCATGTAGCCTTCGACAACCAACAGACGTTCCAGGTTGGTACGGGAATGCCGGGTCTCGTAGAGCCCGTAGAGCTCGCGCCCCTTGTGGAAAAGAACCGTCTCCGGGGAGTTGAGATATTTCGGCTCCCCACGGTCGATGACGCGGCCGCCGAAGGCGATGACGCGGCCACGGACGTCCCGGATCGGGAACATGACGCGATCGCGGAAGCGGTCGTAGTGCCGGTCGCCCTCACGGGCGGCGCCCGTCTGGCCCCGGCTGGCATCACGCTCGATGATGAGGCCGAGATCGGCGAGCGCCTTGCGCTCCGCCTCGCCCGTACCGAAGCGCTTCAACACCGCATTCCAGGAGTCCGGCGCGTAGCCGATGCCGAACTGCGCGAGGGTGTCGGAAGTCAGCCCGCGGCGTGTCAGGTACTCGCGGGCGCGGGGCTCACGCGCGAGCGTCTCGGCGTAGAACTTCGCTACCCGCGACATGAGCTCGTAGAGCTTCTCGGAGTCGCGCGATGCGGTGGGCGCGCCGCCGCCTTCGTGCGGCACTTCCAGTCCCAGCCGGCTCGCGAGCTCCTCGACGGCCTCGGGGAAGGCCATGCGGTCGTGCTCCATCAGAAAGCGCAGCACCGTGCCGTGCGCGCCGCAGCCGAAGCAGTGATAGAACTGCTTCTCCGGGCTCACCCAGAAGGAGGCGGTCTTCTCGTTGTGGAAGGGACAGCAGGCCTTGTACTCGCGGCCCGCTTTCTTCAGCTGCACGCGCGAGCCGATGACCTCCACGATGTCCGCGCGGGCGATCAGCTCGTCGATGAAGCCTTGGGGGATGATGGCTGGGTTCTACTCGCGGCGGTAGCGCGGTCGGGGCCTGACCGGCATGATTTGGAGCCCCCGTACCGTCAGGGCCTGGCCATCACTCGACCAAGCGCCTCAGTTCTGGGCCAGCTTCTCCTTCACGCGGGCACTGACGACACCCATGTCGGCGCGACCCTGCGCCTGGGCCTTCACTGCGGCGATGACCTTCCCCATATCCTTGGGGGAAGTGGCGCCGGTGGCTGCGATGGCGCCGGTGATGAGCGCATCGAGCTCCGCATCGCTCAGGCGTGCGGGCAGGTAGGCTTCGAGGATCGAGACTTCCGCGCTCTCCTTCGCAACGAGGTCGGCGCGGCCGCCTGCCTGGAATTGAGTGATCGCTTCCTTGCGCTGCTTGATCATCTTCTCCAGCACCGTGAGCACCTGGCCGTCGTCGAGCGTGATCCGCTCGTCGACCTCACGCTGCTTGATGGCGGCGAGTGCCAGGCGGATGGTGCCGAGACGCTCCTTCTCCCCGGCGCGCATGGCGCTCTTCATGTCCTCCGTGATGCGTTCCTTGAGAGTCATGCAGCCAATATGGGCAAGGTCAGCGGGAGGGGCGCACGCCCTCTCTCGAGATGCGCTTCATGTGGCGCTTGATGGCCGCCGCCTTCTTGCGTTTCCGCTCCTGGGTCGGCTTCTCGTAGAATTCACGCCGGCGCAGCTCGGTGAGAATGCCGGCCTTCTCGCAGGCGCGTTTGAAACGCCGCAGGGCGGCATCGAAATATTCATTCTCACGGATACGGACGCTCGGCATCGAAACCTCAGGCCTACTGGCCGGGACACGGAACTTTAGGAATGACCTGGAAAAACGGGCGCGCAATTCTAGTTGAGGCTCATGGCAAAGGCAAAAGCGTTTCCCGGGGCACCTCCGTCCGAGACGGCGGCAGCTCCCAGGGGGGTGACCGAGGGCGAGAGGGTGGCCATGCGCGTGCTCGCCATCGAATCCTCCTGCGATGAGAGCGCGGCGGCCGTTCTCGATGAGTCGAGCGGCCTGCTGGCGCACGAGCTTCACAGCCAGGTGGAGCTGCACCGGATCTATGGGGGAGTCGTTCCGGAGCTGGCCTCCCGGGACCACGTCCGCCGACTCCTGCCGCTGGTGGAGCGTGCCCTCGACGTCGCCGGCACGGCTCCGCAGCAGCTGGCGGGTGTCGCCTTTACAGCCGGACCGGGCCTGATCGGGGCGCTGCTCACGGGGGCCGCGCTCGCGCGCAGCCTCGCCTATGCCTGGCAGGTGCCGGCAGTCGGGGTACATCACCTCGAGGGGCACTTGCTCGCACCCCTGCTGGAGCCCGATCCGCCGCCGTTCCCGCACGTGGCACTTCTCGTGTCGGGCGGCCACACCCTCCTCATCGAAGTCACTGGGATCGGGCATTACCGGATCCTCGGTGAGACCCGCGACGATGCGGCCGGCGAAGCCTTTGACAAGACGGCCAAGCTCCTCGGGCTGCCGTACCCCGGTGGGCCGGAGCTCGCACGCCTGGCGCAGGGCGGCACACCCGGCGTCTTTCAATACCCCCGGCCAATGCTCGATCGCCCCGGCCTCGAGCTCAGCTTCTCGGGACTCAAGACGGCCGTTTTGCACTCCCTTCGCGGCCGGGAGCTGACCCCCAAGCTGCGGGCGAATGTCGCCCGCGGCGTCGAGGAGGCGATCGTCGGCACCCTGGCGGTAAAGGCCGTGCGGGCGCTCGAGGCCACCGGCCTCGATAGGCTCGTGGTCTCCGGCGGGGTCAGCGCGAATCAACGATTGCGCGCGGCGCTCGATGAAGCCGTCGGCCGGCGCGGCGGCCGCGTGTACTATCCTCGGGTCGAGTTCTGCACCGACAATGCCGCGATGATCGCCGTTGCGGGCCTGGCGCGGCTCAAGGCCGGAGAGCGCGACGGGCTCGCGATCCAGGCGCGCGCCCAGTGGCCGCTCGATACGCTCACAGCCGTGCCCTTCCAACACAACGCCGACGCGCCATCGCTGCACTCATGACGACTGCAATCCCCTCCCCCGACCGGATCTTCCTCCGCGGCCTGACTGCCGAATGCATCATCGGCTTCATCGAGTGGGAGCGGCGCGTCAAGCAGACCGTCGTGGTCGATCTCGAACTGCCCGTGGACTGTGCCCGGGCGGCGATCAGAGATGATGTCGCCGACACGGTGGACTACAAGAGGGTCGCCAAGCGGACGCTCGCGTACATCGAGGGCTCGGAGTTCAAGCTGGTCGAGACTCTCGCGCACCGCCTGGCGCTCCTGCTGTTGGAGGAGTTCGGCATCGGGTGGGTGCGCATCTCGCTCAACAAGCCGGGCGCCATCCGTGGCTCGCGCGACGTCGGTGTCGTCATCGAGCGCACCCGCGCGGACCTTGCGGCGGACGCGGCGCCTCTGTGAGTTGCGGCAGCCATGCCCCAGGTCTACGTCGCGGCCGGCAGCAACATCGAGTCCGAGCGGCACCTCGCGATGGCCACGCGTGAGCTCGAGCGGCAGTTCCCGGGCGTGCGCTTCTCGCCCTGGTATCGCAATCGCGCCGTTGGATTCGAGGGCGAGGACTTCGTCAACTTCGTCGCCGGGTTTGCGACGGACCTCGGGGTCGACGAGGTGCTGACGCGCCTGCATGCCATCGAGTCCCTCTGCGGCCGCCCGCCTGATGCGCCGCGATGGGCGCCGCGGTCCATGGATCTCGACATCCTTCTATACGGCGACCTGGTCTGCCAGAAGCCGCACCTCAAGCTGCCCCGGCCGGACCTGTTGAAGCGGGCGTACATGTTAGGACCCATGGCCGCGCTCGCGCCCGATCTGGTGCATCCGACGGAGAAGCAGACGATCGGTGAGCTCTGGAGGCGATTCGATCGGGCTGCGCACCCGCTGGTGGCAGTGCGTGGGGCGCAGTGAGCGGCCGGCCGCTCGCCTACCAGCCGATGCTCCTGCCGCCATCGACCGCCAGAATCTGGCCGGTGACGAAGGGCGCCGCGGAGGCGAAGAACAACACCGCGCGCGCGACATCCTCCGCCGACCCGATCCGTTTCAGCGCAGTCCGGCTGATGATCTCCCCGCGCAACACGTCGTCGAGCCCGTCTTCCGGCCACATGACAGGCCCCGGTGCGATCGCGTTGACCCGGACCTGCGGCCCGAGCTCACGTGCCAGCGACTTCGTCAGCATGATGAGGCCTGCCTTTGCGACGCTGTACACCGGATGACGGCGCAGCGGCCGCATGCCGTGAATGTCGGCCAGATTGACGATGAGGCCGCTGCGCTCGCGCAACGCCGCGGCCGCCGCCTGCGCGAGAAAGAGCGGCGCTTTGAGGTTGGTGCCGATCAGGTCGTTCCAGGCGTCCTCGTCGATGTCCCCGAGCGGAGTCGGATAGAACGACGAGGCGTTGTTGACCAGGATGTCGAGTCCGCCGAACGCAGCCGTCGCAGTACGGGCAAGCTCCTTGACCGCGGCGCCGTCGAGCAGGTCGCCCTGAGCGAGCGCCGCCGAGCCTGGCCTGAGGCGGTTCATGTCCTGCGCAAGCGCAGCGGCTTCTTCCGCAGAGCTGCGGTAATGCAGCACGACGTTGGCGCCTGCTGCATGCAGCGCTCGCGCGATGGATGCGCCGACCCGCCGCGCCGCGCCGGTGATGAGCGCGGCCTTGCCCGCAAGGGCGGCGGTTTGATTGGGGGCGGGCTCTGGCATGAGGGGCCTAGATTATGATGCCGTCGCTGTCACCGGAAGAAGAAGTGCATTCCCGTACCGTGGCCGCGCTCATCGCCGAGCGCGCCCGCGCTGCCGGGGGCTGGTTGCCTTTCGAGCGATTCATGGAGCTCGCGCTTTACGCCCCGGGGCTCGGGTACTACAGCGCCGGCAGCGTGAAGCTCGGTCCTGACGGGGACTTCGTGACCGCCCCCGAGATCTCCGATCTCTTCAGCCGCTGCGTCGCGCGTCAATGCGCGCAGGTGCTGGCTGAGGGCGGCGAGATTCTGGAGCTCGGGGCAGGTACGGGACGCATGGCGGCGGTCATTCTCGAGACGCTCGCGGTGAGGGATGCGCTGCCGGATCGCTACGCCATTCTCGAGGTCAGCGCGGACCTGGCGGAAAGACAGCGGGAGCGATTGCAACGCCTGCCGGCGCAGCTGCGCGAGCGGGTGGTCTGGCTCGATCGCCTGCCGGAGCGGCCGATCCGCGGCGTGATTCTGGCGAATGAGGTGCTGGATGCGTTGCCCTTTCGCCGCTTCAGGCTATGTGGCAATGAGGTCCGCGAGCTCGGCGTGGCGGTGGAGGGAGGAGCGCTCGTGGAGCGAGAGGCGGTACCGGATGCGGATCTCGCAAACGCATGCGCGACGCTGCTGAA
This sequence comes from Steroidobacteraceae bacterium, assembly GCA_036273735.1. Taxonomy (GTDB): domain Bacteria; phylum Pseudomonadota; class Gammaproteobacteria; order Steroidobacterales; family Steroidobacteraceae; genus 13-2-20CM-66-19. The sequence continues at coordinate 11,462 of DASUHA010000088.1, read as the reverse complement.
AGAGCTGCCGGTACCGCTGCCGCAAGGGTATGCCTCGGAGGTCTGCCTGCGGACCGGTCCGTGGATCGCAGGCGTTGCCGAGTGTCTCGAGCGGGGCCTGATGCTCCTTTTCGACTACGGGTTGCCGCGGGCGCACTACTATCATCCGCAGCGGACTGACGGCACCTTCCGTTGCCACTTCAGGCAGCGTGCTCACGATGATCCTTACATCAACCTCGGTGTGCAGGACATCACGGCCTGGGTCGATTTCACACGGGTCGCGGAGGCGGCGCTGGGCTGTGGCCTGGAGGTCAGCGGCTTTTGCACGCAGGCGGCGTTTCTACTGGCCAGCGGTGTGGAGCGGCTGCTCGCGGAATCGACCGATGCCGTGGAGCACGCGCGGCTCGCTGGACAAGCACGCCGGCTGCTGCTGCCGGGCGAGATGGGCGAGGCATTCAAGGCGATGGCGCTGACGCGGGAAATCGATGTCCCGCTTGAAGGATTTGCGCTGCAGGATCTGCGGCAGTCGTTGTGAGAGTCGCCGGCTCTCAGCGCGTCGCGCCCGGGGCGAGGCCTGCGCTCGCAGCCGATGGCGCTGCGGGATTGGAGCAAAGCTCGCTATCCCGCATCGTCTTCGGCTTGCGCGCCAGCTCGCGTGCCGCCTCGTAGAAGCGAGGCAGGCTCTCTTTTTCCTGCCGCAGCAGCCGTTCAAACCCCGGTACGCAGTCGAAGTACGTGCCGACGGAGGCCAGCTCCGCGTTGTTGAGTCCATCCTCGATCCATTCCTCGTAGAGCGGCGAGTGGACTCCGAGGCGGTGCTCGAGGGTGCGAATGTCCGTTGCCAGCTCCGCGAGGATCTGCTGCTTGTCACGCAGCTTCTGCTCGCGTGGCGCCTCTGAAGCGTAGAGCAGCGCCAGCCTGTGGCGGGCATGGCGCAACAGGGCGAGAAACTGCCGGTCATCGGCCCGCTGCTGCCGGAGTGCGGGGATGCGGGCGGATTGGCCGCGGTATTCGAGCCAGCGTCTCAATCCCGCGTCTTCCACCGTGACGGCGAAGGCTTCGTTGAAACGTGAATCGTCCTTCACGTAGAGCAGTTGGTGCGCGAGCTCGTGGAAGATCATGGCCGCGAGCTCGTCGCTTCCGTAGCGCATCATCGTGCTCATCACCGGATCGGGGAGCTTGCCCAGGGTAGAGTAGGCCGGTACGCCCTCGATCACGACGTCATATCCATGAGCCCGGAGTCCCGAGGCGAAATCTCGGGCGCGCTTCTCACTGAAGTAACCCCGATAGGCGACGCAGCCGGCGATCGGGAAGCACCACTCCTTCGGCTCCACCGAGAGGGCGGGCGCGGCGACGACGTTCCACACGACGTACTGACGGTCGATCTTCGCATACGTGCGATAGCTGTCGTTGTCGGGCAGCTTCAGCTCGCGTGAGGCGAAGCTCCGGGCATCGCGTACCTCGGCGAGCTCGCGGATGAGGGCCGCCGGGGTCTGCGGGTCGTCGATAACCTGGACGATCGGTTTGCGCGAGTGCATGACATGCCACTCGCCGTGAGCCGCTTGCAGCAGATACATCGTGCTGGTGCAGCCGCAGAGCGCGCCCAGCGCCATCCCGACGAGAGCCAGCCGCATGGGCCTGGAATGGGCCTGCATGCGAGCGGGAGGGGCCTTCTCGGTTAACATGTGTCATGGAAGTTTACTTGGTCGGCGGTGCCGTGCGAGACCGGCTGCTCGAACGTCCGGTGAAGGAGCGCGACTGGGTCGTGGTCGGCGCTTCACCGGAGGAGCTCGAGCGGCAGGGCTTCGTGCCCGTCGGACGCGAGTTTCCCGTCTTCCTGCATCCGCAGACGCACGAGGAGTACGCGCTTGCCCGCCTGGAGCGCAAGGTCGCTCCCGGGTACCGCGGCTTCACCACCCGCTTCTCACCGGATGTGACGCTGGAAGAAGATCTTCAGCGCCGGGACCTGACCATCAACGCGATGGCGGAGAGCTCGACGGGAGAGCTGGTGGACCCCTATGGCGGCCGCCGTGATCTCGAGGCGCGGCTGCTCCGACACGTGTCGGAAAGTTTCATCGAGGACCCGGTGCGCGTGCTGCGGGTCGCGCGGTTTGCAGCGCGTTACGCGGAGCTCGGCTTTCAGGTGGCCGAGGAGACCGTGGCCCTGATGCGCAGGATGACGGATTCGGGGGAGTTGGGCGCGCTCGTTCCGGAGCGTGTCTGGCAGGAGACCGAGCGCGCGCTCGGCGAAGCGCGGCCCGAGGTGTTCTTCGAGACGCTGCGGGTCTGCGGCGCGCTGCAGGCCATTTTCCCGGAGTTGGCGGACCTCTATGGCGTGCCACAGCCGCCCCGATGGCACCCGGAGGTCGACACGGGTGTTCACGTCATGCTCGCGCTGCGCTATGCCGCAGTCATCGGCGCCTCGACCGAGGTGCGGTTTGCCGTGCTCATGCACGATCTCGGCAAGGCGTTGACCGAGCCGGAGCGCTGGCCGAGCCACCGGGGACACGAGGAAGCCGGCGTGCCGGTGATCGAGGCGTTGTGTGCGCGGCTCAAGGTGCCGAACGGCTTTCGGGATCTGGCAGTGCTCACTGCACGGCATCACGCCGTGGTCCACCGCGCGGCGGAGCTGCGGCCAACCACCGTATTGAAGCTCCTGGAGGCGACCGATGCCTTCCGCCGGCCGGAGCGGTTCGAAGAGATGTTGGAAGCATGCGAGGCGGACGCGCGCGGACGCACCGGACTCGAGGCGCAACCCTATCCACAGCGCGAATACCTGCGGCGCGCACGCGCCGCCGCGGGCGCCGTGAGTTTGGACGAGGGCGAGCGTCAGGGACTGAAGGGAGCCGAGATCGGTGAGAAGATCCGCGAGAAGCGGCTGGCGGCGATCAAGTCTCTAGTCTGAGGAGTCGACATCGGCGCCTCGTCCGCGGCGAGTTCCGCCCTGCTCGCTCCGCTCACTTGCAGGGTCTGCGGCGCCGGCCTCCGGCCCGTGCACCCGTCGCCAGTTCTGCACTGCCCGCCGCCGTAATTCTTCGGCGGACAGCCTGGGTTTTGGCGCCTGGGTACCATGCTCTCGAGACGCCTCGAAAGCGTCTGGTACGCGCCGGGCCGGACCAGCCGGGAAGTCGGCCTGGGGAATGGGGTCATCAAAACGATAATTCGTGAAGGCCGGCGCATCCCGCACCAGGGACAGGTCGGGATTGAGCTCCCGAATGCGAGAAAACTCAGGATGGCACTCCAGGACGAAGCCCATCATTGGGGTGGCATCCCGCGTGGTGTAGAACTCGACCATCCTCGAATTGAATTCGGAGGCTCGCATGGCCGGGATGCTTACCGCATCGATACCTTCCATCATGAGAGCGCCGTTCATCATGAAACGCGAGGTCCGCTTATTTCCATCGAAGAAGAACTGTTGTAGCGAGCCAAACAGGAAAAATGCCGTGGCCCGCTCAAAAGCATTCGGCACGCTCTCCTGGATGGCCTTCAGGCCCTTCGAAAAAATAGTGTTGAGTTGCCCCGCGCCCTGTTCGATCGGCGGCGGCGTGTACCGGCCACGTTCTCCCAGGGCGACGTCGGGCGTGTAGCGTACCTCGGCGCCCTCGCCGCGAAAGTGCCCCCACTCGAGAGCTTCATCGCGCGCCACGTGCGCGTGCAAGGCGCAGAAGGTTTCCTTGTCGAGCTTGAATTCCTGCTGCCTGACGAGACCGAGGAGATATTTCGAGCTTTGGGCCAGATTGAGTATCTGTTCCTGATCGGACAGTTTTCGTCCGCCCACTGTCACGCCGTCGAGAAGCGTTTTGACCTCGGGAAATGTGAAGGGATTACCCTCGAGAACACCGGCATCCCAGACGTATTCGGGAAGCATTCGCGCGAATCGAAAAGCGGCGCGCTCGACAGACGCGCGCGGCAACTCCCGGGGAATCGAGCCCCTATTCCAGGAGAAGCCGAGCGAGTCGAAGAGTGCCATGTCCGGATTCTATTCCTCGGCCGGCATTGCGGCGAGCGGCCGCGCGCCCGGGCTCACCCCGATTCAGCCCTCGGTTTTGCGGGCGGCGTTGAGCTCCTCGGGTCCCGTGAAGGGGCCGAGGTAGAAGGGCAGCACGGCCATCAGGTGGCGGGGTTGGATGCCGAAGTGCGTGAAGCCATCCCGGGTGCAGACGCTGTCTACGCTGAGCGAGCGGAAATTGTCGAGCGAGAACGGCTTTCCTGGCACGAGCCCAAGGAGCACCGCCTGCACGCCGCCGAGCAGATCCGGGAGTCTGAGGATGTGGCACGGAAGCTGGGCCACCGCGGCAGTCAGGCGCACGAGCTGCTCGAGCGTCAGCACCTGCGGGCCGCAGAGCTCGTAGGTCTGCCCGAAGGTCTCGCGATCCTCGAGCGCGCCGGCGAAAGCATCGGCCACATCGCCCACATACACCGGAGCGAAGCGTGCCTGTGAGCGCGCCAGCGGCAGGAATCCTCCGGAAAGGCGCAGCAGTCCGGCGAACCGGTTGGTGAGCGAGTCGCGCGGCCCGAAGATCACCGAAGGCCGGAAGATCGTGAAATCGAGGTGCGCGGCGGCAGCACGGACCAGCTCTTCCGCCTCGCCCTTGGAGCGCAGATAGCGGCTGGGTCCGCGCTCCCGATCGGCGCCGACCGCGCTCATCTGCAGCAGCCGCCGGATCTTCGCGCCGCGCGCGGCGGCGACGACCTTGGCGGCGAGCTCGATGTGCACCGAATGGAAGTTGGCGCGGCCGCTCGGGTTGAGAATGCCGATGAGATTCACCACCGCGTCCATGCCGGCCAGGAGCTGGCCGAGCGTGCGCGGGTCGTGCACGTTGGCGTTGACGAGCTCGACGGTCGGGAGAACTCTCAGGTGCTGTCCATGGCCGAGGCTGCGGGTCGGGACCCGGACCCAGTGTCCCTGCCGCACGAGGCGGGTGACGAGCTCCGAGCCGACGAAGCCGGTACCTCCCAGCACGCAAACGCTCAGCGGCGATGTCATGTCAGTGCAGCCGGGCCGGGGGTGCCGGGGGGGCGCGGACCGGTACAGTGGGCAGCGTGTCGGCAATGACCGCGTGGCGCCGCTCGCGCCGGCCGTCACGCAGCAGGTCGATGGTGACTCCATCGCCGACGCGGAGCAGGCCGATGGCGTTGCGCAGGTCGGCGTTGGATCTGACGGTGCGGCCGGCTATGCCGGTGATCACGTCCCCAGCCTGGACGCCGGCTTTTTCCGCCGGGGAGCCGGGAATCACCCGGGATACGAGTCCGCCGGTCGCCTTGTGCAGGCCGAGCGAGCGCGCCACTTGCGGGGTGACCGCGTAGACGTTGATGCCGAGCTGGCCCCGCCGCACCGCCCCGTACTCGATGAGCTGGTGCATCACCCGTTGCACGGTGTTGACCGGAATGGCGAAGCCGATGCCGATGTTGTCGCCGCTGCCGGAAAGGATGGCCGTGTTGATGCCGATGAGATCGCCGTGCAGATCGACCAGGGCGCCGCCCGAGTTGCCGGGATTGATGGAGGCATCCGTCTGGATGTAGTTCTCGTAGTCATCCGGGCTGAAGCCCGAGCGCTTGAGACCGCTGACGATCCCCGAGGTCGCCGTATGCGGCAGCCCGAAGGGGTTGCCGATCGCCACCACGAAGTCGCCTACCGCGAGCCGCGCGGAATCGCCGAGCCGGATCTGCTTGAGTCCACGTGCCACGACCTTCACGACCGCGATGTCGGAAGGCGGATCGGCTCCGACGAGGCTGGCTTTGAGGCTGCGGCCATCCTCCAGCGTGACAGTGATGCCGCTGGCGTGGTCCACCACGTGGGCGTTGGTGAGAATGTAGCCGCGCTTTGCATCGACGATCACGCCGGAGCCGGCTGCCGCGAACGGCTCTTCGTCGGGGCCCTGCCCGGGAAGGCCGTGGAAGAAACGGTTGTAGAAAGGATCGGCGCGCAACGGATCATGTCCGCTCCCCGGCATGACGCCATGCGTGGCGATGTTGACGACCGCGGGCGAGACCCTGCGGATCATCGGAGCGAGCGAAGGAACCCGAGCGCCACCTACGGTGGCGGGAACGGCAGCCGGCGCCGTGGCGGGCAGGACGATTCCCGCCGGCGCAAGGAGCAGCGCTGCACAGACGAGCTCGCGGGGCTTCATGGGACTTCCGATTCTACAAGCCCTGGATGAGCGCGGTGTCCTTATCGAGGATTACTTAATGTGGCTTCGCAGAGCGTGGCCGAAGGCCCGTCGGCGGCTGGCCCATTGCGGATCTGCCATCAGGATCTGCTCGAGCGGAGCCGGAAGGGACCTTGAGAAACGGCGAATTGCCGCCAAGGAAGGGCTAGGGAACGGCCTTCCTCGACGGCTTCCCGGGAATGAGCTCGGCCTGCTCAGGCGGCAGCGACTTCGATGCGCCTCGGCTGCAGCTTCGCCTGTTTCGGGATCGTCACCTCGAGCACGCCATGGGTGTGCTTCGCAGTGATCGACTCGAGATTGGCGCTGTCCGGCAGCGTGAAGCGTCGCAGGAACTTGCCGCTGTGACGCTCGAGACGCCGGTAGGCGTTCGACTCGTCGCGGGTGGCGACGCGCCGCTCACCGCGGATGGTCAGGACGCCCTTCTCGGCAGTGATCTCGATGTCCTTCGGCTCCACGCCGGGGACGTCGACCAACACTGCGAAGCGCTCGGGCTCCTCGTGAACGTCGACCTGGGGAATCCACCAGGTGCCATCGGCGTCGCTGGAGAATGTGTCATCGAGATGTCGATGCAGACGGTTGACGAGCGACCAGGGCTCGTAGCGCAGAATGGTCATGTTGCAAACCTCCAATCGTGAATGGATGTCAGGCTGTCGGGCCTCACTATGTCGTTGAAGGCGATTTGCGGGCGGGCTGAAAAGTTTCAAGTGTTGGTTGGTGTATTCGGTGCCGGCGGGTGGTGCGGCGGAGGGAGTGCGGTGCGGCGGAAGGAGGGGTGGTGTGGCGGAGGTGAGAGGTGGTGTGGCGGACGGTGAGGACGGTGAGACTGGCGAGTAGAGTGGGAGAGTCGCGCCGCCTGAAGGGCTGCGTAGTGCTCCGGCGAGGCGCGCGGACGTGGCGCGGCTCGGGCTGTGGAGTTGGCCTCGAGTCTCAGGGGCGCCCTGCGGTAGCCGGATTGGCGGCCTGGCCTGCAGCTCGGCGTGTGAGCATGCTGTGCAAAACTTGTGCAAGGCTTGGGCACAAGATATTGGGCCAGGCGCGGGCCGTGGCACGGGCGCAATGAGAAATTTTATGTCAGGTCTGTCACCGCGGCGATCGCTGTAACTTCATGTTTATAATGGTAAAATTCTGTCCAATGAAATATGTCCGAGAATCTTGACGCCTGCCGGAGTGGTCATTAGGCTCTTTACCCCGATACTAGATCTTGTGTCCGCCGGGCGGCTCCACGAGATCGCGCGTTCGGGGAGGTTCAGGGGGTATCGGCTGCAAGAGCAGCGTCCCGGCAGACCCGGTTGGTGTTGCTCTGCGCGGGTCCGCGCAAGCCCATATCCCCTGTGATCCGTAGAGCAGGCGTGCTAAAGAAAATCGGAGCGCCGCGGACACATGAATACCGTTGTGAAGATCGAGCCGTTGGGCCTAGATGCCATCCCGTTCCAGGAGGCCTCACTTGACATCTGGGACAAGAAGTATCGCCTGACCGCCAAAGATGGTACGCCCATCGACAAGACAATTGACGATACCTACAAGCGCGTCGCGCGTGCGCTCGCCGACGTCGAGCGTGAAGAAGTGCGCGCCCACTGGTACGAGCGGTTCCTTTGGGCGCTGCGCCGCGGGGCCATTCCTGCCGGCCGTGTGACTTCCAACGCCGGCGCGCTAGAGCACAAGCCGGCGACCTCGACGATCAACTGCACGGTGTCGGGGACGATCCAGGACTCCATGGACAATATCTTGAGGAAGGTCCATGAGGCGGGCCTGACGCTGAAGGCGGGATGCGGCATCGGTTACTGCTTCTCCACCCTTCGGCCTCGTGGCGCGTACGTGTCGGGTGCCGGCGCCTACACCTCAGGTCCGCTGTCCTTCATGGACATCTTCGACAAGATGTGCTTCACGGTTTCTTCGGCCGGCGGCCGCCGCGGCGCTCAGATGGGCACCTTCGACGTCGGCCACCCCGACGCGATGGAGTTCATTCGCGCAAAGCGCGAGAGCGGGCGACTGCGGCAGTTCAATCTGTCGCTGCTCATCACTGATGAATTCATAAACGCCGTCCGCGAGAACCGCGACTGGAAGCTCGCCTTTCCCATCTCGCGCAAGGAGTACGAGAGCGAGCATCCGGACCTCGCTGACGCGAGCAAGTTCGTGTGGCGCGAATGGGAGATTCACGACAACTACGTCGTGAATGATCAGGGGCTCGTGGCCTGCAGGATCTATAAGACTCTGCCCGCGCGTCGAATGTGGGACGTCATCATGACCTCCACCTACGATTTCGCGGAGCCGGGATTCATTCTCATCGATCGTGTCAATGAGATGAACAACAATTGGTGGTGCGAGAACATCCGCGCTACCAACCCCTGCGGTGAACAGGCTCTGCCGGAATATGGGGCGTGTCTCCTGGGCTCGGTCAACCTGACAAAGTTCGTTCGCCACCCCTTCACAGAAGCGGCAGAGTTCGACTGGGCTGAGTATCGAGAGGTCATAAAAGTCTTCACGCGGATGCTCGACAACGTCGTGGAAATCAACGGCCTGCCGCTCGAGCGACAGCGTCACGAGATACTGCGCAAGCGCCGGCATGGAATGGGGTTCCTGGGTCTTGGAAGCACGATCACACTTCTGCGCATGAGGTATGGATCGCCCGAATCCGTCAAGTTTACTGAGGACATTTCCCGGGAGATGGCAGTGGCCGGGTGGGAAACGGCTCTCGACCTCGCTCGGGAGAAGGGTCCGGCCCCCATCATGAGCGAGGAATTTGCGGTCACCAGTGAGATGCTTCGAAAGCGTCCGGAGATGGTTCGCGACGGCTGGAAAGTCGGTGACAAGATCACAGGTCGTCTGCTGCATGCAAAGTACAGCCGATACCTGCAGCGTGTGGCCGAGGTCGCCCCGAAACTCGTTGAGAAGCTAGCCGAGACTGGCAGCCGGTTCACCCACCATACCTCGATCGCACCTACGGGGACGATCTCGCTGTCCCTCGCGAACAACGCCTCGAATGGCATCGAGCCGTCTTTCGCGCACTACTATTTCCGCAATGTGATTCGAGACGGCAAGAAGAGCAAGGAAAAGGTCGACGTCTTCTCCTTCGAGCTTCTCGCCTACCGTGAGCTGGTCAATCCAAAAGCAAAGCCCGATTCCACAGTAGACGCCGAGAGGTTGCCGGATTACTTCATTGCCTCCGATGGCATCAGTCCGAAAGAGCATGTCGACGTCCAGGCAGCGGCTCAGAAGTGGGTTGATTCATCCATCTCCAAAACGGCCAACGTGCCGACGGACTTCCCGTACGAGAAGTTCAAGGACATCTACCTGTACGCTCATGAACAGGGCTTGAAGGGTTGCACGACCTTCCGCTTCAACCCCGAGGCGTTCCAGGGCGTGCTCGTGAAGGAACAGGATCTGAAGAACACGACCTACAAGTTTACTCTCGACGACGGCAAGGTAGTTGAAGTGCGCGGAGATGAGGAGATCGAGTACGACGGCGAATTGCATACCGCAGCAAATTTGTTTGACGCGCTACGCGACGGGTACTATGGCCGTTACTGACATGACGGCTCGCGCGTCACGGATGGCCCGCGCGAGGGCGATGCGACAGGAGGGCATGTCCACCGTGGAGATCGCTTGTGTCCTCGGCATTTCGCAACCAACGGCCTCCGCGTGGGTCAGAGGCGTGCTCCCACCAAACAGGCAGGCGGGGACCTTGCGGAAAGCGCAGGTGCTTCCGGTTCTCGAACGACTGTATCGCGAGGGCTACCCAATCCCCGCGATAGCCCGAAAGATCGGCGTTCCGGCAAGTACACTATTCGACTGGCGACGGGAGGCCGAGGTGCCGAAGAACCGGCGCTCGTCCTATGTAACGCCTGAGCTGCGGGAACGCATCTCGAAGTCCGCAAGTAGAGATCCCGACGATAGCGCAAAACTGTTCGCGGCCAAGCTATACGTCGAAAATCTTCTCTCCACCACCGAAATTGCAGACGTTCTTCATGTGACGGCGCCCACGGTCTCGGAGTGGCTGCGGAGGATGAACGTGCGCATCCGCACGGAATATACGCTGCGCGAGCGTGAGAAATTGCGAAAAGCCAATCTCGGCGAAAAGCGTTGGAATTGGAAGGGTGGAGTAACTCCTGAGCGCGTAAGGCTACGGACTTCGCTGGACATGAAGCTTGTGCGAGAGTGCTGCTTTGAGCGCGACAATTACACATGCCGAAGCTGCGGCAGACGCGGCGCGAAGTTGAACGCCCACCATATCTGGCCGTTCCAAAAGTTCCCGGAGTGGAAGTTCGAGCTTTGGAATCTCATAACGCTGTGCAAGCAGTGCCATGATGCATTCCATAAGGCGGCGGGTGGCCATGCGCGCATTGCGATCGGGCCGTTCTTTTCCGAGGAACGGAAGACCAGTCAGGTGCGGGAACCATTTGAACCTTGCGAGCTCTCATTCGCGGCTTGAGGACCCAACTCGCCGCTCACCGAAATCTAGGATTGCGTTATGTCTGTCAAGATCGATCGCAAAATAATCAGGTACCAGGTTCAGAAGCCCGAGGACAAGTCGGCCGCCGCGGCAGCGGCCGAGGCGCAGAAGATTTCTGCGGCACAGCCTGCCGAGGAGATCGTTCGCGACAAGAACGGTCGCACGGCGAAGGTCATCCGGATGCACGAGAAGGTCGAGCGTCCGGAGGTACTCATCGGCTCGACCTACAAGATCAAGACGCCGATCTCCGATCATGCAATGTACGTGACCATCAACGACATCGTGCTGAACGAGGGCACGGAATACGAGCAGCGCCGGCCCTTCGAGATCTTTATCAACTCGAAAAACCTCGATCACTTCCAGTGGATCGTCGCGCTGACGCGGATCATTTCGGCGGTGTTCCGCAAGGGCGGCGACGTGACGTTCCTGGTGGATGAGCTGAAGGCCGTGTTCGACCCGCGCGGCGGGTACTGGCAGCCGGGTGGCAAATTCATGCCATCGATCATCGCGGAGCTGGGCTACGTCATTGAGCGGCACCTGCAGACCATCGGTCTCATGCGCAAGCCGCAGCTCGATGAGCACCAGCAGAAGCTGGTGGACGAGAAGCGGGCGGAGTTCGAGGCGCGTGCGAAGCAGGCGGACGCCTTTGCGAAGACGCATTTCCCCGAGGGTGCGCAGCTCTGCGGCAAGTGCAGCACTGCCGCCGTCGTCATGATGGATGGCTGCATGACCTGCCTCAATTGCGGCGACTCGAAGTGCGGTTAGCCTGCATGCGACGCTGAGCCAGGCATGCCGGCAGTACTGCGGCAAGCTGTTCGCAGCGATTTACCTGATTTGTTTCGGGTCCGGCACGCCGTGTCGGA
>DASUHA010000087.1:0-20923 GCA_036273735.1 Steroidobacteraceae bacterium | reverse complement strand
GCCCCGTTCCCAGCCTGCGGAGGGTGTGACCTACGCGCGGAAGCTGGAAAAGCGCGAAGCCGCCATCGATTGGAGCCGGCCTGCCGTTGAGATCGAGCGGCAGGTCCGGGCGTTGCAGCCCTGGCCTGTCGCCGAGACTGTCCGCTTGGACGCCGAGGATGGAGTGCCGGAGCGCTTGCTCGTTCGTGCTGCGAGAGTCGCGCCCGGAGGGGCGGCGCCGATTGCGGGCCAACCAGGCCGCGTCATCGAGGCCAACGGACATCACCGCGATGGCTACATTCGCGTGCAGTGTGGCGCTGGCCACCTGGATCTTCTGACCTTGCAGCGGCCTGGTGGGTCGCCACTGCCGGCTTCGACGTTCACCCGGGGACCGCGGCCGCTCGAGCCAAATACGGTTCTGGGTGGCGCTACTTGACCGGGCGGCCGGCGAATCCAGGCGCGACCGCCCTTGCCGAGGCCGCGCGCGCTGTCGCCGCAGTAATTTCGGGCCGGTCGGCCGACGAAGCATTGACGAGTTTCGAAGCGAGCCTCCGAGGCTCGGCCGTTCGGGCCATCACGCTCGGTACATTGCGCTGGTACCTGCGCATATGCCCCGCCGTCAATGCGTTGCTCTCGTCACCGCAAACACTGGCCCGTGAAATTCACGCCTTGCTCGTCGCGGGCGCCTACCAGATCGAGTATTCGCGCAATGCCGCGCCGCTCGTCGTGGACATGGCTGTGGACGCGGCCCGGATGGTCGGTCAGCCGCGTGCTGCCGGGCTGGTCAATGCCGTCTTGCGCCGGTTCGTGCGAGAGCGTCAGACGCTCCTCGCCGGCGCAGATGCTGATTTGGCCGTTCGAACAGCACATCCAGCGTGGCTCATCGGCGCACTGACCACGGCCTGGCCGCAGCAGTGCGAGCAGATCCTCGAGGCCAACAATGCCCATCCGCCCATGGTGCTGCGCCTGAATGCGCGCCTCCGCGCTCCGGATGACTACCTGCGCGACCTGGCGGCAGCGGGCCTGTCGGGGCGCCTGCTCGAATGGACGGCCTGGCGCCCTGGCACGAGTGCGGTGGTGCTCGAGCGGCCAACCTCCGTCGGAGCGCTCCCCGGCTTCAGGGAAGGCTGGGTATCGGTACAGGACGCCGGCGCGCAGCTCGCTCCCCAGCTACTCGACGCCGCACCCGGGATGCGCGTGCTCGATGCCTGCGCCGCCCCGGGCAGCAAGGCAAGCCATCTGCTCGAGGGCACCGCTGGCCAGCTCGATCTCACCGCTCTCGACATCGATGCAGACCGTCTCGCGCGCGTGGCGGAGAACCTTCGCCGGCTGGGCCTTGCGGCGCAGCTCGTCGCGGCGGATGTGCGCGAGCCCGAGTCCTTCTGGGATGGCCGCCCCTACGATCGGATTCTGGTGGATGCCCCCTGCTCCGGCACGGGCGTCATTCGGCGCCACCCCGATATCAAGCTCCTGAGGCGCGCCGAGGATATCCCGGCCTTCGGCCGTGTCCAGCTCGAGATCGTCGGTGCGGCCTTCCGGATGCTCGCGCCCGGCGGCCGGCTCGTTTACTCGACCTGCTCGGTTCTGCCCGCAGAGAACGAGGCCGTGATGGCGCGCTTTTTGGAAGCTGAGCCGCAAGCCCGGCCGGGCGCCATGCCCCAGGGTGAGGCACTCGCCCCCGGCGGCCTGACGCGCACCGTCGGGACTCAGCTCCTTTGCGGAGGGGCGGCGGGAACCGACGGGTTCTATTATGCTTGTGTCGAAAAGACAACGGGAGGAACCTGAGCGGCACGTCCGGGTCGGAAAGACTTACGCTTTTGCCGTTGCATTCATGCCACGACGGTTTGCAAGACCGCAGCGCGCCTCGCGGCGCTCACCCACCGGCGGCGGCTGGAGGAGCCTGGCCGCCGTCGCCGGCGCCCTGCTGCTCGTTCTCGCGAGTACGCTGGTTCTTGCGAACGCGCTCGACGGAGCCCTCGAGGTCAGCTCCGCCTACGTCAACTTCGACCACGGGGTGATCCAGCTTTACGCGCACATCGAGTACCCCCTGAATCCGGCGATCCGGGAGGCGCTGCAGGATGGCGTCACTCTGACCTTCGACGTCGAGGCCAGGGTCGATCGCGTCCGCCGTCTGTGGTTCGATGCCAATGTCGTCGATCTCACATTGCGGCGCGAGCTCGCCTATCACGTGGTCACCGACCGCTTCGTGGTCCGCGACGTGCGCAGCGGCGACCAGCAGAGCTTCGACACCCTGAAGGAGGCGCTGACGTACCTCGGCAAAGTCGAGAACTGGCCCATCCTCGTCGAGCCGCAGCTCGACGGAGGCCGCTATATCATCAGCGTGCGCGCAGGCGTGCGACGCGGCAAGCTCCCCGCCTCGCTCCGCGCGCTGCTTTTCTGGACCGATGACTGGCAACGCGTTAGCAAGTGGTACTCATGGTCTCTGCCGGTGTAACCGACGATCGGGACGCGGCGCAGCGGCTGCTGGCACGCCGCCGCGGCGCATGGTCCCTTGCGCTCTGGAGCGCCGTCGGCCTCGGCGCGCTGCTGCTGCTGCTCGCCAAGAGCGTACAGAACTCCTCCGAGTTCGGTCGCCTGCAGCCCTGGATCCTGCTGCTCAACATCGCCGGTGTCCTGACTCTCACCGTGCTCTTGGTGCGCAAGCTCTGGCAGCTGGTGCGCGATTACCGCAACCACGTCCCGGGCTCCCGCCTGACGGCGCGCACCGTGATCATCTTCGGCGCGCTGGTGATCGCGCCGCTGCTCATCGTCTACCTGTCCTCACTCGAGTTCCTCAACCGCGGCATCGACAGTTGGTTTCGGGTAGAGGTGCGCCAGGGGCTGAAGGATGCGCTGGTCCTGTCGCGCGCGGCGCTCGACCTGCGGGTCGAGGAGTGCTCGCGGCGCACGGAGCTGCTCGCCCGCTCGCTCGCTGCACGCTCGCGCGTGGAGATCCAGACACGGCTCGATGAGGAGCGGCGCGCGACCGCCGCCTCGGAGATCATCCTCTTCGGCGCCCACGAGCGCATCTTCGCGGCGAGTCTCGAGAACCCGCTCGCGAGCCTCCTGCTCACTCCGCCGGCGGACCTCGTCCGCCGGGTGAGCGACCACCGCCCGTACGTGAGCCTCGAGCCACAGTCGAACGGCCAGTACCTCATCAGGATCGGCGCACCGCTCGGCGAATCGTCCACGAGCCCGGACGATCGCTATGTCATGGCGGTCTATCCCGTCCCGGAGCAGCTCGCGGGCCTTTCCGATGCCGTGCAGCGCGCCTACTCGCAATACGGCAATCTGGCCGCGCTGCGCGAGCCGTTGAAGTACAGCTTCAGTCTGACACTGACACTCGTACTCCTGCTCGCGATGCTGGCGGCATGCTACGGCGCGATCTTCTCCGCCCAACGGTTGGTGCGGCCCGTCCAGGATCTCATTGCCGGAACCCGCGCGGTCGGCAAGGGTGACTTCGACACGCGCCTGCCACTGCCTTCGCGCGATGAGATGGGATTCCTGGTGCATTCCTTCAACGACATGACCAAACGACTGCGGCGCGCGCACGAGGAGGCGACCCGCAGCCAGCAGGCCGTGGAGCGCGAGCGCGAGCGGCTGGGCGTCATCCTGGCGCGCCTTTCGACCGGTGTTCTCGCGGTCGATCGGACCCTCACCGTGCGGATGGCCAACGAAGCTGCCGGCGCGATTCTGGGCACTGATCTCTCGGCAGCGACCGGCCGCTCGCTGCCGGAGCTCTCCGCCGGCAACGAGCGCCTTGGACAATTCGTGGCGGCGCTCGCCGTGCGCTTCGCGCGCGGCCGCGAGGAATGGCGGGAGCAGCTCGACCTCGAAAGCGGTGCCACGCATGGCGCGCACGGCCGGCGCAACCTCATGTGCGCCTGCACGCCCCTGCCCAACGAACAAGGCGACAGGGGATACGTCATCGTCTTCGATGACATCACGACCCTGCTTCAGGCCCAGCGGGATGCCGCCTGGGGTGAGGTCGCCCGCCGCCTGGCCCACGAGATCAAGAATCCGCTCACGCCGATCCAACTCTCCGCCGAGCGGCTGCGCCGGCGGCTGCTCGCCAGCATGGGACCGCGGGACGCGGAGATCCTGGAGCGGGCTACCCATACCATCGTGCAGCAGGTCGAGAGCATGCAGCAGATGGTGAACGCGTTCAGCGAGTACGCCCGCGCCCCCGAGATCCGGGTGAGCCGCTTCAGCCTCAATCAGCTCGTCACCGAAGTCGCGGAGCTCTACCGCTCGCAGGACCCGCGCGCGGCCATCCACCTGAGCCTCGACGAGCGGCTCGAGGGCATCGAGGCCGATCGCGGCCGGGTGCGCCAGATCCTCAACAACCTGGTCACCAATGCCCTCGAGGCCCTCGAGGGCGCGCCGCAGCCGCGCCTCGAGATCGCGACCCGGCTCGAGGCGGGCGAGGAGGGTCAGCACGAGGACAATTACGCGGCGGTGGCCGTATGTGACAATGGCCCGGGATTCCAGCGCGAGCTTCTCGGCCGGGTCTTTGACCCCTACGTCACGAGCAAGCCCAAGGGCACCGGCCTCGGCCTTGCGATCGTGAAGAAGATTGTCGAGGAGCACGGCGGCCGGATCGAAGCCGACAACCGTCCCGAAGGCGGGGCCCGGGTGAGAGTGCTGTTGCCCGTCGTCGACAGCACGCGGACCGCGGCCGGCGCGCGCGACAGAAGAGACCAATTGCGGAGAGAGAGGGCATGAGCGCTCCACACATTCTGGTTGTCGATGATGAGGCGGACATCCGCGGCCTGTTGAAGGAGATCCTTTCCGAGGAGGGCTACGAGGTCGACGTTGCCGCGAATGCAGCCCAGGCACGTGCCTCGCGCGCGCGGCAAACACCCGATCTCGTGCTGCTCGACATCTGGATGCCGGATGTCGATGGCATCACCCTGCTTCGCGAATGGTCCTCATCGGCGGCAGATGGCTGTCCGGTCGTCATGATGTCCGGTCACGGTACCGTGGAAACGGCCGTCGAGGCGACGCGCCTCGGCGCGTTCGATTTCGTGGAGAAGCCGCTCTCGCTGGCGAAACTGCTGCGCACCGTGGAGCGGGCGCTCGATGCCGGCAAGCGCCGCCGCCAGTCGGGCAAGCTCCTGGTCCCGGCGCTCACAGTGCCCGCAGGGAAGAGCAAGTTGATGCAACAGCTGCGCGCTGAGCTGCAGCAGATCGCCATGCATTCCTCCTCCGTGCTCCTCATCGGCGAGCCGGGCTCCGGCCGCGAGGCGTTCGCGCGCTATCTGCACGAGCGCGCGCCGCGCGCCGGCTCGCCTTTCGTTGCGCTCGTCGCCAGCAGTCTGCGCGAGGCCGATGCGGAGACCCGTCTCTTCGGCCGCATCGAAGGCGAGAACCGGCATCCGGGGCTCATCGAGCAGGCGTCCGATGGCACGCTCTTCATCCAGGAGATCGACGATCTGCCGTCCGGCACGCAGCGCCTCCTGGTCGGCGCCCTGGAGTCGGGCCGCTTCACGCCGGTCGGCGGCGGCGAGCCGATCGAATTGCGCGCGCGCGTGGTTTCCTCCGCACAGCCCGGTGTCGAGGGACGGGCCGGCGCGGAGGGGCTGCGTCGCGACCTGCTCGCGCATCTCAACACCCTGATCATCAGAGTGCCGCCGTTGCGCGACTACGCCGAGGACGTTCCGGAGCTGCTGCGGCAACAGGTGGACCGCATCGTCGACACCGAGGGCCTGCCGTTCCGCCGTTTCAGCGTGGCCGCGCAGAACCGGTTGCGCAACTATCCCTGGCCGGACAACGTGCGCGAGCTCAAGAACCTCGTCCATCGCCTGCTGATTCAGGGCGGAAGCGAGGAGATCAGTCTCGATGAGATCGAGCGGGAGCTTGCCGTGCAGGCGCCTCCGGGCGAGCCGCTCGTCAAGCAGGATCTGCTTGCCCTCCCGCTGCGTGAGGCCCGCGAGCAATTCGAGCGCGCGTATCTGCAGCAGCAACTGCTGCTCTGTAATGGCAAGGTCGGCCAGCTCGCCAAGCGAGTCGGCATGGAGCGAACGCATCTTTACCGCAAGCTGCGCTCGCTCGGTCTCGATTTCCGCTCGATCGGCGAGGAGTAGACCGAGTCTATTCACCGGAGCGGCAATGGCGCGACCGTTGTTGTATCCTGTGAGAGACAACGTTGTCGGAGTGTGACAACTGGCGACCGCCGGCAATGGCAAGCGGAAAGGGGGGCCTGCTCGAGCGCGCAATGGAGCTGCGCCGGCGGCGGCGGCGGGGACGTCCGTTACCGCGGAGAAAGGATTGCGACTGCTCATCGTCGAGGACGTGGCTGCCGAGGCCGCGCTTGCGGTGCGTCATCTGGCTTCCGGCGGTCTCGCCTGTGTCCCGCGTACCGTCGCCGATGAGCAGCAGTTTCGCTTGGCGCTCAAGCGATTCCGTCCCCACGTCATCCTTTCCGACTTCACGCTGCCCGGCTTCGACGGGCTGGCCGCCCTGGACATCGCGCGTGAGGAAGCACCGGATGTCCCCTTCATCTTTCTTTCGGGCACGATCGGCGAGGAGCGCGCCATCGAGGCTCTGCAGCGCGGTGCCGTCGATTACGTCCTGAAGAGCAACCCTGCGCGCCTGGTGCCGGCGGTACGCCGCGCACTGCGCGAGGTGCAGGAGCGCGTGCGCCGTCGCGCCGCGGAGCGAGAGATCGCACGCCTCACTCGCAGCCTGAAGATGCAGAGCGGAATCAACAGTGCCGTGATCCGCATTCGGGACCGGGATGAGCTGTTGCGCGAAGCCTGCAGGCTCGCGTTCGAGGTGGGCGCTTACGATCGGTCCGTCATATTCCGCGTCGCTCGGGACGGACGCACCATCACTCCCTGGTACTGGCTCGGTGCGGATGAGAAGGCGGGGGCCAATCCTGCGGCGCTGACGATCGGCGATGGCACCGAGCCCGATACCAGCCTCACCGGCCGGGCTCTGCGGACCGGTGAAATCGCGCTGTGTGCCGATCTGGCCCGATCGGAGCCGCCGGTGGCCATACGCGAAAAGCTGCTCGAGGAGGGGTTGCGATCCCTCGTCGCGCTGCCGCTCATCGTCGACGGCGTGCCGGTCGGCGCTCTGGCACTCGCGTCCCGCGAGGCGCACGTCGTCGGCGACGAGGAGCTGCGGTTGCTGCAGGACGTGGCCGTCAATCTGTCGTTCGCACTGCGTTATCGGCAACAGGAGGACGCGGCCCAGTATCTTGCGTCCTTCGACCCGCTGACCGGGCTTGCCAAGCGGGCTCTCTTCTGTCAGCGGCTCGATCAGCGTCTGCGCAACCTGACGGTGCTCGAGAGTGCTCCTAACGTCGTTACCTTCGACGTCATGCACCTCAGCAAGGTCAATGACAGCTTCGGACGGCATGCGGGCGATCTGCTGCTGCAGACCGTGGCGAAGCGACTCAAGTACCACATTGCGGACGATGAACGCATCGGCTACCTCGGCGGCGGAACTTTCGTGTTGGTGCTGCCGCAGGAGGAGACCTCGGCGGAGAGCGTCACCACTCTGCTCGAGAACACCGTATTTCGCGAGCCGTTCGCCATCGAGGGCCGGGTGCTGCGGACTTCCTTCCGATCCGGCATTGCACGCTCGCCGGCGGACGGAAAGGACGGCAACACGCTCGCGCAGCGTGCGGAGGCGGCGCTCAAGCAGGCGAAGGAGGCCGGCGAGCAATACCTGCACTACCAGATCGACATGCACAGCGACATCGCCGAGCGGCTCGCGCTGGAGCATCGTCTGCGCGTGGCGCTCGATGAGCGGCAGCTCGTGCTGTATTACCAGCCGCAGGTCAGCCTCACGACGGGTCGCATCGAGGGAGTCGAGGCACTGTTGCGCTGGCAGGATCCGCAACAGGGCCTCGTCTACCCCGGCCAGTTCCTGCCGGTCCTCGAGTCCTCGGGCATGATCGTGGCGGTCGGGGAGTGGGTGCTGCGGCAGGCGGCGGAGGACTGCCTGCGCTGGCGCCGAGCTGGGCTGGCGCCGCTGCGCGTGGCCGTCAACGTATCGGCGCAGCAGATCCGGCGCCGCACTTTCGTCGGCCAGGTGCTCGAGGCAGCGCGGCCATGCCTCGGCGAGGGCTGCGGGATCGATCTCGAGATCACCGAGACTGGCCTCCTCCACGATGTGGAGCGCGCGAGCCGCAAGCTGCGTGAGCTGCGCGCTGCCGGCTTGAGGATCGCGCTCGATGACTTCGGGACGGGCTACTCCTCACTCGGGCTGCTGTCGAAGCTTCCCGTGGACCTCGTGAAGATCGACCGCTCTTTCATCACAGGGCTGCCGGACGACAAGGCTAGCGTCACCCTGGTATCGAGCGTGATCGGCCTGGCGTCGGCTTTCGGCCTCAAGGTGGTGGCGGAAGGTGTGGAGACTGAGGGGCAGCTCGCCATGCTCAAAAAACTCGGCTGCAATCAATCGCAGGGATATCTGCACTCCCGGCCGGTGCCTGCAGAGCAATTCGAGCGGTTGCTGCAGCAGCGGGAACCGGAAAAATGAACGGCGGCTCACGAACGCCAGCGGACGGGCTAGCGCCGCTTGGCTCGCCCCTTTCGCCCCGCGCGCCGCGGCGACCCCGGCCTCGTCACCTGCTTGGCGGGAGCTCGTCGCGTAGCGGTCTTCTTCGCCGCGGGAGATCTGCGCTGTGCACTGCCCGCCACGGCTGCGGTTTTACGCTTCCTCGAGCCTCGTGTTGCTTTGGCTGCGGACTTTCTCCCGGTGGACTTCGCGCTCGCGCGTTTGCGCGATGCACTGCGCCCGGTGCCCCGCGAGGACGATCCCTTCGCTTCTGCGGCAGGCACGTCGACGCCCCGGAGTTGCTCGAGTATCGCAGGGTTCTCCAGCGTCGAGACGTCCTGAGAGATCTCCTCCCCACGCGCGATCGCCCGCAGCAGCCGCCGCATGATCTTGCCGGAGCGTGTCTTCGGCAGGTTGTCGGCGAAGCGGATCTCATCCGGCTTGGCAATGGCGCCGAGGTGCTCCGCCACCCAGGTGCGCAGCTCGCTGACGAGCGCGCTGGTGTCGCCGGTCGGGCGCTGGCCGCGGCAGACGACGTACGCGAATACCGCCTCGCCCTTGATCTCGTGCGGCTTACCGACGACGGCCGCCTCTGCCACCCGCGCGTGTGAGACCAGCGCGGACTCGATCTCCATGGTTCCGAGCCTGTGTCCGGCAACATTCAGCACGTCATCGATGCGGCCCATGATCCAGAAGTACCCATCCTTGTCGCGGTGCGCGCTGTCGCCGGCGACGTAGAACCGCTGGTTGAATTTCTCCCAGTAGGCGGCGAGGTAGCGCGCGTTGTTGCCCCAGATGGTGCGCAGCATGGACGGCCAGGGCTTCCTGATGACCAGGTAACCGCCGGCATCGGGCCGTGTGACGGACCGTCCGCTCTCATCGACGATGTCGGCCTCGATGCCGGGCAGCGGCAGCGTGCACGAGCCGGGTTTCGTCGGCGTGACGCCGGGCAGCGGCGAGATGAGGATCACTCCGGTCTCCGTCTGCCACCAGGTATCGACGATCGGGCAACGGCCGCGGCCGATCACCCGGTGATACCACATCCACGCCTCGGGATTGATCGGCTCGCCGACGCTGCCGAGCAGCCGCAGGCGCGAGAGGTCATAGCGTGCGGGTATCTCGTCGCCGAGCTTCATCAGCGCGCGAATCGCGGTGGGCGCGGTATAGAAGACAGTGACACGCTGGTCCTGACATATCTTCCAGAAGCGTCCGGGATCCGGGGTCGTCGGTGCCCCTTCATACAACACCACGGTCGCGCCTGCTGCGAGTGGCCCGTAGGCGACGTAGCTATGGCCGGTCACCCAGCCGACATCGGCGGTGCACCAGAAGACATCGTCATCCCGCAGATCGAACACCCACTGGGTGGTCAGCTTCGCGCCGAGGAGATAGCCACCGCTCGAATGTTGGATTCCCTTGGGTTTGCCGGTCGAGCCGGAGGTATATAGGAGGTAGAGCGGATGCTCCGCCTCTACCCATTCCGGCTCGCAGGTGGGCGGCTGGCCTTCGAGCATCTCGTGCCACCAAAGATCCCGCCCGCGCTGCATCGACACCGGTTGCGCCGTTCGCCTCAGGACGATGACGCGCTCGATCGTCCTGCAGCCATCGGCCAGAGCCTTGTCCGCCGCTGCCTTGAGCGCTATCGGGTGTCCGCCGCGCCAGCCGCCGTCTGCAGTGATCAGGGCCTTGGCCGCAGTGTCCTCGATACGGTCCTTCAGCGCCGGCGCGGAGAAGCCGCCGAACACCACGGAATGAATGGCTCCGATCCGGTTGCAGGCGTGCATCGCGATCACGGTCTCGGGCACGAGCGGCATGTAGATCGCCACCCGATCACCCTTGCCGATGGCCTGCGCCCGCAGGGCATTCGCGAACCGGCAGACCTCGGCGTGCAGCTCCCGGTAGGAGAGCCTGCGGGTGTCACCGGGCTCGCCCTCGAAAATGAGCGCGGTCTTCTCGCCGCGCCGTGCGAGATGTACGTCCAGGCAATTGAACGAAACGTTGAGGCGCCCGTCGGTGAACCAGCGGTAGTTCGGGGCAGCGGAGTCGTCGAGAGTTACCGTGAAGGGCTGGTGCCACGTGAGCTCCTCACGGGCGAGCCGGGCCCAGAAACCGGTTGCGTCGTCGGTCGCCTGGCGGCGCATGCGCTCCAGGTCCGCGGCCTTGATGCGCGCTTGGGAAGCGAAATCGGCGGCAGGGGCGAACGTGCGCTCCTCCTGAAGCACCGACACGATGTTCTTGTTGTTGCTCACCATAATGAGTTTCTCCGATCGTGCCCTAGCTCAGGCACAGGGAAGTGCCCCGCCGCCGCAGGTAGCGCTTCATACTAGCCGAATCCCCAGCGCGCCTGCGAGTCTGCGCGTCAGCCTCTGACCTCTGCGAGGAGCTTCGCGATGCTTGCGCGCGCCTGGCGGGCGTAGCCGCCGCCAAACAGGTTGGCGTGATTCAACACGTGATAGAGGTTGTAAAGCTCCGCACGCACGGCATGTCCGGGCGGCAAGGGTGCCTCGGTGAGATACGCGTCGTAGAAGGCGCGGCCGAAGCCGCCGAAGAGCCGGGTCATCGCGAGGTCCGCCTCGCGATCGCCGAAGTACACTGCCGGATCGAAGATCACGGGCTCCTCGCCCTCGTCCGCGAGCCAGTTGCCGGCCCAGAGATCACCGTGCAGGAGCGAGGCTTCCGGCCGATGCCCTGCGAGCAGGGCGGCGGTTGCCTCGAGGAGGCGCGCGCCGGGTGTTTCGAGTAGCCCGGCGAAGCCGTTCTCCACGGCGAGGGCGAGCTGATGGCGCAGGCGCCGCTCACGAAAGAACTCCGGCCAATCGGGCAGGCAGCCGTTCGGCTGCGGTGTCCGTCCGATGAAGTTATCACTCCTGAAGCCGAACTCCCGTGACGTCACGCGGTGCTGCGCGGCGAGCCGCTCGCCGAGCCTGTGCTCCGCAGCGCGGCCCGCCGGGCGGGATTCGATCCACTCGAGGGCCAGGAATGCAGTGGCCCCGGCCCGGCCTCTGGCCAGCACCCGCGGCACGCGAACGGCCTGAGCGTCCGCGAGGGTCTGCAGGCCTGCGGCTTCGGCTTCCAGACCGGCGCCGCCGCCGCCGTGATCGGCTACCTTCACGAAAAGCGCCGTCGCGCCGCACTGCCAGCGGTAAGTGCGATGAATGCTGGCGCCCGAGACACCGCTTTGCGGCTCCGGCGCGCACTCCTCACCGATCTGCGCGCCGATCTCGCGCGCGAGGCTCTCGAATCCGCCGTCCTCGCTCAAACGCAGCTCCTTCCGATTGAAATGCTCAGCTCGCGATGGCTGCGGCGCAGGTGGTCTGCTGCTCGGCGAGCCGCTCGCCCTGGCGGCGTAGCAGCGGCCCGAAGCCGAGGCGATCGTAAAACGCTCGAAGCGACGCAAGATCCGGAGTCTGCGGTCGCAAATCCGAAGCCGACACGCCGAGCGGCATGTCGCATACGATCTGCGTCAGCCGCCGCGCCAGGAAGACCGAGTCGCGATGCGCGGCCAGCCGCTCGCCGAGCGCGCGGCCGCCGCGCAGTCCCAGGGCGGGGACGCGGCCGATGTTGGCGTAGAGCTCATCGAGCGAGCCGAATTTGCGCATGAGCGTGGTGGCGATCTTCGGCCCGATCCCGGGCACGCCGGGAATGTTGTCGGAAGTGTCGCCGGTCAGGGCGAGGAAGTCGGCGAAGCTCTCGGGCGCTACGCCGAAGTAGCGCTGGACATCGCGGTAGCCGAGCTGTGTGCGGGCGCCGAAATCCCACAGCAGGTCGCCGTCGCGCACGAGCTGCGCGAGATCCTTGTCGCGCGTGATGAAGGCCGAGCGGACGCCTTCCGCACGCATCACGCAGGAGAGCGTGCCGATGATGTCGTCGGCCTCGAAGTCCCGATCGACGAAGGCCCGCACACCGAGGTGGCGGCAGAGCTCCCGGCAGTACTCGAACTGGCGCGGCAGCCCGGCGGGCGCCGGCTCGCGGTTTGCCTTGTAAGCGGGATAGATCCTGTTGCGGTAAGACGTCGTCAATCGCTGGTCGAATGCCACGCCGATGTAGCGAGGCCGAATGCGCTCCATCAGGTCGCCGAGGAAGCGCGCGAAACCGAAGACCGCGTGCACGGGATTGCCGTCCCAGTCCATCATGTCCGGCAGCTGCGAGTGATACGCCCGAAAAACGTAGACCGAGGCGTCGATGAGAAAAATCAAGGTGTCCGGCCCAGGCACATGGACGCGCGCTGGGCGGGGCAGGATGCCCCGATGCGGCGCCTCATCAACTGAGCCAGCGCTGGATGCGGTCGTGCAGCGGGCTCGAGCGCGGGAAGTGCGCCAGCAAATACTGCATCTGATCCGCGAGCACGCGCCGGCCTTTGAGGAAGATGTACTCCGCGTAGGTCGGGGTGAACGGCACCGCGATCAGCTGCATCTTCGCCTGCTCCGGTGTGCGCGACGCCTTCTGGTTATTGCAACGGCGGCATGCGGTCACGACGTTGGTCCAGACGTCGAGGCCACCCTGACTGAACGGCCTGATGTGGTCGCGCGAGAGCTCGCGTGACGGGAATCGAAGGGCGCAATACATGCAGAGGAAGGCATCCCTGCGGAACAACGTCTGGTTGTTGAGCGGCGGTACGTAGTCGTGGCGCGTATTGCCCGGATTGCCGGTATGGCCGACGGTGGCCACGATGGAATTGATCTCGAGCATCGTACGCCGGCCGGTCAGTGCATTCACGCCGCCGTACAGCTCGAAGAGCGGCGAGCCGCAGGTATAGGCCACCTGCTCCTGGTGGTAGAGACGGGCGGCCTCCTTGTAGTCGATCCACTCGAGCGGCATGCCGGCAATGTCCGTCCGCAGGACGAGTTGGGAAAGCCCGCGCGCCGTCCCGGTCGGGACGATCCGCAGGTCGTCTGCCAAGCCGCGATCAGCCCGTTCGAGGTCTATGCCCATCATGACCGCTGTAAGATACGGCAATTTTATGCGAATATTCAACATCCCACGCCCAGGACCCCCTGAAGAGGGCCGCAGATGCCAGTAACCATAGGTGCGCTCCGCGAGAGCGCGCCACGCGAGACTCGTGTGAGTTTGGTTCCGGAGGTCGCCGAGAAGCTGGCCCAGAGCGGCGCGCGGGTGCTGCTCGAGCGAGGCGCCGGCGCGAGCGCCCAGTTTCCTGATTCGGCCTACCGCGGGGTCGAGTGGGCCGACTCAGCCGCCGCCGTGCTTCAGCAGTCGCAGGTGCTGCTGACGGTCCAGCCGCTATCGCTCGAGCAGATCGGGGCGCTGCAGCCGGGTGCCGTCGTCGTAGGCTTCCTGCAACCCTATGCACAGCGAGACGGCGTGAAGGCGCTGAAGGAGCGGCGGATCACGAGCTTCGCGATGGAGCTGGTGCCGCGAATCTCACGCGCCCAATCGATGGATGCGCTGTCGTCGCAGGCCGCTATCGCCGGGTACAAAGCGGTCCTGATCGCGGCCAATCATTTACAGAAGTTTCTGCCGATGCTCACCACGGCTGCCGGGACGATCCGTCCGGCGCAGGTCCTCATCATCGGTGCGGGCGTCGCAGGCTTGCAGGCGATCGCGACAGCGAAACGCCTCGGGGCAGTCGTGGAAGCATATGACGTCCGCGGCGCGACGCGCGAGCAGGTGAAGTCGCTGGGAGCAAAGTTCGTCGAGACGGGCGTGAGCGCGGATGGTGCGGGCGGCTACGCGCGCGAGCTCACCGAAGAAGAAAAGCGGAAGCAGCAGGAGGTGCTCGATTCGCGCATCGCCGCTGCCGATGCGGTGGTGACGACGGCGGCCGTCCCCGGCCGGCCGGCGCCGAAGATCATCCAGCGCGGCGTGGTGGAGCGCATGCGTCCGGGATCGGTGATCGTCGACATTGCCGCGGAGCAGGGCGGCAATTGCGAGCTCACCCGCCCTGGCGAGCTCGTGACCCACCAGGGGGTCAAGGTGATCGGCCCGCTGGGACTCGCCGCCGAGCTCGCCTACAACGCTAGCGAGATGTATGCCCGCAACCTGCTCAATTTCCTGAAGCCGGCCATCCAGAAGGGCGAGCTCGCGATCGACTGGAGCGATGAGGTGTTCGCGAAGGCGTGCCTCACGCACGCCGGCGAGATCAAACACGAGCCCACAGCCAAGGCAATCGAAGGTTGATCCCATGACCGGAATCGTTGCGCTCTACATCTTCATGCTCGCGGCCTTCACCGGTTACGAGGTCATCTCGCGCGTGCCGGTGATCCTGCACACACCGCTCATGTCCGGCTCCAACTTCGTTCATGGAATCGTGCTGGTGGGCGCGATGGTGGCGCTCGGGAGCGCGCACACCCCCCTCGAGAAGACCATCGGCTTCATCGGCGTGCTGCTCGCGGCCGGCAACGCCATGGGCGGCTACGTCGTGACCGAGCGCATGCTCGAGATGTTCAAGTCGAGCAGGGCGGCCGGCGCGCGCCCGGGGAAGCACTAAATGCCAGGCGCACCGATGGCGGCCTTCCTGGGGACGGACACCCTCATCCAGGCGAGCTACTTCGTCACCGCGGTGCTCTTCATCATCGGATTGAAGCGCATGAGCTCGCCGGTCACGGCGCGCAGTGGCATTCTCTGGGCCGGCGCCGGCATGCTCGTCGCCACGCTCGTCACCTTCGCCTACCCGGGGATGAGCAACTATCCGCTCATCGGCGCTGCCATCCTCGTGGGCGCGGTAGCTGCATGGTGGACCGGCAAGCGCGTCGCCATGACCAACATGCCGCAGATGATTGCCCTCTACAACGGCATGGGCGGCGGTGCCGCCGCGGCCATCGCCGCGGTGGAGCTCTACAGCGGCGGGGCCGAGGGCTACGGACTGGCGACGCTCGCCGTGATCGGCGGTTTGATCGGTGCGGTCTCCTTCAGCGGCAGCCTCATCGCCTTCGGCAAGCTCCAGGGCCTCATCAAGCGCAGTTTGCGTTTCCGTGGGCAACAGGCGCTCAACGTCCTCATTCTGGCCGCTGCCCTGGCAAGCGCGGCGATGCTTGCAGGACACTTCCACACCTCCCCGAATGTCGTCACCGCGCTCTTCGTCCTCGCGCTGATCCTCGGCATCACCATGACGCTGCCGATAGGCGGCGCGGACATGCCGGTGGTGATCTCACTGTACAACGCCCTCACTGGCCTCGCGGTGGGCCTCGATGGCTTCGTGCTGCACAACGCAGCGATGATCATCGCGGGCACCGTCGTCGGCTCGGCTGGCACCCTCCTCACGCAACTCATGGCGAAAGCCATGAACCGCTCGCTCGCCAACGTGCTCTTCTCCGGTTTCGGGGATACGGGAGGCGGGCCCGCAGGCAGCGTGACGGGCAGCCTCAAGCCGATCGAGGCATCGGATGTCGGGGTGATGTTGGCGTTCGCGCAAAAAGTGATCATCGTCCCCGGCTATGGCATGGCGGTCGCCCAGGCGCAGCACAAGATCTGGGAGCTCTGTCAGCTGCTGATCGATCGCGGGGTGACGGTGAAATTCGCCATTCACCCTGTGGCCGGACGCATGCCGGGACACATGAACGTGCTGCTGGCCGAGGCCGGCGTGCCATACGACCTGATCGCCGATCTCGATGAGATCAACGCGGAGTTCGACACCGCGGATGCCGCCCTCATCATCGGCGCCAACGACGTCGTCAATCCGGTCGCGCGTACGGACAAGTCGAGCCCGATCTACGGCATGCCCATCCTGAATGCCGACCGTGCCAAGAATGTGATCGTCATCAAGCGTGGGCAGGGGGCCGGATTCTCGGGCATCGAGAATGCGCTCTTCTACCTCGACAACACCCGGATGCTCTACGGCGATGCGCAGAAAGCGGGCGCGGAGCTCATCCAGGCGATCAAAGCAGTTGGTTGAGACGGAGGTTGGCTGTGCGTAACGTGGTGGCACTCGGCCTGACGCTGGCGGCGCTGGCCGCCTTCCCCTGCCGGGGTCAGAATGCAGCGGACGATACGCCACCTTCGATGCAGGCGCTGCGGGCTCATTCCGCCGCTGCGCCCTCGGCGCTGCTGGCGAGCGCGCCCGCGTCCGCCTGGCGGGCGCTCGATCCGGACAACACGCTGTATCTCACCCTGCCGCAGGGGCGGGTAGTGATCGAGCTGGCGCCGGAGTTTGCGCCGCGGTATGTCGCCAACATCAAGAAGCTGGTACGACAGCGCTTCTTCGATGGGCTCTCGATCTTTCGCGTGCAGGACAATGCCGTAGCGGAATGGGGCGATCCCACCGGCAAGAAGTCGGTGGGCACCGCCAGGCGCCTGGTGGCCGCGGAGTTCGAGCGGCCGTCTCGCGACCTGCCGTTCACGCCGCTGCCCGATCCTGACACCTACGCCCCGCAGGTCGGATTCGCGGACAGCTTTCCGGCGGCCCGCGATCCGGTATTCGGCCGGGCGTGGCTCGCCAACTGCTACGGCATGGTGGGCGCCGCACGCGGCAACAACGTCGACAGCGGCGGTGGCACTGCCCTCTACGCGATCATCGGCGGGCCGCAGAGGCAGTGGGATCGCAACACCACCATGGTGGGGCGGGTCGTGCAAGGCATGCCGCTGCTCTCGAGCCTGCCGCGGGGCGATGGCCCCCTGGGGGTGTACACGGACCGGCACCACTGGGTGCGCATCGAGTCGCTGCGGATCGCGGCGGACGTCCCGGCCGCGGAGCGAACTGCGCTCGAGGTCTTGCGCACGGACACGCCCACTTTCTCGCAGTACGTGGAGTCGCTGCGCAACCGCCGCGAGCCCTGGTTCAAGGTACCGGCCGGCCGCATCGCCGTCTGCAGCATCCCCCTTCCCGTTAGATCGAAAGCAAATGACTAAGCGGCCGAGGGCCGCTCCCTGGGCCGCGGGATCTGAGGAGTAACTGGGCTGGCCAATCAGCGAGGTGGCCGGCGGGAGGGGACTCCCATGCGGAAGCGCGGCATCGGCATCATCTGCCGCTGACTCCGCATCTGGTTTGCGTGCTGGATCATCAACTGCCTCTGCGCAGGCGTCGCGCTCTGCCACTGGTGGCGCAGCAGGCTGCGCTGCCGGGGCGGCAGCCGCTGGAACTCACGGTAGCTCCGGCGGATCGCCTGCTGCTGTTGCGGCGGCAAGGACCTGAACTGCTGCCAGCGACGCCGCAGCGTCTGTCGTTGCTGCGGCGTGAGCTGCCTCCACTGCTGGAATCGCTGACGTGCCATCGCGCGCTGGTCGGGGCTCATCTTGAGCCACCGCTGGCTGCCGCGCACGAGCGCCTGCTGGCGCGTCGCCGGGAGCGAGCCCCATCGATCTGCAAGCGGTCCCAGGAGGCGCTGCTGCTCGGGTGAGAGGCTCGACCACGGCACCGGGTTGGGGGCGGCAACGCTGGCCGCGCCCGGCGGCGGGGCGGGAGCAGCCGCCGGGCCGGGAGCGGCCGGCGGTTGCTGGGCCAGGGCGTAAGCCGGCGCCACTGTGAGCAGCAGCGCAAGCAGCAGCCCCTTGCGCTCGTTCATCGTTGTCTTGAACCCGTTACCCATTTGGCTTCTCGGTGCCGGCGGAGCTCGCAGGCTTCTGTTGCGCCGGAGCCTGCGCCGGCGTCTGCGAAGCCTTGGCCACCTTGTCGATGTTGATCTCAGATAGATACGTCAGCCAACCGTCATCGTCGGACTGCTGCGTCGAATCGACCGGCGAATCGACGCCGCCCAGAAATTCCAACAGGTCCTGGTCCACCGGAGGGCTGGCGCTCTGCTTGGGCGGGTCTGACGCCCGGGCAGCGCCCGCCGCAACCGCCAGCGCCGCCGTGAAGACGGTGATTCCGATGCGGCGCGGGGTACGCATGTCAGCCGCTGTTGGGATCCGCGCCGCCGCCCTGCCCCCGGCTCGGGGCGGCCTGCGCCATCGCCCACTCGTAGAACTGCCCGTCGCCGCCCTGCATCAGGTCCATCCCATCGCGATCGGCCAGCAGGTCGAGATCCTCCACCGTAGTATGGTTCACCTCGGCTGCGGGGTACCCCTGAGGGGCATGCGGCGGCCAGAGCACGAAGCTGACCAACACCGCTGCGGCTACGGCCCCCGAGGCCGGCATCCACAGCAGGGGCCGCCTGATCCACACCGCCACTCGTGCAGGCAGGTACGCGCGATGCCGCGCCGCCTCGGCGAGCGCCGCGTGCCGCGCCTGATTCAACCGCGAGCGTGCATGGCCGCCGACGCGCTGGACGCTCTCCTCCAGAAGAGCGTGCAGCCGGCGCTCGAAATCAGCGGTGCCGTTGAGGTCCCGGCTCATACGTAGAGCTCCCCGAGTTGCGCGCGCAGGGTCTGCAACGCACGAAAATAGTGTGTCTTGACGCTGCCCTCCGAGCAACCCATGGCCTGGGCGGTCTGTGCGACATCGAGCCCTTCCAGGGTGCGCAGAAGGAACGCCTGCCGCTGTCTGCGCGGCAGCGCGCCGAGCGCCTTCTCCAGCGCCGACATGGCCTCGTCGATTTCCAGCCGGCGCACCGGAAGTGGATCGTCGCTGGCGGCCTCCGCGATCGGGTCCGGCTCGTCCTCATCGGGGTCGCCCCGGAAAGGCAACCAGGACATCACCCGGTTGCGGACCGTACGCCTGCGCTGCATGTCCCGGATGCGGTTCTCCAGGATGCGGTAGAAGAGCGGCTTCCATTCCTCCGCGGGTCGCGCCGAATAGGCGCGGGCCAGCTGGAGCATGGCATCCTGCACCGCATCCAGAGCGTCGTCCTCGTGCCGCAGGGCGGCCTGGGCGATCTTGAACGCGCGCACCTCTACCCCGGCCAGGAACTGGCTGAGCGCTGAGTTGCGGGCATTGCTAGACGAATCCGACAGGTCCACGTCGCCGTGAGAGGCAGCCGGCATGCTATAAGGCGGCGCGAGCGTAGCAAACTCTGGCATAACAGGTACAACGCGGCTGCGACGGGTACGGTTGACGGAGGCGGCTACTTGCATAAGCCTCTGATTCATCTGGATTCATGAACTCCCTCCCCGTCGTACGCGTGGCACTGCCCACGCCCCTCAGGCGCCTGTTCGACTACCGAGCGGGGTCGCCGGGGAGCCCGGCCGCGGCCGTCGAGCCCGGAATGCGGGTGCGGGTGCCGTTCGGGCGGCAGCGCCTGATCGGCGTTGCCGTGGAAATGGCTGCGGCGTCGGAGCTTCCCGAGGAGCGGCTGAAGCCCGTGCTGGAGCGTCTCGATGCACAGCCGATCTTCGATACCGCGGCGCTGGCTCTCCTAGGGTGGGCGGCAGACTACTACCATCATCCCATCGGCGAGGTGCTGACTGCGGCACTGCCCAAGGCGCTGCGGCTCGGGGCCTCCGTCCATTCCGCCGAGGAGCGCTGGCTGCTTACGGCCGTCGGCCGTGAGGCATGGGCGAGGGGCGAGCCCAAGCGCGCACCGCGACAGCGGCAGCTCCTGGCAACTCTCGCGGAGCAGGAAGCGCCGGCGCGCGCGGGAAGTGATGCCGACCCCCGTGCGCCCGGTCTCACGGCCACCGATCTCGACGACCGGCTGGAGTCGTGGCGGGACGCGGCGCGTGCGCTCATTGCCCGTGGATGGCTCATCTGCCTCGAGGAGACCTCAGCGGCCGTCCCCGCGCCGGCGCCATCCGCAGTCGTCAGCCCCGGCCCTGATCCCAACGAGGAGCAGCACCTCGCGATCGGGCGCATTGGTGAATCCCTCGGCGTCTTCGGTGCCTTCGTGCTCCACGGAGTGACGGGCAGCGGCAAGACCGAGGTCTATCTGAGAGTGGTCGAGCGCGCCTTGCGCCTCGGCCGCACCGCTCTGGTGCTGGTGCCGGAAATCGGGCTGACCCCGCAGCTCGTGAGCCGCTTTCGCCAACGGTTCGAAGTGCCGATGGCCGTGCTGCATTCGGCCCTGACCGATCATGAGCGGCTGCTCGCCTGGCGGGCGGTTTTCAATGCCGAGGCGCGGATCGTCCTCGGCACGCGCTCGGCGGTGTTTGCCCCTGCCCGAGACCTGGGTGTCATCATCGTCGATGAAGAGCACGACACCTCGTTCAAGCAGCACGAGGGGGGCTTCCGCTACTCCGCACGCGATCTTGCGGTGGTGCGTGCTCATCGCGCCGGCGTCCCCGTCGTGTTGGGATCGGCGACGCCGGCGCTGGAGACGCTGCAGAACGTCGCCACCGGCCGATATACGCGCCTGGTGTTGAGTCGCAGGGCCGCCGAGGCGGTGCCGCCGCGCATCGCGCTGATCGACCTGCGATCATCTACAGTACGCGCCGGCATCTCCACGCCGGCAGTGCAGGCGATCGAGCGGCACCTCGGGGCGGGCGGGCAGGTGCTCGTCTTCCTCAACAGGCGCGGCTATGCGCCCACGCTGCTCTGCACGGCTTGCGGCTGGATCGCGCCGTGCCGTGATTGCGATGCCCGTCTCACCGTGCACCTTTCGGCGGGCCGGCTTCGCTGTCATCACTGCGGAGCCGACACCCCCTTGCCGGAGCGCTGCCCGCAGTGCGGGTT
>DASUHA010000086.1:0-35836 GCA_036273735.1 Steroidobacteraceae bacterium | reverse complement strand
ACATCTCGAGGGCGCCGTTCTGCTGCTCGAGGACGTCGGTGAGCGACCCTATCGGCTGGATCGCATGTGGACGCATCTCGCGCTTGCAGGCGTCTTCACTCAGGTGCGCGGCATCGTGCTTGGAGGCTTCACGGACTGCGAGCAGAAGGACGCGGAGTATTGCAGCGCCGATGTGCTGCGGGAGTTGGCTCGCACGACGGGCCTGCCCTGCGCCGCGGGATTTCCGATTGGCCATGAGGCCCCGAATTTACCCGTGCCGCTCGGAGTTCGCGTGCGACTGGATGCCACCAGCCGCCGGCTCACCTTTCTCGAGAGCGCGACAGAGTGACGGGCGGGCCGGTAGCTCAGCCGCGCGGTTCGGCAGGCGGGGCTCGCGCGGAGGAGGCTCGGGCGGTGGGGGTTCGGGCGCACGAGATTCGGCTGATGGAGGCTCGGCCGGAGTAGAAGACAGCGGACGCAGCACGGAGGCGAGATATCCCGGGAACGTAGGTGGCGCCCGCAACGTCGCCGCGTGACGCCAGAGGCTCAACGTCGTGATGATCACGGCGATCACCCGTGGAAGCACGATGTAGATCAGTGCCGTGCACGCAATGAGGTACACCCATGGTCCGGCCGCCCCGCCGCCGCCCGATGGCCCGATCCACTGGAGCGCCTGGATATCCTGAGCTGACGGCACCCGGACGCCAGAGAACGCGGACCCGGCACCATACAGCGTCAGCAGCGCTGTATGGGCACTCGTGGGCCCGAAGACAGTGGCTCCCCATCCGGCCGGCTGACGGAGAAACAACCCTCTCAGGCCATAGCCGACCATCAGACCGATGGCGACGAGGATGGCTGCTAGATGCAGCAGACGTCGCGATCGCTCCCGGAACAGTGGGCGGCCGAGCTCCCCCCAGCCCGCCGCAAAGCGGCGCAGGCCCGGTGCAAGGGGCGCATTGAAGCCGATCGAATGAGTGATCAACGCGTCGATCCGCGCGCGCACGCGGCTCGCATACGCTCCCGCGAGCCACCGTCTGAGAAATCCGTCACGCCGAACGGACCTCAACTCACGAGCCGCCACTGTGTCCGCTGCCCGACTGCCTCGTTCCGCAGACCTGAACGTCCCGATGATCAGGACGAGATAGACGATCAGATTCCAGATCACGAGTCCAATGAGCGGATAGGCGAAGATGTCGATTCGTCCGCCATCGACGAACGCGAGCCCGAAGCCCAGTACGAATGCGAGCAACAGCAGTGTACGGTCGAAGCCGGTCGGGCCCGCAGCGGCCGCGAGGACATGATCGACGCCGGGTGACCTGATCCGCAGGCGCGCGAGCAGCGCATTGGCGCGGCGCGCGAGCAGCCGCTCGGCATCACTGTTGATCTCAGCCCCGGCCGGCGGCAACGGGCGACCATTGACCGCCTCGCGGGTGGCATCGATGCGGTCCCCGAGCGGCAAGACATCGCCTGCCAGATCGGCCTGCTCGATGGCATGAACCAGCAGTACGGCTTGCAACGCCCGCTGT
This sequence comes from Steroidobacteraceae bacterium, assembly GCA_036273735.1. Lineage (GTDB taxonomy): Bacteria > Pseudomonadota > Gammaproteobacteria > Steroidobacterales > Steroidobacteraceae > 13-2-20CM-66-19. Next base: position 34,331 of record DASUHA010000086.1, on the reverse strand, counting down.
CGCATGGCCCCATTTTGCTGCACGATATCGGGTGTAAGCAAAATATCGAGTCGGAGCCCATGCCCCCCAGCGCGGAAATTGAGCGGATCCTGCGGCTGTCCCCCGTCATGCCGGTGGTCGTCATCGAGGAGGCGAAGGTCGCGCCGGAGCTGGCCCGGGCCTTCGTACGCGGCGGCATCCGGGTGGTCGAGATCACGCTTCGGACGCGCTCGGCGCTTTCTGCCGTGGAAGCAATCGCGCGTCAGGTGCCGGAGATCGCCGTGGGTGCGGGCACGGTCGTATCCGAGGAAGATCTGCGGGCTGCGGCGAGCGCCGGCGCAACCTTTGCGATCTCACCGGGCACGACACCGGCGCTCCTGACTGCGGCGGCGTCCAGTCCGATACCCTACCTGCCGGCGGTGGCGACCGCATCGGAGCTGATGCAGGGACTGGCGCATGGCCATCACTGTTTCAAATTCTTTCCGGCTGGCCCCGCGGGCGGCATCGCAATGCTCAAGGCTCTGGGAGGCCCCTTTCCGCAGGCTCGCTTCTGTCCCACTGGAGGCATTACTCAGGATTCCGTGAAGTCATATCTCGATCTGCCGAACGTCCTCTGCGCAGGAGGCTCCTGGCTGTCGCCAGCGGAGGCCATCGCCACCCGGGATTGGAAGCGTATCGAGGCCTTGGCCTCTCGCGCGGCGGCGTCCAGAACTTAGGCGCTGCTACGACGGTCGAATACCGCGCTTCGTCTCATCCGCCTACCGAGCAGCATTCCATGTCGTCACTCCGGGCTCGCGCCGCGCCACTGTGCGCCACCGCTCTGGTGGGTCTCCTGACCAGCTGCGCAACGAGCGGGCTCTCCGCGCAGCAGCCGCCGGGCGTGCGCCTCGCCGGCGACTGGAAGCTCGACCCGGCCCACAGTGATGATCTCGGTAAGGCGGTCGACCAGCTGCGTGTACAGAACAAGAAGGGCAGGCGCGGTCTGCAATCTCAGGGACCACAGAGTGGAACTCGACCCATGCACGAGGGTGGACCGGCAGGTCACGCAGGGCAGGGCACGGGAACTGGTGATAGTGCATTGGGGCTAGTCGATGAAGCAGCCGCTGGACCACCACGCTCGTCCCCCGTGGATGAATTGATGTCCAGTGTCCCGCGCGGGGACTACATCAGAATCACCGTGGGCCCTAACGCCTTCATGGTCACATCCGGGGATTCCGCCAATCAGTACACGCCTGGTCTCGTGAGTGACATCACTGCAGAGCAAGGCGATGCTCAGCAAATATCGGGTTGGAAGGGAACCGATTACGTGATCGATACGAAGCCACAGTGGGGACCGGAAATCATCCAGACTTTCAGCCAGTCGCAGGACGGCCGCCTCACTATGACGGTGCACTTGACCGGCGGCAGGACGAAGCTCACCTTCACTCGCGTCTACGTGCGGACGACGCACGTGGCACCGCTGGCACCGCCGACGAACAATTGATTCGGCGGATGACTCATCGGATGCTCCGTTCCCGTAGCCTCGTCAGCCTCCTCGCGACCGCCGCACTCCTCGTTTCGGCAGGCTCAGGCCGTGCCACGGCTCTGCAGGAAGGGACTGCCCCTCAGGTCGCGCTGTCCGCGCAGGTCGTGATCTCTGGCAAGTATCGCGGCCCCAAACTCTGGCGCGTCAGCAAAGACGGGCGTGCGCTGTGGGTGCTCGGGACCGTGGCGCCACTGCCGAGACGCATGGTCTGGCAGTCCGAGGATATTCAGCGACTCCTGCGGCAGACGCAGGAGGTCATTCCCGCGTGGCCCTCCGTCGGGATCGGATTTCATCCCTTCATCGCGGTGCACCTGTACGTGCTGTGGCGTAAGTCCCAGACCAATCCCGATCACCTGCCGCTGCGGGCCGTGCTGCTGCCGGACCTCTACGCCCGCTTCAGTGCGCTCAAGTTGCGCTTCGCACCGAACGATCGACGGATCGAGGAGCTGCGCCCCATCCTGGCCGCCCGACGTCTCTACGATGATGCGCTCGCCGCCTCCGACCTGACTCCTCGCAACGACATTCAGCGGACCGTGCTCGACCTCGCGAGACGCGAGAGTGTGCCCATTCGCCAAGACAAGCTTCTCGTGAAGGATCCCGTGGACGTGATGCGTGATCTGGCGAACGTACCTCGCGCGGCTGAGATCGCCTGCCTGCAATCCGTGCTGACGCGACTCGAAACCGACCTCGGACCGATGCAGGCCCGGGCACGCGCCTGGGCACTCGGGGATGTCGCCCTGCTGCGCCGCCTGCCTCATACGGACAACCGCGCCACATGCCTCGAGGCGGTGTCAGGCTCGGCGCGCGTGCGCTCGCTCGTGACAGAAGCGCAGCAGAACTGGATGAACGCGGCGGTGCAGGCCCTCGCTCAGAACCAGACGACTCTGGCGATGCAGTCGATGGACCGGCTGCTGGGGTCGGACGGCACGCTCGCGACCTTCAGGCGGATGGGATACCAGGTCGAGGGTCCCTGAGCCGCGTCAGCGCAACGGCAGCTGCGATCGCCACCGCCAAAGTCCCGAAGACTTTCGTTCCGCGGCGACGCACCCGGCCTAGTGCTGTCCGGCTGCGGCCCCCTCCTCCTTCAGCTCAGCCTCGAATTCATTCCTGGACTGCGCGACGAATTGCCTGCACCCCGCCGGGTCGATGAATGGATTCTCCGCGGGATGTGTGGCCAGGCGCGCCAACTTGCCTTTGAGATCGAACATGTGTCCATGCTCGCCCAGAAACACGTCGCAGGGCATGCCGCCAAGTACGGCAAACGTATGCCGGTAGTCCTGCGCCATATGCGGATAAATGGAGTTGTGCACGAAAGGCTGGCCGCCGCTCAGCGACAGCTGACACAAAAAGACGACGGCGTAGGTTTTGCCGCCTTCGAGAGTCTTTGTCGACCACGTGGTGCAACCGGGCGTATGCCCGGCGGTCAGGTGTGCCGTCAGGGTAGTGCCTCCGAGCGTAACGGCATCGCCATCGTGCAAGGTATGATCGACATGGATGGAGTCGAAGAGTTTACGATCGCCCCGATAAAATGTTCCTCGTCCGCTGTGCTCGAGCGGCGTGACCTCCTCGTCCATGGCGTAGAACCGCGCCGCAGTCATTCGCTTCAGCGCCGCGAGGCCGCCGGCATGGTCGGGGTGCGCGTGACCGTTGAGGAGTATCTTCACGTCGGACATCTTGAAGCCCAACTTCACGATGTTGCTCTTTATCTGGGGCGCGGTCTCGGCGAATCCCCCGTCGAGCAGTATGAGACCACCGGAGGTATGGATGAGGTAGGAAGAGACATCCGACGCGCCGACGTAGTAGATGTCGCCTATGATCCTGAAGGGCGTGACCGGCTGATTTTGTGCGGCCTGCTCCGGAGTCAGGGCTGCCTGCACGGGAATTGCCGGCAGACAGAGCAAAGCCAGCAGGGTCATCCGATACAAATCGTGTCGCGTCATCGCTCCTCCGCTACCTGACGTGTCACATCACACAAGTCAGCACATTATCTGATTCGAGCCTCGGCACGTGTAAATCATCCGCATGTGGCCCATTCCCCGGGCGAGGCACGGGTTCTGGTGATGGCGACCCCGCCAGTCCTTGAACGCACTTGGCGAGAGGCATGCGTCGATTGCGACGGGTCGCCCTTCCCGTGAGGCACGCCCGTCTTTCTGGCGGGCAAGCGATCCCATAAAGTGCAGCCGGGCGTATTGAAACTACGATGGGCATCCGAGACGGACTACCGCCATGAGCACCTCATCGGCGAAGCTGTTGGTGCGCGCTGCGGTGGCGATTGCGTGTATCGCGGCTCTCGCACTCGCTTCCCGGTCGCCGGCGGAGGCGGCTGGGCCGTGCACCCGCGACCAGATCTGCGGGCTGAAGAATCCCGAGGATTTCGTGCGGCTGGCCGGCTCGCCATGGGCCATTGTCAGCCGGTTGGCCAAGGGTCCGGTGCCTGGCGGAGGTCTGTTTCTCGTTGATCTCGAGCGACGGACCGCGCGCGCCCTGGTACCGGACTTCTCCGGACGCGCCGCCGCCGAGTATGCAGACTGCCCGGGCGCACCCGTTGCCGCTGGCCTCATCACGCACGGCCTCGATATACGTCGCCGGCCGAGCGGCGCAACGGAGCTTTTCGCGGTGAACCACGGAGGTCGGGAATCGATCGAGGTATTCGATATTCACGCCGGCGCGAACGGCCCGCGATTGAGCTGGAAAGGGTGTGTGATTCTTCCTGCCGACATGTCGGCCAATGCAGTTGCCGCGTTGCCCGACGGCTTGGCGGTGACGAGCTTCGGCACCGTCGGAGCCCAAGGCCAGGCGGCCTTGCTGGCGGGCAGGCCTGCAGGTTACGTCGACAGATGGACACGGCACGACGGTTGGGTCCGGGTCGCAGGCAGCGGGTTCGGGGGCGACAACGGAGTGGCTGCGTCGGCTGACGGCACGACCCTCTACGTGAATGACTGGAACGATGGAACTCTGCGCGTGCTTTCGGTGCGAAATAGCGCAGCCCCGGGCAGCATCAAACTCGGCAGCCTCCATCCGGACAACCTCCATTGGCTGCCGGACGGCAGACTGTTGATCGCAGGGCAGGTCGGCAGCGCCAGGGACATCATCAATTGCTCGGGTACCGCTGAGTGCAGCGTCGGCTCGATGATCGTTACGGTCGATCCCCGGGTGCGCGCGGTCCGGTCTCGTTGGAGCGTAGCGCCTACATCCACGTTCGCGGCGGCTTCGGCCGCCCTGCAATACGGTCCGGACTATTGGGCGAGCAGCTTCCGCGGCGACCGCATCGTCCGGCTCGGGCCGACACCGGGCCATCGTCCTCGAGTCACGCAACCATGAGGCGCGGCCGCTTCTGATCCGCACGCAAAAAGAGAGCCTACTGCATGACGAGCCGCTTCTTCGTGTTGGCCGCAATCCTCGCATCGGGGCTGTTTCCTGCCATCGGCGCCGCCGGCCCCGATTCCGCCCATGACGAGGACCGGAGCGAGCTTCCGACCGGACAGTTCGTGACGCCACTGGCGGCGCCGGGAGCCGACTTCACCCGACTCAACCCGCACCTGAAGGACTTCCCGAAGTATACCGCCGGCCAGGCGATCACCGAGGCCCTGAGTCCGGACGGGCGCACTCTGCTCATTCTCACCAGCGGCTTCAATCTGCTCTACACGGCTGCCGGCAAGAAGTCGCAGCCGGACTCGAATGAGTACGTGTTCGTATATGACGTGAGCACTGCCCACGCTCGCGAAGAGCAGGTGATAGAGGTGCCGAATACCTTTGCCGGCCTCGCGTTCGCGCCCGATGGCAGACAGTTCTATGTATCGGGGGGCGGTGACGACGATGTGCACGCCTACACGCTCGAGGGCGCCCGGTGGGCGGAGGCCTATCAGCCCATCAAGCTCCGGCACAGGGCCGGCAACGGCATGGGCATCGGTCCGGCAGTGGCCGGTCTCGGGGTGAGCGCGGATGGCAGGCAGCTCATAGCCGCCAACTACTTCAACGACTCGATCTCGCTCGTCGATCTCGCCAGCCACAGCGTGAGGTCGGAGCTCGACCTTCGGCCCGGAAAGTCCGGCGGGCACCACGGGGTCGCGGGCGGCGAGAATCCGTTCTGGGTGATCATCAAGGGCGACTCGACGGCCTATATCGGCAGCCAGCGCGATCGCGAAGTAGACGTCGTCGACATCTCGAGGGGGGCGCGGCCGCGGGTCGTCAAGCGCATCAGCCTGCAGGGGAACCCGGTGAAGATGCTGTTGGATGCAGACGAGAGACACCTCTACGTGGCCTGCGACAACAGCGATGCGGTCGCCGTGATCGATACCGACACCAATCGCGTGACCGGCCGGATCCCCAGCATCGCGCCGCCCGGCATGGTGCCCTCGCACTATGCATACCGCGGCGTGGCGCCCAACAGCCTCGCGTTGTCACCGGATGGCAGACATCTATATGTGACGAATGGCGGCATGAACGCCGTAGCCGTCGTTGCGCTCGCCAGAGGAAGGCCGGTGGTTACGGGCCTGATCCCGACGGGATGGTATCCCGAGGCGGTGGTGGCCGGCCGCCTGCAGCAGCGCCTCTACGTCGTCAACACCCGCAGCAACCCGGGCCCGAACTCTGCGAATCGCAATCACCGCGGTCATCCGGTGCAGGCGCTGGCAAGCAACGCCTACGTGCTGCAGCTCTCGAAAGCCGGGTTCCTGACGTTCCCGCTTCCATCCGACAGCGAGCTCGCGACCCTGACCCAGCAGGTCCTTGCCAACGACAATTTCAACGTGGCCGCGGCGCCCCATGACGTCGAGGTCATGTCGGCCCTGCGCAGCAGGATCAAGCACGTGATCTACATCATCAAGGAGAACCGCACCTACGATCAGGTCCTGGGCGACCTCGGCGAGGGCAATGGCGATCCTGCGATCACCGAATTCGGCGCCGGAAACACACCCAACTTTCACGCGCTGGCCCGCGGATTCGTCGACCTGGATAACTTCTACGTTTCCGGTGAGGTGAGCAGCGAGGGTTGGCCCTGGAGCACCGCGGCGCGCGAGAGCGACCAGGGCGTGAAGACCGTGCCCCCTGCCTATGCGCTCCGCGGCGTCACCGCCGATACGCAGGGTCTGAACCGCGGGGTGAACGTTGCGTATGCGACGCTGGCCGAGCGCCGCAAGGCCAACCCCGGAACTCCGAACGATCCGGACCTCCTGCCCGGCGGCAACGACGTTGCGGGAATCGACGGCCCGGGCGGCCTCTCACAGCAGGGTTACATCTGGAGCGCCGCGCTGCGCGCCGGGCGCTCGGTGCGCAATTACGGCATGGAAGGCGATACCACGCGCTACGACCCCCATGATCCACACAACATCCCGCTGGATCTCGATCCCCATGCCGATCATTTGCGCGTCATGTATCCGGCATACCAGGATCTGCTGAGCATCAGCGACCCGTACTACAGGAGCTTCCAGCCTGCTTTTCCGGATTTCTTTCGCGAGCGGGAGTGGCAGCGCGAATTCACCGGCTTCATCCGGCACGGGAATCTGCCGCAGCTGTCCCTGCTCTGGCTCCCGGGCGATCACATGGGGGATTTCGGTTATGCGCTGGACGGCGTGAACACGCCGGAGCTGCAGCAGGCCGACAACGACTACGCCGTGGGGCTCCTGGTCCAGGCGGTGGCCCACAGTCCCTATCGCAGCAACACGCTCGTTTTCATTCTGGAGGATGACGCCCAGGATGGGCCCGACCACGTGGATGCGCACCGCAGCACCGCTTATGTCATCGGGCCATACGTGAAGCAACACGCTGTGGTGAGCGAATATTTCACGACCGTCAACGTGCTCCGGACCATCGAAGACATCCTCGGCATCGACCATCTCAGCATCTTCGATGCCAACGAGCGGCCCATGACGGATATATTCGATATGCGGCAGAGGGATTGGAGCTTTACGGCGGCGCCGTCGTGCCTCCTGACCGGGACGAAGCTGCCGCTCGGTGCCGCTGCAGGGAGTTGCGCCAAAGCCCTTCGCCCGACGCATTCCGCCGCCTACTGGGCGAGCGCGACGCAGGGCCTGGATTTCTCGTCGGAAGACAAAGTGGATGCCGTCGGATTCAACCGTATCGTATGGCGCGGCCTGATGGCCAGGCCCTACCCGGCCGAGAGATCCGGCGAGGATATGCGCAGGAGTGGCTCAGCTCGTTAGGGCGAGACCCCAGGCGGCCGCCACGATCGTGATGGCCGCCAGCCCGGCCGGCCACTGGCGGAGGTCATGCAGGCGGCGACTCACGGCCGACAGCGCCGCCGTTGCGCCCAGCAGCACGCCGAATCCGAAGCCGAGAATGTGAGCCATGACGTCGGTCTCCTTGCCGGCCGTGCCGAGCCAGCCGAGGAGAATGATCCCAGCCACCAGCGGGCCCCAGCGCTGGACCCATCTCTGCCGCAGCCGCAGACGCTCGTGCCAGGTATAGGCCGACATCACACCCAGCGCGGTGAATACGGCAGTGGACGCGCCCACCGACTGATGCCACGGTGGACCAAATAGGCCTTCCAACAGGTTGGCCATGCCCCCACCCAACACGATGAGCAGCCACGCCGTGCCGACGCCGAGCTGACGCCCCGCGAGGTAGCCGAACCAGACGCCCGCGCCCAGGTTGGCGGCAAGATGAGGGCCACTCAAATGCAATGTGAGCGCAGTCCATGCGCGCCACCACTGTCCGCTCTGCACGCGGGCGGCATCCAGCTCCCCGATGTGGAACGCGTCCAGGCGGACGAGGCCATTGGAAATGGCGTAGGCAACGCCGAGCAGGCATACGGCATAACCCACACATCCCGCCCAGGCATTGCGATGCAGTGGCGGCGGAGGCGGTGCCGGCTGCGTAGGCTGATTCTCGGCCTCGTACTCGTGCAGCTGATCGAGCGCCCGATGCGCATCGGCCTCGGTGACTTCCAGTGTAAACTGCCCGCTGTGCGCTGCGATCGCACTGGTGATGCCCACGGCTCCGAGCATGAAGGCGCGATCCTCGCAGTCGCGGCGCCGGAACGAGCGATAGATCTCGACGCCGGGCTCGATCACCTGCTTGAGTGTCGCGGGCGGAGTGTGACCATGAGATCCCTATCGGGCTGGCGCTGCGCCGCGACCCGTCCGCCGCGACCTGCAACGCAAGCTCGATCATAACACGCGCCCGGCGCCGCTCACGCGGCCCCATCGCCGCGGCCGAGCCTCCCCTGAGCGACCTGCGGTCAGTGCGATCGCGGCGATGCGCCCGGCGATGCCCGCGAAGCAGCAGATCGGCCCGACTGCCGCCCACCGGCGAACTCCTCGATCATTCTCTGGTTGAAGGCCGGGATGTCGGCCGGCTTGCGGCTGGAGATCAGCCCGTGATCGACACAGACCTCCTGATCGACCCACAGGGCCCCCGCGTTGACGAGATCCGTCTTGAGCGAGGGCCAGGAGGTCAGCGTGCGGCCGCGCACTACCCCGGCATCGATCAAGGTCCAGGGACCGTGGCAGATCGCAGCCACGGGCTTGCCCGTCTCGAAGAAGGAGCGCACGAACTGCACGGCTTTCGGCATCGCGCGGAGCTGGTCCGGGTTGGCGACACCGCCCGGCAGCAACAGCGCGTCATAGTCCGCGGCGTCAGCCTGCTCCAACGGCACATCGACCGCGACGGACTCGCCTTTGTCGAAGTGCTTCCATCCCTGCACCTCGCCCTTGGCAGGCGATATCACACGGGTCTCCGCGCCCGCATCCTCGAGCGCCTTGCGCGGCTCGATGAGCTCGGATTGCTCGAAGCCTTCCGCTGCCAGGATGGCCACTTTCAGGCCGCTCAACGTTGCCATACATGCCTCCTCGTCCAGGTGCGCCCAACGAAACGACCTCGGAGCAAGCAGATGGCGTGCCGCTCGCTGCGGCTGAGCCTGCGTGCAAGCGCGCAACCCCGGCGAAAGGCAGCCGGCGTCAGGCAGCCTGATCGCGTGTCGCGGCCGCGCGCTCGACCAGACGCGTCACCTCTTCCCGTCGCGCTCCGGTAAGCGGCAGCCGCGGCGGTCTCACCCTCTCGCTGCCGCGGCCCATGATCTGCTCGGCGAGCTTGATCGACTGCACCAGGTCGTGTTCGGCGTCGAGGTGCAGTAGCGGCATGAACCAACGGTAGATCTTGCGGGCGCGTGCGAGATCGCCGCCCTGGAGCGCCTCGTAGAGCGCCAGGGACTCGCGCGGAAAGGCGTTGGTGAGCCCGGAGACCCAGCCGCGCGCACCCAGTGTGATGCCTTCGAACATCACATCATCGAGACCCGCGAACAGCGCGAAGCGCTCTCCGCAAGCGTTGACCACATCCGTGAAGCGACGCGGATCCGGCGCGGATTCCTTCACCGCGACGATGTTGGGGACATCCGACAGGCGGACGAGAGTCTCGGTTTCGATGCTCACCCGGTAGGCCGGCGGATTGTTGTAGAGCATGATGGGCAAGCGCGTGACTTCGGCGACGGAGCGGAAGTGGAATTCCAGCTCGTGCGCGGCCGGCACGTACACCATTGCCGGCAACACCATGAGAGCGGTCGCCCCGATCGCCTCGGCATCCCTGGCAAATGCCACTGCCGCCGCGGTCGTCAGCTCCGAAACGCCGACGATGATCGGCACGCGGCCCTTGACCGCCTCGACTGCGGCGCGCAGCACCGAGCGCTTCTCCTCGGCAGTCAGGGAATTGTTCTCCCCGCACGTCCCCAGCACCACCAGGCCATGCACGCCCTCCTCCACCAGAGCGGACTGCACCGCACGCGTGGCGGGCAGGTCGACCCTGAGACTGGCGTCGAACTGGGTGGTTACGGCCGGCAATACGCCGGACCACGTGCAGCCTGGCGAGGAATTCTGGGATGGCATAGCGGACCCTTGCGAGTGATTTGCACCGTTCCCTCAATGGTATACGGTGTAGCATGGGAGGTGAATGTCCCTGAGGCGCGGATGAGGGCTCATTGGCGATGAAGAGGGTGGCATGAGCCGCGGGCTGCGTGCGCTGCTCGGCGCGCTTGGTGTCGCGATCATCGGAATCATCTGGTACCTCACCCCTGCGGTGAGCAGCATCACGCGCGCGGTGCTCGGCCTCCTCGCAGCGATGACGCTCTGGTTCGTCTGGCGCTGGCCTCAGCTCGAGCAGCGGCTCGCTGCCGCCGAAGGACCGCCGGGCGGCGACGCCAAGGGTACTGCCGCACCTTCGACTGCCGGCCCGGTCGCTGCCGGATCGGCATCGGGCGGTAATCCCCGTGCGTTTGACCTGGCCGTTGGCTTCGTCACCAACTTCTTCGATACGCTCGGAATCGGCAACTTCGCTCCGACGACTGCAGCGCTGAAGTTCACCCGCCGCATTGCGGACGAGGACATCCCCGGCACGCTCAACGTCGGCCACGCCCTGCCGGTTCTAACCGAGGCACTCATCTTCATCGCGGCGATCGTCGTCGACCCGCGCCTGCTCATCGCGATGATCGCGGCGTCCATAGTCGGTGCATGGCTCGGTGCGGGCATAGTCGCCCACATGCCGAGACGCGCCATTCAGGTAGGTATGGGGACCGCGCTCGCCATCGCTGCCGCTCTGTTTATTGCATCCAACATGAATTGGATGCCGGTTGGCGGGGCCGCGACTGCCCTGTCCGGCACCCAATTCCTGGTAGCCGTGGTCGGCAACCTCGTGCTCGGGGCGCTGATGACGCTCGGGATAGGGCTGTACGCCCCGTGCTTGATCATGTTGAGCCTACTTGGACTCAATCCGCGGGCGGCATTCCCCATCATGATGGGCTCGTGCGCCTTCCTGATGCCGATCGGTGGCATACGGTTCGTCCGTACCCGGCGTTACAGCTCGCCGGTAGCGCTGGGATTTGCCATCGGGGGGCCGCCGGCGGTGCTCATCGCCGCCTACCTGATCAAGGCTCTACCGCTGAACTGGTTGCGCTGGCTGGTCGTGTGCGTGGTGCTGTATGCGGCTGCCATGATGTTGAATTCAGCGAGGACGCGCGTGGCCGCTTCCAGCGACGAGATCAACGGCGAGGCACTGCCCGTCGCCGCGCGCTCGCCGAGAGTGGGTGAGTAGCACCGCAGTGCCGCGCAAGGAGATTCCGCCGGATGTGGACGAGCGGTACGGCCTCGAGCCGGTCATCGAGCCCGGGGATGCCGCGGCCGGGAGCGGCAACCCCGAGAGCGTACAGTCGCAGCCGGTGCAGTGCCCGTATTGCGGCGAGACCTTCGATACGGTGATCGATCTCAGCTCCGGGTCCACGAGCTACATCGAAGACTGTCAGGTCTGTTGCCAGCCGATCGAATTCACGCTCGAAGTCGCGGAAGACGGGACGCTCGCCAACCTCGAGACGCGCCGGGGCGACTGAGGGAAAATCGCGCGCCCCGCACCAGGCCGGGCGCTACAGCCTGCCGCCGAGAACCCTCGCCGGCAGCAGGATCAGCGCCCGCAGCAGGCCGAATACGCCCTCGACGGCGATTCCGAGAACACGAAAAGGCAGCGTCAGAAGCCAGACGAGTGGCCAGAGGACCAGCGCCAGCAGGGCCAGCGGCCAGCAGAGGACGAGGAGGATGAGCCAAAGGAGTACGGCCGCCATCGGTATACAGTAACGCCCGCGCTGTCCTGCCGGCAAGACAACTGCCGAACGGCCGCCCTCTCACCGGAGCTGGTCCATTTTTGCGCCGGACGGTCTCTCCCGTCTTCCTACAGGCCCTGGCGCGGGATAATGGCCCTGTTCCGGGGCTGGGTGGTGCGGCAGAATCGGGATCTCAGCCATGGACCCCGATCCTCAGGAGCCTGCAATGAACCGCTCGCTGGCCGTTGGCATTCTGATGCTCGGATCGTGTGCCGCCTGGGCGCAGGAGACGCCGCCGACGATGGCTCCGCCTCCCGCGGTGGATGATTCCCATGCCCCGGCCTCTTCCGAGAAGGCCGTGCTCGCGGGCGGGTGCTACTGGGGAACGCAAGGGCTCTTCGAGCACGTCAAGGGAATCAAGCGCGTGGTCGCAGGTTTCACCGGCGGACGCAATGACGAGGACGGCGGCGCGGAGTCGGTGCAGATCACCTTCGACCCCAAGGTGCTCAGCTATGGCCGGCTGCTGCAGATCTTCTTTTCCATGCATGATCCCACGCAGCTCAATCGTCAGGGTCCCGACGTCGGCAGCGGGTATCGCTCCGACATCTTCTACCTGAACGACGACCAGCGCCGCATCGCGCAGGCCTACGTCGCGCAGCTCGATCAGTCCAAGGTCTTCCCGAAGAAGATCGTGACTCGCATCGATCCGATGCCTCTCTTCAACCCGGTCGATCTCAGTCAGCAAGACTTCATGATCAAGAACCCGCACATGGAGTACATCGAAGTCAACGACGTACCGAAGCTACAAAGCCTGAAGCAGTTCTTCCCGGCGTCCTACCGGGCGATGCCGCTGCAATACTGGTAGCAGCCCTTCAGTCGAGGGTCTTCTCGAACCAGTGGTGCGCGTACGGATTGTCGTTGAACCGCGGGATCTCCCGGTAGCCTGAGCTGCGATAGAGCTGCAGCGCCTGCGCGAGGGCGGTGTGAGTATCCAGACGCACCGCGTGCAGACTGCGCGCCCGCGCTGCGCACTCCAGCTCTTCCAGGAGCCTGCGGCCCACACCCAGACCGCGAACCTCCGGCGACACCCACATGCGCTTGATCTCGCCGACTCCCGGCGAGAAGGTGCGCAGCGCGCCACAGCCGGCGGGCTCACCGAGGATTTGGGCCACCAGGAAGACGCCGGCCGGCGGCAGGTAGTCGTCCAGCTCCACCCCACCGTCGCTGCCCCAGTCGAATCCCTCCGGGAAGCGGGCGGCGAGCTCTTCGAAATAGCGCTCCAGGCATGCCCACGCCGCCGGACCGTGCGCGCTCACCGGAGTCACTTCGACGCTCGAGACACGCATACGGGGTCCTTTCTGCTCAGCGGCTAATCGGCTCCGCCCGCATCGTGGCCGAGGCGGGCCGCCACCCATTGATCGACTGCACGATAATACAACTCCCGATGCACCGGGTCCTGTGGTGAATGGTGGGCGCCCGGGATCCCGATGAAGGTCACGGGGACGTGCCGGCTGCTCAGCGCATGGTAGAGCGCGAAGGATTCGGTGATGGGGACGGTGACATCGTCGGTGCCGGAAACGATCAACGTGGGCGTGGTGATGTCGCCGGCGTAGGTGATCGGCGAGCCGGTGCGATACAGCTCGGCACTCGCCTTGTCCCACGGAGTGCCGCCGAGCGAGTCACGGGTCCAGGCCAGGTTGCCGGCGCCAGACAGCTCGTATTCCTGCGTCCAATCGAACGCGCCGTCCGCCACCACCGCACAGCGCCAGAAGTGCTCATGCGAAATCAGCCAGGCCGTCATGTAGCCCCCGTAGGAGTGCCCCACGGCGGCGATCCTCGCGGTATCGACGATACCCTTCGCCTCCAGCATCTTGATGCCGGAGATGACGTCTTTGTCGGGGCCTGATCCGGGATCGCGGTAGATGGCATGCTCATGGGCATTGCCGAGATTGTCACTGCCGCGGTAGTTGGGCTCGAAGACCAGATACCCCCGAGCCGCGAACAGATCGCGCAGGGGCCCGATCTCTCCGCTGTCGAAGTCCGCTGTCGATGCAGCCTCCGGACCCCCGTGGCTGAAGACGATCAGCGGGTAGCGCTTGCCCGGATGGAAACCCTCGGGATAGGTCAAGATACCATCGTCAGGTTGGCCATCCGAGGCACGCCATTGCACCTCGGTGCTGTTGGGATACGTGAAAGCTGCAAAGCGGCTGTTGAAGTGCGTGAGCTGCTGCGGTGCGCTATCGGTCGTGCGCAGCAGGTACAGCTCGGGAGCCTGCGAAGCGCTGTCTGCGATCACCGCCAGCGCGCCGTCGGCAGAGGAAGCGAGATCGAGAGGATTGAGAGCACCGAGATTCAGCGCGTGCCCCCGACCGTGCAGAGGCTGCAGGTAGAGCTTGCTGCCGATGTGATCGTCGGCCATCACGACTACGCCGCCGCCGTCCGGCAGCCAGGCAAAGTCCGGGAGGAGATTCCGATCCAGTCCGGCACTCACGTCCCGAACGGCACCGCCGTCGGGCGCACCAACAAACAGATCGACGTCGCTCACGGCGCCGGGCCCGTGCAGGTACAGGTAGGCAACTTCCCCACTTTTGGGGGCGAAGCGCGGGTCATATTCGTAGCTGTCCCGAGTGCTGAGTGCACCTTCCTCGCCGCTCGCAACGTTCACCGCTACGGCAGTGGTCCTGTCCGAGTCGGCGTCATCGGCATCTGCCTGCCGTGTGTACACGATCCAGCGGCCGTCAGCCGACCATGATGGCGCAGAGGGCCGCCCGCCGAAGGGTGGCGCAGCCTCGAGCACGCTCGTCGAGCCGCGCGTCAGTTGACGGGCCCTGCCCGTCTTCACCGAAAGCAGCCAGATATGCGAGGGGACGGCCGGCTTATCTACGAGGTAGTCGTCGTGCTGGATGATGAAGAGATCCTGATGCGTACGGCGATCCCGGTCGCTGACGGGAGAATCGTCAGGCGTAACGTAGGCCATCGTGTCGCCATTCGGGCTCCACGCGAACTGCTCTACACCGTTCGGCGCGTCACTGAGCGCCGTCGGCGTTCCGCCGGCCGCGGGTACCGTGTAGATCTGCTTTTTTCCGTTCTCCACGGAACCGAGGAATGCCAGCGAGCGCCCGTCGGGCGACCACCTGGGCTCTTCCAGATCCGGAATGTCCACGACGACCGCGCGCGACTCACCGCCGGCAGCCGGAATCACGCGCAAGGTCGCCTCGTAGCGATCGCGGACGAAGTCCGATCGCACGGTCAGGAAGGCGATCTGCCTGCCATCGGGCGAGAATTGCGGTGATGCAATGCCCACCAACATGCGGTAGTCGGTGAGCCCGATCGGCCCTGCGGCCGCCGAAACCGGTAGGGAAGCAAGCGCGAGCAGAACGGCTGGCAGAGACGCGTATGCCGAGCGACCCATCATGAAACCTCCCCTGGAAGAGCTGTATCGTATTATGGCGGGTGGTGCGCCTGCGGGAACTCCGCTATAGTCCGCATAGGCGTGTCATGGCGTCGGGTGGACGCATTATGGAGCCCCCGCAACGGTCTACATCGAAATCCACGCTGCCGAGTCAATCAGCGGCTGGATCCGTCAAGGCGCCTCCTCAGGATACCCGCTCAGGCGCTGCTTCCCCGTCGTCCCGCCCCTCCGACCCGCATGACCCAATCCCTTCCGGCCGCGTTCGCCACGACGATCGCGGCAATGCCGTCTGGGACTGGCTGAAGGAAACCGGGCGAAACGCCATCGGGACCACCTCCCGGCTGCTGCGGAAACTGGAGATGCCGAACCTCAAGGTCGAGGACAAAGAGGACGAGGAGCTGCGCATTCAGGATGACCGCGACCGGGGTGGGGGCTACGACCCGTACAACCAGGCGACCAAACCACCCGGCGGTCCACGGCGCAAGGGTCCGTAAAGCCGGCAGCAGTCTCAGCGCGCACCGTACTCGTCACGGCGTTTCCACCAGGGGCCTTTCTCGTTGCGTCCCCGCGGAGCGCGATCGAGCCACTGGTAAGCGCCCCAGAGGGCATCCAGCCCGCGCGCATAGGTCGAGTACGTGTGATAGACGGCCCCGTCTTCCAGCACGAATGCACTCATGCCGGGCCGGTCGCGCCTGTAGGTATCCGAATCCGTGCCGCAGGTGGCGGCGAATTGGGCCACCGGGGCAGGGACCGATGCCGCATCGAGCGGATGCGCCGACCGCCGATAGTTGTATTCCGTATCGCCCGCCCGTTGCTGCTCCTCAGTGATGGCGATGTTGAAATCGAAGTTGAAATCGCTGCCGGAGGAGGACGCCCAGGGGAAAGTCCAACCCATCCGGTGCTTGTAAGCCTGCAGCTTCGCGAGCGGCGCCCGCGATACTGCGCAAAGCGTCACGTCGTGGTTCCCGAGATGGACGACGAACCCGTTGAATCCGTCCGCGATCATCGAGCAGGAGGGACACGCGGCCGAATAGCCGGGTCCGAACATCAGATGGTAGACGAGGAGCTGCGAGCGCCCCTTGAAGAGATCCATGAGCGCGGCGCTTCCCTCGTCGGTCTCGAACCGATAGTCCTTGTCGATGCGCACCCAGGGCAACGCCTGGCGTTGCTGCGCGAGCTCATCGCTCAGCCGCGTCAGCTCCTTCTCCGCTTCGAGCAGCTCGAGACGCCCTGCGAGCCACTGCTCGCGCGTGCCGGTCAGGTGCCTGGGTTGGATCGTCATGAGGGTCTCCGGGGGGTGGATGGCGAGTCGTGAGACAATGCTAGCGAGAGCCCCTTCGATCCGAGAGTTACAAAGGTGGCGGGATTCCGGTGGACTCGCTGATCACGGCTGCCGCACGTGCGCTCGCAGCGGGGGACCCCCTGGGCGCATTGAAGCGGGTCGCGCTGCGTGACGACGCGCCGGCGCTGGCGCTCAGGGGCATCGCGATGGCGCAGCTCGGCGAGCACGGGAAGGCAAGGGCTCTCCTACGAAGCGCGACGCGGGCTTTTGGCCCCAGGGAAGCCGTGGCCCGCGCGAGATGCGTGCTCGCCGAGGCGGAGGTCGCCCTGGCTTCACGCGACCTGGGCTGGGCCGCGAAGGCGCTGCCGCAGGCGGGAGCAACACTCGAAGCGCATGGTGACAGGGTCAATGCCGCTCTCGCGCGGTACCTGCAGGCGCGACATCTTCTCCTCGCCGGCAGGCTCGATGAAACCGAGAGCCTCCTCGCCCGCATCGACGCGGGGCCACTTCCCCCGGCATCGAGGACCGCGCATGAGTTGCTCCTTGCCGGCATCGCCATGCGGCGGATCAGAGCGGGGCCTGCTCGCACCGCGCTCACCCGCGCAGCGGATGCTGCGCGCGAGGCCGGTATCCCGGCTCTGGCAGCCGAGGTCGAGGGCGCATTTGCCCTGTTGAGCGCGCCCGTGGCGCGACTGCGCGAGGGCGGCCAGGAGCGGACCCTGCTCCTCGCGGAAGTCGAGGCGCTGCTCGCCTCCAGGATGTTCATCGTCGATGCGTGCCGTCACGCGGTCCGCGATGAGCGCAAGGTCATCTCGCTTGCAACTCGCCCGGTGTTGTTTACTCTCGCCCGCGCACTGGGTGAGGCCTGGCCGGCTGACGTGCCCAGGGACATGCTGGTCGCTCGCGCCTTCCGACTGAAGGTGGCTGACGAGTCGCATCGCGCCAGACTACGGGTTGAGATGGCGCGGCTGCGGGCAGTGCTGCGGCCGCTGGCCGAGATCAATGCGACGCAGCGGGGGTTCGCACTTGCGCCGCTCGGCGCGCGCGAGGTCGTCGTGCTCGCCCGACCCTTCGAGGAGAGACATGCTGCCGTGCTGGCTTTTCTTGCAGACGGCGAGTCGTGGTCGACCTCGGCGCTGGCTTTAGCGCTGCGCACGAGCCAGCGCACCGTACAGCGCGCGCTCGACTCCCTGTCCATGGCAGGCAAAGTACAGTCATTCGGGCGCGGGCGGGCGCGCCGTTGGCTGGTGCCGCCTGTGCCGGGATTCGCGACGAGCTTGTTACTCCTGCCGTCTCTGCCGGTCGAGTAGGATGCAGCTCGTCAGTCTGATAGCCACGACAGTGCCACAGAGAGCGGATCATGAGCAGATCGACCGCCGACATCGTCAAAGAGTATGGACCGTTCGAGGGCTCCGCCCGCGTCAACGGAGTCACCTACGACGGCCGCAATGTTTGGGTCGCGGACGGCGAGAAGCTGAAAGCCGTCGACCCCGAGAGCGGAGCGGTGCTGCGATCGATCGATGTCGCGGCGCATGCGGGAACGGCCTTTGACGGCCAGCACCTCTTTCAGATTGCCGAGGACCGGATCCACAAGATCGACCCGCAGACCGGCCGCGTGCTGGCCACCATCCCCGCACCGGGCGGGGGTGGAGATTCCGGGCTCGCATGGGCGGAGGGAGCGCTCTGGGTCGGACAGAATCGGAGTCGCAGGATCCATCAGATCGATCCCGATACGGGCGCCATCCTGCGCACCATCGAATCCAACCGCTTCGTTACGGGCGTGACCTGGGTGCAGGGTGAGCTCTGGCATGCGACGTGGGAAGGGGACCAGAGCGAGCTGCGGCGAGTCGACTCGCAGACCGGACAGGTCCTGGAGCAGATCGAAATGCCGCCGGGCACGGGCATTTCCGGCCTCGAATCCGACGGGGGCGATCGGTTCTTCTGCGGTGGAGGCGCGAGCGGGAAGGTGCGGGTCGTCCGGCGTCCCCGGCGCGATGGCACATCGAAACCGAGGACGGGCTGAGAGCGCTCTAGAGCCTGATTCGCTGCCAGGCGCGCGAACGCCACCGCAGGAGCAGCGTCATCCCGAGGAGCACGACGTAGATGACGACGGCCGCCCAACCGCCCTTGGCGCCATAGCCCAGCTGCGGCAGGAAGTGAAACCAGCCCTGGCCGGGCGCGAAGATCATGATGTGCGCGAGCGGCACGAACACGAGCCAGCACACCGGGAAGACGAGCGCCACCGGAACTCTGACATCGCCGGCACCGCGCAGGCACATGCTGCTGCCGAGATTCAGGCCATCGAAGAACTGATACGCCGCGGCGAGCCAGAGGAGTTGCACGCCGAGATCGGCCGCAGCGGCCGCGCCCCGATCGTGAGAGCCGGCAAAGAGCGGCAGAATCCACGGACCCGCGACCGCCAGTGCAAAGCCGATGCCACCCATCACCAGCGCGGCGAGTACGATCACCCGGGTACCGAGACGCATGGCCCAGTGCCGGTCACCGGCACCAATCGACTGGCCGACGAGTGTGGTTCCGGCAGTGGCAATGCCGATCCCCGGCATGTAGGCAATGGAGGTCAGCACGGAGACCATCTGGGTGGCAGCGCCGGCGACGGTGCCATATCGCACTTCCATCATCTGAAACACGGAGAAGCCGAGCACGTCGGCCGCAGGCATCATGCCCATCGGCAGGCCCAGGAGGATCTGCTCCCGGAGGAGACGCTTGCGCGGACGCCACGCCAGGTGTGATTTGTGGGACTGCCGAAACGGCAACCTGAGAAAAAGCGCAAACGCGATCGCAAATCCCACCGCCTGCGCGACATTGCTCGCCCACGCGGAGCCGGCAACGCCCCACCCCAACTCGAAGATGAACAGGTAGTTGAAGATAGCGTTGGCAATAGCCGTCGCGATTGCCACGAGGAAGCTGACGCGAGGACGGCCGATGCCGTTGAAAAATCCGATCATCGCCCACGCCGCGACGCCAAATGAGGCACCGCCGACTCGGGGGAACCAGAATTCCTGCGCGAGGTCCTCGACGCGCGGCGTGAACCCGAAAGGCGCGAGAATTGACCTGCCCGCGGCGCCGAGCGCAATGAATAGAGGTACGACACACGCGGTGAGCCAAAGCGCCGTCCAAGCGGCCTGTGCGGCACGCCGATACCGCCGTGCGCCGTGGGCGTGTGCAGCAAGCGTTTGCACGGCCATTCCGGCACCCCCGAGCACCAGCACCACGGCAAGAATCATCCATTGCACGGCACCGACTGCCGCCAGCGCCGCAGTGGAGATGTGCCCCACGAACCACATGTCCGTGAGATTCAGAATGATCTGCACGGCACTGTTCGCCATGAGCGGCAGGGCGAGCGCCAACACGGCGCGGAAATCAACGTGCGGGTGCCCTTGGGAATCGATGCGCTGTGCGGGCAGACTGCCAGCCTGCGCCCGCAGCGATGAGGAGGTCGTATCCATCTGGAGATCCGAACAAGATTGAGCGGCCCAGGGCCGCTCCCTGGGCCGCGAGCCCATACCAGTCCGACAGAGATTGCTGCAAGCGCCGCAGGCGACTTGCAGCCCATTGACCATAGACTTGCAGTCGATCGGCCGCAGCCGCGGGCGGCTTGCTGCCGATTGACCAATACGTGCGTATTGTGCACCGTAGCACGTATGGCAGCTCGCAAGAAGACCTCCACCGGCCGCGGCCGGGCGGCAAACAAGACCCAGCGCACGAGAGGGAAGCTCGCCCCGGGAGCGCAGGTCCGTGGCCTCGAAGCGGCGGAGATTGCCGTGGCCCTCGACAGTCCCGAGGTCGCTGAGCTGGCCACATTGGTGCGTGATGCGGGCGGTGCGCCCATCGGCGCCTACCGCGAGCCCATGGGCGGACGGCCATTGTTGCTGGCATGCCTGCCGCTCGCGGCGGTGCAGCCGACACCCTTCCAGCGCGATCTCTCCCCCACACATGCCAAGAGGCTGGCGGAAAAGATCGGCGAGACGGCGGCCTTTCTCGATCCGCTGATCGTGGTCCGCGGCGAGGATGGCCGGCTGTGGACACCGAACGGCCGCCACCGGCTGGCAGCCGCGAAAGTCCTCGGGCTGAGACAGATCACCGCCCTCATCTCGCCGGATGAGGCACTGGCCTACCGCATCCTGGCGCTGAACACCGAGAAGGCGCACAACCTGCGCGATCGGAGCCTGGAGGTCATCCGAATGGCGCGCAGCCTCGCGAAGCGGGAGAAAGGCGGCAGCGAATCACAGCGCGCGGCGGAGTTCGAGTCCGCCGACCTGCTGACGCTCGGCATCGTCTACGAGCGCTCGTCGCGGTTCGCGGGCGGCGCTTACAGTGCATTGCTGAAAAAAGTGGACCGCTTCAGTGAGCGGCCGCTGGCCACGAGCATCAGAGAGAGAGAGGACTACGCCGCTCGGCTGCTCGAAATCGACGCGCAGGTGAAGAAGATCATCGCCGCGCTGCAACAGAAGGGCTTCAAGTCGCCGTACCTGCGCAACTACGTGGTCGCGCGCATCAACCCCGTGCGCTTCCACAAGATCAAGAAGGGCGATACCAAGCCGCCAATGCCGCTCGCGCAGGCGCTGACGCGCATGACAGCCGCCGCGCGCTCCTTCAAGCTGGAGTCCGTGTCAAACGCCGATCTGGCATGGGTGGCGGTGGGTGCGTCGAGCCAGGAATGACCTCGGCGGTCAGCGTCCAGTCCGCCATCACGCCGAAATCGATGTTGGATATGTGCACGCCGCTATCGCTCAACACTGGAGGCGCCGCGCGAAGAGCTCCGCGATCGCAAGATCCTCGGCCGCAATGCCCGTCAGGTCGGCGATCGTAATGTCCTGATCACCGCGCCCCACTCTCACCTCACCGGACAGCAGGTGACCCAGCAGAACGGCGCGATCTTCAGGGTACGCACCCTCACGGACCGCGGTCCCGAGCTCGCCGAACCGCAGACACTGCTCGTGGTCGTCCGTCGCAACCACCGATGCCTGAGCAAAGAGGCCGTGCGGAAGCTCTTGCTTACCGGGGCCGTCGGCGCCGAGAGCAACGAGATGAGTGCCGCGCGACACCTGCTGCACCGAAAACAACGGCCGCTCCGAACACGTCGCCGTGACAACCACGTTGGCGGCCGCGAGCACTTCGGCAACATCGCGCGCCCGGCGGGCCTGCCCTCCTCTACTCCTCACCCGCGCCGCCAACTGCTCGGCCTTATCCGGGTTGCGCCCATGGACGATGAGCTCATGCGCACCCAGCGTCTCCGGCAACCACTCAGTGGCCAGGCTCGCCTGCAAGCCGGTCCCGATGAGCCCGATGGCGCTGATTGCGGGCGGCGCCAGCGCCTGCGCAGCGAGCGCCGTGGCAGCCGCAGTGCGCCATGCGGTCAGCCAGCCTTCCTCCGCGAATATCACACTCGGCGCGCCGGTGGCAGCGTCGAAAATCGCGACCAGCCCGTTATTCACGGGCAGCCCCCGTCGGGGGTTCTCGTAGAACCCGGTGGCCACTTTGACGATGAACCGGGCCGCTCCCGTGGCTGCACAGAATTTGATGTGGCAGTCCCCGTGCGCCTGCGGGAACAGCAGCTGACCGGGCAGCGGCGACTGCACCTGACCTCGCGCATGGGCGATCAGCGCCGCCCGCACGACCTCGAGCACGGCCTTCCGGTCCAGGAGAGGATGAAGCGCCGCAGCGTCAATGACCTCGATCGAGCTCCGCAAGGGATTCCTCCCGGCGTTCGCAGCGTTTCGACGATTCCCCACCCCCGACCGGCCGCCCTTGCAGCCACGCCCGCAATACCTCGAGACCCATACCGACGTTGCTGCGCCCGTAGCCTATTCGGAACCGGTCCTGCGGAACCGGCGTCAGCTCCGACCGATAGATGCTCGCAGGCAGCAGCAGGACGCCAGTCTCCTCCACCAGGCGCTGCGCAAACACCTCGACGCCTTCGGAGCCCTTGTAGCGGGGAAATCCGACGCACCCGCCGTCAGGCACGGTCCACTCGAAAAGGTCCGGATAGTCACCGAAGAACTGCTCGAGCTTCGACAGGTTGCCCGCCACGAGGGCGCGATTGCGCTCGAGGATCCGCTCGCGCGCCCCGAGGGCGATGCGCGCCAGCACCTCCGACGGAGCCGAATTGCAGATGGAGAGATAGTGCTTGAAGCGCTCGCAGCGTTGCAGAAAGTCCCGGTCTGCGCAGCCGAGCCAGCCGATCCGCAGCCCGGGGAGCCCATAGGCTTTCGACATGACGTTGAGTGAAATGCCTTTCTCGTACGCGTCGGCGGCTTGCGGCAACCGCAATTCTGGACGCCGCTCGATCAGCCGATAGACCTCGTCACTGAAGAGCCACAGATTGTGCTCGCGGCACAGGCTCACCAGCGCACCGAACTGCTCGGCGGGCAGGATCCGCCCGGTCGGGTTGTTCGGAAAGTTGATCGAAATCAGTTTCGTGTTGGGGCGGACCGCCTTGCGCAGCGCCCCGAGATCGAGCGACCAGCCGTTAGCGGCATCCAGGGCCACGCCGCTTGTGGCGCAGATCGACAGGGGAACCGTCTCCGCAGACTGGTAGTTCGGCGTCAGGACGATGGCATGATCGCCGGCCGAGAGAAGGACGCTCATGGCGACATACACCGCTTCCTGGGCGCCGGCGAATGTCAGAACCTCTTCTGCGGCGATGGCATCGAAGGTGCCGGCGATCGCAGCTCGGAGCGCGGGAGAGCCCCAGGTCTCCGTGTATCCGAGCCATAGCGTGTCGAACTGCCGGCGGTCCTCGGCGGAGGCGAGCGCCAGCAGGTCGTTGAGGCTCAGGGACTGCGCGTCGGAGGCGGTAAGGTGGTATTTCGCCTTGAACTCCCAGCGCGAGAAATACACCTCCAAGGCAAAATCCCGTGACGGCTTCGTCACCTCGGCGCCCTCCCAATACCAATTCGGACATCGGATGCTAACGCAGAATCATCGACCAGCCAATCCGGGGGCGTCTACAACAGCCTGTGGATCGGGCCGGATGCTTTCGGCATACTGCATCCAAGTCCCTCAAAACGGTTGGAAATCATGATCCAGTCATACACGGGCGGCTGTCAGTGCGGCAAGGTGCGCTACGAGGTGCAGTTGGATATCGGGGAGCTCATCTCGTGCAACTGCTCCCGGTGCGGCAAGCTCGGCTTCCTGCTCGCATTCACGCCTGCGAGCCAGTTCAAGCTGCTCCAGGGTGAGAAGGATCTGCAGACCTACGAGTTCAACCGGCACATGATCGAGCACAAGTTCTGCACGGCCTGTGGAGTCCAGTCGTTCGCGCTCGGCAAGAACCCCACGAGCGGCGAATCCATGGCCGCCATCAACGTGCGCTGCCTGGACGGGGTCGAGGCTGAGCAGTTCAAGGTGCGCAAGGTCGACGGCAGGAGCCTCTAGGCCGGACGCGGCCGGTCGGCCGCCGCTTCAATGCGCGGCGGGATCATTCCTCACGACCTGGCCGCCCTTCATGACGAAGCGCACGCGCTCGAGCTCGGTGATGTCGGCGATCGGGTCTCCGCTGACCGCGATCAAATCAGCAAACTTCCCCGGCTCGATCCCGCCGACGCGGTCCTGCCATCCCAGCAGTTCCGCAGCATTCGTGGTGATCGCGCGAATCACGTCGAGCGACGACATTCCCGCTTTGTGCAGGCTGACCAAAGTCGCGATGCTGGCCTCCCCGCGCGTCTTTCCAGGAAAGAACCAGCACATGTCCGAGCCGGCGGAAAACTTCACTCCTGACTTCAGCACTCGCTTGACCAACGCATCGTACCGTGCTCGAGCCAGTGCGGCGTCGGCTACTTCGGCGGCATGGAACGCGGGCGACATCACGATGCTTGGCTCAGTGACCTGGACGAAAAGACCGTTGTAGAAGGTCGGCGTCAGGTCGAAAAAAATGCCCTTCCTGCGCATCTGCGCCAGTTGTGCATCGGTTGCATGATTGCCGTGCTCGATGGAATCGGCCCCGGCATCGATGGCCGTCTGAATGCTGTTGGTGTCGATGGCGTGCACGGCAACCTCGAGGTGCTCACGGTGCGCCTCCTCCACCACCGCCGAAAGTTCCGCAACCGATATGTTTTCTGCCACTGCAACCTTGATCACATCGACGTTGCGGAAGGCGTTCTGACGGACCGCGGCGCGCGCGCTGTCCACTCCGCTTATCAGCAGGAATTCCTGCTCGAGGATCGCATCGGCCAGTGCAGGGTTGAGGTCGTGCAGGTAGTCACCTTCCGCAATGATCTTGCGCCCGGCAGCGAGCATCCTGGGGCCGGGGATCCGGCCTGCGTCGATCGCATCGCGCAGCTCGGTGTCACCATCTATGCCGGAATGGCCCAGATTGCGGACTGTCGTGATGCCGCTCTCGAGGTCTTCGCGGGCCAGCTGTGCCCCCAGGAATGCGCGCCTGGTCGGCGACTCGACGATAGCGAGCAATAGTCCCGGTGCGAACTGCGGGTTGTAATGACGCTGCATTTCCGCTTCGGGCGGCACGACTACATCGAGAAGCAGGTGAGTGTGGGCGTCGATCAACCCTGGAACCAGCGTCGCTCTGCCCAGGTCGATGATCTTCGCGCCCGCAGGCGGGTGCACTTTCGCAGGTGTGCCTACATCCTTGATCTTGTCGTTTTCGATCAGCACTGCTGCAGGAGAAATCACGTTGCCGGTCCGAACAGGTCGGATGCCTGTCCGGCGTCCTGAGAGTGGAAGCCGGCTCCTCGATTACGCCGGAAGATTGAAGCAGCAGGAAGTATGAGCGATCGTCTCGACCATGCATGCAAGCAGCACGGCTCCGAAGAGTCCCAGCAGTGCCAGCATCGCAGCACGACTCGCGCGGCGCGGCTGAGCAGCCTGCAGCAGTGCCAGGCGATGGCTGAACAGGGTTGCGGCGCCGGGGCTCAGCAGCCGCGACTCCCCCGGATCGGCCAGCTTTGCGAGCGCGGTGATGAGATCCGGGCCGCGCGAGCTCTCGATCACGGCCTCGTCGCAGGACAGCTCTCTGAAGAGCGCAAGGCGTGAGCCGGCGAGCCACAGGAGCGGGTGAAACCACAGTCCGCAGAGTGCGATCTCGTGGATGAGCGCGACGAGATTGTCGCGCCGCCGCGCGTGAGTCACTTCATGGATGAGGACTGCATCGAGCTCCCTCTCGGTCAGATAGCCCTCGATCCCTCGCGGCAGGGCGATGTGCGGACGCAGCACTCCCTCAACCGATGGCCCCTGCCCGGGCGCAGACAGGATGATAGGAACATCGCGTGTGAGCACACGCCGCCTGAACGGCATGGCGTTGCGGCCGCTTGGCGTACCTTGGCTCCCGCGGCCACGGGGCAGGCGCACCAACAGCCTCATGGCCATGAACCCGGCGCCGCACAGCCACACGCCAACGAGCACGGCTCCAGCGGACAAATTCTGGGAAATGTCGTAGCCCACCCTGTCGAGGCCGGCGAGCTGGGTTGCCCATGAGAGGTGCGCTGATCCGAACCCGTTGAAGAAGCCGCCGAAGGGCACCATGAAATTGACCGACGTCACCACCCAGATCCAGTACTTCGCGGTTTCGCCGCCCTTCCATAGCGAAGTCAGGATCCACGCGGCGACACAGACGATCGATGCATACAGGAGGTGTACCTCCAGGTAGTAGAGCACCGGTGCGACGTGCTCACGCATCAACCATCACCGCGCACTCGCCGCTTGTTCTCCTTCGGTGGGCGCACCGCCTGCAGCGCCTTCAAGTCCTCGAGCGTAAGGGTACCCGTCTCGAGCAGGTTCGAGACGAGGAGCCTGGGCGAGCCGCCGAAGAGGTCCAGCAGATCGCGGACCAACCCGCTGCGAAACTCCCCCTTGCCGATCGCGGGCTCGAACAGCTGCGCATTGCCGATCTTCTTCACCTTGCGCAAAGCGCCCTTGAGCTCCAGTCTGTACACGAGCGTTTGTACCGTCGTGTAGGCGACGCGTTCTTTCTCGGGCAGGCTCTCGAGGATCTCGCGAACCGAACAGGTACCGAGCTTCCAGAACTGCTCGAGGACTCGGGTCTCGGCTTTTGACAGGCGCATGCGGCTCACACTGGCTCCAGGCACCTGAATTCTACACTCGGGTGGTGGCGTAGCCCATTCAAAGAGTCTTCGCGAGGCGAAACCCCATATAGGTATCGCGAAAGTCGCTGGGATTCCTTTCGCGGGTGGCCGAGCGCAGCGCCCACGGCTGGAAATGCCACGAGCCTCCCCGATCCACACGCATGCACTGGTGGGTGCCCTTGGGCCGTGGGTCGGCCACTCCGGTCTCGTTGGCACCCCCATCCGCCGGTGCGCCGGAATAGCTGCCAGCGTAGCAGTCCGCGGTCCACTGCCAGACATTGCCCGCCATGTCGTAGAGGCCGAACGCGTTCGCGGCTTTCAACCCCACTGGATCGGTATGCCCGCCTGCGTTGTCCTCGTACCAGGCATGGTCGGCGGCCGCAGCGTCATCGTCACCCCACCAGAACCGCGTGCTCGTCCCGGCGCGCGCCGCATATTCCCACTCTGATTCACTGGGCAGGCGATAGGGACCCTCGCCCGAAGCGGAGGAGCCCCGCCTCACCTTGCCATTCAACCATGCAATGTACGCTTTCGCGTCCTGCCAGCTGACACACACCGCAGGGTCGCGATCGGTCTGTCTGAATCCAGGATTCTGCCAGGTGAGCTCCGGGCGCTTCCGCCACGAGTAGCTGTCAGGACCGCAGCCATCGCCGGCGGTGTGCCCCGTCGCGCGCACGAAGGCCGCGTATTCGCTACGGGTCACGTCGTATCTGCCCATGGCAAACGATGGCACCGACACCTCATGCCGTGGCGCCTCATCGGCGACCGATCCCAAAGTTGTGCCATGATTCGCCGCCCAGGATTTTTCCGCTGCGGAGGAGCCCATGAAGAAACGCCCTGCCGGAACGACGACCATCTGCGGGCAATCGGGACAGTCGCGGAATGCGCCGCCAGGAATGATTCCTGAAGTCATCGTCGTGCCGCCCGCCTTGAGCTTCTTCAAATCGTCCTCGACGCCGCGGCGAACTACATCTCGACGCTGCTCGGTGTCCGACCAGGAGGACACGGGCGCCGCATGGGAATCGATCATTGCCAGCGCCCTTTCGGCATAGTGACGTGCAAGGTACTTCTGTCCGGCCTGCAGGTAAGCATCCGCGAGGTTTGAGTTCGCGTCGGCAGAGTCCGGGTATGCGAGGACGTTGAGGTTGTAAATCTCGACGGCTGCCTTCGTCTCACCCTCGCGCAAATGGTGGCCCCCAATGATGTCCAGGCTGACTTCGGGCCACCATTGCACCTTGGGGTCGGAGCGCCGGGCTTCGGTGAGCTCCTTCGTCACCCGGGCCACGCCGCCGGGTGTCTCTATTTCCATCAGTAGGGCCGCCGAGGCGATGGCATCCGCAGGCGCATGCCCGGGCGCTTCCACCAGCGTGGTCGCGAGCCAGCTCACCACAATCCCGGGCAGCTCAGGATGAGTCCCGAACAGATCGGTCCCGTGGGCTCCGTGGGCAGCGACTTTGCCGGCGTCGCTGGTTTCGAACCACAACCACGGCGCATCATGCGCCGCGGAATAGTGGATGAGTCTCTTGGCAGGGTTCGGGGACTGAATGTACAGCCATTCCATGGCCTCGACCGTTGGGGGATATTCGTCGTCATCGGACACGACGAAGAGCGCCGGTAGTTGGGATGCGTGGCGCAGGAAGCGCTCTTGCGGAAGATTGGTTTCTCCGGAAAGCAATACGAGCGATCTGACCGACGCCGGGTGTCGTCGCGCAGTCTCGACGGAATCCAGGACGCCGAGCCAACCGGCCCCACCCACGGCGATAAGGTCACGTGCGACACCCGGCTGCGAGATCAGATTGTCGAACGCCACATCCAGGTCGCCGTCCCAGTGCTGAGTCCAATACTGCCGGTCCATCCTGCCGCCACTCTCGCCGAATCCACGGCTATCGACGGTGAGAACGTTCATGCCGGCCGCCGACAGGCGGCGCGCCGTGCCTTCCCACGATTCACGTGTACGATTGCTTTGGTGATAGAGGAGCACGCCGGGGCCCGGCTTGGCGGCCGCAAAGTAGGTTCCTTTCAGCAGTGTGCCGTCGGGCGCCTTGATTTGCATTGCGCGTGGCGGTGGCAGTGATTGCTGCGCCGCAGTGTTCTTTGCGCGGTCATACACGCTGCGAATAGCGTTGATCACGGCCGCAGGCTGGTCGAACTGGATGTATTCCGAGCTATCGCGCACAAAGATCTGTTTGGAATCGGACGACAGGGTGAGCCAGCGTGCCTGCGCCAACGTACTTTGCCTCTCATATTGCAGGTGCCGCGGCGTGTCCGGCGGCTTCGCGCCCAGATGCCCGACACCATGATTACCGCTGGTGAGGATGCGAATGGGCCGGGAGCCGAATGAGCGGCGGTGCTGTTGCAGCCAGAGCTCGTCCGCCGGCATTTCTCTCATCTCGGAAATATAAGCGTCATACATGGCGACCTTGGTTTTCGCGATCTGCAGTATTTCGGCGTTCAGCGCGGGGGACCACTCGGACTCGGGCAATCCGCGATAAAAGAAGCGCTCAGCACAAGTCTGGGATGGCCGCCCTCGCCTGGACGGCATCACCGATAGAGCGCTGTGCGCGGCAATCAAGTCCCGACAATGAACAATGTCGGGAATGAATGCGGCCTCTGCTCGATGATCGTCCTCCTGCAGCGCCCTCGGCTCGAGCTCGACGGCATCCCCATCGACCAAAACCAACCCGGCCACTTCGCTCGTATAGAGGTCCGCAAACGTCCGCAGGTTGTCGCTCCCGAACGCAGAGGCGACCAGAATGTAGGGCGCAGCGATGCCGGCTTGGTGGAGCGCCGTGCGCAACTCCCCAGCGATGCGTACGCTGGTGCGCGGCATCGGGCCTGGATCGCTGAGCCCGGTGCCGGCGCGATCGTAGCTGCAGGCGCGCGTCCATTTGGCGATCTGCGGCTGTACTTTCGACCACGCCGGTGACCAGTCTCCCCAACCCGAATCGAACACGACCGCAGGGGACCCGCTTCCCATGCAATGGAGATTCAGCCGATATCCGCCTACATCGACGAGCTGGCCGGATCGCGCGTAGACCATGTCGGCGGGGATATCGGCCGGGCTCTGCTGGCCGAAGGCAGCCGTGACGACGAGCATCGGCAGGAGCAGCAATCGCTTCATCTGAATTGCTCCTCAGGGCCCACCAGGCATGAGCGATCCTGATTCGTCTACTATGTTATACGGCGATTCTACTACAAGTCGCGTTTTTGTCAATGCGGCACCGTTCGGCAGTTGAGCCTCATGGCAGCCAGCTGCCAGCCTCCCGCCGGGCCCGGCCTAGCGAAAGACGATGACCACTATGGCCGTCAGCACGAGTAGACCCACTGCCTGCACTCTGTAGTTGCGCCAGAATGCGACGGACCGCAACCGGTCCGTCTCCGCGCGGTAGTAGGCAGGTGTCCAGACCAACTCTCCAGTCACTGCCGAACGCGGGCTGCGACTCCACGAGCTCGCGATGACCAGGATCACCGTGTCGATGAGCAGCAGAATAGGCGCGACATACAGAAAGTGCAGATGCAGGAGGTGCAGGGGTACGTTTGTGATGAAGAGCGCGATGCCGCATGCCGTCCCCAGCACGAGGGTGGCGGCGGCGCCCGTCGCGTTGGCGCCGCGCCAGAAAATGCCGGTCAGTACCAATGCGACGATCGGCGGGACCGCATAGGCGAGCATCGCCTGCAGGTACTGCCAGAGGGTGCCGAAGCGCTGCAGCTGCGGCGCCCAGAGCACCGCGATGAGGAGCAGGACCGCCATGCTCCTGCGGCCGATGCGTACGATCTGACTCTCCGACAGCCGCGGCGCGAGCCGCTTCACCACGTCCATGGTAATGATCGCGGAGGCCGAGTTGAGTGTGGAGGCGACTGCGGCCATGGTCGCGGCCACGAATCCCGCGGCCACGAGACCGAGGAGTCCCGACGGCAGGAGGCGCAGCATGAGTGTCGGATAAACGAGATCCGAGCGCGCGAGATGCGGGAAGAGCACCAGCGCGCAGGTCCCGGGAAGGATCATCAGAAACAGCACGGTCAGCTTCAGGAGCCCCGCGAACAGCGCGCCCCCTCGCCCGTCGTCGAGGCTTCGTGCCGACAGCGTCTGCTGCACCATGTACTGGTTGGTACACCAGTAATAAAGACCGAGCACGGGAATGCCGAGCGCGAGGCCCGGCCACGGGACACCGGGATCGCCGGCCGGCCGGATCAGCGACAGCATCGCCGGGTCGACTCCATGCGCTATGGCGTGCCAGCCGCCTGCCCGCGTGAATGCGACCACGGTGATCGTGACCGCACCGGCGATGAGCAGCACGGCCTGCACGGCTTGGGTATAAATCACCGCACGCAGTCCGCCCGCCAGGGTGTATAGACCGGTCGCGCCGGCAAGCGCCGCAACGATCGCCCAGAGCGGCAACCCCGGGAAGAGCATCCGGCACACGAGTCCGCCGCAGTAGAGGGCCGCGGCCGAATCCACGAAGACATTGAGGAAGACGTTGAGCGCAGCAAAATAGAGGCGCGCCCGCCCGCCATAGCGGCGCTCGAGGAACTCCGGCATCGTATAGACGCGGCTGCGCAGTACGAAGGGCAGCAGGAAGACGCAGTAAAAGACCAGTACGACTCCCGCCGACCACTCGTAGTCATAGACCGAAATCCCCATCACGTAGGCAGCTCCCGCGAGCCCGACGATCGCCGTCGAAGAGATGTTGGAAGCGAAGAGCGCGAGGCCGATGGCCGGCCAGCGGGAGGCACGGGCGGCGAGGAAGTACTCCTCCGCGCGCGCTCTGCGGCGCGAGACGGCGAGCCCGAATCCGACGATGCCGACCACGCACACGGCGATGACCAGCAGATCGAGGATCGGCGCGCCAGTTGACAGCGCTGACATATGTTTTATCGTATCACGATGAGCAAAGAGGCGAGCGCGCGGCGAGGCCCCGCGACGATCCAGATGGTCGCAGACCGCGCCCGGGTATCGCCGAAGACCGTATCCCGCGTGATCAACAACGAGCGCGGCGTTCGGGAGGAAACACGGAATCGCATCCAGGAAGCCATCCGGCAGCTCGACTATCAGCCCAATCTCAACGCGCGCGGGCTCGCCGGTGCCCGCTCCTTCCTCATCGGCCTCTTCTACGACAAGCCGGGTGACTACCTGAGTGAGTTCCAAACCGGCGCCGTCCAGCGCTGCCGCGAGTCGGACCTGCACCTCATGATTCAGCCGCTCGACATCACGAGCAAGGATATGGCACGGGATGTCAGTGTGCTCGTGCGGCAGCTCCGCCTGGAGGGCGTCATCCTGCTGCCGCCACTGAGCGATCATGCGACCGTGCGGGCCGCGCTGGCGGAGGCAGACGTGCCGACGGTACACATTGCCCCGATGCGCGAGCCAGTGGACTCCCCGTCCGTCGACACGGACGATCGCGCAGCCGCACGGCAGATGACAGTGGCGCTACTCGACCGCGGCCACACGCGTATCGGCTTCATGCTCGGCCCTGCGGGGCACCGCGCCACGGAGCAGCGTTATCTCGGTTTTTCGGATGCCATGCATGCGCGCGGCCTCAGCATCGAGCCGCAGCTCGTGCAGACCGGAAACTTCGAGTTCGCTGACGGACTCGACTGTGCGCGCCGCATCCTCGAGGTGCGCGCGCCGCCGACGGCGATCTTCGCGAGCAACGACGACATGGCCGCCGCAGCAGCTTGTGTCGCCCGTCAGATGGGGCTCGAGCTGCCCACGCAACTCTCGATCGCCGGCTTCGACGATGCCCCGGTCGCCACCATGACCTGGCCACAGCTCGCCACCGTGCGTCAGCCTGTCAGAGAGATTGCGCGCATCGCGGCCGACCTCATCATCCAACACCGGCCGGACCGCCACGGCTGGCCGCGGCCCATGCCGCGGCCACGGCTCAACCTCGAGCTGCTGATCCGCGGCTCGATCGCCTCCGCCAGCCAGTGATCGGGGCGGGCTCAGCCTTGCGCGGCAAGGCCGGCCAGAGTGCGCTCCAGGGCCACGAGGCTCACCGGCTTGACCAGATGATCGTCGAACCCGGCCGCCCTCGCCCTCTGCTGATCCTCCACCTGGCCGTATCCGGTGAGCGCCACCAGGCGCACATCCCGCAGTCCAGGGTTGGCCCGCAGCCGCTCTGCCACCGCGTGGCCATCCGTCCCGGGCAGGCGGATATCGAGCAGCACCACCTCCGCCGGAAAGCCCTCGAGACACGCGAGCGCTTCCCGCTCGTTGAAAGCCACCCGAGTCTCGTGACCGCGCAAGCCCAAAAGCATCGCAAGCGAGCTCGCCGCATCGCTATTGTCATCGACGATCAGCACTCGTCGGGGCACGGCCTTCAGGCCTGGCTCATCGGCCTTGGCAGCATGCGGCCGCACGATCCGAGGCAACCGGATCTCGAACGTCGAGCCTTGCCTGGCTCCCGGGCTGCGCGCGGTGACGGCGCCGCCATGGCACTCGATCAGCCGCTTCACGATGGCGAGACCGGCTCCGAGCCCGCCCTGGGCGCGGTCCAGAGAGCCTTCACCCTGCACGAAGACGTCGAAGATCCGCGGCAGCAGATCGGACGGGATGCCGAGACCATTGTCGGCGACCTCGATGACGGCATCCGTACCTTCACTGCACGTCCTGACCTGAATCTCACCCCCGGCATCGGTGTATTTGACGGCATTGCTGAGGACGTTTGCGACGCACTGCACGAGGCGGTGGAAGTCACCGACGACATACAGCGGCTCGTAACTGCTGATCACGGAGGCCTTGTGCCGCTTCTGCCGTAACTGCGGTTCGACGATCTCAAACGCCTGAGCGATGACACTTGCGAGCTCGAGCGGCTCGGATTCGAGGCGGACCCGTCCCTGTGTGATCCGTCCGATGTCGAGCAAGTCGTCGACGAGCCGCGTCAGTAACGTGATCTGACGCCTGATCATCTCGACGGGAATGCGAGCGCGGGAGTCCTCCGCCAGCATGCAGGACAGCAGCTCCGTCGCATTGTGGATGGGCGCCAGCGGGTTGCGCAGCTCGTGGCCGAGCAGGGCAAGAAACTCGTCCTTGCGCCGATCGGCCTCGCGCAGCGCTTCCTCACGCTCTTGAAGCAGGCGCTCCGCCTGTTTGCGGTCAGTGATGTCGCGTGCAATCTTCGATGCGCCGATCACGACACCCGCCGAGTTGCGCACCGGCGAGACCGTCAGGGAAACCTCGATGTTACGGCCATCCTTCGTCACACGCGTGGTCTCGAAGTGCTCGATGCGTTCGCCGCGCTTGAGCGTATCGAGGATCTGCTGCTCCTCCGCGAGCCGTTCCGGCGGAATGATCAGGGTGATCGAGCGTCCAACCGCCTCGGTGGCTGACCAGCCGAACATGCTCTCGGCACCGTGATTCCACGAACGGATTACGCCCTGGAGCGTCTTGCTGATGATGGCGTCGTTCGAGGACTCGACGATCGCAGCGAGGTGCGCCACCGCGCTCTGCGCCTCGGTGTCTGCGCATTCGCCGTATGGTTGATCGAATGCGCCGCTTGCCGACAAGCCTAAGCCTCCGCCCCTGCAGGGCTAAA
>DASUHA010000085.1:0-70994 GCA_036273735.1 Steroidobacteraceae bacterium | reverse complement strand
GCCGTTGCCTCGCGTCCCCGCGGCTCCGTAGGCCGCAGCTCGCTCCATGACCGCCGGGGCGGGTATTGCGAGCGGCATCGGCTCGCCGCCCGAGAGCGCGCGCGCGTAATCGGCTAGCGCGCGGCCGGTGTGAGATTCGCGGTTGACCCGCACCTCCTCCGGTGTACCCGCGCAGACGATGCGCCCGCCGCGCTCGCCGCCCTCGGGCCCGAGATCGACGATCCAGTCGGAGGCACGGATCACATCGAGGTTGTGCTCGATGACGAGCAGCGAGTGGCCGGCCGCGAGCAGCTTGCGAAATGCCGTGAGGAGTTTCGCGACGTCCTGGAAGTGCAGGCCCGTGGTCGGCTCGTCGAACAGGAAGAGCTTGCCCTTGTGCGTGGTGCTCGAGAGCACCGAGCCTGCCTCGGCGAGGTGGCCCGCGAGCTTCAAACGCTGCGCTTCGCCACCCGAGAGAGTGGGCACCGGCTGTCCGAGTGCCACGTACTCGAGACCCACATCCGACAGGGGCGCGAGGCGCGCCGCGACCTCGCGCGAGTCGCGAAAGAACTCGAGCGCCTCGGTGACGGTCATGTCGAGCACATCGGCGATGCTGGCGCGGCGGCCGTTGGTGCCTTCACGCTTGATCTCGAGCACCTCGTCCCGATAGCGGCGGCCGTTGCAGTCGGGGCAGCGCAGGTAGACGTCCGAAAGGAATTGCATCTCGACGTGCTCGAAGCCATTGCCGTTGCACGTCGGACAACGGCCGTTGCCGGAGTTGAAGCTGAACGTACCGGCGGTGTACTTGCGCTCCTGCGCGGCGGGCTCCGCCGCGAAGAGGTTGCGTATGGCATCGAACGCGCCGACGTAACTCGCGGGATTGGAGCGGGTGGTGCGGCCGATCGGGGTCTGATCGACCATGACGACATCGTCGATGAGCTCGGCGCCGGCGAGCCCGGAGAAGAGTCCGGGTGCCTCGGTCGGCTTGCCGTGGTATTTGAGGAGAGCGGGATAGAGCACGTCCTCGATCAGCGTGGACTTGCCGGAGCCGGAGACGCCGGTGACACAGACGAGGCGCTTCAGTGGAATCCTGACATCCACGTCCTTGAGGTTGTGTTGTCGCGCGCCGCGCAGTTCCAGCCAGCGATTGGAGCGGGCTTCGGCGACGACCTCGCTGCTCGGGCCGACGCTCGAGGCGATTGCCGGGCGCTCGGCGCTGACTCGCCGCTTGCCGCTCAGGTACTGCCCCGTGAGGGAGGCGCCGTTGCGCCGGATCTCGCCCGGCGTGCCGAAGAAGACGATTTCTCCGCCGCGCTCCCCTGCGCCCGGCCCCATGTCGAGGATGCGGTCGGCCTCCAGCATGATCTGCGGATCGTGCTCGACCACGAGCAATGAGTTGCCGGCATCGCGCAGACGCTTCATCACCGTGATCACGCGCCGCATGTCGCGCGGGTGCAGGCCGATCGACGGCTCATCCAGCACGAAGAGCGTGTTGACGAGTGAGGTTCCGAGCGCGGTCGTCAGGTTGATCCGCTGCACTTCTCCGCCGGAGAGCGTGCGCGACTGGCGATCGAGCGTGAGATAGCCGAGGCCGACATCGGTGAGGTAGCTGAAGCGTCCGCGGATCTCCCCGAGCAGGAGATCCGTCGCCTCATCGAGCGGGGGCGGCAGCTCCAGCCGGTGGAAAAACTCGCATGCCCGCTCCACCGGCATCAGCATCACGTCATGGATCGAGAGGCCCGGGAGGCTCTGGAGGGTTTCCTCGCTCCATTCGGCGCCGCGGGGCCGGAAGCGCGCCGCGGCTTCGACGGCGGTATCGGCAAGCTTGCGGTTGCCGACACGCCAGAGGAGCGCCGGCGTCTTGAGACGCGCGCCGCCGCATGCTTCGCAGGGTGTATACGCGCGGTAGCGGGAAAGGAGCACCCGCACGTGCATCTTGTAGGAGCGGCTCTCGAGCCAGGCGAAGAAGCGCTTCGCGCCGTACCAGACACCCTTGTTCCAGTGGCCTTCGCCCTCGATCACCCAGTCGCGGTGCTCGGACTTGAGCTCGCGCCACGGGACATCGAGCGGTATCCCGCGCTTTTTTGCGAACTTCTCCATGTCCTCCTGGCATTCGGCGTAGGACTTGGTCTGCCAGGGCTTCACGGCTCCGCCGCGCAGGGACCGGGTCTCATCGGGAATGACGAGGCCGTAGTCGATGCCGATGGTGCGCCCGAAGCCGCGACAGCTGTCGCATGCGCCTACCGGCGAGTTGAACGAGAAGAGGC
Source organism: Steroidobacteraceae bacterium (assembly GCA_036273735.1). Classification (GTDB taxonomy): domain Bacteria; phylum Pseudomonadota; class Gammaproteobacteria; order Steroidobacterales; family Steroidobacteraceae; genus 13-2-20CM-66-19. The sequence continues at coordinate 68,748 of DASUHA010000085.1, read as the reverse complement.
TGGGAGTCGGCTCCTGATAAGAGCGGTCGCACTCGGCGCAGTGCAGCGTGCTCGAGTAGCGCCACGTTGCAAGCGGCCGCGGCGGATCGCTGTCGTCGACGACCTGCACGTTGAGGCGCCCACGGCCAACGCGCAATGCGGTCTCGAGCGATTCGAGGACGCGGCCGCGCTCGGCCTGGCCGGCGCGGAAGCGGTCCTGCACGACCTCGAGGACCGTGGTGGCCCGCGCGGCGGAGCGAGCGGACTGACCCCGTTTGCCGCGTGTGCGGGAGGGGCCGCGCCTGACGGCCGCCGGCCGCGCCTGCTGGGCCGCCGCCGATGGCTGATCGGGCCGCTCGAAATATCGGGTGTAGCCCTGTTTCTCGAGGAGCGCACGGACCTCTCCCTCCTGGAAGCTGTCGGGCACCGGCACGGGAAAGGTGAGGAAGAGCCGTGGATCGCTTCCTGCGCCCTCGGGCGGGCGCCATGCCGCGGCGCGCTCCCGCAGATCGTCGTAGATGCTCTCAGCGGTATCGCGTCGCACCGGCCGGCCGCAGCACTCGCAGAAGAGCATTGCGGTGCGCGCGAACAACAGCTTCAGATGATCGTTGAGCTCCGTCATCGTGCCGACGGTCGAGCGCGACGTACGCACCGGGTTGGTTTGATCAATGGCGATGGCCGGCGGGATGCCGGCTATCGTGTCCACCTGCGGCTTGTCCATGCGGTCGAGAAACTGCCGCGCGTAGGGAGAGAAAGTCTCGACATAACGGCGCTGACCTTCGGCATACATCGTGTCGAAGACGAGTGAGGACTTGCCGGAGCCTGACACGCCGGTGACTACGACGAGCTCTCCGAGCGGAATGTCGAGGTCGAGATTCTTGAGATTGTTCTGGCGCGCGCCGCGCACGAGAATGGAATCACGGGAAGCGTCGGTCATTCCGTCACCGGTCGGCATGGAGTCTCGGAAGGGAGTGAGAGCGGGCGGGATCCGCTCGCAGATGCGCCGATTTTAACGGAATTCGGGCGCCACGGCGACGCTGGGCCGCGCACTCGCCGCGTACAGTAGTGGCGGCCCGCGGCCGCTGGATAGCTTCGGGCCGCACCGCCGGGTGGCGTAGAATTGCAAGTTTCGGCACTTCGGCTCGGAGGAGCTTCCATGCCGCCCCAGTCTTACAGCAACGTCCTCGAGATGATCGGCCATACGCCGCTCATCGCCGTCAAGCGTCTCGATACCGGCCCGTGCCGGCTTTTTCTCAAGCTCGAGAATCAGAACCCTGGCGGTTCGATCAAGGACCGCATCGGCCTCTACCTCGTCGAGGCGGCCGAGCGCGAAGGCAGGCTGCCTCCCGGAGGCACGCTGATCGAGGCGACCGCGGGCAACACCGGGCTCGGCCTCGCGCTGGTGGCGGCGCAGAAGGGCTATCGGCTGCTGCTGGTCATCCCCGACAAGATGAGCCAGGAGAAGATCTTCCACCTCAAGGCCATGGGCGCGGAGGTGGTGCTCACGCGCTCGGACGTCACCAAGGGGCACCCGGAGTACTACCGCGACCTGGCGGAGCGCCTGGCGCGCGAGACACCCAACTCCTTCCTCGTCAACCAGTTCGGCAATCCCGCCAATCCCCGTGCACACGAGGAGACGACGGCGCCTGAGATCTGGGAGCAGATGGAGCACAACGTCGATGCCTTCGTCTGCGGCGTTGGTACGGGCGGCACGCTAACCGGGCTATCGCGGTATTTCGCGCGCGTGGCGCCGAATGCCGAGGCCGTGTTGGCCGACCCGTCAGGATCGGTGCTGGCCGAGTACGTCAAGACAGGGAAGATGCCAAAGGAGCACGGCAGCTGGCTGGTCGAGGGCATCGGTGGAGATTACGTGCCGCCGGTCGCGGATCTGAGCCGCATCCGCTCGGCCTATACGATTCCGGATGCCGAGTCGTTCAAGACCTGCCGCGAGCTGCTCGCCAAGGAGGGCATCATCGCGGGGACCTCCTCCGGCACGCTGATTTCGGCAGCCCTGAGATACTGCCGCGAGCAGACTCAGCCGAAGCGCGTGGTCACATTCGTGTGCGACAGCGGCAACAAATATCTCTCCAAGGTCTACAACGACTATTGGATGTTGGATCAGGGATTCCTCGAGCGCGAGCGCTTCGGTGATCTGCGCGATCTCATCGCGCGGCGTCACTGGGAGCGTGCGGCGGTCACGGTCCAGGCCTCCGAGGGGGTCATGGCGGCGTATCGGCGCATGAAGCTCTACGATGTCTCGCAGATTCCCGTGATGCGCGACGGCCGCATCGTCGGCATCGTCGATGAGGAGGACATCCTGCTCGAGGTATTCGCCAATCCCAACCACTTCAGCGAGCCGGTCACCGCTGCGATGGAGAGCCATCTGGTCACCGTGCCGGTGGACGCCCCCGTGCAGCAGCTCATGGAGATCTTCAAGCGCGGCATGGTGGCGATCGTGATGAAAGACGGCGACTTCCTGGGGTTGGTCACCCGCATCGACCTGCTCAACTGGCTGCGCCGCAGAACCTGAGGGCATGATGACCGACAAGCAACTGCGTTTCGCCACCCGCGCCATTCACGGTGGCCAGCAACCGGATCCGCTGACCGGAGCCGTGATGCCGCCGATCTACGCGACATCCACCTACGTGCAGCCGAGCCCGGGGGTGCACAAGGGTTACGACTATTCGCGGACACGCAATCCGACGCGCGACGCACTGCAGGCGGCGCTCTGCAACCTCGAGGGCGGCGGCGCGGCCTGCGCCTTCGCCAGCGGCATGGCGGCCAGCTCGACCGTGCTCGAGCTGCTCGATGCGGGCTCGCACATCGTCGCCATGCACGATCTCTACGGGGGTACTTACCGGCTGCTCGAGAACGTGCGCAAGCGGTCGGCGGGGCACGAGGTGTCATTCGTCGATCTGACACGGCCCGAGGCGTTGGAGGCGGCGATCCGCCCCAACACGCGCCTCGTCTGGGTCGAGACCCCCAGCAACCCGCTGTTGCAGCTCGTGGACCTTGCGGCAGTGGCGGCGACAGCCCGTCGCAAAGGGCTGCTCAGCGTCTGCGACAACACGTTTGCCACGCCTTTCGTGCAGCGGCCGCTCGAGCACGGCTTCGACATCGTCGTGCATTCGACGACGAAGTATCTGAACGGCCATTCCGATTGTCTGGGAGGCGCGGCGATCGTGCGTACGGACAGCCCCCTGGCAGAGCGTCTGGCGTATCTGCAGAATGCGGTGGGGGCCGTGTCGAGCCCGTTCGACTCCTTCCTGACGCTGCGCGGCATCAAGACTCTGGCGGTACGGATGGAGCGGCACTGCGCGAATGCGCTCGCGGTCGCGCAGTTCCTTGCGAGTCACCCTAAAGTAGAGCGCGTGTACTATCCCGGGCTGCAGAGCCATCCCCAACATGCGCTCGCGCGCCGGCAGATGACGGGCGGCTACGGCGGAATCGTGACTGCGGTGCTCAAGGGCTCACTCGATGATGCGCGCCACATGCTCGAGCGCTGCCACCTCTTCTCGCTCGCCGAGAGCCTGGGCGGAGTCGAAAGCCTGATCGAGCATCCCGCGCTCATGACGCATGCCTCCCTCCCTGCAGCCATGCGCGCGCAGCTCGGGATCGGCGATGGACTCATCCGGCTGTCGGTGGGAATCGAGGACGCGGAGGACCTGATCGGGGATTTGAAGGGGGCGCTCGGCTGACACCTGCGCTGCGGGGCAGGCAGAGATGCGAAGCAATCATCAGGGCGGTGCCGTGGTCACATTGCGTGTCACGGTACGTGCCACGTAGTCAGGCTTGCCGTAAGTACCAAAGGATGCCGAGGCCTTGAGCGCATAAATGGAAACCGTGGCGACCGCGGGCGGCGTGCCGATCTGATGTGTCGTCTGGTTGCAGTTGACCGTCACGATGTACCCGGCCAGTGTCCCCTGACTCAGAGGCAGGGGAGCAGCGGGCGCGCAGTTGGCGGGGGTTTGTAGCGCAAGGTAGGCTCCGTACTCAATGCCCGTCTCCGCGGCGACCTCCACGCGCGACTCGAGCAGTTCCGCGTTCGAAGTCTGATATTGGGTCATGGCAACTTGAACGGCAAATGCACCCAAGGTTGCCAGGACGACGATGAGGAAGACTGCCGCGATGAGCGAAAATCCGCCCTGCTTCCGGGCACTATCGGGATATGAGGACGGCAGGGGCTGGCTCATTGACTGTACTGCGCAGGAGCTTCGAGAAACACCTGCAGCGTCTCGCCGCCATTTGCAAGCACCACGGAGAGAATAGCCAGCTCACCGTATGGATAGCCGCCAGCGGGTGGGGGGTAGCCCCCAGGGGCGGGGACGACGAAGATTGCACAGTTCAAGACATCGTGGGCGATGAGCGCACTCACTCCGCCCGGCGCGATCGTCTGAGCGGCCCTGACGGGGTAACCCGAATATCTCACGAAGGTCTTTGCTGTCGGATTGCAGACGTAGCTGACGGGGCCGGAGACGAGATAGGCGTTGTGCGCGGCTGGCGTTCCCGGAGCCCGGAACGTCATCGATGTGCTCAATGTCACCAGGTCTCCACCCCCGGGGTTGGCAGCAATGGTTACGCCAGTACGGGTCATGACGTTATTCCCCGGAACGTAAGCATCGTACGTGTTCGGAACATTCGGTGGCCCGCCGAGATTCCCGACTGAGAGATGATTGTAGGGAGGATTGACTGCCGGGTCGAAAGTGTCGAGGGTAGCGAAGCTCATGACGGGGGTGCTCATGTCGAGCTCCCCTCCGGGGTTCTCCGAGTTGCCAAAGTACCGCGCTACCCCCTGGGTTGCCAGAAACTCCAGAGCATAGACGCGGCCGTTGTTGGTTACTCGCAGACTATTGGGCAGCGCGGTGCGAACATCCGCCGTGACAGTGTGCGATATCCGATTCGCGGAGTCGACCAAATCCGACCGGCGCGTCTGCGCGAAGTACGATTGAATCGGGGCGTCCAGGAATAGCACGATGAACCCCGCAATGATCGCCGCGATCACGATTGCCACAGTGAGCTCGACGAGCGTGAAGCCTGAAGCTGGGGTGACTGGATGACTCACGGGACTTGCATCCGATATCCGTCCAACACGACCGTCGCCCCGTTGGGAGGCGTCACCGTCACCGTAACGAATTCCGCCGGTACCGCCCCAATGGAGGCGCTGGCGACATTCACCTGTATCGTGTACGCCGCGAGGCCAGCGACAGACGTGCCCGTGGCATCGTGCACACCGTTGTCGAACAGCCGGTCATAGTCTCCGACCTTGTCCATCGCTGTTCGGGCACAGGGCGTCACACAGTCTCGGCCGTAAGGCTTTTGCAGGATTTCACTCAAATAAGACTCGGCGACCATCACGGCCTGGGTCTGGACCAGGTTCTCGGCGCTGCGGGCCGCAGTCGAGGAGACGATGGCCAGCACCGCGGAGACTGCGGCGGTGATGACCACGATCGTCACCACCAGCTCCACCAGGGTGACGCCGCGGCAGCGTGTGCGTGATGACATGGCTGCCAGCCGCTCTACGGTACAGTGACGAAGCCGCTGAGAGGATCGATCTGGAGTGTCAGCGGCTGCGTGCGGCCCGGCGGCGAGCCGACTACGGTGATGGTGGTGGGGTTCGCGATCGGAAGAGGGCTGACGATCGATCCCTGAGGTCCGAATACCAGGGTGACGCCTCCTGATACGTCGGCATTCGAAGGAGGAGTTCCGGTTAGAGACGCGCCATCGATGCGCGGTACGGGGACGGTGAAAGCGCCGGAGCACCCTGCGCCGACAGCTGGCAGCTCCGCGTCGTAGCCGGTGCCGGGTGCTATGGTGAGTTGGACATCGCAGCCGCTCGCCGTCGCAGTGGCTTCCGAGGTGCGGATGGCCGCGGCGAGCTCATCGGTGTAGCCCCGCTGGTTGAAGGCCGGCGTGTCGAGGAACTTCGGGCCGGCGATCGCCGCGAGGACGCCGGCAATCACCAGCACGCTGCAGATCTCGATCAGCGTGAAGCCCCGGATTGAACGCTCGCGCCTCATGGGTCGACGCGCGCACCCGACGGCTGGCCGGCCGCGAGCCCGCCTCTAGCAGTTGGTCTGCAGGGCGGCCTGGACCTGCGCCGGTGTGCCGCCGGCGGCCACCTGACCGTAGCTAACGGTGAACGGCGCGCTGGCGTTGGCAGGCGCCTGATTGTACTGCACCCAGCAATTCGCGTTCTTGGCTCCGTTGGGAGTGAAGCGGTTGCCGTTGGCGTTGAGCGTGAACCCGCTCGTATCCTGCAGCAGCAGCTGAATGCTGGTGTTGTCAGGGTAACCGCCTCGGATCGTGATGGCTGTGGCGACTCCCGGGACGGTAATCGTAGGTGGATTGCCGCTCGCTTCCCAGACACCGTGCGCCATGGTCGCGGCGCTTTGCAGGCTTCCCGCCATCGCGTTGACGGACGCGACCCGCGCTTGATCCTCCAGGCCCATGAACTTCGGTACGGCAAACGCCGCGAGAATTCCCAGAATGACGATCACGACGATCAGCTCGATGAGCGTGAAGCCGCGCTGTGAGGAACGGATCATGTAATTGACTCCGAAAAGAAGGGTCTGGAATGCAGTAATATGACTATCATCATAGGCGTCGGCGCGACGGGCCCGTTGTAAGCGGTCGATGAAGTGTGATACCGGTCGTGGACAATTGTGGGAGGTGTGACCGCCCTCACGGGTTGCCGGGCAAAGGTCAATGCCCCGCAGCGGCCTTGGCGATCATGTTCCACATCGGCAGGAAGACTCCGAGCGCCAGGATCAGCACCATCCCGCCGACCATGACGATCAGGATGGGCTCGATTGCGGCGCTCAGGGTCTTCAGGGCGAACTCCACTTCCCGCTCGTAGAAGCCGGCCACCTCGTCCAGCAGCGCCGGCAGCTCGCCGGTCTCCTCGCCCACTGCAATCATCTGCAGCACGAGGGGCGGGAACATGCCGACACTGGCTGCCGCACGGCTGAGGGACTCGCCCCGCTCCACCCGGTCCCGCAGCCGCAACACCCGAGCCGTCATGTAGTCATTGCCACAGACGCGCGCAATGATGGCGAGCGTCTCGAGCATCGGCATGCCCGCCGTGATGGCGATCGACAGGGTACGGCTCAGGCGCGCCAGGATGGCCTGATGGGCCAGTGAGCCGATGACCGGCACCCTGAGGAGGAGCTTGTGCCAGCGCAGCCGTCCGTCGATCGTGCGCACGTACGCGCGCAATCCGCCGACGAGCGCGGCGCCAACAGCCAGTACCCAGTACCAATCCCTGCGGGCGATCTCCGAGGCTCCCATGATGATGCGGGTGGGCAGCGGAATATCATTGCCGAGGACGCGAAAGAGCGGCGCAAAGCGCGGAATCACGAAGGTCGTGATGACGGCGACCGCGGCAGCGATGGTCAGGACGACGATGAACGGATAGCGCAATGCGCTCTTGACGCGGTCCTGGATGTCCTGCTCCTGGCGCAGGTAGTCGCCCAGCCGCATGAATGCCCGCTCCAGCGTCCCAGTGGCTTCACCGACCCCGATCAGGTTGAGATAAATTTCCGGGAAGAGCTCCGGGTGACGGCCGAAGCTGGTGGCCAGATTCCGTCCGGCCTCGAGGCTGTGCAACACATCCTCGAGCGCTCGCCGCAGCACCACGTTATGCGTGGAGCCGGCGAGGCCACGCAGACCGCGCAGCAACGGGATGCCGGACTTGACGATCGTATACATCTGGCGTGTAAACAGCACCAGATCTGCTGTCGTTGGTTTTCCAACCCCCATCTGCCGCGCGAGCTGTTGCAGCGGCGCCGAGGATGTTGCGACGGCGCTCGCAACGATGCTGATCGGTATGACGCCATCCTGCTGCAGGCGCGTGGCAACCGCTTCCTCGGAGTCGCCATCGAGGCTGCCGCGTACGAGATCGCCGCGAGCTGATCGTCCACTGTAGAGAAATTGAGTCACGGAGGATCGCGTTGCCGCGGCGTCGCAGCTATTACTTGGCTGCGCTCATCGCGTCCGCCTGCAGCGCTTCGGCGAGCAGTGGATCGGCAGCGGCCCGTGCGCAGTGTGAGCCATCGTCCGCGCCGCTAACCACCGCCAGCGCCTCCGATACGCTGGTGACACCTCGCATGGCGAGCTCCAGGGCGCTTCTCGCCAATGACACGAAATCGGCGCGCGCATGCGCCGCTTCCTCGAGCCGACCGAGATCACCGCGACGGATTGCATCGGTGAGCGTTCGGTCGATCTCCAGGAGCTCGTAGACCGCGATGCGGCCGCGATAGCCGGTCAGGTTGCAATACGTGCAGCCGGATCCGGAGCGGAAGGACGCGGCCGCTGCTTCAGGTCCGAAGTGCGTCCGCAGGAGCGCGGCTTCGTGCGGATCGGCCTGCACGGGGTGCGAGCAGTTCTCGCAAACGCGCCGCAGCAGCCGCTGGGCAACGATGCCGTGGACTGCGGCAGCGATCATGTAGCCCGGGGCCTCCATGTCGAGGAGGCGATGCACGGTGGCGACGGCGCTCATGGTGTGAAGGGTGGAGAAGACCAGGTGGCCTGTGATCGCGGCACGCAGCCCGATGTCGACCGTCTCGCGGTCGCGGATCTCGCCGACCAGAATGATGTCCGGGTCCTGCCGCAGCGTCGTGCGCAGCACGCGAGCGAAGTCCAACCCGATCTTGGCATTCACCTGGACCTGGTTGATGCGGTCGAGGCGATATTCGATCGGGTCCTCGACGGTGATGATTTTGGTGTCGGCCCGGTTGAGATGCTGCAGTGCCGAGTAGAGGGTGGTGGTCTTGCCGCTGCCTGTAGGACCGGTCACGAGCACCATGCCGGCGCTGCGCTCGATGAGGGCACGGAAGCGCTCCAGCATCGGCGGCGCCATTCCCAGTGTCTCGAGACTCATCAGGCTCGAGGATTGGTCGAGAAGTCGCATCACCACGGACTCACCGTGCTGAGTCGGCATCGTCGAAAGCCGCACGTCGATGGCCTTGCCGCCGATCTTCACCGAGAAGCGTCCGTCCTGCGGCAGGCGCTTCTCCGCGATATCGAGTCCGCTCAGAAGCTTCAGGCGCGTGGTGAGCGCGCTCGCGACCCGGCGGCCTCCCTCGATCACCTGCTCCTGCAGGTGACCGTCGACGCGCTGTCGCACGCGCAAGGCACTCTCGCCAGGCTCGATGTGCACATCGGACGCACCAACCTGCATTGCATCGTGAAAGACCGTCTGAATGAGGCGGATGACAGGAGCATCCGGCGAGCCTTCCTCGGCAGCCAACTGCTCGATGTCGACGTCCGTCTCGCGCAGCTCCTCGCCCACCTCCTGCGCGATCGAGGCGATCTCGTCAGTGCGCCGGTAGACCGCATCCATCGTCTTGAGGAGGTCGGCCTCCTTGACGAGCGCGAGGCGGATCGGGCGCTTGAGAGCGGCGGCCACCTCATCGTAGGCGAAGAGGTCGGTGGGGTCAGCCATGGCGACGAGCGCGCCTGCAGAGTCTGCCTTCAACACCATGGCCCGGAAGCGGCGAGCCTGCGCCTCGGGCAGCAACCGCACCGTGTCGGGTGCGAGCTGCACCTGGCGCAGATCCATGTAGGGGATCTGCAGGTGCTTGGCGAGCGCCTCATGAAAGGCCTGCTCACTCACCAGGCCGAGATCCGTCAGCACCCGTCCGAGCCGGCGGCCGCTGCGCGACTGCTCTGCCAGCGCGGTCTTCAGCTGCTGCTCGTTGATGAGCTTCTGCTCGAGGAGGAGCTCCCCCACCCGAACGCGCCTGCGGCGAGGTGAGTCGCTCACTTGTGCTCGCCTTCGGTCGGGGACTGCTCATCGATGAGCTTGGGCCAGTCGCTGCCGTTGACCACCTGCGCGCGCAGCAGGATCACCAGCTCCACCTTGCTCTTCTGATCCTGCTCACTGCGGAAGAGTCTACCGACGGCGGGAATGTCCCCGAGGAGCGGCGTCTTGTACGCTTGCTTGTCGACTTTCTCCTGCATCAGGCCGCCGATCACGATGACCTGGCCGCTGTGCGCCCGCACGATGCTGTCGGACTCGCGCACGGAGCTCTGAGCGAGGGGCAATACGTCGGCGGTGCCCTGCACCTGGAGCGTCACCGTCTGATTAGTCACCACGCTCACGATGGGATGTATGTGCAGCAGTACATCGCCATCCGCGCCGATCTGCGGTGTCACATCGAGGGCGACACCGGAGAAGAACGGCGTCAGGATTACATTGTTGGACTGCGAGGTCGCCGTTCCCGTGACGGTGTTGCTCTCGACTCCCGTCACATAGAACTGGTCGGTACCGGCCTTGATGATGGCCTTCTGGTTGTCGAGCGTCGATACCCGCGGGCTCGACAGCACGTGGGTGTTGCCCTCGGTGCTCAGCAGCTGGATGAAGGCGTTGAAATCGGTGAAGTCGGCCGCCAGCGTGAAGGCGCCCCCGAGGGCGTGGGTGGCGAAGCCGTTGATCGGATTTCCAGGGGCGACGGTCACGGGCGAGTTCGTGGGCGTCAGTGCGGCCGCCGTGCCGAATCCGTTCGCCGGCGTGCTCTGGCCGATGAAGTAGTGGCTGCCGCCGAGCTGCAGCACTTTGGCCCAGTCGATCCCGGCCTGATAAGCGTGGTCGAGGTCCACCTCGACGATCTTCGCCTCGAGGAGCACCTGCCGGGTGACCGTGGCCTCGGTGCTGCGCAGATACTCGCTGACTTCCTGCAGCTGCTCCGGCAGCGCGCGCACCACGATGATCCCGGATTGCGGGTCCACGATGACCCGGCGACCGGGTCCCGTACCCACCATGGTGAGCAGGTTCGCCTGCAGATTCCCCCAGAAATCCGAGTCGTCCCGCGTCACGATCGATGTGCCCGACGTATCGATCGTCGTCTTGTCGTTTGCGTTGCCCACCGTCGCCGTGGTCTGCGCCTGGGTGGGCACGGACATCGCATTGCCGTATTGGGAGTTGTAACCGCCCTGGGTGACCTGGCCCGAGCTGATGCGGGTATTGGACACTCCATACCGCTGCACGTTGAGGTAGCTGATATGGAAGATGCGGGTCTGGACGGTGGGCGGGAGCACCAGATAGCCGGCGGCACTGCGCCGGTAGTCGAAACCGTACATCTCCCGGACGGAATCGAGTATTTGCTGCAATGTCACCCCCTTCAGAGACATCGTCACCCGGCCCGCGACGTCGGGTCGGACGAGAATGTTGTAAGAGGTGCCCTCGACGAGCCCCTGGAGGAACACGTTCGCGGGCGCGCCATCCACGTCGACCCCGAAGAGCGGCTCGGCGCCCGCCTGGGAGGCTGCCGCCCTCCCCGTGCAGCCATCGAGCTGGGGCTCGGGTGCGTAGGCAAACCGGTCATGCGCGCCGCGGGAGTACCGTACGCCTTCGGCCGAGATGTTGCGGATCAGCGTGCCGTCTATCCGGTCGCCGGCATGAATGAGCCGATCATCGGCGATGCCGATGAAGGTACCGGCGTGGCACAGGACACCCTGCAGGCGCAGTCCGCTCACGTCCCGCATGCGAGTGTCGGCATTCGGCGGGCGTGTGGGGTCGGTCAGACTGTCGGCGTGGCCGCGGCCGGTTACGGCGCAGGCCAGCAGAAGTGTCAGGGCAATGGTTGTGATTCTGCGACTCATAAGTCTATCCAGTCGCGGCTCATGCTCAGCGTGCCGAGTCTCAGGGTCACTCGGGTCGTGGGGGATTGCGTCGCATCGAGCGCGAGGCTTTGCCAATAGAAGTGCCAGGACAGGCCCTCCAGGGTCTGCAGGTATGTGAGGACATCGAGATAAGGGCCCTGCACGACCAGCTCGACCGAGTGAACGTAGGGGCCGTCGGAAGCGGTGCTGAAGGCAGCGGCGGGAATGTCCTGACCTGCCGTCGCATCGACACCGGCCGATTGCGCCTCGGCACCGCCCTTGGGTAGACCATCGGTCAGCGCGTAGGGCGGAAGGCTCCGAAGACTGACCAGTGTCACTCCCTGCTGCCGACTCAGCACGTCATGGATCACCTGTGTCATGCGCTGCGGGGGTATCAGCCCGGCGGACTGGGAGTGGAGGCGCGCGGTCGCCTGACTGAGGCTCGCGGTGAGCGTGGCCGCGCGCTCCAGGGTCATGCCCGCATCCGAGCCGTCCCCCCTGTCGTTCACGGCCGCGCCGATCTCGGCCAGCTGCTGTGCGAGCTGCTTGCGGTGAATCTCGAGCCGGTGCATCACGAATGAATCGAAAAGAGCGATCAGCACTGCGAGGATGGCAGCCGTCGTGAGCACGCGCTCGCGCAGGCTCAGCCGGTCGAAGCGGCCGGCCAGAGTAGTGACGGTGCCGCGCAGCTTCATGACTGCGGCGCCTGGGTGGCCGCGAGTTGAGCTGGCATGGCAGGGCCGTCGGCGTGGAACCTGAACGTCGTCGGATGCGGTCGCGAGCGCGCAGCTGCCGAAGCGGCAGGCGCGGCTTCCGGTCGCTCGATGACGAGCCGATCGAACCGCAGGCCCGCGAGCACCTGCTCGGTGGCGAGGGCGCGCAGATAGCGCGGCACCCTGTCAGGATCGAGCGCTTCCCCGGCGAGGCTCATCGAGCCCGTCAGATCGGAGACCGTGATCTGATGAAGCCAGAGGCCCGTCATCGGATGGCGCGCCAGCGCTGCAAGTTGCGCCGAGAAGCCACTGGTGCTGCCCACTGCGCCCGATTTGAGCATTGCCAGCGCGTGCTCGCGTGCCGCCAGTTCGGCGCCCAGCCGTTGAATGCGCGACTGCAGGTCCGCCGGTCCCGTGCCATCGGTCTGCAGCGAGCCGAGAGCGGTCAGCGTCGCCTGCTGCGCCGCCTGCCGCCGTTGCAGAGCGTCCACCGACCGTTGCAGGTCAGCGACCTGCCAGGCTCCGAAGGCGCAGATGGCTGCGAGGCAGCAGCTCACTGCGCCCACGGCGAGAGTCAGCGTGGCCGAGCCGAACGGACGCCAGGCGGGCGCCGTGTGCTGGTAGAGATTCACCTGCTGACGGGGCTGCTTCACGGGCGGGTCCGGTCGCTGCGCAGAGCCGCGCCCAATGCCAGCAGCCCCGGCCAGCGGGTGTCGGGCTCGATGCCCGGAGCGATGTCGAACAGCTCCTCGACGTCGAGGAGGCTCACCGAATGGCCGGTCGCCGTGATCAGGTTGCCGAGCAAGCGCTCCGCGCGTTCATCGCCGGAGGTCAGGACGACGTCCGCGATTGCCGGCTGGTCGAAGTGGCTTTCGTAGTAGTCAAGCGAGCGCTGCAGCTCGAGCGCCAGGGATTGCACGTCGATGTTGCCGGAGGCTTCTCCCGCCGACCCCTCGCTGCGGCGGCCGAGATCGATGCGTCGCGCGAGATAGAGGACGCCCCGGCAGGTCAGTGTGAGCTGGGCGAAATTCTCACCGAGGGCGATCAGCGCGACACCCCGCTCGTCCTGAGGCAGGAGGGCGGCGATGTTGCGCAGGCACATCTCCGGGATGTCGATCACGTCGAAGCCGCGGACGCGCGGCTTGATGAGGCTCACGACGCGCTGCACGGCATCGGTACGCGCGGCAACGGCGTAGACCATCCGCGATTCGACATAGCGGGCCGGCTCGGGAATCTCGAACACATCGATGACGGCCTCGCTCGGAGGAAAGCTGATGAGGTCTTTCAGCTTCCAGCGCACGGCACCGCGCAGCTCTTCCGCCGCCACGTCAGGAGCCTCGATCTGCACCAGCTGGTACTCGTCGGTGCTCAACACGGCGCTCACCGCCGCGCGCGACAGCTCGCGACTGTGGGCGAGCGGTGCCAGCACATGCTCGGCACGGATCTCGAGAGACGGATGGATGGCGCAATGCCGCAGCAGCGGCCGGGCTGCGGATCTCGTGGTCCGTGCGATGGCGAGCGCGGTCTCGCGGTCCGCCGGCATGACACCGACCCGCCAACCGTTGGCCTGCGCTCGATTGAGCAGCGACAAAGAATTACCCCCGGGGAGACGCGCCGGCCCGTTTGCGCCGTCGCGGGATTACCTGAGCGGGCCTACGGCCCGTACCCAGGCGTTTTGTCTCATCGAGGTGGGGATTCCGGCGTGCGAGACTTAACAGAATCGCCAGCGAGGCCAGCCAGGGCCGGCCGAACTGAGCAGTGGCTCACAAGCCACAGCTCCGTTGCAACTAACCCGGGAGGGTCAGCGGGCGTGCCCGCTCGCGTTCCAACCGCGCAGTGTGGGCCCGGACGCGCAGCAGGTCGCGCCTGGCGATCAGGCCGGCGAGCTTCCCCGTGGCGCGGTCGACGACCGGCACACGGCCGACATCGGCCGATGCCATGCGATCGGCAAGATGGCCTACCAACTCGTCCGTGTAGCCGACGAAGACCTCGCCGACGTCGGGCCTCTCCTCCAGGGTTTGCCCTTCGGGCCATCCTTCCCGTGACCAGCGCAATACATCGGCGCGCGACACCATGCTGACGACGCTGCCTGCGTCGTCGACAACGGGGTAGCTCTTGTGGCGCTTGAGGCCGTTCTCCGTGTCAAAAAATACCAGTGCATCCTCGGTCTTCATGCTCGCCGGCAGGGTATGTACGGGTTGGGTCATGATCTCGCTGACCCGCATCACATCGAACGGGTCGACGGTGTACTCATAGGTCAGATGCCGGCCGCGCCGTGCGAGCCGCTCCGTCAGAATGGAGCGGCGCATGATCAGCACCGTCACGGCGAAGGAGGCGACGCAGGCGACGAGGACCGCCGGCATCACCTGCAGATCGCCGGTGAGCTCGATCGCGAACACGGTTGCGGTCAGGGGGCAGCGCAGCGTTCCGCCCAACACTGCCGCCATGGCGAGCAGCGACCAGAAGCCGGCGTTGCCGAAGGGCAGGAAATGAGCCTCCATCACGCCCACGGCACCACCCATCATGAGCAGCGGCGCGAGGGTGCCGCCCGAGGTTCCCGAGGCCAGCGCCACGACCCAGATGACACCCTTCACGAGGAGCAGCGCTATGGCCGCGTGCATCAACACGGAGCCGTCGATCAGAGCCTGAATGTTGTCATAGCCGACTCCCAGGGCCGCCGGATCGATGAGGCCGCCGACGCCGACGACGACACCGGCTAGCGCCGGCCACCACATCCAGTGGACCGGGAGCTTCTCGAACAGCTCCTCGACCCAATAGAGGCCGCCGGTGGTGATGGCGGATTGCAGCCCTGCCACGACGCCGACGCCGGCGCAGAGCGCGAGTCCCCACCACGGCATTGCGGGAATTCCCGTGTGCGGAAAGAGCGGCCACGCGCCCACCAGCCAGGGCCGCCAGGCCATCGCGACGATCGTGGAGACGACCACCGGCACGAAACTGCGGGGCTTCCACTCGAAGAGCATGACCTCGATGGCCAGGAGAACGGCCGCCACCGGTGTCCCGAAGATCGCGGTCATACCGGCTGCGGCGCCGGCAACCAACAGGGTCTTGCGCTCCGCGGAGCTCAGATGAAAGAACTGCGCGAAGAGCGACCCGAGCGCGCCGCCCGTCATGATGATCGGCCCCTCGGCGCCGAACGGGCCACCCGTGCCGATGGCGATTGCGGAGGAGAGCGGCTTCAACACCGCCACCTTGGGCTGTATCCGGCTCTGTCCGATGAGAATGGCCTCGAGCGCCTCCGGAATGCCGTGGCCGCGGATCTTCTCCGAGCCGTAACGGGCCATGAGCCCGACGATCAGGCCGCCGATGACCGGTATGAGGATGGTGCCCGGTCCGAGCCTGGCATGACTGAGGTAGGACGTCGCCGTGGAGTAAACATGGAAGTAGGCGAGGTTGGTGACGAGCGCAATCAGCTTCAGGAGCACCCAGGCCGCGCCGGCGCCGAAGCTGCCCGTGGCGATCGCCATCGCGGACAGGACGAGCAGCCGCCGGTCGGCAGTGAAGTCGCGCAGCGTGTCGTGCACGCCGAGCGTTGAAACTGAGCTCTTCATGATTCTCCGGTGAGATTGTGCGGCCCTTTCCTGGGACGCTGACACTCGGGACGGCGGGTCTCAGGGGCGCGGGCGCGCGCTTTATATCGCAGTGCGATATTATTCTCCATGAGAAGACTGATGTCCGCCACCCCCAAAAGGCAGAGGCCCCGGGCCGTGCCGGCCCTCGAGCTGGCGCCCCACGACTACGAGATCCTGGCGGAATTTCGCTATTTGTTGATGCGCTTCGCGGCATTCAGCGAGGCGGCAGCGCATGCGGCCGGCCTGGCGCCGCGGCAGCACCAGGCGCTGCTCGCCATCAAGGGCTACCCCGGCGGGGGCGAGGCGACGATAGGTGAGCTGGCAGAGCGTCTCGGCATCCGCCACCACAGCACCGTCGGCCTGGTCGATCGGCTGGTCCGCCGGGGATATCTCGTGCGCCGCGCGGACGCGCGCGACCGGCGTCGCACCTTCCTTGCACTCACCGCTTCAGGTGAGCAGGCCCTCGCCGGCCTCTCCGCCGCCCATCGGCGGGAGCTGCGCCGCGTCGCGCCCCTGTTGAAATCGCTGCTGGGCCGGTTGGGACCGGCCGAGCTCCGCGGCAGGGCCTGATGCGACCCGCGCCGGGCGCTGCTTTCAACATCCCGCACGCGCCGATGTACTTCTAGGGTCCATGCCGCTGTCGACCGCGACCAACTCGCTTTTACATAATCAAAGCGGCCTCGAGTCGAGTCGGACTGCGGAAGCGTTGCGGCGCTCAACGGCGGATGCCAGAATAATTTGAACCAACGCGCGGGCCTGCCCAAAAACGCCCGCCATAGGGGAGTGGCATGCATAAGTTCTTCGGCCCGTTGTGCGCCGCATTCGTTCTGGCGATCTCTGCACCGCATGCGAGTGCGGACTCACTCACGGACGGCACCTACAATTTCACCGTCGGGAGTGACGCCCCGGCGCCCACCGGCTCCTTCGTCTGGGACAACACGACCCACATGTGGCAGAGCTGGACGTTCAGATGGGATGGGGCCGTGTATAACCTTGCCAGCCCGGGCACTTCGTCACGCTTCCCATTGACTGATGCTTTCACGAGCGGAGGTTGGTTCGCCGAAGGACCTGACTTCATTAACCCCAATTGCGGCGACAGTTGCTTCCCCGGTGACTTCAGTATTGACATTGGCTTTCTGGAGTTGTCTGTGGACCCAAGCGGGGGCGCATTTCTGGACCCGAACGCTTTCGCGTCTGGTAACTACACGGTTACGGAAAAAACAGTGACGACCGCGGCGCCGGAGCTTGATCCAAGCTCGACATACGCGGCGCTGACGCTGCTCCTCGGCGGCCTTGCAATACTGCGTGGGCGGCGCGCTCGCCTTCCCGCTGCTTAGTCTGACCGGACACGGAGGCCGGCGGCGCTTGCTGGCTTCAGTGGCCTCTCTCGAAATGCCGGTTGACTTCGACTGCGGCGCGGGCGCCGCTGCGCAGGGCGCCGGTGACTGTGGCAGGATCGCCGGTTGTATCCGTAGCTTCGCCTGCGAAGAAGAGCGCGCTCTGGAGAGGCATTGCCAACTGCTCTCTTGCGCTGCTGCCACCGACTGCGACGTAACTATAGGCGCCGCGGGCAAACGGATCCCTTTGCCAGTTGTGGACGTACGCCGCTTCCAGCTCCAGGTCCGCTTCACTCCTGGAAAATAGCGTCGCGGCGCCATCGAGCGCACGCCGGACGATGTCTTCGTCGGATAGCTCACAGAGCCGCGCAGCCGATGGGCCCCCGACCCAAGCGTTGAGAAGAGACGTGCGCGCCGGGAGTGTCGTCCAAAACGTGGGAAAGAGCTTGCCGGGCGCGTGAAAGAAGGAGGCATCGGCGTATCGTCCGCCATCCTGCTCTTCCCAGAAGGGCCGGCGGAAATGCAATATGACCTTGACTACGGGACCGGAGAGAAGCTGCTCGAGGGCGGCTTGCTTCGCCGCGAGCGGTGGCGTGAAGCGAATTCCTCCGGGCGCCGTCTCCGGCAGCTTGAGGACGCCGAGCGGAACGGTGACGATTGCCTTGCGCGCTTTCGTCTGAAAGGGCAGCCCGAGGTGCGTACCCATGACTTCGACCGAGTCGTTGTTCCAGCGAACCCCGCTCACGGCCGCCTGGAGCTGTACGCGCGCGTGCACATGATCGAGACTCGCGCGCAGCGCGCCGAGGACGGCGCCATACCCCCCGACAGGCCGGCTTTGCGACGAATCCAACATGCCGCCGCTGCGCCACTCCTCCGCGATCGAATGGATACTGACCCGCTCCGGGTCGGCAGCATCGAAACCTGACACGAACGCGCGCGCCATGGAACGCGCTTCTTCGGATAAGTTGCGGCCACCCTCGCCTGTGAGGAAGGCTTCGAGCGACGTGTCGGGTCTGGAGAGGACGTCGCCGCCTTCGAACGCCCTGCGTACCTGTCCGAGCAGGCTCTCGGTGCGCTGCTGCAGCCGTCCGCCGATCAGCGACCAGTGCTCCCCTGAAGTGTCGATCGCGGCCTCACCGATGCTCCGCAGCAGGTCGCGCGTTTCAGGTGAGGCTCCGTGGATGAACTCAGCGCCCAGCTCGACCGGCGCGGCCAGCGCGGGCTCCATACGGGTCCAGATGCGCCCGCCGATGCGGTCGCGAGCCTCCAGCACCAACACCGAGTGTCCGGTGCGGCAGAGCGCGTACGCTGCCGCAAGACCTGCCGCCCCGGCACCGATTACGATGACATCGTGATCCTCACCCACAATCGGGCGATCGGTTCGGCCCGCCATCTTTCAACCTTCGGATTTTCCGACAGGAATGATGATGCGCGCACCGCGCCGATAGCTCCAGTACGCCTCCGCCCAGTCGATGAGCACGACCAGGCGGTTACGAAAGCCGATCAGGAAGTAGATGTGCGCCGTGAGCCAGATCCACCAGGCGAGAAGGCCCGAGAGGCGTATGCGGCCGAAGTCGACGACGGCAGCCATCCGGCCGATGGTCGCCAGCGAGCCGAAGTGGCGGTAGCGGAATGCGCCGATACGGCGACCCGACAGGCTCGCCAGAATTGCCTGGGCGGCGTAACTTCCCATCTGCTTCGCTGCCGGCGCGATGGCGGGAATAGGGCCCATCTCTTCCGGTACGGCTGCCAGGTCGCCGACGACGAACACCTCCGGATGCCCGGCAATGGCGAGCTGCGCAGTGACGGATACGCGGCCCGCGCGATCGACGGCGACACCCAACGCCGCACCGAGAGGTGACGCGGCAACCCCCGCGGCCCAGAGGACGGTGCGTGCTGCGATCCGCTCC
Organism: Steroidobacteraceae bacterium; assembly: GCA_036273735.1. GTDB lineage: Bacteria > Pseudomonadota > Gammaproteobacteria > Steroidobacterales > Steroidobacteraceae > 13-2-20CM-66-19. The sequence goes on along the minus strand of DASUHA010000085.1, from coordinate 49,618 downwards.
TCGCCGATCCAAACACCTCGCTCATCGAGGCCGGTGACCGCGTGTCCGGTGCGGACCCTGACCCCGAGTCGCTCGAGCTGACGCTGGGCCTTCTCGGACAGCGAGGGCGGAAAAGCCGGCAGCACGCGAGGCCCGGCCTCCACCAGGAGAATCTTCGCAGCCGCAGGATCGATGTGGCGGAACTCGCGCTTGAGGGTATGGCGGGCGATTTCGGCGAGCGTCCCGGCCAGTTCCACGCCGGTGGCGCCCGCCCCGACAATGAGGAACGTGAGCCACTCCATCTGCTCGGCCGGATCGGCCGACGCTTCGGCGCGCTCGAACGCCGTGAGTATCCGCGCCCGGATGCGCAAAGCGTCGTCCAGCGTCTTCAAGCCTGGCGCATATCCCGACCACTCATCGTGACCAAAATAGGCATGCGCGCTTCCTGTCGCCACGATCAGAAAATCGTAAGGGTGCGAAATCCCATCGACAGCGACGCTCTTACCCGCGACGTCGATGCGGCGCACCTCTCCGAGGAGCACGGTGGCGTTGCGCTGCGAGCGCAGGATATGCCGCAGTGGTGCGGCAATGGACGGTGCCGCGAGGCCGGCGGTCGCCACCTGGTAGAGCAGCGGCTGAAACGTATGGTGATTGACGCGATCGATCAACAGTACGTCGACCGCGGCGCTGCGCAACCCGCGTACCGCGGAAAGCCCGCCAAATCCGCCGCCGACTACGATGACCCGTGGCCTTGTATGCATGGTGACGCCCGATCAGCGCAGGGAAGAGAGCTTGCGCCGCAATTACACCGCCATACGATAGAGTACTCACTCGGGTGCTGACACAAAGGGTAAATATCATGCCCGGGCACGTTGAAGCCCCACTCCGGCTGCTGGTCGCCGTGCTGTACGTGATCTGCGCCGTATTCGGCGCAGTGCATGCTCTGCTGACCAAGCCCGACCCGCGCAGCGCTCTGGGTTGGATCGTCACGGGCTGGCTGCTGCCGTTCGCCGGCACCATTCTCTACCTGCTGTTCGGCGTCAATCGGGTGCGCACCCGTGCCCGGCAACTGCGCGCCGGGCTGACGCCGATCGGCAGCAGTATCGGGAGCCGTCCGCCCCGGGATTTCGCCTCGCAGCTCACGCGGATCGGGGATGCGGTGACCCAGCGGCCGAGGCTGCCCGGGAATGAGGTGGTGGCGCTGGAGAACGGCGAGAATGCCTTTCCGCTCATGCTCGAGGCGATCCGCCGAGCGCGGCATACGGTCTGGCTTTCGACCTATATCTTCGAGACGGATCCGGTCGGGCGGGAATTCATTGCCGCTCTTGCCGCCGCGGCGGAGCGCGGAGCGGAGGTCCGCGTGTTGATAGATGGAATCGGCGAGTGGTACAGCTGGCCGCACGCGGCGCGCCTGCTGCGCCACGCGGGCGTACGCGCCGCACGCTTCCTGCCGCCGCGCCTGGCGATGCCGGTGTTTTCACTCAATCTGCGCAATCACCGCAAGCTCCTCATCGTCGATGGCGAGGTCGGCTTCGTGGGCGGCATGAACATCGGCGGGCGCGAAGTCGGCAAGGCGCATCACCGGCGAATGGCCGACCTTCATTTCCAGATGCGGGGACCTGCGGTCTCGCAGCTCGCGGAATGCTTCGCAGCCGATTGGCAGTTCGCGGCCGGTGAGCCGCTGGCGCCGCCACCGCTGGCGGCGCCGGGCGCGGGCGGGTGCACCTGCCGGGTCGTCACCGAGGGACCGGATGAGGACAGTGACAAGCTGCTCTTCGTGATCCTCGGCGCCATCTCGATTGCGCACCGTCAGGTGCTCATCATGACGCCGTACTTCATTCCGCCTCCCGAGCTCACGGCGGCATTGCAGACCGCGGCTCTGCGCGGCGTCGAGGTATGTCTCGTGCTGCCGGCACGCAGCAATCTGCGCTACGTGGACTGGGCCACGCGCCGCTGGCTGCCGCCGCTACTCGAGCGTGGCATCGAGGTCTATCTGCAGCCGCCGCCGTTTTCCCATACCAAGCTGCTCGTCATAGACGGCTCCTACGCGCAGATCGGGTCCGCCAACATCGACCCGAGAAGCTTGCGGCTCAACTTCGAGATCGCCGTGGAGGTGTACGATGAGGGGGTATGCGCACAGCTTGCGAAGTACGTCCTGTCCGCGCGCGATCATGCTTCCCGCGTTCCCACGGGACCTCCCACCTGGGCGCTTGCCCGCCGGCTGCGCGACAGTCTGTTCTGGCTGCTGTCGCCTTACCTGTAGCGCTTGAGTAATCCGGTCTTCACCGTTGGACACTCGACACGCTCGGTCGAGGAGCTGACCGCCTTGCTCGCCGACGTCGCGGCCGACCTCATCGCCGACGTCCGTGCGTTCCCCCGCTCCAGGACCAACCCGCAATTCAACGGCCCGGAGCTGGAGGCGGCGCTCGCAGGGGTAGGGGTGGCGTACCGCTTTCTTCCGGCCCTCGGCGGCCGGCGCCACAGCAACGAGCGGTCATCGCCCAACACGCTCTGGAGGAACCCGTCGTTTCGCGCCTATGCGGACTACGCGGGCACCGCCGAGTTTCGTGCCGGGTTCGAGGAGCTGTGCGCCCTCACCGACGCGCACCGCTGCGCGATCATGTGCGCCGAAACGCTGTGGTGGCGCTGTCACCGGCGCATCATCGCCGACTACCTGTTGGCGAGGGGATTCGAGGTGGTGCACATTCTGGGACCCGGCAAGCTGACACCGGCGACGCTCACTCCGGGAGCGCGGCAGTCGGGCGACGGCGGGCTGATCTATCCGGCGGAAGCGGCCGGCTGACCCGCTCGGCCATGAGGATTACGTCGTGACAGCGCAGATATCGTCCAAGAAGGCCGTCATTGCCGCCCTCGCCGGCAACCTGCTGGTTGCGGCAACGAAGCTGCTCGCCGCCACGTGGACCGGCAGCTCCGCCATGATGAGCGAAGCGGTCCATTCGTTCGTCGACAGCGGCAACGAGATCCTTCTCCTTTACGGGCTCCGTCGGGCCAGCCGGCCCCCCGATGCGCACCATCCCCTCGGCTATGGCCGCGAGCTCTACTTCTGGAGCTTCATCGTCGCCCTGCTGATTTTCGCGCTCGGCGCGGGCGTGTCGGTGTACGAGGGGATCGACCACATCCGCCATCCCGAGCCCATCAGCAATCCGGCAATCAACTACATCGTGTTGGCGGTGGCCTTCATCTTCGAGAGTGCCTCCTGGGTGGTCTCGTGGCGGCAGTTCAACTCCGCCAAAGGCGCACTGGGTTATTACGAGGCCTTCCGCCACAGCAAGGATCCACCGTCCTTCATGGTCCTCTTCGAGGACAGCGCGGCGCTGGCAGGCATCCTCATCGCGGCCGTCGGCACGTTCGCGGCGGTGCAGCTCCGCCAGCCGGTGTTCGACGGCGTGGCCTCGATTCTCATCGGAGTGGTGCTCGCCGCAATCGCTCTTTTGCTCGCCCGGGAGAGCAAGAGCCTGCTGATCGGCGAGCATGCCGACCGGGAGCTGAGCGATTCCATCCTGCACATCGCGGCTGCGGAGAAGTCCATCACCCGAGCGAACGGCGTGTTGACCATGCAGCTCGCTCCGGATCAAATCGTGGCCGCGCTCAGCCTCGACTTCGAGGACCATCTCACCGCGGCACAAGTCGAGGATGCCGTCATCGAGATCGAGCGCAAGGTGCGGGCGGCTCACCCGCAGATCATGGCGCTGTTCGTCAAGCCGCAAACCGGCAGGGCCTATCAGCAGGCGGCACAGAGCTTCTTCGCGCAAGGCCAGAGCTGATCGGACGCCGTGCCGCCATGGCAGAGGCGTCGCTCGCGGTGGTGCCCATACCTGCCGTCCCTCGACTCTGGCAAACTCCTCCGCAGAGCCAAGCGACGCGGGAGAGCCGCATGAGTGAAGCATCGCAGCCAAGCGGTCCGGATTTCGAGGCCGGCATCCCGGAGAGCACTCTGGCCGACGGCGGCATGTTGGTTGGCCGCGTGGGCGAACACTCCGTTCTCCTCGCCCGTCGTGGATCGGAGGTGTTTGCAATCGATGCGTCGTGCACCCACTACGGCGGTCCGCTCGGCGAGGGATTGCTCGCAGGAGAGACGGTCCGCTGTCCGTGGCATCATGCATGCTTCAGTCTGCGCACCGGAGAAGCAATTGCAGCGCCCGCGCTGGCGCCGGTCAACTGTTGGCGTGTGGAGCGCACGAATGGCCGTTTGCTGGTGCGCGAGAAAGCCGGGACCAAAGCCCGGCATCACACACCCGCCGCTGCGGGCGAGCACATCGTGATCGTCGGCGGCGGCGCGGCCGGCTTCGCGGCGGCCGAGATGCTGCGCCGCGAGGAGTTCGGTGGCGCCATCACGCTTCTCAGCGCCGATGAGTCGGCGCCCTACGATCGTCCGAACCTTTCGAAGGACTATCTCGCCGGCAACGCGCCGGAAGAGTGGATTCCACTGAGGCCGCCGGAGTTCTATGCGCAGAACCGGATAGACCTGCGCCTGCGCACGGAGGTGACGGGCATCGATCCGGCGGCGCGGAGCGTGAAGCTCGCAGACGGCGGCGCCGTGGGTTACACCCAACTGTTGCTTGCGACGGGCGCGGAGCCGATTCGTCTGAAGATTCCGGGAGTGGACCTGCAGCACGTGCGCACCCTGCGCTCGCTCGGCGACTGCCGGGCGATCATCTCGAAAGTGGCGCCGGGCAAGCGTGTCGTGATCATTGGCGCCAGCTTCATCGGTCTCGAGGCGGCCGCCGCGCTACGGCAACGTCAGGCAGAGGTCCACGTCGTCGCGCCAGAGGCGCGGCCCATGGAGCGAGTTCTCGGTCCGGCAATGGGTGACTTCGTCCGCTCTCTGCACGAATCTCACGGGGTCGTCTTCCATCTCGGCCGCACCGCCGGCGGCATCGATGAGCGCCAAGTCCAACTCGACGACGGCGCGCGGCTCGACGCCGACCTCGTGCTCGTCGGTATCGGGGTGAGTCCACGGCTGGTGCTGGCGCAGAGCGCCCGGCTCACGATAGATCGCGGCGTGCTCGTCAATGAGTTCCTGGAGACGAGCGCGCCCGGCATCTTCGCGGCAGGGGACATCGCCCGCTGGCCCGATCCCCGCACGGGCCAGGGGCTGCGCATCGAGCACTGGGTGGTCGCAGAGCGGCAAGGGCAGACTGCCGCGCGAAACATGTTGGGACGCCGCGAGCGGTTCACCGCCGTGCCGTTCTTCTGGACGCAGCAGTACGACGTGTCGATAGACTACGTCGGCCATGCCGCCTCGTGGGACGACATAGAGCAACAAGGTGACCCGGGCGCGCGTGATGTGGCGCTGCGATTTCGCAAGGGGGGTCGCACGCTGGCGCTGGCGACCATCTTCCGGGGTCGTGAGAGCCTGGAGACAGAGCTCGCCATGGAGCAGGGACAGCTCTGATGCCGCCGCGGAGGCCAGGATGATCCATACCCGAGGCTCACCCGAAGTCAGGATCAAGCGCGCCTACGAGTCGCCGTCGCCCCGGGATGGGAAGCGGGTCCTCGTCGATCGGTTGTGGCCGCGCGGCGTGAAGAAGGCCGACGCCGCCATCTCGCAGTGGATGAAGGAAATCGCTCCCAGCGACGAGCTGCGCAAATGGTTCGCGCATGATCCTGAGCGCTGGGAGGAGTTTCGCCGCCGTTACCGGGCGGAGCTCACGAAGAAGCGCGAGCTGCTCGGTGAGCTGCGCAGCCTCGCGAAGGAGGGTCCGCTGACTCTCGTCTACTCGGCGCACGATGAGGCGCACAATCAGGCGGTCGTGCTGCGGGACGCACTGTTGCACTGAGCAGTGGTCAGGTGGCCGCCGCCGGCGGCAGATAGACCGAGGCCGTCCGCGGTTTCGACGCGTGATGACGCGCCAGGCGCCGCGAAGTCGGATCGTTCACGACATGCAGGACGCGGGAGAAAAAGCCTCCCTTCGGGTCTGCTCGCCCGATGTAGACGAGCCCGCAGTGGGCGAGCTCCTGCGTGAACATCCCGACGATCCGCTCGCGCGTGTCGACATCGATGGAATCGAGGGCTTCGTCGATCAGCACCCAGGGAGGCGCGTGCAGCATCAGACGGGCAAAGACAACCGCCTGCTGTTCGTCCTCGTTCAATTCACGGTCCCAGCGGCGGGCGCTATCGAGCTTGTTGGCAAGCCTGTGCAGCCCGAGCCTCTCGAGCGCCGCCGTATATTGCTCGTCCTGGAATCGGCCTACGGCCGATGGGTATGCCAGGACCTCCTTCAGCGTCCCGGGAGGCAGATACGGAGTGCGCGGAATGCAGTGGAGCTCCTGCCCACGGGGATGAGCGATGCGTCCTGCTCCCCAGGGCCAGAGCCCCGCAAGCGCGCGAAAGAGCAGCGTCTTGCCGACGCCGGGCTCACCGACCAGCAGCAGGCGCTCGCCCGGCCCGATCTCGATTCGTCCACCCTGAACTCGCGTGCACCCCGATGGCGATGCGATCTCCAGGTGATCGATGACCAGGGTCGATGCGGCCTCGCCCGCCCGAGCCTCACCCTCCAGAAGCTCGATCCGGCTCTCGGTCCGATGCAGCACCTCGGTCCCCGAGATCGCGCGCCGGAACATGGCCACCCGCAGCAGCGTCGCACGCCAGTCGGCAATGGTGCTGAAGTTATCGACGAACCAACGGAGCGAGGACTGCAACTGCGTGAAGGCAGCCGCAGCCATCATGAGGCCGCCGAAGGAGAGATCGCCGTTGAAATAGAGCGGGGTCGCGACCAGGATGGGTGCGACCAGCGTGACCCAACCGTAGCCGGCCGTGACCCACGTGAGGCGCGTGAGCCCGGTCACCAGGCGCCGCATGGCGGTGAGCACGGCCGCAAGATCGAGCTCGATCCGCCGTGCCTCGTCGGCCTCGCCGCCGGCCAGCGTGATGGCATCGATATGCTCGTTCACTCGAACCAGCGTGTACCGTAGATCCGCCTCTCGCGCGTAGCGCGCAGCGTTGTCCGGGATGAGCCTGCGGCCGGTCCAGTACGTGAGGAGCGAGGCGGACAGCGCGTAGACGATGGCCGCCCAGACCATGTAGCCCGGCAGTGCCAGGCTGACACCGCCGATCTTCAGGCTGAATCCGCGGGAGATCGACCACAGGACGCCGACGAAGCTCACGAGGAGGGCGGAGGACTGCATGAGCCCGAGTGCGAGCTCGCTCGAGAGCTCGGTGAGATGGCGGGCGTCCTCGTGCAGGCGCTGATCGGGGTTGACCCCGATGGGCCCGGCGCTTTCCAGCTCGAAGGCGCGCTGCGGCTGCATCCACTTCTCGACCATGTCATGGACCAGCCCTTCGCGCAGCTTCACCTTCAACATCTCTCCGAGCCAGCGCTGTGCGACGTTGAGGAGGAGCAGGGAGCCGGCGATCACGGCAAACACCATGAGCTGCAAGCCGAACTCCCGCACGTTCCGTCGCGACAGCGCATCGTAGAACGGCTGATTCCAGCGGTTGAGCCGTACCTGACCGTAGGCGGTGATGACGATGACGACGCCCGCCGCCGCGGTGAGCGCGATGACGACGTTGCGGGCTGGAGATGCCCATAGGGATCGGAACATCATGTCGAGCTGGGAGACGAGACTCGCCTCCTTGGCCTCGGGCATCTGCCCGGACTGCGCTACGGTGTTTCCCGACTGATCTGACATGCCCGATCCTCAAGTGTCGCGGTCGCCTGGGTGCCGCGCGTAGCGTACCCGGAATCCCGCGAGCCTACGAAGGGGGCTCGGGATCGCCCTTAAGGGTTGACGGCAGCTCCGGGATCTGCGTCCAGCACCATGCGGACGAGCTCCGCCAGCGAGGAAGCGCCGCTCTTTTTCATGACACGCGCGCGGTGGATCTCGATCGTGCGCTGGCTGACACTGAGCTCGTGGGCGATGATCTTGTTCGGCTTGCCGCGCGCCATCAGTGTCAGCACCTGCCGCTCCCGCGGCGTCAGCGAATCGAGGCGAGAGCGAATGGATTTGTGCTCCTCGAGCGCGGCCCGCGCCTCGGCATCCTTGGCAAGCGCACGTCGCACCCGCTCGATCAGATCCTCGTCCCGGAACGGCTTCTGCAGAAAGTCGTGAGCGCCGTGCTGCATGGCCTCCACGGCCATCGGGATGTCACCGTGTCCGGTGATGAAGATCACCGGGATGATGGCGCCGCGCAGGTTCAACTCCTGCTGCAGCTCGAGCCCGCTCATTCCCGGCATGCGCACATCGAGCACCAGGCACCCGGGCTGGGTCGGGTCGTAGGCCTCGAGAAACTCGTGGGCCGAGCCGAACACGCGGCTCTCGAGGCCCGTGGACCGCAGGAGAAAGCGCAGCGATCCCCGCACCGAGTCGTCATCGTCGACCACGAATACCGTCGGGGGTGATTTCTTCGCGCTCACTGCCACGGCCAAAAATTACCACTGCTGGCGGACCCGTGCATAGCGCAGTCTCGATGCCCGGCGGGACCATCTTATGTCGTATCGGGTGCCGCCGCTTCGCTGCCGCACGGCGGAGATCTGTCTAAAAAACAAGTACTTACATGAGTGCGCACTGGAGAAGCCATGATCGGCGCCGCACGTCGACGGCTGTGGTCTCGCTCACGACGGCCTGCGCTTGCGCTCGGCGGCATTTGCCGCAAGGAAACTCCAACCGTGCACGCAAGCTACAACAGCCGGCTCATCGCCCTCCCGATCGCGGTCACCCTGCTCGTTTCCTCCATCGTCTTCAGGCCCGCTCGTCGCGAACAGTCTCTGAAAAGAGACCGACTGGCTGCGGTTTGCGCTGCCGGTAGGTGGGACTACCTACCGCAGCACCTCCGGAAGCTGACAAAGCGCGAACCGGGTCAACGATCCCGGAGGCAGGAACCCTATGCTGTGCGGATGCTCCAGATCATCGGCTCGGTCGTCGTGCTCGGCTGTGTCGTCGGTGGATTTCTCATCGGCGGCGGGCACCTGCTGCTTTTGTGGCACCCGACCGAAGTGCTCATCATCTGCGGGTCGGCATTCGGCGCATTCCTGATCAGCAATCCCCTCAAGGTGGTCAAGGGGGCATTCGCGGGCGCCATCTCGTTGCCCAAGGGCCCGCGTTACAAGCGCGACGACTATCGGATGCTGCTCAAGCTGCTCCACGATGTGCTGCAGAAGATCCGCAAGGAGGGGCTGCTCGGGATCGAGAATGACATCGAGCGGCCGCGCGACAGCAAGCTGTTCCAGAAGTATCCGAACATGCTCGCCGACCATCACCTGATGGAGTTCATCACCGACTGTCTGCGCCTCATCGCCGGCGGCAACATGAACCCCCACGAGCTCGAGAGCCTGCTCGAATACGAGCTCGAGACGCACCATCGGGACGCGCACGAGCCCGCGCATGCGGTGCAGAAAGTCGCCGATGCGCTGCCGGGCTTCGGCATCGTGGCGGCGGTGCTCGGTATCGTCAACACCATGGCATCGCTCGACGGTGCTGACACCGCCACGATCGGCCACAACGTGGCGGCCGCGCTCGTCGGCACTTTTCTCGGCATCCTCGTGGCCTACGGCATCGTCGGCCCGATCTCATCGGCCATGCAGAATCAGGCGACCGAGGAGGGCAAGGCGTTCGAGCTGGTGAAGATGGCCCTGGTCGCCAACGTACGGGGGTATCCGCCGGCGGTGGCGATCGAATTCGCCCGCAAGCTCCTCTTCGCCGAGGTGCGCCCGTCATTCAGCGACCTGGAATCGCATTTGAAGTCGAAGCCCAAGGCGGCGGCCTGAGGAAGACATCGTGGCAGCTCCCGGACAGTCCTCGGACGACAAGCGCCCGCTGATCATCGTCAAGCGATACCGCCGGTCCGAGGGCGGCCATCACGGCGGTGCGTGGAAGATCGCATACGCGGATTTCGTCACCGCGATGATGGCGTTCTTCCTCGTGATGTGGCTCGTGACCTCCGTATCGAAGCAGCAGCGGGCCGCAATCTTCGACTACTTCAAGAATCCGAGCATGGAGCCGGGCAAGAGCGTGAAACCGGCGCCGGGGCAAATGGGGCCCGGCGGTGCGAGCACCAGTGTCATCAGTCTGGGCGGCGGCCTGGATGCGCCGCGAACCAGCATAGCAGGCATGCCGACGCAGCTCGGAGCGGGTCCGCAGAGTGCAGCGCCGAATCCGCCGGGCACCGCCACGGGTCCGCGCAGCGCGGCCACGGATGACACTCTGGGCCGCGCCGGGCAGCCGATCGCCCCGCAGGCGTTGGAGAGCAAGCGTCTCGAGGCGCTGCTCAAGGAGCTGCGGGAGGCCATCTCGAAGAGCCAGGCGCTGAAGCCGTTCAAGGATCAGCTGCTGCTCGACATCATGGCGGAAGGCCTGCGCGTCCAGATCGTCGATGCACAGAATCGGCCGATGTTCGATGTTGGCGGTGCGAGACTCAAGAGCTACACGGTCAGCATTCTCAAGACGCTGGCTCCCTACCTGGCATCCGTCCCCAATCGCATCAGCATCACCGGGCATACCGATGCGACGCCTTATGTCGGGGCGGGCGATTACTCCAACTGGGAGCTGTCTGCCGACCGGGCGAACGCTGCGCGGCGTGTCCTCGTGGCATCGGGTCTGCCGGCGGACAAGATCGGCCGCGTCATCGGCCTGGCCGATTCGGCGCCCTTCGACAAGGTAAATCCTCTGAGTCCGGTCAATCGCCGCATCAGCATCATCGTGATGACTCACGAGGTGGACAAGACGCTGCAGGATCTGGCGCAGGCGCCGCCGCCGCGCTGAGCTCTACGTTGCCTTCCTGACGGGCAGCAGCTCCGTCACGATCGCCAACAGCTCCCGTCCCCGGATAGGCTTGCCCGCGAGGCGCAACCGGCCCGTGACCTGCACGTCGTGTGGTGTGGAGAAAGTGTCGCCGCTCACGAGTACGGCGCCCAGGTGCTCGCCGGCAACGCTCCGTGCCATCGCGATCACCTCGATGCCGGTCTCGCCGGCCTGCAAGTGATAATCGGCAATCACCAGATCGATCGGCGAGCCGGTGCGCAGGGCTTCTCTCGCCTCCGAGAGGGATGCAGCGCACAGCACCTCGAAGCCTTCGGTCCTCAGCAGCATCGCCGTTGCGTTGCGCACCCCCTCGTGATCGTCGACCAGCAGGATGCGCACGCCGGCCGGGCTCTCAGGCCCGTCCGCGGCGGAAGGTGTTGCGCTGCCGGACATCATCAGCTCTCGCCCCGGATCCTGATCGCGAAGCAGGCGCCCGCGGGGGTGTTGGGACGGTAGGTCAGGGTGCCGCCGTGCGCGCGCACCAGGGTGCTGCTGATGGCCAGCCCCAGTCCGGCGCCCGCCGACTTGGTGGAGAAGAACGGATGGAACATCTGCTCGAGCGCCTGCGGCAGGACGCCGGGGCCATTGTCGAGCACTGCTATTTCCGCATAGCCGTCCGGGATGAGGGCCGTGCGCAACGTCAGCTCGCGCGCCGCCGCACCCGGCTCGGCAGGTGCCTCGAGCGCGTTCCGCACCAGATTCAGGATCGCGTGTTGGATCTGAGCGGTGTCGATCGAGACCTGCGGCAGCCGGGCCTCGAGATCGAACTGGACCCGCGCGCGATGGACATGGGCATCTGCCAGGATGAGGTCGCGGATGGCCTCGACGACCGTGTTGAGATCCGCGCGCTCGCGCCGTATCGGCCGCGATTGGGTGAGGCCGCGTACGCGGCGCAGGATGTCACCGGCACGCACGGCCTGGTCCGCAATCTCGCGCACCGCCGTGCGGATGTCGTCCATGCTGGGGGCTGGCCGGCTGAGGAGCCGGTCGCAGGCCTGAGCGTAGTTCGCAATGGCCGTCAGGGGCTGATTGAGCTCATGCCCGACCCCGGCTGCCATCTCTCCGATGGCCGCGAGGCGCGAGGCCTGCAGCAGCCGCCCGTACACGAGTCCGGACGGAGTCGCGGAGGCGTTGCCACCTGGCGGCGCCCGTGGAGCGCGAGCTGCGGGTTCGGCGGGCCGGTGGGTGCGGCGCTTCATGAGGTCTATTATTGTCCATCGATGAGAGTCCATCGATGAGGGAATGCGCTCAGGCCTGCGGTGCGCTGTTCGTGGGAGCGCTGCTCGCGCTTGCCGGCTGCGCCTCCGGGCCCCAGCGAGCGCACGTCCCGGAGCACGGGTACTGTGTGCCCGGTCATGGCTGCTACCAGGTGCTCGCCTCGGCTGCAGGGTACCAGGCGAGCGGTACTGCATCCTGGTACGGGCTGCACGATGCCGGCAGGCCCACGGCGAGCGGCACGCCCTTCGATCCTGGGGCGATGCGGGTGGCGCACAAGACCTTGCCGTTCGGCACGTGGGTCAGAATCCGCAATCTGCGCAATGGCCGCGAAGCGGTGGCGATGGTCGATGATCGCGGCCCCTTTTACGGCGGCCGGGTCGTCGATGCCACGCCCGCCGTGGCGCAGCAATTGGCATTCTACGGCGAAGGCACGGCGCGCGTCCGAATGACTGCCGTGCCAATCACAGAGCTCAGCGCAGCTCAACAGGAGGCTGCGAGTGCCGATGAGCGAAGTGCGGTCACCTATGCACGCCATCATCCGCACGGCATCCTGGCAGAGGCGGGGCATGTGGCGATACGCGGTGTCGTCGACATCACCACTACCGGCGTCAGGGTGGCTGTCGGTGTAGTGCGCGGAGTCCTGCATCTAGGGTGGGGCCTGCTGAGAGAGCTGTGATGACGAAGAGCGATGCTTCCTTTGTTTCCCTCGTAGCGCATCCGAGTACACCTAGTGAGGCGGTGCGCGCCGTGGCTGCATCGGTTGACGTCGCCGGTCCTATGTCACTCCGGTTCGTGTACGTGCTCGAAGGGGACCTGAAGCGCGTCCGTATCCCGCCGCCCGGAGGCGATGCCAAGAGGACGGACAAGCTCTGGACGCATACGTGCTTCGAGGCGTTCGTAGGGCTGGCAGAGTCGCCGCAGTACCTCGAGCTCAATTTCTCACCGTCCGGTGAGTGGTCCGCATACTGCTTCCAGTCGTACCGGAAGGACATGACGCCGGCTCTGGATGCCGCGCCGCGGCTCACGCTACGTGCGGACGGCGAGCGGTGCATGCTGCGGGCGGAAGTACGCTTGAGCGGGGCACTGGACTTCCGGGCATCCGCAGAGCCGCTGCTGCGGATCGCTCTGAGCGCCGTAGTGGAGGACCGAGAGGGCAGGCTGTCATACTGGGCGCTGGGCCACCCCTCCGGGCGCCCTGATTTTCATCACCCCGACAGCTTTTCAGTCGCGCTCGCGCTTTCCGGGAATCCCGCTCAATGAAGTTCGGCATCGATCGTCTGCTCGAGGAGCCGCAGCTCCGCAAGCCGCTCGCGGGCAGGCGGGTGGCGCTGCTCGCCCATCCTGCCTCCGTGACCCGCAGCCTCGTGCATTCGCTGGATGCCCTGGCGACGCTCGGTGATCTCAGGATGACCGCGGCCTTCGGGCCGCAGCATGGGCTGCGCGGAGACAAGCAGTACAACATGATGGAGTCCGCCGACTTCATCGATCCGGTACACGCGATCCCGGTATTCAGTCTCTACGGAGAGGTGCGGCGGCCGACGGAGCACATGATGGACAGCTTCGATGTCCTGCTGGTCGACCTGCAGGACGTCGGTTGCCGTATCTATACGTTCGAAGCGACGCTGCGCTACGTTCTCGAGGAGGCTGCGAAGCGACACAAGACGGTGTGGGTGCTCGACCGTCCGAATCCGATTGGCCGGCCGGTGGAGGGACTGTCCCTGCGTCCGGGCTGCGAGAGCTTCGTGGGCCCGGGCCCCATTCCGATGCGGCACGGTCTCACGCTGGGCGAGCTGGCGCGCTGGTTTGTCTCCACGCTGAAGCTCGATGTCGACTGCCAGGTCATCGCACTCGACGGCTGGCAGCCTCACGCGACGCCGGGATACGGCTGGCCGCTCGGGCAGCGCACCTGGGTGAACCCCAGCCCGAACGCGCCGACTCTGTGGATGACCCGCTGCTATCCGGGCACGGTCATGTTGGAAGGGACGACTCTGTCGGAAGGCCGGGGTACCACCCGGCCGCTCGAGCTCTTCGGCGCCCCGGATCTCGACAGTTACGCACTGCTTGCCGCCATGCGCGAGCTGGCGCCCGCCTGGACGCGCGGCTGCCGGTTGCGTCACTGTTGGTTCGAGCCCACCTTCTACAAGCATGTGGGCAAGCTCTGCGCCGGGCTGCAGATCCACGTCGAGGACGAGATCTACTACGAGCACGAGGCGTTCCGCCCGTGGCGGCTCATGGCGCTCGCTTTCAAGGCGCTGCGGCGTCTCGCTCCCGACTATCCGCTGTGGCGGGACTTCCCCTATGAGTACGAGCGCGATCGGCTCGCGATCGACGTGATCAACGGCAGCGACCTGCTGCGGCGCTGGGTCGACGACAGGACGGCAACACCCGGCGACCTCGATACGCTCGCAGCGAAAGACGAGGCCGCGTGGAGCGCCGAGCGGCAGGCGTACCTCCTGTACTGAGTCCGCATGCAGTCTGCCCGCGACATCTTCGGCTACCGCAAGCACTGGGCGGCGCGCTTCGGCACAGCGCCGTACCTGCCCATGTCGCGCGCGGAGATGGACGAGCTCGGCTGGGACAGCTGCGATGTCATCATCGTGACCGGCGATGCCTATGTCGATCATCCCAGCTTCGGCATGGCCGTCGTCGGCCGCGTGCTCGAGGCGCAGGGCTTCAGGGTCGGCATGATTGCGCAGCCCGACTGGCAGAGCGCCGAGCCGTTCACGGCACTCGGGCGCCCCAATCTCTTCTTCGGGATCACGGCCGGCAACATGGATTCCATGGTGAACCGGTATACGGCCGATCGGCGGCTGCGCAGTGATGATGCCTACACGCCTGAAGGTGTCGGCGGCAAGCGGCCGGACCGCTCCGTGATCGTCTATGCGCAACGCGCGCGCGAGGCGTTCAGGGATGTGCCGATCGTGATCGGCGGCATCGAGGCATCGCTGCGGCGCATTGCGCATTTCGACTATTGGTCGGAGAAGGTGCGCCGCTCGATTCTGCTCGATGCCAAGGCGGACCTGCTCATCTACGGCAACGGCGAGCGGCAGATCTGTGAGATCGCGCACCGGCTCGCCGCCGGCGAGTCGATCCGCGACATCATCGACGTGCGCGGCACTGCGTTCGCGCGCAAATCGGTCCCGGAAGGTTGGATCGAGATCGACTCGACGCACCTCGACACGCCCGGGCCTGTCGCGCCGCCACCGGACCCCTACGCCATGGAGCCGGAACGACAGGCTGCGCGCACCGCATCGGGCGCAGCGGCACCCCAGACGGAGGAGAAGGTCGTGCGCTTCGTACGTCGCGTCAAGAACGCAGACCGTGGCCGCAGCGTCATCCGCATGCCGTCCCACGAGCAGGTGAGCGCGGACCCGGTGTTGTATGCACACGCGTCCCGCATCCTGCATCTCGAGTCGAATCCCGGTAACGCCCGCGCGCTGGTGCAGCGCCATGGGGATGTCGAAGTCTGGCTGAGCCCGCCGCCCATCCCGCTGACGACGCAGGAGATGGACTGGGTGTACGAGCGGCCCTACCGCCGCCGCCCGCACCCGGCCTACGGGAATGCCAACATTCCCGCCTACAAGATGATCCGCTTCTCGGTCGCCATCCAGCGCGGTTGCTTCGGCGGTTGCACCTTCTGCTCCATCACGGAGCACGAAGGGCGCATCATCCAGAATCGCTCGGAGCGCTCCGTCCTGCGCGAGGTCGAGGCGATCCGCGACGAGGTCCCGGGCTTCACCGGCGTCATCTCCGATCTGGGCGGTCCCACGGCCAACATGTACCGGCTGGCCTGCCGCAGCCGGGAGATCGAGAGCGCCTGCCGCCGGCCCTCGTGCGTCTATCCCGGCATCTGTCCCAATCTCGACACCGATCACGCGCCGCTCGTCAGTCTCTATCGCAAGGTCCGCGAGCTTCCCGGCATCCGCAAGGTCCTCATCGCTTCGGGCGTACGCTACGACCTGGCGGTCGAGTCCCCCGAATACGTGAGGGAGCTCGCCCAACATCACACGGGCGGATATCTCAAGATCGCGCCGGAAGCGATCTCCGAGGGGCCGCTGTCGATGATGATGAAGCCGGGAATCGGCGCCTACGATCGCTTCAAGGCGCTCTTCGAGCGCTACTCGCGCGAGGCGGGCAAGGAGCAGTACCTGATTCCCTACTTCATCGCCGCTCACCCGGGCACGAGCGATGAGGACATGCTGGAGTTGGCCTTGTGGCTGAAGCGCAATGGCTTTCGCGCCGACCAGGTACAGGCCTTCCTGCCCTCTCCGATGGCGACCGCAACCGCCATGTACCATTCGGGAAAGAATCCCCTGAGACGGTTGAGTCGCTCGGGGGGTGAGGTCCGGGTGCCGAAGGGCCTCAAGGTGCGACGCCTCCACAAGGCGTTCCTGCGCTATCACGATCCCGACAACTGGCCGACGCTGCGGGAGGCACTGCGGCGCATGGGGCGTGCCGATCTCATCGGCAATGGCAGGCAACAGCTCGTTCCGGCATACCAGCCGGCGGGAACCGGCGAGAGAGGTGAGGGGCGTCGTGCGGGCGTGGCACCGGGCGCCCGAGCGCGCCGACACCAGCCCTTCAAGACGCAACATACCGGCCTGCCGCGTACGCCCAAGCGTTGACCCACGAGTGCCCTCAGGCGCGTAAGATCAGGATCTCGTGGGTGATCCACCCCGCTCGAGGATGCCCGTAGGCGGCATGCTGAACCAATGAGGCTGGCATCGATCCTTGCCCGCATCGCTGCGGCCATTGCGATTGCCCCGGCATTCGCCCTGGCGCCCGGGGTGGCGGGCACTGCAGCGCCAGCGGCGGCGCAGATTCGCCCGGCCGCCCTGGGCCTCGAGATTCGTGGCGCGATCGGACCTGCGACCGCCGAGTACGTCGAGCAGGGGCTCGACACTGCGCAGCAGCGGGGCAGCCCCTTCGTCATTCTCGAGATCGACACTCCGGGTGGGCTCTCGACCTCCATGCGGGAGATCATCAGCGCCATCCTGTCTTCGTCCGTTCCGGTCGTAGCCTATGTCGCCCCGCCCGGCGCGCGCGCAGCGAGTGCAGGCACTTACATCCTCTACGCGTGCCACTTCGCGGCGATGGCACCCGCGACCAATCTCGGCGCCGCCACTCCGGTGTCCATCGGGGGCTCCGAGCCGGCGCCACCTGCGGCAAGTCCCACGACACCCTCGGAGCCGGGGAAGACCGACAAGGCGCCGAAGGCCAGCCAGGCCGAGAAGCCCGCAAGGGCCGGGAAGACCGACAAGGTCGGGAAGCCTGACAAGGCCGGGAAGTCTGAGAAGGCCGAGCAGGCCGGGGGAGCCGGCGAGGAAACTCCGACCTCCACGCAGGCCGAGCCGATGAGCTCCGAGGAGCGCAAAGTCCTCAACGACTCCATCGCCTACATCCGCGGTCTCGCGCAGCTGCGCGGTCGTAACGCCGACTGGGCGGAGGAGGCGGTGCGCGGTGCGGCGAGCCTGCCCGCGACTCAGGCGCTGCAGCAGCACGTGATCGATCTCATCGCGCCCGACCTGCCGAGCCTGCTGACACAGTTGAATGGCCGCGAGACGCGTGTCGGCGATCGGACGGTGCGGCTCGATACCCGGGGCGTTGCGGTCAGTTGGCTGAAGCCCGACTGGCGCACGCGCCTGCTCGGCATCATCACCAACCCCGAGATCGCCTATGGACTGCTGCTGATCGGCCTCTGGGGCCTGCTCTTCGAGGGCTATCATCCGGGCGGGGTGTTGCCGGGCGTGGTCGGTGTCATCTGTCTGCTCATCGCGCTCTTTGCCTTCCAGCTCCTGCCGACCAATTTCGCCGGACTCGCGCTCCTCATCGTCGGCGCCGGCATGATCGCGGCGGAATTCTTTTTCCCAACCTACGGCTCACTCGGGATCGGCGGGCTGATCGCCTTCATCGTCGGTTCCCTCATCCTCTTCTCGAGAACTTCGGGACTGCAGGTTGCCCTGCCGCTCATCGGGGGCCTGGCGACGGTGGGTGGGCTCGTCATTCTCGGGATCGTGTATCTTGCCACGCACGCGGCGCGCAGCCCGGTCGTGACCGGCACCCAGGCGATGCTCGGGGCAGTGGTGGAAGCGGTTGAAGATTTCGCGGCGCGCGGGCGCGTCCGCTACGGCGGTGAGCTGTGGAACGCCTGCAGTGCGGGACCCTTGAAGGCCGGACAGGCGGCGCGCGTCGTGAAGGTGGAAGGTTTGACATTGTGGGTCGAGCCTTCGCCCTGAGGCTGGCTCCGCCCGGAGATCCTTATGCCCTACGCTCTCGTCGTCATCATCGTCATCATCGCCATGCTGGTCTTCAGCGCCATCAACGTGCTGAACGAATACGAGCGGGCCGTGATGTTCACGCTCGGGCGCTTCACGGGCATAAAGGGACCGGGGATCATCCTGATCTGGCCGGTCTTCCAGAGAATGAAGAAGGTGGATCTGCGGGTCATCGTGCTCAGCGTGCCGAAGCAGGACGTGATCACCCGTGACAATGTATCGGTAAAGGTGAACGCTGTGGTCTATTTCCGCGTCGTCGACCCCGGCCGGGCCATCATCCAGGTGGCCAACGCGTGGGAGGCGACCAGTCAGGTGGCGCAGACCACGCTGCGCTCGGTGCTCGGCCAGCACGAGATGGACGACCTGCTCTCCCAGCGTGACAAGCTCAACGCCGATGTCCAACGCATTCTCGACCAGGCCACCGAGGCATGGGGCATCAAGGTCGCGAATGTCGAGATCAAAGACGTCGATCTGGATGAAACCATGATCCGCGCGATGGCGAGGCAGGCGGAGGCCGAGCGCAACCGGCGGGCAAAAGTCATCAACGCGGACGGCGAGAAGCAGGCCGCGCAGACACTGGCCGAGGCGGCACAACTGTTGGCGCAGCAGCCGAGCGCGTTGCAGCTGCGATACCTGCAGACGCTGGCCGACATCTCGCACGACAAATCACAGCTCATCGTGTTTCCGCTGCCGCTCGACCTTTTCCGGCCGCTGATGGGGGCGCTCGGGCCGGACCGGCCGGGACCGCAGTCCTAGGGTTGCCGGCATGATGAGGAAAGGCTCCTACGGGAGGTGGGTGCTCCCGGCCGGGAGCGTGTTGCTCGCCCTGGCGACGGTTGCGGGGGCGCTGGGCGCTCATGCAATGGCAGGTCGCTGGAGCGCGCGCCAGCAGAATATCTACGATATCGCCGTGCGGTTTCAGTTCTACCAGTCGCTCGGCCTGCTGGTGATGGGAGCGCTCCTCGGTGGCGCGCCGGACCTGGCGACGCCGGTCAGACGACCGACATTTTACAGGGTCGTGACGGCCCCCCGGACGCTGCTCGTGGGGATCGCGCTCTTCTGCGGCAGTCTCTATGCGCTCAGCCTGGATGCGCCACCCTGGGTCGGGATACTGACACCGTTCGGCGGCGGACTCCTCATCCTCGGCTGGCTGTTGTTCGCGTATGACATGTGGCGCTCGTGATCCGGCGCTCCCTGCGGCATTCGGGATTACCGATCGATGAAGCGCTGCCGGAACTGCGGCGGGCGCTCGCGAGCCACGCCTCCGCAGTACTGACTGCACCGCCCGGAGCAGGCAAGAGCACCGTGGTACCACTGGTGCTGCTCGATGAGCCCTGGGCGGCGGGCAAGCGAATCCTGATGTTGGAGCCCCGTCGGCTGGCGGCACGTGCGGTGGCGCTGCGCATGGCGCAGACGGTGGACGAGGTGGTCGGCCGCACCGTGGGGTATCGGATGCGTCTGGATACGCGCGTGTCGCGCGATACTCGCATAGAGGTCGTGACGGAGGGTGTGCTGACACGGATGTTGCAGACTGACCCCGCGCTCGAAGGAATCGCAGCGGTGCTCTTCGATGAGTATCACGAGAGGAGCCTGCAGGCGGATCTCGGACTGGCGCTCGCGCTCGACGCACGCGAGAGTGTGACGCCGGATCTCAAAATCCTGGTCATGTCGGCTACGCTCGAGGGCGCGGCGGTGGCGCGATTGCTGGGCGATGCGCCCCTCGTGGCGGCGCACGGCAGAAGCTTCCCGGTGGAGACGCGGTTTGCGGGCAACGGGATGCCGCCACTGCCCGAGATGGGGCCAATCCGTGGGACGCAGGAGTCTCCCGATGCGCTCACGGCGAGGCTCGTCCGGCGTGCGCTGGAGGAAGAGCAGGGAGATGTGCTGGTGTTTCTTCCGGGAGCGCGGGAGATTCACCGCGTGCGCGCGCTGCTCGAGGGAGCGCTGCCGGCGGGCTCCAGCACGGACCGATTGCAGGTCCTGCCGCTCTATGGGGAGCTTTCGAGCGAGGACCAGGAGGCGGCGCTGATGCCCGCCCGCGCGGGGTCGCGACGTGTCGTCCTCGCGACCAACATCGCGGAGACGAGTCTGACCATTCCGGGGGTACGGGTCGTCGTGGACTCGGGTCTCGCTCGCCGCCAGCGCTTCGATCCGGCAACGGGCATGAGCCGGCTCGAGACGGAGCGCATTTCCCGCGCCTCGGCGGAGCAGCGGCAGGGGAGAGCGGGACGGACGGAGCCGGGCGTGTGCTACCGCGCCTGGAGCGAGGGTGCGCAGCGCAGCCTCGCGCCATTCAGCCCGGCGGAGATCGTCGAGGCGGACCTGACGCCGCTCGCCCTCGAGCTTGCCAGCTGGGGAGCCCGCGATGCGGCCGCGCTCAAGTGGCTCGATCCGCCACCCACCGCGATGCTCGCGAGCGCGCGCGATCTGTTGGCGCGTCTCGGAGCCCTGTCCGCCGAAGGCCGCATCACCACTCATGGCCGTGAGATGGCGCGTCTCGGCACGCATCCTCGCCTGGCGCACATGCTGCTGCGTGCGCGCGAGATCGGCTGCTTGCCTCTCGCGGCGGACATCGCCGCGCTCCTTTCGGAGCGGGACCTCTTTCGTGGTACCGGCGGCGCGCGGGATGCCGACATCCGTGGCCGTATCGAGGCGCTCCGAGGCGATGGCGAGTCCGGGGGAATCGACCGCGCGGCCCTGCAGAGAGTCCGCCGCGGCGCGCGGGAGCTCCTGCGTCAGCTCGGCGAGACGGCAGATTCCGCCGCCGCTCGGGGCGCGGCGGGTGCCACCGCCGGTGGACTTCTCGCGCTCGCGTTCCCGGATCGGATCGGGCGACAGCGGCCGGGTGGGGAAGGGCGCTTCACGCTGACGAATGGCCGCGGCGCGCATTTCGCCGAGCCACAGAGCCTCTCGCGCCAGGAGCTCATCGTGGCCGTGGACCTCGATGACCGCGAGCGGGACGCGCGCATCCGCCTCGCAGCGCCTCTCGGTCGCCGCGAGGTCGAAGAGCTGATGGCGTCTCGCCTGGAGCGAGCCGACTCCGTCGAGTGGAGCGCACGCGAAGAGGCCGTGCTCGCACGGCGAGTGCTCAGGCTCGATGGCCTGGTGCTGGAGGAGAGCCCTCTGCCGCAGGTGCCGCAGCAGGAGGCGCACGCCGCCATGCTCGAAGGCATCCGCCAGCTCGGAATCGAGTCGCTCCCCTGGACGCGCGAGGCGCGCGAGCTGCAGGCACGGGTCGCGTTCGTGCGGCGCCTGGGCGGTTCCTATGACAGCTGGCCGCTCCTTTCCGATGACGCTCTGCGAGCATCGGCCGGCGAGTGGCTCACGCCCTGGCTCGAAGGAGTCACACGCCGCGAGCATCTCGCCCGCATCCCGCTTCTCGATGCGCTGCTCGCACGGCTGAGTTGGGATCACCGCCGCGAGCTCGACCGACTCGCACCGGCGCAGCTCACCGTGCCGAGCGGCTCGCACGTGCGCGTCGATTACCTCGATGAGAACGCTCCTGCGGTCTCGGTACGCCTGCAGGAGGTCTTCGGCCTCGAGGCGAGTCCGCGGATCGGCGGCGGTCGAGTGCCGATCACTTTCAAGCTGCTCTCGCCCGCACGGCGCCCGGTGCAGGTGACGCGCGATCTCAAGAGCTTCTGGCGCGGCGCATACGCCGAAGTACGCAAGGACCTGCGCGGCCGCTATCCGAAGCACTACTGGCCGGAGAATCCGCTCGAGGCTGAGCCTGTCAGAGGCGTGCGGCGGCGAAATTAAGCCGGTACACTGCGCCTCCATCCCGCACTGCACTCGGGCGCGCGTCATGCGCATCCCTCGGGGAGGCTTTGCGGTTTACGGGCGCAGCAGAGATTTCGCAACGCGTTCTGACGGATGGCATCAATAGATGATGACGAAGCCAGCCGATGCCGCCGCACCAGCGCCGGCCATCGATATTCGTTTCGGACAGGTGGGCCTGATTCAGGTGCGTCTGCGCTCGACCGACCCGGGCGCAATTCTCGACGAGCTGACCGGCCGTGTGGCGAGCGCTCCGCTCTTCTTTCAGCGCACCGGAATTTGCCTGGACCTGACGCTGCTCGGCAGAGATCCGCAGCTGGAAGAGATGCGTGGCGTGATGGATGCGGTGCGCCGCGCGGGCATGCTGCCGGTGGGCCTCGTTGGCAGCTCCGCCGCAGTGGAAGCCTTGTCAGCGGCGCTCGAGCTGCCCGTGCTGGCGCCCTTCCGGCCGCAGACTCAGACGATACCGGTCGTGCAGCCGCCGGAGCGGGCCGAGCCGGGGATTCCGGCGCTGATGCAACATCAGCCGATCCGTTCGGGGCAGCGTATCTATGCGCGCAGCCGCGACCTCGTGGTCACTTCGACGGTGGGAGCAGGCGCGGAGGTGATAGCGGACGGGTGTGTGCATATCTACGGCGCGCTGCGCGGACGCGCCGTCGCCGGCGCGCGGGGCGAGGCCGGGTCGCGCGTGTTCTGTCAGGAATTTCACGCCGAGCTGGTATCCGTGGCGGGAGTATTCCGTGTGTTCGAGACGTTGCCGCCGGAGCTCGCCGGCAAGCCGGTGCAGGCGTGGCTGGATGGCGACGATTTGCGTGTCGCTCCATTGGATTGTTGAATTGGCGCAAAGTCGGCATCCTGCCGCTTTGCGCGGCCAGCCGTGTCACTGGCCTCGATCCCGCCGGCAAAGGGCGGCCTTTGCCGGCTCAATGACTTGCTGTTCACGTTACGCGTAGGAGCGAGATTTGACCGAGATCATCGTGGTGACTTCAGGCAAGGGCGGCGTCGGCAAGACGACCACCTCGGCCAGTGTGGCATGCGGCCTCGCGAAGCGCGGCAAGCGTGTCGTCGTGATCGACTTCGACATCGGCTTGCGTAATCTCGACCTCATCATGGGTTGTGAGCGCCGCGTCGTTTATGACTTCGTGAACGTCATCCAGGGCGACTGCACGCTGAAACAGGCGCTCATCAGAGACAAGCGCCTCGAGAACCTGCACGTGCTCGCGGCTTCGCAGACACGCGACAAGGACGCGCTCACGGCAGATGGCGTGCGGCGCGTACTCGATGAGCTGATCGCGGAAGGGTTCGACTACATCCTCTGCGACTCTCCAGCCGGCATCGAGAAGGGCGCGCACCTGGCCATGTATTACGCCGATCGCGCGGTGGTCGTGGTCAACCCGGAGGTCTCCTCGGTCCGTGACTCCGATCGAATCCTGGGTCTCCTCGCCAGCAAGACGCAGCGTGCGGAGAAGGGCAACGGCGGTGTCAAGGAACATCTCCTGCTGACGCGATATAACCCCAGACGGGTGGCGAGCGGAGAGATGATGAGCGTGGATGACGTGAAGGAAATCCTGGGGCTGGACGTGATCGGCGTGGTGCCGGAATCTCCCGACGTCCTTGCTGCATCCAACGCCGGCGTGCCGGTGATTCTCAACGACGAGAGCGACGCCTCGCTGGCCTACGACGATGCAGTGGCGCGCCTCCTCGGCGAGACGCTGCCGCTGCGTTTCCTGGAGGAGCCGAAGAGAGGCTTCTTCGCCCGCATGTTCGGGGGTTGACGTGGGGCTGCTCGCTCTCTTTCGCCGCACGCCCTCATCGGCCAGCGTCGCCAAGGAACGCCTGCGCATCATCGTCGCGCAGGAGCGCAGCGCGCGCGGCGGGCCGGACTACCTGCCGCTGCTCAGGCGGGAGATCCTGCAGGTGATCCACAAATACGTCAACGTCGATCCGGAGGCGGTGCAAATCAACCTCGGGCAGGACGAGGGGCACGAGGTGCTCGAGCTGAGTGTCGCTCTGCCGGAAAAGTCGCGGGCATAGCGCGCGGCCAACCGAGACGGCGAGGCGACGGAGAAAGCCTCGGCCGCGGCTGCTTCATGGTAGCTTTGCCGTCTGCATGTCGTAATTTGCGGCAGACCGACGGAGCTGCGCCATGGCTCGACTCGCGCGATCCAGTCCCCTCTTCGCTGTTCTTTTCCTCTCCGGTGCCCTGGGCCTTGCGGCAACTGCCGCCGCGCCCCCGTGCGCAGCGGCGTCTGCGAACCCCGCAGCCACGGCTCTGCACGAGTTACTGCAGACGGAGTGGCAACGAGAGATGCGTGAAGATCCCCTCAAGGCGTCCGCTGACGGCTTTCACCAATACGACGGCTTTTGGCCGGACGTGAGTCTGGCGACGCTCGCCCGCGAGCACGAGGAAGACATCGCCGCGCTGCAGAAGCTCGCGGCCATCGATCGTGGCGCTCTCACCGGTGAGGATCGGATCAGCTACGACCTCTTCAAGTATCGTGACGGCATGCTGGTGGAGGGTTACGGGCTGAAGGGATACCTGATGCCCGTCAACGAGCTGGATGGCATCCAGACGCTGCAGACGCTCACGCATACGCTCCGTTTCGAGACCGCGGCGGACTACCACAACTTCGTCCATCGCCTGCAAACCTTCAAACCCTACATGGATGCGACCATTGCCCTCCTCCAGCAGGGAGTAGCCGATGGCATGACCGAGCCGAAGGTGGTGATGCAGCGCGTGCCGCACCAGATCGACCCCTATGTGGTGGCTGACCCGACGCAGAGCCCGCTCTATGAGCCCTTCAAGAGCATGCCGGACATCATTCCTCGGGCCGAGCAGGCACAGCTGCGCGACGAGGCCCGCACGGCGATCGCCAACGAGGTCACCCCGGCATACCGGGAGTTTCAGCAGTACTTCGACCACGAGTATCTGCCGCATTGCCGCAGCAGCATCGCGGCGCAGGCGCTGCCCAACGGCAAGGCTTACTACGCTTTCCAGGTGCGGGAGTACGCCACGACCAACCTGACGCCCGAGCAGATCCATGCCATGGGCCTGCGCAAGGTCGCCGAGATTCACGCGCAGATGGAGCAGATCTTCAAACAGGTCGGCTTCAAGGGCAGCTACAAGGATTTCGTGCACTATCTGAAAACCGATCCCCGCTTCTATTACAAGGACCCGCAGGATCTCATCGAGGCCTACCGCAATGCCGCCAAGCGCGTCGATCCGCTCCTCGTGAAGGAGTTTCCGGTCCGGATCCTGCCGCGGGTGCCCTATGGCATCCGCCCGATTCCCGCCGCGCTCGCCCCCGACACCTATCCCGCCTACTCGGTGCCTCCGGCGGGCGACGGCAGCGTCGCGGGCTACATGGCTGTCAATCTCTACAAGCCGCAGAGCCGGCCGAAGTACGAGATCCAGGTGCTCACCTGCCACGAGGCCCGTCCCGGGCATCAGCTGCAGATCCCGATCGAGATGGAGCTGACGAATCTGCCCGAGTTCCGCCGCTTCGACTACTATAGCTCCTTCGGCGAGGGCTGGGCGCTCTACACCGAGACACTCTGCGACGACCTCGGGCTCTATGACAACCCCTACGCGAAGTTTGGCTACCTCGACTTCCAGATGTGGCGCGCCGTGCGGTTGGTCGTGGATACGGGCATGCACTCCGAGGGTTGGACGCGCGCGCGGGCCGTGCGCTACTTCGAGGACAATAGCGCCCTCGCCGAGCAGAACATCGACACCGAGGTCGACCGCTACATCGCCTGGCCCGGTCAGGCACTGTCCTACATGATCGGCGAGATCGACATTCAACGGCTGCGGCAGAAGGCCAGGGACGAGTTGGGGCCGCGCTTCGACATCAAGGGCTTCCACGCGGCGATTCTGCAGCACGGCGCAATGCCGCTCACGGTGCTCGATGAGGTGGTGGATCGCTGGATGCAGGATCAGCGCAACGGCAAGGATGCGGGGCGGCCGACCGGTTAGACTGAAAACGGCGCGCGGGGAGGTGAGCATGATCCGCTGGTTCAAATTACCTTGCGCGTTGGTGTTGCTCGGGATGTCGGCGGTGGCCGGCGGCGCATGGGCGAATTCCGCGATTCCGCCAGCCGTTTACACCGACCCGCCGCACGATGCCCGGCACCCCCCGCGCATGGAGGTGCTGCACATTCCCACTCACGGGCTCAGGGTCAACGGCGTCGCTTATCTGGCTCAGGGCGCCGGCCCTCATCCCACTGCCCTCTTCTTCGTGGGTCTCCCGGGCAACGAGAAGAACCTGGATCTCGTGCAGGCGGTCCGGCGGGCCGGATGGAACGCCGTCACCTTCTTTTTCCGGGGCTCATGGGGTAGCCCCGGTGCCTTCCGCTTTGCTCACTGTGCAGAGGATGCGGGGGCGGCGTTGGCCTACCTGCGCAGCAAACCCGTTGCCGAGAGTCTCGGCATCGATACCCACCGCATCGTGATCGTGGGCCACAGCATGGGCGGCTGGGTCGCCGTCGAGACCGCGGCACGCGATCATCACCTCGCCGGAATGGCGCTGATCTCTGCGGCCGACATGAGCAAGGATTTCCCCGGCAGCATGCCGCACGCGCAGCTGGTCGGCCGGATGTCGGGCCTGACGGAGTCCCTGGCGCAGGTCACACCGGAGCAGATGGCCGATGAGCTCGAGGCGCATGCCGCAAAGTGGCGCTTCGATCAGGTCTATGGCCGGATCGATCACGTGCCTCTGCTCGTCATCACTGCCGATGACAGGTACACGCCGTCAGATGACGCGTTAGTGAGCGCGTTGCAGGCCCGTCATGCGCCGGTCACCGCCGTGCACCTCGATACCGACCACGTTTATTCCGATCATCGGATCGCATTGCAGGCGGCCCTCATCGGCTGGCTGCAATCGCTGCCTCCATAGACCGAAAGTGAGCCGCTCATGAAAACGAGAGTCGCTGCTGCAGCGTTTCTGATGGTCATGCTGAGCCTCATCGGGCCGGCATTTTCCGCCGGCGCGCCGGCCGCGACCCCCGGAGGCATCCCGCTCGATGCGCCCTGGAAGGTGAAAATCTACGCGCTCGCTCATTCGAAGTTCGTGCATCCGGCCTGGGGCTGGCTGCATTCCGAGCGGGACTACCTGCTGGCGGTACGCCTGGCTGAGGGGGATGGCCTGCACATCGATACCGATGTGTTGTTTGCCGCGGCCTTCCTCCATGACATGTCGGCCTTCATGCCCTGCAAGGGACCCAAGATGGAGCATGGCGAGTGCGCCGCGCGGCAGGCGCGGGCGGTGCTCGGGGGGACCGGCTTCCCCATGCAGAAGATTGCGGCCGTGCAGGCGGCCGAGCGCGGCCACATGTTCTACAGCAATGCGGGCAGCGATCCCAACGCCATCGTGCTGCACGATGCCGACTCGCTCAACTTCCTCGGGGACCTCGGCGCCGCACGCCTGATCGCCCTCACCGGAGACAAGGCGCCAAGCTTCGCGCCAGCCCTGAAGTCGCTGCGTGGGTTCGTCAAGGACATCCCGCCCAAGCTCATCACCAAGACCGCACAACGGATGGGCACCGAGCGTGCCGCGGAGCTGCAGTCGTTCCTCGACCGGCTCCAGGATGAGTCGTTCGCCAGTCACTCGATGTAGCGATGAGCCCCGCGGGCTGGCAGTTCTGGATCGACCGCGGCGGCACCTTCACCGATATCGTCGCGCGGGCGCCTGACGGGAGCCTGCGCACCCGGAAGCTCCTATCGGAGAGCCCGGGTCAGTATTCGGATGCCGCCGTGGAGGGGATCCGGCGGCTGCTGGGGCTGGAGAGAGGCGCGCCGCTCCCCTCGACCGCGATCGCAGCGGTGAAGATGGGGACGACCGTCGCAACCAACGCGTTGCTCGAGCGCCAGGGCGTACGGACGCTGCTGGCAATCACGGCGGGGTTTGCGGATGCGTTGCGCATCGGCTATCAGAACCGGCCCCGGCTCTTCGACCGGCACATCGTGTTGCCGGAGCTGTTGTATGAACGGGCAGTCGAGATCGAGGAGCGCCTGAGCGCAGAGGGCGAGGTCCTCGTCCCGATCGATCTGCAGGGGGCGCGTAGTCAGTTGGAACGCGCTCTTGCAGACGGCATCCGCTCCATCGCGATCGTGTTCATGCACGGCTACCGCTTCCCGCAGCACGAGCGTGCGCTGGCGCAGCTCGCCCGCGAAATCGGCTTCACCCAGGTATCCGTGAGTCACGAGGTGAGCCCGCTCGTCAAGCTGGTGGGGCGGGGCGATACCACGGTCGTCGATGCCTACCTCTCCCCGGTGCTGCGCAAGTACGTGGAGCAGGTAGGAGGTGAGCTCGGCCAAGGCGTGCGCCTTCTTTTCATGCAGTCGAACGGCGGCCTCGTGGAGGCTCGCCGCTTTCACGGCAAGGATGCGATCCTCTCCGGCCCTGCAGGTGGAATCGTCGGCATGGTGCGCACCGCCACCGAGGCGGGGGCAGAGAGAGTCATCGGCTTCGACATGGGCGGTACCTCCACTGACGTATCTCACTATGCCGGCGAGCTCGAGCGCACCTTCGAGACGCTGGTCGCGGGTGTTCGCATCCGCGCCCCGATGATGCATATCCACACGGTGGCGGCGGGTGGAGGCTCGATCTGCCGCTTCGATGGCATCCGACTGCGGGTCGGCCCACAGTCGGCAGGCGCGATTCCCGGACCGGCCTGCTATCGGCGCGGCGGACCGCTCACGGTCACGGACTGCAACGTCATGCTGGGGCGCCTGCAGGCCGATTACTTCCCGCGTGTATTCGGGCCGCAGGGTGATGCGCCCATCGATGTGGGCGCGGTGGAGAGTCAGTTCGCCGCCGTGACGAACGAGGTCGCGCGGACGACGGGTGTACGCAGGTCGTCCCAGGAGCTGGCGCAGGGATTCCTGCGGATCGCCGTGGAGAACATGGCGAACGCCATCAAGCAGATTTCCATCCAACGGGGCCACGACGTCACGGCCTACACCCTGGCATGCTTTGGCGGCGCGGGCGGACAGCACGCCTGTCGGGTGGCCGATGCGCTCGGGATGCGCCGCATCCTCATCCATCGGCTCGCCGGCGTGCTGTCGGCCTACGGCATGGGGCTCGCCGATTTGCGGGTGCTCAAGCAAAGAGCGGTGGAGGCACCGCTCGAGGATGCGCTCGAGTCGCAGCTGCGGGGGATTCTGGCCGATCTCGAGCGCGCCGGTGTCGCGGAGATGGCCGCGCAGGGCGTGCCCGCGAGCAACATCACGGTGTTGCATCGCCTGCACCTGAAATACGAGGGCACGGACCTCGCGCTGGTCGTCTCCTTCGGGAAGACGCAGGAGGCCATTCAGGCGTTTGAAGCCGCACATCGCGTCCGCTTCGGCTTCGATGCGCCCGGCCGGCCCGTGATCGTGGAGGCAGCCTCGATCGAGGTCGTGGGCGGCGGTGAAGCGCAGAGCCGCCCGATGAGATCCCAGGCTGCGGCCGGCGCACCGCCGCCGGTGCTTGCGCGGCGGCCCATCTGGTTCGCTGCCGCGCCGGTGGAGGCGCCGATCTATTCGCGCGACGAGTTGAAGGCCGGACACGTGATCGAAGCCCCGGCCGTCATCATCGAGGCGTCCGCCACCACCGTCGTGGAGCCTGGCTGGCGCGCCACGATCGATGATCTCGGCAATCTCATCCTGGAGCGCATCGAGGCATTGCCGAAACGCGTGGCCATCGGAACGGATGCGGACCCGGTCATGCTGGAAGTGTTCGGCAACCTCTATATGGCGATCGCGGAGCAGATGGGAGTGGCCCTGCAGAGCACCGCGCGCTCGGTCAACATCAAGGAGCGGCTGGACTACTCGTGCGCGGTATTCGACCGCACCGGTGCGCTGATCGCGAATGCGCCCCACATGCCCATTCACCTGGGCTCGATGGGGGAGAGCGTGAAGGTCATCATCGCGGCGCGCGAGCGCAACGTCGACGGCCGCGGCATGCTGCCTGGGGACGTGTATGCACTCAATGCGCCTTACAACGGCGGCACGCATCTGCCGGATATCACCGTCGTCATGCCGGTCTTCGACGTCGGATCATCCGAAGCGGCATCGGATCCGCTGTTCTACGTCGCCTCGCGCGGCCATCACGCCGACATCGGCGGCATCACGCCCGGCTCGATGCCGCCGGGAAGCCGCTCCATCACCGAAGAGGGCGTGCTCATCGACAATTTCCTGCTGGTCGATGCCGGCCGGTTCCGCGAGGAGGCGACCCTCACGCTGTTGGGGAGCGGTCCGTATCCATCGCGCAATCCGCAGCAGAACATCGCGGATCTGAAGGCACAGGTAGCCGCCTGCGCCAAGGGTGCGGATGAGCTGAGACGCATGGTGCGTCACTTCGGGCTGCCCGTGGTCAACGCCTACATGCAACACGTCCAGGACCATGCCGCGGAGGCGGTCCGCCGCGTGCTCGACGTTCTGCACGATGGTGAGTTCGCCTACGAGATGGATGACGGCTCCGTGATCCGTGTTCGGATCACCATCGATCGTGCGGCCCGGAGCGCTCGGATCGATTTCGCCGGCACCAGTCCGCAGCGGCCCAACAACTTCAATGCGCCGCCCGCAATCTCGCGCGCCGCGGTGCTCTATGTCTTCCGTACTCTCGTCGATGACGACATCCCGATGAACGACGGCTGCCTCCTGCCGCTGGAGATCGTCATTCCCGCCGGCTCGATGCTGCGGCCGCAATATCCCGCGGCCGTCGTGGCCGGCAACGTGGAGACCAGTCAGACGATCATCGACGCCCTGTATGGGGCGCTGGGGGCTCTCGCTGCCGCGCAGGGTACGATGAACAACTTCACGTTCGGCGACGGCGCGCATCAGTATTACGAGACCGTCTGCGGCGGCTCAGGGGCCGGCCCCGGCTTCGATGGCACGGATGCCGTGCATACCCATGCCACCAACAGTCTGCTCACCGACCCCGAGGTGCTGGAGTGGCGGTTCCCGGTCCTTCTCGACCGCTTCGCCATGCGCAGGGGGTCGGGTGGCCGCGGCCGGCACCAGGGCGGCAACGGTGTCGTGCGTCAGATCCGCTTCAGAGAGGCCATGACCGCCGCCATCCTTTCCAACCGGCGCCGGGTACCGCCCTTCGGATTACAGGGGGGTGAGCCGGGACAGCCCGGTAAGAACTGGGTGCGCCGCGTCTCGGGAGCCGTCGAGCACTTGACGGCGACCGCAGTGGTCGAGATGCAGAAGGAGGATGTCTTTGTCATCGAGACGCCCGGGGGCGGCGGATTCGGCAAGCCCGAGCAGTAGGCCGGCCGAGGCCGCCTGAAGTTGCCCAAACCCGGTTAAGGATAGAGCGGTGCGAGCCGGTTGCGCTCGCGCGCGGCCTTGTCCTGAGACGTCGGCAGCTCGGTGAGCGCCGCCCCGAGCGCGTGACCTTGCCAGGCGCCTCCCGCATAACAGGCCCGATCGAGGTCGCGGAGAAGCTCGGCAACGGTGGTATCCCCAATCCGTGCGGCTATGGCGTTGACGCCGGTCGGGGTCGTGCCCCAATGCGCCGTCGTCCAGGCCATGAGATGCGCTCTCGCTGCATGCGCGTCGTTGATTTCGCAGGCGGCGCGGAAGGCGGAGCGCTCCCGCGAAAGCTCAGGGTGGGCTCGGTGTGGGGCGGATGAGCCGGCCGCAGCGGGGGGGGCCGGCGGTGGCGTTTGGGTCCGCGTCGGTCGTGATCGTCGTGACCAGAGCCATGCACCGAGCGTCGTGAGCCATACGGCCGCGAGGGCGATGCTGATCCACTGCCACTGTGACGGTGAGCGCGCGGGTGCCGGTTTCTGAACAGCAGGCGTGGGCCGTGCTTGTTGTGCGGCGGGTGTCGAGAGCGGCCGCGCAGCACGAGCCGGCGGCGCTGCGGTTGCAGTCGCGGCACCGGGCGCGGGCAGAATGGTCAAGGTGCGCGCCGGGACTGTCGTTAGCCGAGGCTGGTTGGTCTGCGTGTCCCACCAGCTGACCGTGAGCGCCGGGATCGTGTAACTCCCTGGCGCGTCCGCCATCAGGGCGATGGTCTGATCGCGGCTTCCGACGAGCAGCCCATCCTGCGTCGAGTCGTTGACCTTCGGTTGATCCGGATAGGATTTGAGGCCGGGCGGGATTTCCAACAGTGACGACAGATCGGGAAGCTGCGCCGCGGTCAGCCCTGTGGCCTGCAAGGACACATCGAGGGTGATGGGATCGCCCGCGCGGGCGCTGAGCTTCGCCGGATTCCAGGAGGCGCTCAGGGTGACATTGCGGGCCGGCAGCCAGTAGCTGCCGACGGCACTTGCCGGACGCGCTTGCACCGTCAGCACGATCGGCTTGCCGTGCAGGCGAACGGGTTGAATCGTGCGGAAGGCCGGCCCGCCGAAGAACCCGCCGCCAAATGGATCGGAGCCGAAAGGCCGACGCGGCTGGTTGGCGGCGACCTCCGCATCGAGCACCGGTCCCTGCAGGGTGAGCTTGCCGCTGTGTAGCGGGAAGAGGACGTAGTGGCGGGTGATTACCTGGTACGTGCGGCCGTTGCGCTCCGTATGGCCGCTCTCGTCGGTGCCGACCTGCTTGGCCACGACGTCGCCGTCCTCGGGCAGCTCGAGATCGGCTCGGTACAGGAGCGCTGCAGTGAACAGACGTACGGTCAGTTGCACCGCGGCCTGCACATACGGTTGCTCTGACGACACGCTCGTCTCGATGAAGACACTGGGCGGCGCACTCGCTGATGCCGCATCGCCAGGCTGTGTCGTTCCGCCGGGGCCCGTTACGAGCAGCGACAGCGCCTGACTCCGCTCGCCGTCCCACGCGAGAGGCGGGATCGTCATCCGTCCGCTGGCTTTCGGCGCCAGAGTCAGGATGACTTCGGTTCTCTCCGAGGCAGCTCCGTTGAGGAGCTCGATGCTGGTGCTGCTGCTCGTGCCGAGAATGTCGAAGTCGTGCTCCAGCGGCGTGACGTCAGGCTGACCGCTCGTCCGTCCGTCGCGCTCCAAAGTCAATTGCACTGTGTCACCGGCGGCGACCTGAGAGGCATCGAGTGAAGCCCTGATGCCGGCGCGTGCCTGAACGATTCCCGCGCACACGAGAATCAGCAGGAGTATTGCGCTGGAGCGTCGCGGTCTCATGGCCCGTCCTGCGGCTGATCGCCGGTCCCCTGTTGTCTCACCATGTGCTCGATGAGAAACTTCCGCTGCAGCAGGCCGGCGGGGCTGTCGGGGATCTGCCGCAGCCACTGATCGAGCGCGAGCTGCCGCTCGCTCTCGGCCTGTTGCTTGGGGGTCTGTGTGCCGCTGGCGAGCCGACCGGGAGTCTCGGGCTCTTTTCCGCCGGCTTTCGCCGCCGACTGTGGCGTGCCGTCACGGTTTTCGCCGAGCGCCCGGGCCGCATTGCCCTTTCCCTGCCGTTGCTGCCGCGCGAGCGCCGCGGCGGCTTCCTCCGCATCGCTCCGCGCCTCTCCGGGAGCCTCCTTCGATGTGGCGTTGGGATTCGCCCCCTGAGGCGTGCGGGCTCCGCTCTGATCACTCCCCCGACCGAGCTGCTGTTGACCGGAGTTGCCCGGCTGATGGGCGCCCTGCGGACCGTTGGCGGCCTGTTGGCTGCTGCCGGCAGCCTGCTTGCCCTGAGCTCCGGAGTGCTGCGACCCGGAGCCGTTCTGTCCGTTGCCGCCCGACTGCTGCTGTCCCGATGAGCCCGATTTGCCGCCGCCCTGCCGCCCTTTGGGAGAGGACTGTGACTGTTGCTCCTGCCGCAGGGCGCGCGCGACCAGCTCACGGTTGTGGCGGGTGTCGCTGTCGGTCGGAGCCTGCTTCAGGGCGGCATCGTATGCTGCCAGCGCCGCCTGCAGCTGGCCGGCCTTGGCGAGCGCGTTGCCGCGGTTGTATTCGGACTCGGGATCGTTGAACGGCGCGAGCAGCTTGGCTGCATCCGGATATCGGCCGGCCTCGAGATCGGCGTAGGCGCGCCGCCGCGGGTCACGGAAGCGGTCCGCCGCCTGCGCGGCCTGCCCTGCCTCGAGGAGGGCCTGCGCCTGTTGGTCCTGAGTGCGCCAGAGATTCGACCACACGCTCGGCACGAGCGAAGCGCCCAGGCAGAGGGGAGATATGCTGAGCAGCAGCACCGCGAGCAGCGCTCTCACAGCCAACCCCGCCGGGCGATGAGCGCCGCGAGCAGCAGCAGCGGTGGCAGGAGCCATACGCCGTCATTGAGCCAGCTCGCAAGCTTCACATGTGGGGCAGCGATGCCCGAGGTCATCTCCCGCGAGCGGGCATCGTCCAGAGCCTTGACCAGGGTCGGCAGGCTGGTGAACGGCACGTAACTGCCGCCACCCGCGGTGGCGACGCGCTGCAGGAGGCCGCTGTCGAGATGCGTCAACACGACCTGCTTCTGCGCATCGCGGACGAAGCCACCATTGCCATCCGGCTCGGGAGCGCCGGCCGCAGTCCCCACACCGACGACGCTGACGCCGATGCCCTGTTGCTGCAGCCGCCGCGCGGTGAGCAGGGCGCGCGCCGGGTCATCGAATCCGTCCGTGATCACGATCACCTGCCGATGCTTTCCCGGTGAGGCCTGCAGCAGGCGCTGCGCCTCCTCGAGCGCCGGCGCCAGGCGATCACCCGACTCCGGCATGAGACCCGGAGTCAACGGCCGCGCGAGATTCCGGATCGTCGCGACATCGCTGGTGAGAGGTGCAACGGTGTAGGCCTCTCCCGCGAACGCAATGAGCCCCACCCGGGCATCGTGCGCCGCTGACAACAGGTCATCGACGGCATAGTGCGCCCGCGCCATCCGGCTCGGCGCAACGTCGGCGGCCTCCATCGAAGGGGACAGCTCGAGCGCGACGATCCAGGCGGCCGGCGCGCGATAGGCCGGCGTGATCTGCCGCTGCCACGTCGGTCCTGCGAGCGCCAACACCGCCAGGGTCCAGGCGAGGCCGATCAGGAACCAGGGCGAGCGACCCCTGCCGGCCTCATTCAACCGCAGGAGTGAGAGCAGCTCGCCATCCAGGAGCTGCCGCCAGGGGCCGTCGCGGCCGCGGCGACGGGCCAACCAGATGGCGAACGCCAGGAGTGGCGGCAGCGCCAACAGCCAGTAAGGGTGCAGCAGATGAAAGTGACTCATGAGGTCAGATCCGCACCGCCAGGAGCCACGCGGCCGGAACGCTCAGGAGCAGGGCGAGCGCCAGCGGCCAGGTGAACCATTCGGCCGCGGGCCGCAGCCACTGATCGTGACCTGCGGTCGGCTCGAGCTCATCGATCCGGTGGTAGACGGCCTGCAGTGCCTGTGGGTTAGCCGCGCGGAAGAACTCCCCGCCGGTGATGCTCGCGATCTGCTTGAGGAGGCCGACGTCGAGGTCGGTATTGCCGGCGGTGGGCCCGAACAGAGACTGCTCCTCCTCAGCCCCCACACCGATCGTGAAGATGCGCAGGCCGGTCTGTGCGGCGAGCCGCGCCGCCTCGAGCGGCGGCATGACGCCCGCGTCGTTGCCACCGTCGGTGAGCAGAATGAGCACCGACTTGTGAATGGGGGCGCCGCCCGTGCGCTCACGCTGGCGCAGCTCCTTGATGGCAAGCCCGATGGCATCGCCGATCGCCGTCTGCGTCCCCGCGACGCCCACCACGGCCTCGTTCAGAAACTGGTGCACCGTCGGGATGTCCATCGAGAGCGGCGCCTGCAGATAAGGCCGCGTGCCGAAGAGAATGAGCCCGATCTGATCGCCGCGCCGGCGGTCGATGAAGTGTCCCGCGACGATCTGCACGATCTCCAGGCGACTGACACCGCCCATGTCCTGGGAAGCCATCGACCCCGAGCAGTCGATCGCCAACATGATCTGGCGGCCGCTCGTCGGGACGGGTAGCGGCTCCCCCAGCCATTGCGGGCGCATGGCGGCGAGAACGAGGAGTGCCCACACGGCCGCGAACAGCGCGAGCACGGAGCGCGACAGCGTTGCAGCCGCAGTCGGCGCGGCAACCGAGGTGGCGAATGGCAGATACAGGGCCGCGCCGCTCGGCTGAGCGGTGCGGCGCACCCTCAGCAGGATCCAGGGTAGAGGCAGCAGCAGCGCCATCCAGGGCCAGGCGAGATGGAACATCAGCGCTGCTCCGCAAGCGACGGACGGGCCGCATGTTGCGCCGCCTGCCGCGCATGTCGGACGAAGGCGTCCGCCCCCTCGAGCCAACACTCGCGATCATCGCTCACGCTGCCGCCGAATGCGGTGCAGAGTAACGATCGGCCCGCTTCTCCCGCGAGCGGGCCGCCGCCCTGAGCCCCGACGAATGCCAGCCAGGCGTCGCCCGTCAGGCGGGCCACGCGCGCGCTGCCAAACACCGCAATGGCGAACCTGCGCATCAGGCTCTCGATGGCGCGCGCGCTCGTCACGAGATCGGACGCGTCCCTGCGGATGGCGCGCAGCTCGCGCAGGGCCGCGCGGCGGCTCCTGCGGTACGGGTCACGCCACCACCAGACACCTGTAGCCGCCGCTGCGAGCAGCAGCGCGCCCGCGATCCACCAGCCGGGCGCAGGTGGCCACCAACCCGGCGGAGCGGGTGCGTGGGCGGGGGCGAGCTGTGCGAGCCAGGAGGGTGTCATGCCGCTGACTGCCGGGCCCGAAGCAGCGGGCGAAGAACCCGTTCGGCCAGCTCGCGGGTATCGAGCCGGATCACCGGGGCCGCATTGTGTTGTGACAGGTCGGCGATGCGCGCCTGACGCTCGCGCCAGGCCTGGTGCCAGCGCTCCCGCACGCGAGCGCCTTCCAGGATGCGCAGCCGGCCGGGCAGGCCGGCGCGGAAGCGGCCGTTGGGCAGCCCTTCTTCCTCCAAAGGGTCGGTGACCCAGAAGAGTCGCAGATCGCCGTGTGCGGCGAGCGCCGTCCAGAGGCTCTTTGCCTCTTCCCGCAGGCCGGCGAAGTCGCTGATGGCGAGGATCTGACTGCCGGGACGCGCGAGCGGCAATAGGGCGCGCAGCGCGCCCTCCAACGCGAGCGGAGCAGGCTCGCCCGGCGCCTTGGGTTGGGACTGCAGCAGCGCATCCAACACGGGCAGGACACCCGTCTGGCGGGCGCGGGCCGGGAGGATGCGTGTCTCGCCGGCGCCGTGGGCGATCACTGCGCCGACCCGGTCGCCGCCGAGCGATGCGGTCCAGGCGAGGAGCGCCGCGGTGCGCACGACCAGCGCCGATTTCAACTGCCGGCGTGTCCCGAAGAAGAGTCCGGGCTGCAGGTCCACGAGCAGCCACACGGGACGCTCCCGCTCCTCGCGAAAGAGCTTGGTGTGGGGCCGGCCGCGCCGCGCCGTGACGCGCCAGTCGATGTTGCGTGGATCGTCGCCCGCGACATACGGGCGGACCTCCTGAAACTCCAGCCCGCGTCCGCGCTGCGCACTCGAGTGTACGCCGAGCGGCGCCGAGCGCGCCGCCTTGCGGCCGTGCAGCGAGAGTCCATGCGCGGCGCCGCGCAGCGCCAGCAACTCCTCGAGATCCGGAACGATCATGGAGCTGGGACCCGACTCAACAACTCCTCGATGCAGGCCTGGGCCGACACACCGCGTGCCTGCGCCGTGTAGTCGAGCAACAGCCGGTGGCGCAGCGCATCGGGAGTGATGGCCTGCACGTCCTCCGGTGTGACGAACTCGCGCGCATCGAGCCATGCGAGCGCCCGCGCGCCGCGCTCGATCGCGATGGCCGCGCGCGGGCTCGCGCCCCAGCGCAGCCACTCGCGCAGCTGCGCGCTGTAAGGCTCCGGCCGTCGTGTCGCATCTACGAGCGCGGCGATGTAGTCGGCGACAGGCTCCGACAGTGTGAGGCCGAGCACCTCGCGGCGCGCGGCAAACACGCTCTCCTGCGAAATACGATGCTCCGGCGGTGACAGCTCCTGGCGGGCGATGGCCTCGCGCCGCGCGAGCGCCATGATCGCGAGCGTCGTCGCGCGGTCGGGATAGTCGACGCGGGTGTGCAGCATGAAGCGGTCGAGCTGCGCCTCGGGCAGTGGATACGTGCCTTCCTGCTCGATCGGATTCTGAGTCGCCATCACGAGGAAGAGTTGCGGCAGCCGGTAGCTCGCCGCTCCGACGCTGATCTGTTGCTCGGCCATCGCCTCGAGCAGCGCCGATTGCACCTTGGCCGGTGCGCGGTTGACCTCGTCGGCGAGAATCAGGTTGTGGAAGAGCGGCCCGCGCTGAAAGCGAAAGACGCCTTCCTCGGGCCGATAGATGTCCGAGCCTGTCAGGTCGGCGGGCAGCAGGTCGGGTGTGAACTGCAGGCGCTGGAAATCGGCATCGAGGGCCTGCGCGAGGGCCTTCACGGCGCGGGTCTTCGCTAGCCCCGGCGGACCTTCCACGAGCAGGTGGCCATCCGCAAGGAGTGCGATGAGCAACCGCTCGACCAGCGTCACCTGCCCGATGATCTGGCTGCCCAGATAATCCCGCAACCGCATGAAGGCGGTGTGGGTGGCGCTGCCCGTGCGGACGGGCTTCGCGGCGAGGGGGCTCGAGCCGGCTGTCATCGTAAGTGTCCTCACTTTTGTCTGTGGAGCGTAGCAAACGCGGTGTGATTGCCGCAGATGCCGCCGGATCGCTGCGGCGATCCAGCTTGGCCCGGAGCCGGATTGACCGTGGGTCGGCGGCCGGGTTCCGTGAACATATTAACCGGCCGGAGGGTACCCATTACCCGGGTGGGGAGCGCGGGCATAGAATCTGCTCGCTCGAACCACTACCTTCGCCGACGCCGGTTTACCGTATGGAGGGCGAGACATGAGCGCAGTCCTGCTGGCCGTGTTCAATGACGTCGAGACCGCCGAGCGTGCCCGTCTCGCGCTGTTCCGCGATGGCTTTCCGACCGACCGAATCGAGCTCACCGCGGGTCACGGGCCAGGCCGTGTAGCGGGTGATCCTGCCCTATCGCTGCACGACCGGATCGCACAGTATTTTCGTACGCTATTCGCGCGTGCCGAGGGCGAGCAGCACGCGCATAGGCTCGCTGAGCGGATCGAGCACGGCGCCGCCGCGATCACCGTGCTGCCGCGCGGTGACATCGAAGTACGGCGTGCGGCGGAGCTGCTCGGACACGCCAGTCCGGACGAGCTGCTCGAGCGTGACCTTCAGAACCAGTCGTGGGAGTTCGCGGCCGCACCCCACAACCTGCCCTGGGTTCGCACCCTCTGGGTGGAGTCCGGGCCGGACGCGCCACACTGCGTGTACTGCCGGCTGTTCCCCGGGAGCGCTCACGGCTCGCATTGACCGCTCGCTTCGCGTGTAAGCGCGGGCACACCTTGCGCGCGGCATCGCCCCGCGCAGTCCTCAAACCGGCAGCCGACGCTCCGCCAGGCTCGCCAGAAGCGCGGCGCCGGCGGGCAGCGCCTCGTCGTTGAAGTCGAACGACGGATGGTGCAGAGAAGGGCTGGCGTCGCCCTTTCGGCTGCCGACCCAGATATAGGCGCCGGGCACCTGCTGCAGCATGAAGGCGAAGTCCTCCGCGGTCGCCGCCGGCGCATCCGCGCGCAACGCCCGGCCGAATAGTGCGCTTGCCGCATCGAGGGCGTGCTGAGCGCATGTCGGGTCGTTGATGGTTGCGGGATAGATCCGCCGGTATTCCAGGGACGCGGTGCAGCCGGCCGCCTTCGCAGTGAGCTCCACCCACTCGCGAAGTGTTGCCTCGAGCTTGTCCTGCACGGCCGGATCGAAAGTCCGCACCGTGCCGAAGAGCTGCACCTGGTCCGGCAGCACGTTGAACGAGGCGCCTCCCTGGATCCGGGTGATCGAGAGCACTGCGGTCGCAGTTGGGTCGATGCGGCGCGGGATGAGCGTGTGTGCGCCGGTCACGATCTGCGCGGCGCAGAGCACGCTGTCGGAAGCGAGATGCGGTTGTGCGGCGTGCCCGCCCGTTCCGCGCACCGTGATCGTGAAGCGGTCGGATGCGCCCATGATCGGGCCGGCGCGCGTGGCAATGGTGCCGGCGGGCAGTATCGGCCAGTTGTGCAGGGCGTAAACCTCGGCGCAGGGGAATCGCTTGAAGAGACCGTCCTCAATCATCGCCCTGGCGCCTGCAAGACCCTCCTCGGCCGGCTGGAAGAGCAGGTGCACGCGCCCATTGAATCGTCGCGTCTCCGACAGGTAACGCGCCGCGCAAAGCAACATGGCCATGTGCCCGTCATGTCCGCAGCTGTGGGCAACACCGGCGTTGGCGCTCGCGTGTGGAGCGCCGGATGTCTCGTGTATGGGCAGGGCATCCATGTCCGCGCGCAGACCGATCGCCCGCTCGGAGTTTCCTGCCGTGATCACCCCGACCAGGCCAGTCCTGCCGATGCCCTCGTGCACCTCGATGCCCCATTCCCGCAGGAGCCTTGCCACCACCGATGCAGTGCGCTGCTCGTTGTATGCCAGCTCCGGATGCCGGTGCAGGTCGCGGCGCACTGCGCCCATGTCCACCGCCAGCTCGCCGATGCGGGTGAGGAGGGCGGACTGCGATGTTGGTGAAGACTGGCTCGGGCTCATCGGCGTTACTCGGCGAGGCAAAACGGGATTGTGGCACATCCCGATAGCCCATGCCGGTGACCGGTGTTGTCCACACTGCCGCCCCTTAGAGAGCGGGCTCGAGCCTCGCGTGTGCCTCACCCCGCCGGCTGGTGCGTCGTGCCGATCGGTGCAGCTCCGTGATCCTCTGACGGCTCGGCGATCAGAACCTTGCTCACCTTCGGCCCGACCCAGCGCTCGATGTCGTCGATCAGGGTGAAGCCTGCCGGCACCACGATCAGCGTGAGCGCAGTGGAGGTGATGAGGCCGCCGATCACCGCGATCGCCATCGGCGCGCGGAACTCGTCGCCGATTGCGAGCGCGACGGGAAGCATGCCCGCGACCATGGCAACGGTCGTCATCACGATCGGCCGTGCGCGCTTGTGGCCCGACTCCATCAGGGCCGTGTATCGATCCTTACCCGCGCGCATCTCCTCAATGGCGAAGTCGACCAACAGAATGGCGTTCTTCGCGACAATGCCCATGAGCATCAGGAACCCGATCATGACGCCGAGCGACAGCGGCTTCTGCGTCAGCCAGAGGGCGAGCACTGCGCCGCCGAGCGACAGGGGAAGCGATGACAGGATGGTGATCGGCTGCAGCACGCGCACGAAGAGGAGCACGAGCACCGCGAACACCATGAGGATGCCGGTCACCATGGCGATGCCGAAGTCGGTGAAGAGCTCGCTCATGAGCTGCGCGTTGCCGGTCTCGACCAGCCGCACGCCCTGCGGCAGGTTCTTCAGCAGCGGCAGGGCGTGGATCTCCTTCATCGCCGTGCCGAGTTCGATGCCGTTCAAGTCCGCATCGATGGCGACGCGCAGGCTCTGATCGTAGCTGTGGATCGCCTGCGGCCCCTGGCCGAAGCTGAAGTCGGCCACCGCCTTCAGGGGCACCGTGCTGCCGCTCGAGGTCGGGACCGGCAGGTTCTCGAGAGCGCTGAGGTCCTGCCGCGCGGTGCGCTGCAAGCTGACGAGGATCGGGACCTGACGGTCGGGTAGGGTGAATTTGGCGTCGTTCTGCACAAGGTCGCCGAGCGTGCCGATACGGATGGTATCGCTGATGTTGGCCACGGTGACGCCCAGCCGCGCCGCCAGATCGAATCTCGGGCGGATGAGGATCTCCGGCTGCGGCAGATCATCGTTCGAGCCGACATCGACGATGCCGGGAAGCGTGCGCATCTGCTCCATTACCTTACGAGCCGTGCTGGACAGGAGCTGCAGATCCTCGCCCGTGAGGTCGATTGTGATGGCGTGGCCGTCCGAAGAGCCGTTCTGCGTCTGGAAGTACATCCGCCCGTCCGGAATGCCCTTGAGGAGCTTCAGCATCCGATTCTGCCATTGCGTCTCGCTCACACTGCGCTTGCTGCGAGGCACCATCGTGATGTAGAGATTGGCCGCATTGATGGCACCATTGTCGCCGACCGACTCGTCGACGCTGAGCACTTCGGCTTGGCGGGCCAGGATCCCGAAAGCGGCATCGGCGACTTTCTTGGTGTCGGCCAGCGATACGCCAGGAGGCAGGTCGATGTGCAGTGCCGGGCTGCCGTCGTCGGAATCGGGGATGAAGGATTTGGGCATCATCGCGAGCCCGATCACCGAGATCGCGAAGAAGGCGACACCGCAGAGGATCGTCTTCCAGCGGTGGTGTATGCACCAATTCAACACCTTGAGGTAGCCTGCCATGATCGGGCCGTCCCCCCCGTGGTGCCCTGCGGTGTCGGACGTCAGCGCGTAGGCGGCGATCACGGGCGTCAGCAGCCGGGCGACGAGCAGCGAGAAGAACACCGCCGCTGCGACGGTGAGGCCGAACTGCTTGAAGTACTGGCCGATGATCCCGCCCATGAAGCTCACCGGCATGAACACGGCAATGATGGTGGCCGAGGTCGCGATGACGGCGAGGCCGATCTGGTCGGCGGCATCGAGCGCCGCCTGGAAGGCGCTCTTGCCCATGCGCTTGTGGCGCACGATGTTCTCGATCTCGACGATCGCATCGTCGACGAGAACGCCGGAGACGAGCGACAGCGCGAGCAGGCTCACCTGGTTGAGCGAGAACCCGATCCATTGCATGAAGAGGAAGGTCGGGATGGCCGCGAGCGGGATGGCGAGCGCGGAGATCAGCGTGGCGCGTATATCACGCAGGAACAGCCATACCATCAGCACCGAGAGGATGGAGCCCTCGATGAGGGCGCTCATGGCGGAGTGATAGTTCTCCTTGGTATAGGTGACCCGTGTGAAGGTCATGTTGAGCTTGACGTTGGGATACTGCTTGAGGATGTCAGCGAGCGCTTTCTGCACTCCATTGAGCACCGCGACATCCGATGCGTTCTTCGCCTGGAACACGCCGAACGCAATGGCAGAGCGACCGTTGATGAGATCGAGGCTGCGGATCTCCGCCGCGCCATCGCGCACCGAGGCGATGTCGGCCAGCTTGGCGAACCGCCCGCCGGGCAGCATGATCTGGGTGTCGGCAAGTTGCCGCACGGTGTCCGCACCGCCCATCACCCGGATCAACTGCTCGCCGTTGCCGAGGTCGGCCTGGCCACCCGGCAGGTCGATGTTGAGATCACGGAGCTGGTCGTTGACCTGCGCCGCGGTGATGCCGAGCGCCTGCATGCGCGCCGGGTCGAGCTCCACGTTGATCTGGCGGTCGACCCCCCCGAAGCGCGTCACCTGCGCGACTCCCGGTACAGTCAACAGACGCTTGGTAATCGTGTTGTCGATGAACCAGGACAGGGCCTGCGGCGCCATTCCGGCTGCGGCGATGTCGTAGTATACGATCGGGCCACCGTCGAACTGGATCTGCCGCACCTCCGGTGGCTGGATGTCCGCGGGCAAATCGACCTGCACCTGGGTCACCGCATTGCGCACGTCCGCCACTGCGCGATCGATCGGCGTACCGATGCGGAACTCAATCTGCAGGTCCGCCGCGCCTTCCTTGGCCACTGAGTAGATGTGGTTGATGTCGCTGATGCTGGCGATTGCAGCCTCGACCCTGCGGACGATCTGCGTCTGGACCTCCTCAGGCGCCGCGCCGGGCTGGCTGATGCTCACCGAAACCATCGGGAATGAGATGGGCGGCTGCAGGGTCACCGGCAATCGTATGAACGCCACGGTGCCTGCAAACAGCAGCACCGCGAACAGGACCATCGGCAGAACCGGATGCCGGATGGCCCATGCGGAAATGTTCTTCATGTCTGCGGCGCTCCTACCGAGGCGATGCTCACCTTCTCACCGGAGTGCAGGAAGCCGCCATCCATGGCGATCACGTGCTCACGGCCTGACAGACCATCGGCAATGACCACGCCGTTGGGGATGACGCTGCCTACATGGACCGGGCGTCGCTCCACTATGTCGTCGCGACCCACCACATAGACGTATGATCCTGCGTTGTCGGCCATGACCGCGGTCTCCGGGAGGACCGGGCGCTCCCCCCGATCGAGCGTCACCATGCTGCGCGCGAATCCGCCCGGCCGCAGCGCGGGATCGGGACGCAGCTCGATGCGCACCTCGCCGAGGCGGGTCTGGGGATCGATCACCGCGCCGAGCAGCCAGATGCGGCCCATGAACGGCTTTGAATCACCCACCAGATAGACGGCTGCCGATTGGCCCACTTTGAGACCGGCCATGTCCTGCTCGGCGACCTGGCCGATCATCTCGACCTGACCGGAATCCTCGAGCTGAAACAGCGGCGGCCCGCCGGAGCCGGCGATCTGCCCGACCTCCGCGTTGCGTGTCAGGACGATTCCGTCCACGGGAGCCACGATGCGCGTGAGAGCGAGCTTGGCGCGCATGACGGAGGCCTGCGCCCCGACCACCTTGACGTTGGCCGCATCCATGACGGACTGGGCGTGGAGCTTCTCGATGTCCTGGGCCGAGAGACCGCCCGAGGGGCCGATCTCGGCGCCGCGCCGATACTCGGCGGCGGAGAGCGCGGCCTGGGCGCGGGCCTGATCGAGCGCCGCGCTCAGCTGCGAGACCTGCGGCGCGAGCACCGAGTCATCGAGCTTGGCGAGCAGTTGGCCGCGCTTCACGCGATCGCCCACCTGCACGTACACCGCGACGATCCTGCCCGTGTCCCCGGAGTTGCCGATGGGCAGCTCGTGACGAGCCTCGATCGTGCCGGTGAAGGTCACCTGGGTTGCAACGGGCTGCACGCCGGGCGTCATCACACTCACCAGTGGAACGGAGGTCCGGTCCGCGAGAGGCGCGAGGGGCTTGGTGGTGGAGGCGCGGCTC
This sequence comes from Steroidobacteraceae bacterium, assembly GCA_036273735.1. Classification (GTDB taxonomy): domain Bacteria; phylum Pseudomonadota; class Gammaproteobacteria; order Steroidobacterales; family Steroidobacteraceae; genus 13-2-20CM-66-19. Next base: position 4,905 of record DASUHA010000085.1, on the reverse strand, counting down.
ATCCAGATGGCAGCGCCAACGGCGACGACCACGGTGGCGCCTGCGGCTCCGAACAGCCATTTGCGCCGGGGGTTGGCCCGCACGGGATCGAACACCAACACCCTGGATTGGGTGTCTTCTTGCAATTGAGCTCCCACGAGACCTCCTAAATCAATCCGGCGCCTTTGGGTACCCGCACGACCACCGTGCCGGCGATCTTGTCGTGCCATGCCTGATGCTCATGATCGATCGCGATCCAGATGAAACCCAGGCAGGCGATCACGAGAGAGAGGAAGCAGCCGAGTGCCCGGACGATGGCGGTCACCCAGTCGAGCGGGCCGCCGCCGATGCGCACCACCTTCAAGTCGCAGACGATGCCGCCGACCGTGGTGCCCTTGAGCTTCCACATGATGGCGCCGTAGGTCGCGAGCAGCACCAACAGCCCGCCGGATCCGTGGTGCAGCCAACTCATGGCGACACCGACCAGGATCAGGTCGATCAGCAGGGCCAACATCCGGATCCAGAAGCCGGCGCGAGGCAGCGTGGCCACATCGATCATCATGGGGCCCGCGGCCGCAGCCGCTCCATGAGGCGGCGGGGGAGGCATATTGGTGTCCATCTGTGCTCCTGGAGATGCCGTGTCTGCGGCCGCGCCGGCGCCTGCCGCATCGGCGGCCGACATGCTCGCGCCGGGCGCGTACGCGGCTGCTGCAGCGCTGGACCCCGTCGCAGGCGATGCGCCAGGTACTCCGGGCCGGCTGCCGCTAACGGGAGGCTTTACCTGTGGCGGCCGGATCGCGATCAGCAGCGTGTAGATCACGGCGCCGAATCCGAACACTCCGAGCAGCACGTAGACCAACATGCCGAGTACCGGAACCATGTAGAGCGCGAGCGCCAGGATGCCGCCCACCAGCACATCGAGCACGGGCTGTGCTGCGAGCCCGGTGTGGCCAAGCCGCAGGCACCTGCCGCCGAGCCATCCGAGCGCGACGATTCGCCCGAAGACTCCCGCGCAGAACAATCCGATCCACAGGAGCGGAATCACGGCGATGCCGACCACCGTGATCACGAGGATCATCAGGACTACCGGCAGGAGCAGCGTCGCGAGGACGGTGGCCAGAATCGACGGGCCGGGATGTGCCTCCAGCGTCTGGACGCAGCGGTGCACGCCGTCACGAAATACTGCCGCAATCAGCAGGTAGAAGACGAGCGTCGCGAGCGCCAGCCACCAGGCCCAACTCACATCCGAGCTGGGCGCGAGCGGCCGGCCGTAGAGGAGGCACTCCTTGAACCAGGCGTGCAGCCCCTCGACGTTGCCGAAGAGCCCCGAAAGGACATGCGTGGTGCTGCCCTGCACGACCGCCGTGGGGCTGCGCTCGAGCCTCCCCATGACCGTGGTCACGTCGCCGCCGACGACCGCCTGCGGGCCCAGCGTTACGTTGCCCAATACCGCGACGACATCGCCGTTGACCTTGCCGTTGATGTATGCGTCGCCCAATACCGCTACCGCACTGTCTCCGGCGCTTCCATTCAATGTCACATCGCCGAGGACTGCCACGGCGGAGTCGGACACATTGCCGTCCACCTTGGTGGAGCCCAGGACCGATACAACGGCCTCGGCGCTCTCGCCGGCGGGAAGTACGGAGCCGTGTCCGACCGATACGATGCTGCGGTCGGTCTGCCCGGTAGAGTCGTCGCTGTCCTGCGCCTGCGCCGTCATGACGCAGCCGAGGAGGCATGCGAGCAGGACGCCGGACAACAGCCAGCGGAGGGTGTTCTTCATGTCAGGTGAGCCTTGGCGTATTGCGGCCTCGGGTAAAGGAGCGAGTACCCGACCGCGATGAGCCCGAAGAGGGATGCGTAAAGAGTTGCCGCGGCGATGAGCCCGCCGAGGAGCCACTCGCGCGGGATGCTCTGGATGATGTGGGCGGTGATCGTGCCGAATGACGCGGCGACCTGAGCTGCGCCCCGGAGGCTGGTGAGCGGTCCTGCTGCCACGGAGACTGCGTGGCCCGCCAGCCAGAGTGAGAGGATCCAAACGAGCGGTACGCATACGGCGCAGCCGGCAATGACGGGAATGCGCACCGAGGCAGGCCAGGTCGCGATTCCCCGGCGCCACCACGGCAGCCGCGCGCGTGCCGCGAGCTCGCCGAGCACCCGGGCCTCGAGTGAGGCCGGCGCCCGCTGCAGCGGCTGCTCTCGCAACACCTGGCCGACCAGGCGCTCGAGTTTTTCGTCAATCTGATCGCGTGAGCTCATGACTGTGCACCCCGCGTGTTAGGGGGGAGTCGCGGCCGATCACTCGGGGCACCGACACCGCTTTGAGCGAGGAGGCCCGCCATGGCGACTCTTCCCCGGAGGATATCGGTCTTGACCTTGGCGAGGGAGATGCCCAGCCGGTCCGCGAGGTCCTGGTAGGGCATCTCTTCGTAATGATACAGGACCAGCGGAACGCGCTGATGATCCGGCAGGCGCGCAAGCGCCTGCTCGACCAGCGCCGAGCGCTCGTCGGTCTCCAACTCGGTGAGGACGGTATCGAACACGGCAGCGGCCGGCTCGAACTCCTCCTCGCGGGTGTCCTCGGAAAATATCTCCGAGAACAGACGCCAGCGCTTGCGGTGGCGGGTGAGGTGGTTGAGCGTCAGGTTCGTAGCCACCGTCTTCAGCCAGCCACCGGCCTTCTGGCTGGCGCGCAGGTTCTCGAAGCTCTCATAGGCGCGCAGAAACACTTCCTGGCTGATGTCCTCAGCCTGAGCCGGGTTGGCCGTCAAGCGGACGGCGGTCGAGAAAACCATGTCCTGATAGGCGCGCATGAACGCTGTGAACTCATTCGGGTCGATGGGCCGGGAGCTTGCCAGGTGCACGGGTGTGTCATCGTTTCGGAGCAAGAACACGGCGGCCGGCGAAAAGTTACAGGCCTGGCACCGCCGCGGGCCGCGGCTAAGGTTAAGGCTACCTCACGGGCGGGCCGGCCGCCCCGGACATAATCCCGGCCAGGGCCATAGATGCTCCGCAGGTCCTGGAAGTTGCAATCAGAGGGCTGCAGTCGGGCCGTACACCATGTAGACGTCGCTGCGCTCGTAGTGCGACGGAGCCGGACGTGGCGCATGCACGAACCCGGCGGACTCATAAAGCGCGATCGCGGGCTTCAGCTTGCTGTTGCTCTCGAGGAAGAGCTCCTGTGCGGCGAGCGAGCGGTACGCCGCGACCGCGGCCTCCAGGAGCCTGCGGCCGATGCCAAGCCCCTGGTGGCGGCTGGTCACGGCCATTTTCGAGAGCTCGTAACGTCCCTCGCCGGCCTTGAGCAGGGCGCAGGTGCCGACGATCTCGTCCTGGTAACGGGCCAGGAAGATTGCGCCCCCCTGGCGCAGGATCCCGAGGGGCTGCGAGAGCACCTGCTCATCGATGGGCTCGACTCGAAAATACCGCGCGAGCCATTCGAGGTTCAGCCGCTTGAAGTCATCCGCGTAGCGCGCCTCGAAGGGGACGATCTCGACTAGGCCAGGGTCCGCCAGGCGGGAACGGATGCGGGCGGCAAAGCCGTGGGCTTCCAGCGCCCGGTCAACCGCCGTGAGCTGTTGCGAGAGGGGGTGGTCCGACTCGAGATCGGCCACTGCCGCGACGATCGCCCTCCATACCGGCTCCAGGCGGGCCATGACGCTGCGGCCGTGCGCCGAGAGCGAGAGCAGGCGGCGCCTGTCGTCCTCGGGATCTGGCGATTCCTTCACCACGCGGTGGCGCAGGAGCTTGCGGCTCATCTGGCTCACGGCCGGATGGGTCTGGCCCAGTTTTTCCGCAAGCTCCGAGATGCCGAGCGAGCCATGATCGCGCAGCAGGAAGAGAATGGGAAAGCAGCGGGACGGCAGGTCGACCCCCGCACCGCGGTAGACATCGTCCACCCCGGCGTAGAGCGCCTCACTCACCTTGCGCAGCCGGGAGCCGAGAAGGAGTGAGCCGTAGTCATGCAGGGTTGTCGCCACGAATGTCTCCCCGGAGTGGCTATGTGGAGACCGGACCGGTCAGGCCGGCTGCGGCACGCTGGAGCCTGCCGGCAACACGACTTCGGCGTCGGGGCGCCGCAAACGCGCACCATTGGTCAAAAGGACGCCCTCACTGACGGCAATCCCCATCTCCAGGCTCTGGGCAATGCGCTCTGCGCGCTCGATGAAGTGGGCGGCTGCCACCGGCGGGCATACGTCCTGTGCGGCCTCCCGGAAGAGCTGCAGCCAGCGGTCGAAGTGCCGCGCGTCGACGGGCAGCGGCAGATGCTTCTCCATCGGCCTGCCGTGGTAAATCCCGGTCATGAGGGCTACGGACGACCAGAACTGGCCCATGCGTACGAGGTGCGGCTCCCAGTCGGCCACCCGCTGGTTGAACACCGGCGCGAGGACTTCATCTTCGCGCACCTTGGCATAGAACGTCCGCACCACACGGTCGATCATCGCTTCGTCGATACCCGTCCGCTCCCTGATCTCCATCGAAATGCGCAGCTGCCGCTCCGTCATGATTCGTCCACCAGAACCCTTGTGCGAGGGGCGGCACTATATCCGTAAGTACTTACGCGTCGCAACGCGCCACGACCGATGGCGTGATGCTTCGATGAGCGGTTCTTACCGGCCGCCGGCCACGTCGAGGACGGACCCGGTCACGTAGGAGGCGGCATCGCTCAGCAGCCAGACGATGGCCTCGGCGATTTCCTCCGGCTTGCCCGCCCTGCCTGCCGGAGCTGCGGCGCCGAGCTTCCGGGCCCGATCCGGATCGCCGGAGCTCGCGTGGATCTCGGTCTCGATGAGGCCCGGTCTCACTGCATTGACGCGCACGCCTTCCGGTCCGAGCTCCTTCCCGAGCCCGATCGCCAGGGTGTCGAGCGCCGCTTTGGAGCCGGCGTAGTCGACGTACTCGCCCAGCGACCCGAGGCGCGAGGCT
>DASUHA010000084.1:0-3205 GCA_036273735.1 Steroidobacteraceae bacterium | reverse complement strand
CACGAGCATTTCCGCGGGAGTATCGTGGTGCCGATCTTCGGCGCGCGCGGCCAGCTCGTGCAGGCCTACGGCCGGAAAATCGGCGCCAAGCTGCGCGAGGGCACACCGGCGCACTTGTATCTCCCCGGGCCGCACACCGCGCGGTCGCGAGCAGCAGTTGATTGACGCACACGGGCGCGCACAGAGCGAGGGCGGCACGTCGGCCAACAAAATCCGAGGCGTGAGCAAGAGCAACCCATTCGCCCGATTCTACTTCGATCAGTCAAATAAACAGTTTGGAAAACTCGCTCCTTACACCGGCAACTAAGGGCAAGCATCTACGATGAAGCATCTCAATGGGGAGCAGCTGCGGGAACTCTCGTTACTTCGAGACAGGGCCATCGCATTCATTGAATTTCTCCGAGACCGAGGGCTCGGCGATGAAGGCGCGAGCGAGATGACGGCTGCTGTTTCAAATTCCTACGAGCGCCGCGATTTGCGCGCTCTTCGGACAGCGCGTGCCGACCTCGATAGCTGGCTTAGGGAGCTTCCAGCGCACGAACAGGAGCTTGCCAAGGCGGCGCTATCTAGGGTTGGTGCGGATTTCGAGGCGGACCGTCGGCACGAGTTGCTGCGTATTCGGGTCATCGAGGCCGAAGGTCGGATCGTATCTGACGATGACTACCGCCTGGTGAAAGAGCGAGTCGAAGAGATCGCGGAAGACCCCGCGAGCCATTCAGAGTTAGCCGTGCTCACTCTACTGCTTCGCGCCTACAACCCATAACTCTCATCGGACCTCACGCGCCTACCGCGGTGCGCGCGTTGATCTTCACTGAGGCGGACGACCTCGGCTAGGTGCGCCGCGATTGGCGACGCGGTGCGCTGTTGCGGTCCGTTGGGTGGCCGTTCGGCCCTGCCCCGACCATGAAAGCGCAGATCGTTTTTGGTCGAACCGGTCCCGTCATCAGATGCGACGTCAAGGAACTGTCGACAGGAACGTGAGTGAGGTGATCCAACGCTGTCTTCCCTCGAGTCGCACGTGCTCCAACCGCGATCCGACCGCTGTCAGATCCATCGTGTAAGGGCATGGCCGACTCGCCTTACCGCAGCAGCTGGGTGCGCGCATCGCCATTCACCGAAGTCCTTCAAGCCTGCGCATGGACACTGATGTGCGCGTGTCGCGGTCCCTAAGTGCACCGCTGGGGCTCGACACCAAAACTATGATGGCAGGTCGAACGGCCTAACCGCCGAACTGTCGATGCGACGGCCACTTCCCACCCGCCGATCATACGGAGGCAACGGAAGGAGTCAGTTCACCCAGGAAGACCCGTTAGGACTCGCGGGCGGGATGAATGCGTACGGGTTCGCCGCGGGGGATCCGGTGAATTATTCCGACCCCTTCGGGCTCTGCCCCTATAAGGGGGGCTGTAACAGTCCGGCGTATTATGTTCTGCGCTTCTTCGGGGTCAGCGAAGCGAAGGCAGCGAAGGTCGAGTCGATCCTGAGGGTGGGAGCCGGGGCCGCCGGCGCACCAGGGAGCGGGATGGTAGTGCGCGGTGTGGCGGGTGCTGCCGCCGCAGCGGCGGCGACGGAGGCGACACCAGTTAATCCGCTTGCCGATGCCGCGTACACGTTGAAGGTTAAGGCACAAATGCAGCAGGGTGACTACCATAGCTTTCCCCAATCCGTTGACGGCTTCGGGGCCGATGCGACTGCCACGAGAATAACTGGCGGGGATGGCGTTGGACGTACCAAGCTCGAATTGCCTGGCGGCTGGCGTGGCAAGGAAGGCAAGTTCGAATGGATTCTCGAGCCGGATAACAAAACGGTCAACCACCGCCTCTTCGTACCAAACCCGCAGTGAGGCGAATAATGATGTCGTCGATCGACAAACTTCCAGAAGATCTACGTCGAGACTCGCGCGTGCTGGGTGAACTCGGGATAAAAGATCGAGCGTGGCGTTGGGATCAACTCGAGTTTGTTCTGGCGGCGCTCGTCGGAAAGGGCACGGTCGTTTTGGGTGGCGATGTCTATGAAGAGAGAGGCGGTCGCGCAGTGCCAACGTATGACAGTTGGCACTGCGATCGAGAAGCCTCGGAACCATTTCAACGATATGCCGAGCGAAGCATCAAGTGCGCGCGGGACTATCTCACCGCGTACCGACGTCCGGCCAACCGATCGCTGCTGGTATCTCTGATCTTCGCAGAGGAACGCAATCTGTAATCGCGAACTGCGGAAGAGTAGATACGCGGCGAGCCGACACGCCACGGCGCCGCACCAACGTTAGGCGTGCTGGCATCGTTAGACTCGGCGGTCCCATCGCATGTAGAGCGTGAGCATGTTGCAACAAGCTCGGCCGGAGGGATCTGGCCGGGCTTGTTGCGTTAGCCGTGCTGGAGGAGGACGCCGTCGAGCATGGCGAGGACGACGTGTTGTTGGGCTTTGGGGAGACGGCGCAAGCGCTCGAGCTGGCGCTGGAGTTTGGGGGTGGGGCCGCGCTTGCTGTCGCGCGTCGTTGCGCGGGCATCGCTGACGCCGAGCAGCGTGTCGGTGGACACGCCAAAGCGGGCGGCGAGCGTGGGGACGAGCGCCACGGGGAGCCGGAGGCGGCCGACCTCGTAGTGGGCGAGGGTCTGCTGGGCGATCCCGACGTGGGCGGCCACGGCGTGCTGGGTGAGGCCGGCCTCCTGGCGCAGTGTAGCGAGGCGGCGGCCGAGCGCTTTCCCGAACTGCCGGTCGGCGGGGGTCATGTCGGGCTCCCTCGAAAGCGGGCGGGTATCGACGGTCGAGGGCTGTAGCATAGCGGCGGGATTGGCGGGGCGAGTTGACATGACTCTGATGTAGAGTAATCTATATCGGAGTTATTTCCTACTCCATCCCCTTGACACGTTTTCCGCCGCGGTGGGCATAGGTGGGGCATGGCGCGCATTCCCGACAGTGAGCTCGAGCGGATCAAGCGCGAGACGGATTTGGTGGCGCTCGTGCAGGCGGCTGGGGTGGAGCTCCGGCGGCACGGGGCGGACCTGGTCGGCCGGTGTCCGTTTCACGACGATCAGGGCCCGAGCCTTGTGGTGACGCCGGGGAAGAACCTCTGGCACTGCTTGGGGGCGTGTCAGGCAGGCGGCTCGGTCTTGGACTGGGTGATGCGCACGGAGCGGGTGAGCTTTCGCCACGCGGCCGAGCTGCTGCGGGCGAGACTGGGCGGGGGCGATCCGACGCGGAGCGC
>DASUHA010000083.1:0-15099 GCA_036273735.1 Steroidobacteraceae bacterium | reverse complement strand
ATCTGTTCGAGGGCGCGCTCATCTCGACCTACCTGCTCCTGTGCTGGAGCGCGCTCTACTTCGGCATCAAGTATTACGAGTCGAAGCAGCAACAGCAGGAGGCGGTGCTGAAGGCGGTCACCCTGGCACAGGAGGCGCAGCTGAAGATGCTGCGCTATCAGCTGAATCCGCACTTCCTTTTCAACACCCTCAACGCCATCTCCACCCTCATTCTCGACAACCAGAACCGCACGGCCAATCACGCGGTCATGCGGCTCTCGGAATTCCTGCGCTACACGCTCGATCAGGATCCCATGAAGCGGGTGACGCTGCGTCAGGAGATCGAAGCGCTCGATCTCTACCTCGGCACGGAGCGCCTGCGCTTCGGTGAGCGCCTGCGGCTGGAATACGCGATCGAGGGCGCCGCGCTCGAGGGACTGGTTCCGAGCCTCCTGCTGCAGCCGCTCCTCGAGAACGCGTTGAAGTACGCAGTGTCTCCGAGGGAACAGGGAGGAATGGTGCGCATCGAGGGCCGCGCGCGCGGCGCCATGCTGGAAGTCAGCGTGATCGACGATGGCCCGGGCCTCGATGACCGCTCGCGGCCCGCGGAGCGGCGCGGCGGAGTGGGCTTGCGCAACACGCGGGAGCGGCTGGCCGTGCTCTACGGCGACAATTACCGCTTCGCCGTGCTCAACAGCCGCCCCGGGCTCAGGGTGGAGATGGCGCTGCCCTTCGAAGCGGCGACGCGCGAAGAGGCGGCTCCGCGCCCTGCCGAGCTGCGCTACACCCGCCCGGCACCTGTCGCGCAGGGCGCGAGCGCGTGAGGATCCGGACAGCGATCGTCGACGACGAGTTACTCTCCCGACGCGGAATTGCGCTGCGCCTGCACGAGGCGCCGGAGTTCGAGGTCGTGGCGGAGTGCAGCAACGGTCGCGAGGCCGTGGGCACCCTGCAACGGGAGCGGCCGGATCTCGTCTTCCTGGACATCCAAATGCCGGGACTTTCCGGCTTCGACGTTCTGGCGCACCTTCCGCGGGACGTCCTGCCGCTCGTCGTCTTCGTTACCGCCTACGATCAGTACGCCGTACGCGCATTCGAGGCGCACGCGATCGATTACCTCCTGAAGCCCATCGACGACCGCAGGTTCGATGCGACGCTGGAGCACGTCCGGCAGACCATGTTGGCGCGCGACGCCGCCGATCAGCGCGACCGGCTCATGGAAATCGTGGCCGAGATCACCGGCTCCGGCGAGATCGGGCTCGAGGAGCTGCTCGAGCGCGGCACGGCCGCGCTGGGCGTGCGGCAACCGCAGGTGCTGCCGATCCGTCAGGGACGCAAGACCGTGCGCGTGCCGATCCCCGCAATCCAGTGGATCGATGCCGCGGGCGATTACATGTGCGTGCACGCCGAAGGCGATACCCACATCCTCAGAGGCACGATGAAGGAGCTGGAGGAGATCCTCGATCCGAGGCTCTTTCAGCGCGTGCACCGCTCGACGATCGTCAACCTGCGATTCGTCAAGAGCCTGCGTGCACACATGAATGGGGAATACTTCCTGACCCTGGAAGGCGGTCAGGAGCTCAAGCTCTCACGGACCTACCGCGACAAGGTCGAGCATTTCCTCGAGCGTCACGCACTGCGCCGAAACGCCCCAGTCGAGTAGCTGACGCCGTAGCAGTCGACCAGCCGGATACCGTTGCGGCCGCCGCGCTTGGCCGCATAGAGTGCCTCGTCCGCTATCTGCACGGCCCCTTCCGAGGTGCAGTCCGGGCCGGGGCTCACGACCGAGACTCCGATGCTCGCAGTTACGACGCCCGCCGGCGAATCGTCGTGCTGTATGCCCAGCCCCTGAATGCTTCCCCTCAACTCCTCGGCGATCTCGCGCGCGGCCGCTGCGTCGAGGTCGTAGAGCGCCACGAGGAATTCCTCACCGCCATAGCGGGCAGCGATGTCGAGCGGCCGGCGCGCGAAGCGCTGCACCACCTGCGCCACGCGCCTCAGTGCCCCGTCCCCGGCCTGGTGGCCATACCGGTCGTTGAAGGGCTTGAAGTGGTCGACGTCTATGAGAAGCAGCGCCAGCGGTCGCCGATCGCGCATCGCCTGCTGCCAGAGACGGGCGTAGTCATCATCGAAGGCGCCGCGGTTCTTCAGCCCGGTCAGGCCATCGCGGGCCACCATTTCGCCGAGCAGTCCCCGCTCGAGAAAGGACGTGCGCAACTGCCGCTCGACTCCCTGATAGACGAAGGCACCGCCTGCGGTGGTGATGACGAGTACCGTGAGCGAGTACAGGATGACGGCGGCAGGCCATCCCGCGTGCGCCAGGGCGAGCCCCAGCGTCCCAACCATGAACACGTTGGCGAGAAGTGCTTCGCGGAAGAGCAGGCCGCCGAGAAAAAAGATCGCCATGCTCAAGGATGTCAGGAAGTAAAAGAGCTCCGGCTGCCCGCCTACGTGCCGATCGGCGATGCCGATGGCGGAAACCGCCGCGATCACCGGTAAAAGGAGCCTCGCTGCAGGCAGGTACAGCCGCGCGTAGAGGCGACTCCAGGAGGTCAGCGCCAGGGTGAGGCATGCCGGTATGACGATACCCAGCCAACCGAGCACAACCTGATTCAACGGCACCGCATCCAACACTGTCAGGTCGACCGCCGCGGCGATCGCGAGCAATCCCAGCGCCAGCTGCAGGAACCGCACGCGCTTGCGCACCCGCTTCAGTTGGAAAGCCTGGAAGATCCGCTCGAGATCGGGCGTGAAGCACAGATCCGGGAAGCCGCGCCGCAGCTCCTGTGCGTACGCAGAATCGGGAAAGCCATGGTGCTCGAGGGGCTCGGAGAGATGCATCTCGCCGGAATGTATCGCACGCGGCGGGTAGCGGAATGTGACGCAGTACCGCTGTGGCATCTCGGTCGCGGATGCGCGAAGTGCGAGCGGGGTCACGGTTCAGGCACAGGCATGCCGCGATTTGTGAGCGGGCGCGTTGGCTTGCGCCGCCCCTCGTTGCAGGATCGGGATTACGCCTGCCGGAGATCGTCCGCTCATGATCGATCCGAGATCCCGCCCGCTTCCCCTGCCGGACCTGCCGGTGGAGGCGCCCCTCGACGCGCTCGCGCCGACCGAGCCGCGCGCCCGTGGTCGCGGGGCAGACTCCGCTGCTGTGACACCGCCGCCGGCACAGCCGAGGAGCGAGGAGGATCTCGTCGATCCCGAGCAGCTCCTTCTCGCGAGTGAGCACGCGCCTCCGGCAACGAGACCAGCGACGTCTTCTGCGACGCCTCCTCTTCAAGCTTCCGCGCCACTGACTCTGGTGGCGCCCACCTTGCCGACCGCAACGGCGTCCGATTCTATCCGGCCTGCTGCGACGACACCTGCTGCCGCTGCGCCTGTTGTTACCAGGCCTGTTGCTGCCACGCCCGCTGCTGCCACGCCCGCTGTCGCTGCGGTGCCCACTGTTGCACCCGTGACTCCGGCGGCTCCTACCCTTGCAGGCGCGTCCGCTGCCACCACGCACACCCCGGGTGCGCCGGCTGTCACCGCGGCAACAGCGACGCCCGCAACACCTTCGGCGATATCCTCCACTTCCTCGCCACCTGCGCCGCGCGCCTCGGAGCTGATGGATCGGGACTTCATTGCCCGCAACCAGGTGGTGGAGCGCTACCTCTCCGGCCGCTTGCCCATCAAAGGCGCCACGGACTTCGAGCGTTTCTGTCGCGAGAACCCCGAGCTGCTCGATGAGCTCGGACTTCCCGAGCGCGTGAATGCGGCGCTGCGTCTGCTCGAGGCCAGCGGCAAGCCGGAGCCCTGGGCGGAACCCCCAAAGCCTTTCTGGCAGAAGCTGGAGATCCTGCTCGGGCTGCTCGCCGCGGTGCTGCTGCTCGGGGTCGCTCTCGCGATCGTGGCGAGCGGCAGTGCCGAGAAAACCCGCCACATTGCGGCGCTGCAGGAGGAGGCGACCGAGCGCCCCCTGGACCCGGCCACGAGCACACGCGATATCCGTTTGCTGCCGAGCCGCGACGGCGCATCGGATTCACCCGCCATCGTCATCGGCGGCGGCACCGAGGCGCAGCTCGTGAATTTCCGAATCGACGAGTCACGCTCGCCCGCACGCCTTTTCCGCATCACCATTGATCGCATCAACCAAGGCCGAGTCGGCGTCATTGACCACCTCGCCAAGGACTCCGACGGCAACCTCAGGATTGCGCTCAACAGCACTGCGCTGGGTCCGGGTAACTATCAGCTCACCATCGAGGGCCTGAACTGGCAGGGCCTGCCACAGCCCGACTCCTGGGTGACCATCGGCGTCCAGGCGACCCAGTGAGTTCCTCTCGCCCTGAAGTCTTCGTGGCACGGCAGCCGATCTACGACGCCTCCATGGCCGTCGTAGCGTACGAGCTCCTCTACCGCGCATCGCCATCGAGTCAGCGCGCGCAAGTCCACGACCCCGGACGCGCGACTCTGGAAGTCATCACGAGCGCCGCGCTCGAGATCGGCCTCGATCGCCTGGCCGGCGGGCTTCCCGTACACATCAACTTTCCGGAGGAGCTGTTGGTCAAGGTGCCGGATCTGCCGCTGCAGTCCGCTCGTGTCACCATCGAGGTATTGGAGGACGTGCGCGCGACTCCGCATGTCGTACAGGGTATCCACCAACTGCGCGCGCGGGGCCATCGCATTGCGCTCGACGACTACTCGCCGCAGCGCAGCGACTCGCGGCTGCTCGAGCTGGCGAGCGCCGTGAAGCTGGAGATCTCTCACCCGCCCATCGACGAGCTTGCCCGCCTGGCGCGAGAGCTGAAGAGTGCCGGCTTCGAGCTGATCGCGGAGAACGTCGAGAGCCGTGAGGCGTTCGAGCGTTGCATCGCGCTCGGATTCACCGGCTTCCAGGGCGACTTTCTGCAGCAGCCCGAGACGTTCAGCGCACGCCGTGTGCCGGCAAGCCGCCTCGGAGCACTGCGCCTCGCATCGGAGCTGCAGCACGAGGACTACTCTCTCGATGACGTCGAGCGGCTGCTCAGTCAGGATGTGTCACTTTCCTACCGCGTGCTGCGGTGCATCAATTCGAGCTACTACAATCTGCCGCGAAAAATCGACTCCATCCGCCAAGCCATCGTGATCCTCGGCCTCGACACGCTGCGCCAGCTCTGCGGCCTCGTCTGCCTGCAGGGATTCGATGACCGCCCACCGAGCCTCATCGTGCAGGCCATGACCCGCGCCCGCATGTGCGAGCAGTTGGGCAAGCTCGCCGGCGCGCGCGAGGCGGGGCCGTTCTTCATCACCGGGCTCTTCTCGCTGCTCAACGCTCTTCTCGGGCTCCCCATCCGCAAGGTGGTGGAGGAGCTACCGCTGACACCTACGGTGATGAAGGCACTCGTCGCCGGTGAAGGCGCGCTTGGAGCCGCGCTGCAGTGCACGCGCGCGTACGAGCGGGGCGTCTGGGATCACGCGGTGTATGCCGAGTTGCCGGCCCATCTCATCCGCGCCGCCTACGTCGATGCACTCTTCTGGGCCGAGCAGTCGCGGGCCCTACTTTCGTAAGGCTTCTGTTGTGGTGTTGCAATGGGCGGTCGTGCGCAGGCACGGCATCTGCTGCGGCCGCGGATCCCCTGGTCCGAGTTGCTGGAGGTCCTCATGAGCAAGTCTCCCGGACATCAGAAGTGGCCGGAGCACAAGGTGCTGGAGCGCCCGGTTGGAGAGCGGGTCACGGTCGAGGTCGAGGGCCAGATCGTCGCGGACTCTCGCGGCGTCATCCGCGTCGAGGAGGACGGCAGCCCCGCCCGACTCTATTTCCCGCGTGGCGATGTGAGAATGGACAAGCTCGCGCGCACGGCGACGATCAGCGAGTGCCCCTTCAAAGGCAAGGCGAACTATTTCAGCCTGGCGACGAGCGGTGGCGACAGCGGCGGTAAGCTCGATGATGCCGTCTGGACCTATGAGGACCCGTTCGACGAGCATCTGGCGCTGAAGGACCGGCTCGCGTTCTACGACGACAAGTACCGGAACATCCACGTGCGGGTGACGTGAGGCGGGGCGCGGCTGTCCGTGAGGCGACGGCCGCGCCGATCGAGTGGGCCCGGCCGCCATCCCGGGGCTGATCGGTGCCTCAGCTGCCCCAGGCGGCCGGCCCGGGGGACTTGCGCCGGAAGGGTGCTCTCAGGCCTTTGAGAAGCTTCCGCGCAATCCGCATGTCGAGGGTCAGCGGAACGTAGAGAAACGCGATCTTGCGGATGTAGCTCGGCACGGTCCAGTGGAACCGGGAGTCGGCAGGGAGGAGAAAGGTATCGCCAGCCTGAAGCTGTCGGCGCACGCCGGCGGCGTCCTCCAGGAGGACCGACCCCTCCAACACGTGGATGACCTCGTCAGCGTCGTAAAACCAGTTGAATCGGCCGGCAGTGCAGTCCCACATGAAGGAAGAAGCCAACCCGTCCCTGCTGCGGGTGAGCAGTTTCTTGCGGGCGACCGGGCTACCTTCGAGGATCCACTCCTGAGGGATGGGCGAGGCCGTCAGCCCGTATGCGTCATGGCGTAGAACTTTGGCCCCATCGATGGATATCGTCTGCTCCAGCACATCGAGCTCGGCCGTGGAGTCATCCGCCGACTCATCGTGCCCGGTAGCACCCTCTTGTGGAGATTTTCCCATGTATTTTTTGCCAGCCCTTACGCAGGTCAGCGCCAGCATACCGGGGCCGCGAGCGGCGAGTCCATGCGTTGCCGCACAGTGACACGGACCCCCGTATGCGGATTGGCGGGGGCTTGCCTCAGTGAGGCTCGAGGGCCGTCACCCGATTCCGCCCACTCCGCTTGCTCTCGTAGAGCGCGGCATCGGCCGCCTTTACGAGCGCCCGTTGCGAGGGACGCCCCTCGCCGCGCTGCGGCTCGATTGCCGAAACCCCGAAACTGCCGGTGACCTGCAGGGCGCCTCCGGCCGTCGTATAAGGCGTGGCCCGAACGCGCTCGCACAGGCGTTCGGCGATCTGCATCGCCTCGACACTCGCAACGTCGGGCAGCACCACTGCGAATTCTTCGCCGCCGATGCGCGCCACCCAGTCCTCCCCCAGGCGCAGTCCGTGGGTGAGCCTGGCGGCGAATTCCTGCAAGACTTCATCGCCCACTTCATGGCCGTAGGTATCGTTCACGTTCTTGAAGTGATCGATGTCGCAGATGACCAGCGACAGCGCACGGCGCAGGCGCTGCGCCCGCTCGAGCTCGCGGGGAAATTCGTGCTCGAAGAAGCGGCGGCTGCCGCAGCGCGTCAGCTCATCGATGGTCGAAAGAATGCGATTGTCGGTGAGCGCGAGCTGCAGGGCCGACGAGAGGCTCGCGATGCGCCGTGCGGTAGTGAGATGCGCCCAGAATTCCTCGCCCCCGCCGGCTTCGGCCGGCATGCAGTCGTTGGCGCCGCGGCGCAGCGCTTCGCGTACGCCCACCGTTCCATCGACGTCCACGAAGACGACATGGGTCGCCGAGCCTGCGTGGAGCTGGCGCACGGCATGCGCGAGCTCCAGCCGGTCGGTAAAGAGGAGCGCGTGCCGGCGCTTCTCGAGCGTCACGAGAGCGTCCGTCGCCGATACGGCGCACTCGATTTCGATGTTGGCGTTGCCGAGCCATTTCACGAAACGCTCGCGCACCTCCTCGGACGCCAGCGACAGCAGGGCCACCGGCACAGGTGGGTGTCGGCGCAGAATGCTGGAGAGCGTCGAGTGGTCCTCATCCCGCAGGGCGTGATCGAGGATGGCCTGCCGCTCGAGGAGGTAGGTGGCAGTGTTGCTCGCATCGGTGTTCGCGTCCGAGCGGCGGCGCTCGGTCTGCTCCTCCCGCGCCCGGCGTTCCCCACGGTCATCGACCAGCGAGCGGATCACGCCCGCGAGTCGGGCAAGCTCGGATTTGGCGACCAACCCGGCTGCGCCGCGCTGCTTCGCCGAGCCCGCCACGCCCGGGTCGGTATGTCCGGTCACGAAGACGAATGGCGTGCTCGGGCATTCCGCCTTCGCAATGGCAAGGGCCGTCCAGCCATCGATTCCAGGGACGTTCGAGTCGGAAAGGATGAGGTCAGGGGAGCGTCCGAGCGCCTCGCGAAACGCACTTTCCGTCTCGACCCGCTCGAGCGTGCAGGCAATGCCGGCCTGGCGCAGCGTCCGGTGCGTCCACTCCGCGTCCGCGGCGTCGTCCTCGATGATCAGCATCCGGATCATTCGGCACCCTACCCTGAGAGGCACGGAAAGGTGAGGAACGCCCGGACACCGTTTCCGTGTACCTGTCGCCATTCTAATACACCAGCCCGGCGCACTTCCTGAGTCCTGCAAATAGCGCGCCTCTGCATCATACAACCAGTATGAGGGTCCAACGGACCCACTCGACGCAGCGGTTGCTCCGTGCGACTCAGATATCTGCTCGTAGCGTCGTGAGCGGCGGCTGACGCACGACCGACCGTGTCGCCAACCACCCACTGGCGATTACGATGAATCCGCCCCCCAGGAGGCCCACCAGGCAGGCCCAGGGACTGAACGCGTATCGCAGGTCGAGCACCCGGGTAGTGAGGAAGTAGGCCGCCACCGAGGCGCCGGCGGCCGCAATCAGCCCGGAAAGGAGTCCCAGCGCCGCAAACTCCGCCAGTACGCCTTTGAGCACCGTACGGCGGCTTGCCCCCAGCGTCCGCAGCATTGCGCTCTCATAGCGCCGCTCGTCGCCGCTCGACTGCACGGCCGCCAGCAACACCGTGAGGCCCGCGAGCAGGGTAAAAGCGAACACGCTCTGCACGGCGAGCACGGCCTTGTCGAGCACGGAGCGCACGTCGTCCAACAGGTCGTCGATGTCGAAGATCGAAACGCTCGGAAACTGCCGGGCGAGGCCCGCCAGCGACTGCGCGGCACCTGGCGCGAGGTAGGCGCTCGTGAGGTAGGTGCCCGCGACCTTCTCGAGCAGTCCCGGCGCGAACACGATGAAGAAGTTCGGCTTGAAACTGTCCCACTTCACCTTGCGGATGTTGGTCACACGCACCTTGAACGTCTCGCCGGCAATATCGAAGGTCAGCCGGTCACCGAGTCGCAGGCCGAGCCACTGCTCGAACTCCGTAGAGATGGACACGAGCGGCTCGCCTTCATCCGCCTGCGCCCACCAGCGGCCGGCCACCACCCGGTTATCGGCTCCCAGCTCGGCTGACCAGGTGAGGTTCTGCTCGCGAGTAGCAAACTCCTCTCCGCGGTGGTCGGCGAAGCGCAGGGTGTCTACCGGCCGGCCGTTGATCGCGGTCAGTCTGCCGCGAATCATGGGCAGGACGCGCGAGGTCCTGGCGCCACGCATCTGCAGGTACCGGATGAAGGCATCGCGGCTCGCCGCTGGAATGTTGACGAAGAAGTAATTCGGCAAATCCGCCGGCAGGCTTCGCCGCCAGTCACCGTCGAGATCGTTGCGGATGATCCCCAGGAGCAGCAGGGCCATGATGCCGGTCCCGAAGGCGACGATCTGCACGATGCTGTCGCCTCTCCGCCGGCGAATACTGGCGATCCCGTACCGCCACGCGACGCCGGCACCGGCCCGCAGCCGACCCGCCGCCATGACGAGCAGAGCGCCGGTCAGCGCGAGCAATGCGACAAACGCCGCGAGTCCCACGGTAAAGCCGAGGAAGAGCTTCCGGTCGAGCACGACCCAGTAGATGAGCAGCAGGATGACCGCGATTGCAGGGCCGAAAGCCAGCAGCAAGAGAGGCGGCGGCGGCCCGATGTCGCGCCGCAACACGCGGATGGCCGGCACGCGGGAGAGTTGCAGCAGCGGCGGCAGCGCAAAGCCCGTGAGGAGGGCGATCGCCGTCAGGAAGCCCATCCCCACGGGAGACCAGCTCACCGGAGGGAGGGCCGTGCTGATGAGCAGGCCACGCAGTGCATACAACAGCCAGGCCTGGGCCGCGTACCCGACTGAAGAGCCCATGACAGCGGCAAGCACCGCGACGGCGAGCAGCTGCAGGCTGGCCAGCCAGAGCGTGAGGCGCCGGGTCGCGCCCAAGGTCTTGAGGAGCGCAACGGCATCCAGGTGCCGGCCTACATAGCGCCGTGCCGACATCGCCACCGCCGTGGCGCAGAGCAGTACCGCGACGAGACTCGCGAGGCTGAGGAATCTGCCGGCGCGATCGACGGCGCTCTTGATCTGCGGGCTGGTGCTGGAAATGTCACGCAGCCGCTCCGCCGGGTGCCTGTGTGCCCGGAGCGCGGCTTTGAAGGTGGCAAGGCGCTCCGGGGTGCCGGCGAACAGAGCGGCATGGGTCACGCGGCTGCCTGGCTGGATCAACTGGGTCCGGGGCAGGTCGGCGGCATTCATGAGGAGATTCGGCACCAGGCCGGTGAACGTACCGCCCTGATCAGGGCGCGAGATCAGGACACGTCCGACGCGAAGGTCGGCAGCCCCAACAGTGAGCCGGGAGCCGACCTGCCCGCCCAGGGCGGCGAGCAGACGGGAGTCGGGCCATACCTCCCCAGGCGGAGGAATCCCCCGGGCCGGGCGGCCCTTGGCGAAAGGTTGGTCAGCCACCATCACGGTGCCGCGCAGGGGGTACCCCTCCGTCACGGCATCAATGTCCGTCAGCTGGCTCTGGTCGCCCCGGAACACGACGCTGAGCAGGCTGGCGGCGCTGGCGACCCGTAGCCCGTTCTGGCGGGCCATCGCCAGCTCCGCCTCGTCGATGGGCTGTGGCGACTCGAGGCGGATATCGGCGGCCAGCACCTGGCTTGCCTGCATGGATACCGCGGCGCTGATCCGGCTCACCAGGAAGCCCACGCCCGTGAGGGCTGCCACGGCGACTGTGAGCGCGAGGAGCAGGACACCGAGCTCCCCCGAGCGCCACTCCCGAGACAGCATGCGCATCGAGAGGAGGAGTACGCGCATGGTGCTAGCGCACCCCGCCAGCGTCCATATGCACGATCCGCTCGCAGCGCGAGGCGAGGTCGTGATCGTGTGTCACCAGGACCAGGGTGGTGCGCGATTGCGCGTTCATCTCGAAGAGGAGCTGGCCGATCCTACCCCCCGTCGCCGCATCGAGGTTGCCCGTCGGCTCGTCCGCGAACAGCACCGCCGGCTGCGTGACGAAGGCGCGGGCAAGCGCGACCCGCTGCTGCTCGCCGCCGGAGAGCTGGCGCGGATAATGGCGCGCCCGCTCTTTGAGCCCTACCTGCCGCAGGGTCTCGAGCGCCGCAAGGCGGGCCTGGACATGTCCGGCGAGCTCCAGAGGCAGCATCACGTTCTCGAGCGCCGTGAGCGAGGGGATGAGGTGGAACGATTGGAAGACGAACCCCACCCGCTGCGCCCGTATCCGTGCGCGGCCGTCCTCGTCGAGCCGGGTCAGGTCCAGGCCTTCCAGGAGCACCCGTCCCTGGGTCGGCAGGTCGAGACCGGCCAGGAGCGCCAAGAGCGTCGACTTGCCCGCCCCGGACGGCCCTACCACTGCGACCGACTCACCCGATGCGATGTCGAGCGAGACGTCGTGCACAATAGTCAACAGGCCTTCGGGACTCTGAACCTGCTTGGTGAGGTGCTCGGCCTTGAGAACGCTGCTGCGGACTGCCGTCGCCTGGGCGCTCGGCATCGGATTGATGTTCATCGCGCTCCAGAATGCGGCGGCGTCCGACCGTACCATCCTCGTGCTCGGCGACAGCTTGAGCGCCGCGCACGGCCTAAGGCCGGAGCAGGGTTGGGTGGCGCTGCTCATCGGACGCCTGAAGACCGAAGGTTACGGGTACCAGGTGATCAACGCCAGTGTGAGCGGCGAGACCACCACGGGCGGCGCGGCCCGCTTGCCGAGGGAGCTGCGGCTCACCCAGCCTGGCATCCTGATCCTGGAGCTGGGTGCCAACGACGGCCTGCGCGGGCTGCCGCTCAACCTGACGCGACAGCGACTGGCAGAGATGATCCGTCTGGCCCAGGCTGCAGGCGCAAAGGTGCTGCTGGTTGGCATACTCATCCCGCCGAACTATGGCCCGCGATATACCCAGCAGTTTGCGGGCATGTACCCGGAACTCGCGCGTCAATTCCACACCGCTCTCGTGCCTTTCCTGCTGAAGGGGGTGGCGCTCGACCCACGCCTCATGCAGGAGGACGGTCTGCATCCGAATGCGCGCGGGGAACCGCTGGTGCTGAATACCGTATGGCCGCACCTCGAGCCAATGTTGAAAAAGAGCAGCAAGGGGGAGCGACCGTGAACCGATTCTGGCTGAAGTCCTATCCACCCGGCGTGCCGGCGGAGATTGATCCCGCCCGGCTGAGCTCCCTCGTGGAGCTACTGCGGCAAGCCTGCACCGAGTACCGGGACAGGACGGCCTACGAACAGATGGGACGCGTACTGCGCTTCGCGCAGCTCGATGAGCTGACAAGGGACTTCGCAGCCTGGCTGCAGGCGGCCGGGATGGCCAAGGGTGATCGTATCGCCATCATGCTGCCCAACACCCTGCAATATCCCATCGCGCTCTTCGGCGCCCTGCGGGCCGGCCTCATCGTCGTCAACACGAACCCGCTCTATACACCGCGGGAGCTGCAGCACCAGCTCGAGGACTCCGGCGCCGTTGCCATCCTGGTGCTGGAGAACTTCGCTCACGTGGTCCAAGACATTGCTGCCCACACCCGCCTGAGGAAGGTGCTGGTGACGGCGGCCGGAGATTTCCTCGGCTTCCCGAAATCATGGATCGTCAACTACGTCGTGCGGCATCGCCGCAAGCAGGTTCCTGAATGGCACATCCCGGGCGCCATGGACTTCCGCGAGGCACTGCGTGCCGGGCAGAAGCTCCCGCTCAATCCGGTCAGCGTCGGGACTGACGACATCGCCTTTCTGCAGTACACCGGGGGTACGACCGGCGTGGCCAAGGGCGCCATGCTGACGCATGGCAACGTCAGCTCCAACGTCCTGCAGGCGGAGGCCTGGCTCGGCGGGCGCTTCTCGCACGGGGCCGGAGTGCTGATCACCGCGATCCCGCTTTATCACATATTCGCGCTCACGGCGAACTGCCTGCTGTTCGCACATCTTGGCTGGAAGAACGTGCTCATCATCAACGCACGTGACTTCCCCGCGCTGGTGAAGGAGATGAGGAAACAGCGGTTCGCATTCTTCGCCGGCGTCAACACGCTGTTCAACGCCCTACTGAATACGCCCGGCTTCGCCTCCATCGACTTCAGCAGTCTCCAGGTCACACTGGGCGGGGGCATGGCCGTACAGGAATCGGTGGCGAAGCGCTGGAAGGAAGTGACAGGCAACATCCTCACCCAGGCATGGGGTCTCACCGAGACCTCGCCCGCCGCGACCATCAATCCCACGACGGAAGAGTTCAACGGCTCCATCGGCCTGCCCATTTCCTCCAGCGAGATCGCCGTCAAGGACGACCAGGGCCAGGACCTCCCCCTCGGCCAGACCGGCGAAATCTGCGTCCGCGGCCCCCACGTGATGCGCGGATACTGGAACCGCCCGGACGAGACCGCCAAAGTGATGCTCCCCGGCGGCTGGCTGCGCACTGGTGACGTCGGCTACATGGACGAGCGAGGCTACGTCTTCCTACAGGACCGCAAGAAAGACCTGATCCTGGTCTCCGGCTTCAATGTCTATCCCAACGAAGTCGAAGCCGTCGCCGCCTCCCACCCCGGCGTCCTCGAATGCGCCGCCATCGCCGAGCCCGACGAGCATTCCGGCGAAGTCGTCGCCCTCTACGTAGTCCCCAAGGACCCCAAAGTAACCGAGCAGGCAATCATCGACTACTGTCGCAAATCGCTTGCCGGCTACAAGGTCCCCAAACATGTTTATTTGCGCAAGGAGTTACCGAAGAGCAATGTGGGGAAGATATTGAGGAAGGAGTTGAGAGAGAAAGCCGTCTGATCACTTACGGCGATTCTGCGGACGCGGGATATGGGCAGGCTCGATAGCCCTCGCAGGGGGCTTGGTAGCCGGTGATTGGTTCGAGCTCAGTAGGTACACGCCTAAACCTATTCGTGCGCCCTCATTGGCTGGATGTGGCTTGAGCTTAGGGTCGTGTCGCCCCGCCGACCATTGTGAAAAATCCTCCAATAGCACGGCAGCACGTCGCGAAAAGGTCCTTACGAAAGAAGCCGCGTCCCCAAGGGACGTCACGGTTGAGTCCCTGAATCCAAAGAACGGCGGCGCCTCGACTGCACTACCTGGTCGGACTACAGCGGAAACAAAGTCTTCGAAGAGCCTTGCAAGCTCAGCTAGGTAGTAGCGAGTCTCAACGTTGTTGCGTTTCCCTCTGGCACGTACGCGCAGCGCGCCAGACTGGGTCATCCCCACGATGTTCATCCTCTCGAGTTCGCGTAGTACCGACTTCGGAGTTACGTCTCCGCCGTAGAGCTTTACAAGGATGACAAATGACTTCTTAGGCCCTCTGTACGAGAGGAGGTCCGGGTACCCATTGCGATTCTGGAACCGGGGGTCAGTCAACCACCCTCGCAGGACTCTCAGTGCTCTTTGCTCACCGCTTCTTCTACTGCGACGCTGTTGAGTACCCATGGAGGAGTTCAGAAGGGCTGACACTTCCTTGCGAGTCATGCCAGTCGCAACCGAGAGTCGGGATACGTTAACGCGCCGATCGTGTGGAAGCACCGTGTCCATGGCTGCTCGAAGATATGCGTACTTAGCCGCACGCACTAACTCGTCAATCCCCGCCCCTCCATCCACCAGCAGTCGAGCGAGAGGTAGCAGGAGGTCTACGAGCGAGTCTTCTGTTCGCTGATCTGGCTTCGCCTGTTTCAATGGCAATTGGCGCAACAGCAGCGCAACTCAGTTCTACGAGTATGAGCGGTTCAATTTCAGTGCGAGTAAATCGAGAACAGGCCCAGGCCGATGCGAGGCAGCTTCTTGCGGGTGCGGTTTACAGTCGAATGGGCTCGAAGCCATTCGTCCATTTCTTCCAGGAAAATCAGGCTACGCTCCCTGGCAAATTCGACAAATTTGTCTGCGTTACCCTTAGATATTCGGCGGCTCTCTACTGTTCTCCAAAAAGGACCTGCCTGCGCGGCTTCGCTTTTTAAGGTATGCGTAAGTGTCACGGTTGCAGCCTTCAGAAAGGAAACAATCGGTTCAAACGCCATCTTCGAGCCAGCGCTTGCCCGAAAAAACGGACTGACCAATTGAATTCTTCCGTTGCT
>DASUHA010000082.1:0-3240 GCA_036273735.1 Steroidobacteraceae bacterium | reverse complement strand
ATCATGCGCGCGGACAATGATGGAGAAGGCGGCATCCTCGCGATGTTCGCTCTCGCCCAGCGTCAGATCATCGCCGGGAGCCTGTGGGCGCGTGTCACGGTATGGCTGGCGCTCGCCGGCACGGCTTTCTTCTTCTGCGATTCGCTCATCACGCCCGCGGTTACGGTTCTGAGCGCAGTCGAGGGCCTGGAGGTCCTGAACCCCAGCCTCAAGAGCACCGTCGTTCCGATCACCGTCGGGGTGATCATCGGTCTCTTCGCCTACCAACACCGCGGCACGGCGCGCATCGGCAGTCTCTTCGGCCCGATCATGGTGGTATGGTTCGTGGTGATCGGGCTCTCCGGCGCCGCGGCGATCCGGCGCGACCCGGTGGTGCTCGCGGCCGTCAATCCGCTCTACGGTTTGGAGTTGCTCGCGCACCGCCCCGGTGTGTCGCTCGCGATCATCGGTGCGGTGTTCCTCGCCATCACCGGCGGCGAGGCGCTCTATGCCGACATGGGACACTTCGGCAAGGTGCCGGTGCGGCTCGGCTGGTTCGTGCTCGTCTGGCCGGCGCTCATCCTCAACTACTTCGGACAGGGTGCGCTCCAGCTCGCGGAGGGGAAATACCTGCCACAGGCACTCTATCTGCTGGTGCCCGCGCAGGCGCTGCCCTGGATGGTGATCCTGGCGACGGCAGCGTCCGTCATCGCCTCACAGGCGGTCATATCCGGAGCGTTCTCGATGGCGCGTCAGGCGGTACAGCTCGACCTGCTGCCGCGCATTCGTGTCCTGCAGACATCCGCCACCGCGCAGGGCCAGATCTACGTGCCCGCCGTCAACTGGCTGGTGTTCGTTGCGGTGATCGCGTTCGTCGTCGGCTTCGGCTCATCGGCCGCTCTGACGGGCGCCTACGGTGCGGCCGTCGTCGGCACCATGATCGTCACGACCGTTCTCGGCTCCTTCGTGGCAGCGACCCAGTGGAGCTGGTCGAAGTGGTCGGTCGGGAGCCTGTTCGGCCTCCTGATGATCGTCGATGCGATCTTCTTCCTCGGCAACATGACGAAGGTGCCGAATGGCGGCTGGATTCCGCTCACCCTGGCGGCGATGCTCTTTACGGTATTCATGACGTGGCGCAGCGGGCGGCTGGACCTGCGGGCGGCACTCGCCAAGATGGCCGTGCCGCGCAGCGAGCTGCCGAAGATGATCGACGGGGCGCATCGTGTCGCCGGGACCGGCGTGTTCCTCGCCAGCGATCCGCACCTCGTGCCCTCGGCGCTGATCCGCAACATCGAGCACAATCGTGTCGTGCACGAGCGCCTCATCATTCTCAACGTCGAAGTCGTGCGCACCCCGCGCCAGGATCCGGTGCGCCGGGTCGAGATCGAGGAAGCGCTGCCCGGTGTCTATCTCATCCACGCCCGATTCGGGTTCATGGAAACCCCGGATGTCGGTGAGGCGCTCAAATCCTGTCGGGCGCGAGGCCTGAGAGTATTCAGCGAGGACAGCTCGTTCTTCGTCGGCCAGCACGTGGTGCGCGCCCGGCCGCTGCCGGGTTGGAAGGGGCTGCAGCGGCGACTCTTCGCCTGGATGCAGCGCCACAGCACGCAGGCGGCGGAGTTCTTCCGCATGCCCTTCCGGGGCGTGGTCGTGCTCAACACCGTGGTCGAGATCTGACACCTCCCGGCGCCGCAGTGCCATGATCCTGCAGCAACCGCTCGTCTCTCTCATCGTCGCGATGGCGGAGAACGGCGCGATCGGACGCGACAATGCGCTTCCGTGGCGGCTCCCGGATGATCTCAAGCGTTTCAAGGCGCTGACCATGGGCAAGCCCCTGTTGATGGGCCGCAAGACGTGCGAGTCGATCGGCAGGGCGCTGCCGGGGCGCACGAGCCTCGTCCTCACGCGTGACCGCAACTGGCGGTTCGAAGGAGTCGTGGTCGTCCATTCGCTCGGCCAGGCGTTGGGCCGGGCGAAGGATGCCGAGGAGCTGGTCGCCATCGGCGGCGCGGAGATCTTTCGGCTGCTCATGCCCTTCGCGCGGCGCATCTATCTCACGCTGGTGCATGCGGACATTCCGGGCGACACGTTCTTCCCGGACTTCGACTCCACTCAGTGGGCCGATGTCGAATGCCACAGCCACCCGGCCGATGAGCGCAATGCGTATCCCTTTACGTTCGTGACGCTCGATCGCAAGGGCGAGCCGCAGCCGCCGGGTAACTACTAGGCTTGGCTCACCCGAGCCGGCTCGCGATCAGCTTTTGCGCGAGCTCCCAATCGGGGCCGCCCAGTGCACCGCGCCCATCCAACTCCCGCAGGATCTCCTGCTGCACCGTGCCGCGGCGCAGCGCCTCGGCGTAGGAGATCTCGGGATGGAACATCACCATGGAGTAACGGGGAACGAATCGCTCGGGGAAACGGCGCTCGAGCTCCATCGCGAGCGCTTTGCGGCGCAGATAAGCCGGGTCGCGCACCGTGTCGCGCATCTCGATGTAGTTCTCGAGGGCCATCTGTGCGATGGCGGCGGTATTGGGGAGGCGTGAGTGCGCGAAATCCGCGAACAGGGCATCCCAGCTCTCGTGTTGATCGAGCAGGCCGTCGAGGGTGAGGCAGTCCTCGAAGGCCGCATTCATGCCCTGGCCGTGGAAAGGAACGATGGCATGGGCGGCATCCCCGAGGAGCAGCACTTGACCGCCGATGTGCCAGGGTCGGGCGTGCACGGTCCCGAGCTGGCCTTCGGCGTGGGCCGCAAATTCCTCCAGCAGATGCGGCATCAGCCGGGCCGCATCCGGGAACTGCGTCTGAAAGAGCGACTGGATCCGGTCAGGGCCGGTGAGCGCCTCGAAGCTGTCAGCGCCGCTGCGCGCCAGAAAGAGCGTGGCGGTGAAGCTGCCGTCGGTATTCGGCAGGGCGATGAGCATGAAGCCGCCGCGCGGCCAGACGTGCAGGGCGTGAGGCTCCATCGCATGGCGCCCGTCGCGCGCCGCGGGAAGGGTGAGCTCCTTGTAATCGTGATCCAGCCGGTCCTCGCGCACGCTGATGAGCCCCGCGCCCGCGAGGCTCGAGCGCACGGCCGACCCGGCGCCATCGGTGGCGAAGGTCGGTGCGATCGGTACCTTGCACTCGCTGCCCGTAGCCTCATCGCGCAGGCGCAGCGCGCCTGCCTCGGGCTGCGCCGCCAGACACGTGTGCCGGAATCGCAGCCGCACCTGCGGATGCCGCGCCGCTTCTTCGATCAAAATCCGATTCAGCGCGGAGCGG
>DASUHA010000081.1:0-50604 GCA_036273735.1 Steroidobacteraceae bacterium | reverse complement strand
GGGCTTGTGGGTCTATGAAGGCCTCACGGTCTATCTCGGCGACATGTTGACAGTGCGAAGCGGACTATGGTCGCCGGATACCTGGCGTAACGTCGTGGCCTACCGGGCGGCCGCGATGGCCTACCGCCCTGGCAGCAACTGGCGTCCGCTGGGCGATACTACCGTCGCCGCGCAGCTGGTCTATGGCTCGTCGATGCGCTGGTCCAACTGGCGCCGGCAAACGGATTTTTATCGAGAGGGGCAGCTGCTGTGGCTCGCCGTCGATATGAAGATCCGCGACTTGAGCCACGATCGGCATTCCATAGGGGACTTTGCGCGCAGCTTCTTCGGCGCCCACGACGGGAGTTACGTAACCTGCACCTACACGTTCAATGACGTCGTGAAGGCGCTGAATGCAATCCAACCCTATGACTGGGCCGGGTATCTCCACGACTGGGTGGACGGTGTCGGTCAGCAGGTGCCGTTGCTGTCCGGTATCGAGGCCAGCGGCTGGCGGCTCGTGTACACCGATAAGCCCAATGGATATCAGAATGCACTCGAAAACGTGGGCCAGGGCGAGCTCGAAGGCAAGGGAGTCGACGAAATGTTCTCGGTGGGCCTGTTTCTCGAGAATGACGGCAAAGTCGCAGACGTGTTGTGGGATGGACCGGCTTTCAAGGCCGGACTGGCGCCGGGCATGAAGCTCGTCTCGATCGATGGGAAGCAGTACAGCGCGCAGGCGTTGCGAGCCGGAATCAGCCAGGCGCAAAAGAGCGGGGGACTGTTGCGCATACAGGCGCAGAATGATGGCGCGGTCGAGCTGTATACGGTCCATTACGACGGCGGACTGAGGTATCCGCAACTCGTCCGCGGCAGCGGCAAGGACTATCTGCAGGAGATACTTGCACCAAGACCGGAGACCAACGGCGGATGAGGCCGCCGGCTCTCAAACGGCACCGGACCGGTTCGACCATGCAACAGTACCGGACAGTGATTCCAAGGTGTGCGCATCGCCGCTGGCCGATCGCAACGGCATCGCTCGAGCCACGCCCGCGTGCCGTCCGGGCGGTCCTGCCGGTCCTACCGATCCTACCGGTCCTGGTGGCCCTGGTGCTCGCGGTGACGTGGCCGATGCGGAGCGCGGCATCCGGCATTCCCGTAGTCGGCGCTTACGGCTCCGATCAAAGCCTGATGGTCGATATGGTCACCGCCGGGCAGTTCCGGGCGGCCGAAGCCCGCATCGATGCGGCGCTGAAGCAACCGGGACTGTCCGCGGACGCGCGCCAGGCGCTCGAATTTCAGCGCACGCGCATGGACCGGATGCGCTACGACTTCAGCCTGGACGCCGATCAGGTGGAAGCCAAGGTGCACAAGGAGATTCCGGATCTCACCCATGCGGAGTTTGCGCGCTGGGATGCGCAGGGCCTGTTCGAGCACATGTACATCGACGGCCAGCGCATGTATTTCCGCCGCTCGCCATCCAATCTGTTCCGCCTGAGCGCCGAAGCGCGTGCCCGGCGCAAAGTGCAAGCTCCCTTTTCCGATCCCGATCTGGAGCGTGTTTCCGACTATCACCGCAGAGTGATCCAGCGATCGAAGTCGACCGGCCGGTTCAGCATCCTGCCGCAACGGGTGCAGGTGACACAGACAGTGACCGTCGATGCCGATGCCGTGCCGGCGGGCAAAACCATCGATGCCTGGATCCCATATCCCCGCGCCATCCCGAACCAACAGGAAGACATCCGCTTCATCTCGAGTCAGCCATCCGCCCACGACATCGCGCCGGAATCGACAATACAACGGACGGTATCCCTGGAGCAGCCCGCGCAGGCCGGCAAGTCGACCTCGTTCTCCGTCACTTATGAGGTGACCGTGTATTCCCAGTATCACCTCATCGACCCCTCGAAGGTCGTGCCTGAGAAGATCACGCGACAGCTCGCACCGTACGTGGCCGAGCGTCCGCCGCATATCGTGTTCACGCAGCCGCTGCGCGTGTTTTCACGGCAGGTGGTGGGGGATGCCGTCGATCCGTACCGGATTGCCCAAAGAATTTTTGCCGCGGTGGATGACATCCCCTGGGCGGGTGCGCGCGAATACTCCACCATCGCGGACCTGAGCGCCTATACCCAGCGTGCCGGCCATGGCGATTGCGGCGAAAAGACCATGCTGCTGATCACACTGATGCGCATGAACGGCATCCCTGCACGCTGGCAGTCAGGCTGGATTTTCAGCAGCGGCGACTACGACGACATCCACGACTGGGCGGAGATCTATCTCGCCCCGTATGGATGGGTTCCGGTGGATGTCACCTTTGGTCGCCTCGACTCCAGCGAGCCATCACTGAAGTGGTTTTACCTGGGCGGCCTGGATAATTTCCGTGTCGCCTTCAACGACGACTTTTCGCGTGACTTCGTCCCGGCGAAGCGGTTTTTCCGCTCCGACACCGTCGACTCGCAACGCGGCGAGGTCGAATGGGAGGGCGGCAATCTGTACTACGACAAGTGGAGCTATGATTTCGCGTGGAAGATCGTGAGGCGAGCCGGCGCGGAATGATCCCCTTCTTGGGGGTAGGCTCATTGCGACCCTCCACCCGTGGCTGGAAAATCGTCAGCGACGATTCGACCGCCGTGCCGCAGCCCGGTCCGTGTGACCGGGCACTGATCCGGACGAATCGCTACGCCGTAATCCGTTGGCGGCTTGCCTGCCAGACCGCAGCGCTCCTGTGAAAATAGGAGTAGTTGGCCATGTGGCAGGCAATTGAGGTGTGATTGCCGAAGACCGCGTCCTCGACCGAAGGCTGTCGCGTTCTCACCGATTGGAAGAAATTCCACAGATGATCGCCGACCGGGTCGTAGTTGGGCGGGAATACATACGTCTCGGTGCCCTCGGCCGGCTGGGTCGCTCCCGGCTTGGGGTCGTTCTCTTCATGCCACTTCTTCTCATAGGCATCCCGCATCTTTTGTGGATACCCTGTCTCGTAGTAGCAGGGCGCATCGTCCTTACCGTCCTGGGGAGCCACCGTCATCAGCGCGCCCTCTTCCTGGATTTCGATGACTCCCCGCGTGCCGAGGAAGCGGGTAATTTCTTCCTGATCGGTGCACTGCGTCATCAGAACGGCTACGCGCAGGTTTGGATACTCGTAGAGCGTCGTCATCACGTCGGGGAATTCGCGCCCGTCCTTCCAATGGAAGAGCCCGCCCATGCTCAGCGCTCGCTCAGGGGGCGCATCCAGGCCCATGACATAGTGAACGCCGGTGAGGCTATGGACGAAGAGATCGCCGGGCATGCCTTCGCCGTAGTCCTTGAAGGCGCGCCAGCGCGCGAAACGAACAGGATCGAAGGGCCGTCTCGGCGCATCGCCGAGCCAGGTTTGCCAGTCGAGGTTCTGAGGTGAGAGATTGAAGGGTGGCGCATACACCCAGGCGCCACAGGGCGAGTTTCGGCCGAGAATTGCCTGGACGTAGTGGACGTCGCCGATGGCGCCCTGCCGAATGAGCTCCCTCGCCTTCGCGAAAGTGATCGAGCTGCGGCGCTGGCTGCCGATCTGCACGATGCGCTTGTTCTTCTGTGCCGCCTCGATGATCCTGAAACCCTCCTCGACCTCGTGGGTCATCGGTTTCTCGCAATAGATGTCCTTACCGGCGTCGCAGGCATCCACGACGATTTTCCGGTGCCAGTGGTCCGGAACGGCTGCGACCACGCAATCGATCTCCTTGTTGTCCAGCAGATCCTGGTACGTGCGCGTCGTCGGCACGGTCTTGCCCGTCGCCTTGCCGATGATCTCGTTCGCGAGCGTGTGGCGATCGTCATAGAGGTCGCAGGCCGCCACGCACTCGACGCCGGGAAGCCGCACACAGGTGTCCAGGATGCCGGAGCCGCGCATACCGATACCGATCATGCCGAAGCGGACCCGGTCGCTCGCGGCAACCGACTGCATCGCCGCGCCTGCCGCATGCGCATGCAGAAAATAAGGCGATGCGGCCAATACGATGCCGGCCTGCGTCGAGCGGCGTACGAATTCACGACGGGATATTTCGCGCTTATCCATACGATCCCCTTTGTGTTGATACATGAGACGAGCCTACGTTCGTTGCCAGCCGATTCGACGTGATTATTTCGCGGGCGTGATCACGATATTGCGAAACGCCACCCGCCCGTCCTCGGCGCCCTGAAGGTATATGGGTCCCGGCGAGCCTTCTTCCGTATTGAGAGCGCCGCCGGTGACCCCGGTAATCTTGCGGTGATCGATGATCGTGCGGCCATCAGCGACGACGGTGACGGTTCGCCCGACGAGCGTGATGTCGTAGCTTTGCCAGACGTTCGGTGTGCTCGGGAGCGGAGGGTCCGGTGCGAGGAATCCGTAGACCGACCCCATGCGCCGGTTCGGCGGCTCCTGCGCCGCGTTGGTCTCGATCTGCACCTCGTAGCGGCCGCGCAGATACACCCCGCTGTTGGCCATCGGGCCGCAATTGAACTCGACGTGCAGCTTGAAGTCGCGAAACTTGGATATCGTGACGATCTCGGAGCCGCGGCCGAGCTTGACCAGCGCGCCGTCTCTGACGCTCCAGCTGCTTGCTTGAGTCGGATCGGTGAACGTCCAGCCGGCAAGGTCCTTGCCATCGAACAATCGGATGGGCTTGCCCCATTTGGGCGTTCCCGTTTGCTCGAGCGCCGGAGCGGGGTGGCCGGACCATGTCCAGGAGGCCCCGCTGGGCGCGCTCAGGGTGCCCACGAGCTTCCCGCCAACGAGTCGGCCGTGCAATGTCGTCCCATCAGGAAAGCCCTCGTCCGTAGGCACGGCGAGCTCAATTTCGCCGCTTTTGATTCGAACTTCACCCGTCGGCGTCGCGTGGCCCCAAAGCCCGACCATGAGACCTTCGATTCGACCGTGCGCAGCGGATATCTCGACCCACGATGGCCGCTCGCGGGTTGGAGTCCTTACGGTCAGGTCCCACCGCTTGAGATATGCCCCTGCCGCGCCCGATCCGTTGACCGTCGGACGAGCTTCAGCGTTCGCCGGTTGCAAGCACTGCCAGGCGAGCAGGGACATCGCGATTGCGGGAGCAAGACTCTGCTTCCTCGTGCCTTCCATCGTAGACGCCTCCGATTGACGCGGCGGACTGGGCTCGGATATGAGTTCACGTCGAGCTTACTACGGCCGCCCGCCTTGCAGGAACACGGGCCCGTTCCCGCGATGAATACCTTACCGAGGTATGCATTTCGGCGATACTGGGAGCAATAGCCCGGGAAACTGCGACCATGATCGAGTTCCAGCCGGACGGTTGGCATACCGTCACACCCAGAATCATCGTTCGAGATCCAGAGAATCTGGTCTCCTTCATCAAGAAAGTTTTCGACGGTCGCGGCGAGTTTCATTCCGGGCGGCCGGCGGAAATCAGAATCGGCGACTCCGTAGTCATGATCAGCGACGGAGGCGCGCTTCGCGAATCGGCCCCGGCGTTTCTGTATGTCTATGTGGAGGACGCTGACTCCACGTTCAGGCGCGCGATCGCGGCGAACGCAGCCTCGCTAGAAGACCCCACCGACACGCCGTATGGCGACCGCCGGGCCACGGTGAGAGATGAGTGGGGAAATCTGTGGCAGATTGCCACGCACCGACGGAGCGGGTGATGGGAATCGAACCCGTCGGGATCTCCTGCTAGATCAGCGGATTGCGTTCTTCCGGAGAGCCAAGTGCGATGAGCGTGCAAATTCCCGGGTACGGGGGCGATGCGTGGCGACGCACGGAAATGGGTGGGCATGTGACACAGGATCACTCGGCGCCGCTCTCCTGTTGCTCGCGTTGAATACCGCGCACAACGCGGGTTGGTTGATTTTTGTCACCGCACCTGCGATCGCATCGCGCACGCAACGCGCTTTATCCGCATCCGTGGCGAAGAAATAGTAGGAGCACACGACTTGGGCTGCCGCTCGGATACGCATGTAGAGCATATGGGCGCCTGCCGGGGTAGAGATATCGAGATCCGCAAAGCTCACGGTACGACTTTCAGCACTGCGATCTGCGGCGGCAACGACGCAGACGCTCAGGCCAAGAGAGCCGAAGATTGCGGTCGCAATGAGGCCGCGAAGTCTGGACGTAGTTGAAGGACGCATGACGGACTCCGTTTGTTTTGCTTGCACTCAATGTCGACATCATGCAGTGCCCGAAACCTGCGACTACAAGTTTGTGGCGAACGGTTGCGGAAGCCGCGCGAAGGGTCACAATGGCAACGCACCGTGCAAATCGCTGACTCACAGTAGGCGATGAGCCCCGAATTCGGAGCCCGCCTCGCGTCGGACGCGGCCGAGTCGCGCGGCTTGATGCCGGCGGGTGGTAGTGCCGTACGCGGCCGGCCGCGGTCACAACGCAATCATGCGTCTGCTCACAGATGATCCCGATGCTGAGCTGGAGTTCCTCGATCATTGCTTTGACTTGCTCCAGCAACTCTCGCGAGCTGCCGGTGACGAGGAAGTCATCCGCATACCTCACCAAATGCATTTTGGCTTTGCGGCTCTTGAATCCTTTGATGTCACCTTCCAATACCCACTTGGACGAATGCTTGCGATCCAGCACATTTCTGCACTGAACGATCGCGTCCGCCCTGGAACGGAAAGGACGGAACCCATAGGAATTACCGGCCGCTGTGCTTTCCGAGATGGGTTCCAGGGTCAACAGGTGCAGGTGCAATGTCTGCATCGCCCGGTCCCGCGTCGTAGGAATACCTAACGGCCGAGTGCCATCCCCAAGGAAGTGCGCGATAGGTATGGAGCGGGTGAAGGGAATCGAACCCTCGTCACTTGGTTGGGAACCAAGAGCTCTACCATTGAGCTACACCCGCGCTGCCATCGATTCTACGAGAGGCCGGCCTCGCCCGGCAATCGACTGATCAATCGCCGCTGCCGTAGGGCCGGGTGAGAATCTCGAGCAGATGGCCGTCGGGGTCTTCCCAGTACAGGCCGCGGCCGCCATCGCGGCGATTGATTTCACCGGCACGCCGTTGTCCGGGGTCGGCCCAGTACTGCGCTCCGCGTGCGCGAATCCGGCCGAAGATGGCATCGAATTCCGGCTCGCTCACGAGGAAGGCGTAATGCTGGCTGCGAATCTGGCCGTCGGTGCTCATGAAGTCGAGCGTTACGCCGTTGTCCACGTCCACGCCGTAGAACGGGCCGTAATGCGTCGGCCTCATGCGCCCGAGGATATCCGCAAGGTACTCCGCCGACGCCTTCGCATCGCGCGCCAGCACGATCGTGTGGTTCAGCTGCACCGCCATGAAATCACCTCCTGAGGCCCGGAAGTATAGGCGGGCCGGTGGCGGTGGCCACCGGCGGACGGGTAGTTGCGCTCCACTCGGCCTTCGGTCGATCATCGACTGAGGCGATCGCCTGGCGGCCGCCGTGAGAGGAGTCTCGACGTGATCCAATCCGATGTGGCCGCCGGGCCGGAGTCTGCGCCCGGCCGCGCGGTATGCGTGTATTGCGCCTCGAGCGGCAGCTCACATCCTGAGTACCGCGAAGCCGCCTTCAGGCTCGGCGAATCCCTCGCACTGCGCAACATCACGCTGATCTATGGCGGCGGGGCCAGGGGCTCGATGGGCGCTCTCGCCGACGGCGCGTTGAGCAAGGGTGGCCGCGTCGTCGGCATCCTGCCCCGGTTCATGGCCGACCTCGAATGGGGTCACCCCAGGCTCTCGGAGCTCCAGCTCGTCGAAGACCTGCGCACCCGCAAGCATCTGATGCTCGCCGGTGCGCAGGCAGCGGTCGCCTTGCCCGGCGGCTGCGGCACGCTCGAAGAGCTACTGGAGGCGATTACCCTGAAGCGCCTTGGTCTCTTCCTCGGGCCCATCATTCTGGTGAACACCCGCGGTTACTTCCGGCCGTTGCTGGAATTGCTCTCGCACGCGGTCAACGAGCACTTCATGGACGCGCGCCACGCGCTCATGTGGCAGGTGGCATCCCACCCGGAGGAGGTTCCCGAGGCGCTGGAGCGTGCGCCCGCCTGGACGGCCGAGGCGCGAAACTTCGCGGCGATCTAGACAGTTCGCGATCGTGGCCGCACGCGAGCCTAACCTTCGGCGGCCGCCAGCACCTTGCCGAAGCGCCGTTGGCGGCGGGAATAGTCGGCCAGGGCCGCCGTGAGCTCCGGCTCGCCGAAGTCCGGCCAGAGCCGATCGGTGAAATAGAGCTCCGCGTAGGCGCAGTCCCAAAGGAGGAAATCCGACAGGCGTTGCTCGCCGCCGGTGCGAATGAGGAGGTCCACAGCTCCCGAGTCCGCCACCGAATGGTCGACGTGCGCCAGCAGGCCTTCGAATTCCTCGAGGCTGCGCGGGCCGCGGCGCGCGGCCTCGAGAATGCTGTGTTGGGAGGAGTAGTCGATGGCGATCCGAAGCTGCATCCGGGAGCAACCTGCCGTCAGCCGTTCGCTCTGCTCGATCGCACGTACCAGGCTCTGCCGCAGGCGGTCGCGGCGCCCGATGACGTTGATCCGGATGGACTGCTCGATGCACTCACGCGTCTCGGTCGTCAGGTATCGCTGAAGCAGCCGCATCAGCGCGTCCACCTCGAGATTTGGACGACCCCAATTGTCGGCAGAGAACGCGTAGAGAGTCAGCGTTCGAATGCCCGCGCGCGCGGCCGCCGCCACGATGCCGTTGACCGCTTTGGCGCCGTGGACATGGCCGGCACTGCGATGCATACCTCGACGC
The DNA here is from genome assembly GCA_036273735.1 of Steroidobacteraceae bacterium. Classification (GTDB taxonomy): domain Bacteria; phylum Pseudomonadota; class Gammaproteobacteria; order Steroidobacterales; family Steroidobacteraceae; genus 13-2-20CM-66-19. The sequence goes on along the minus strand of DASUHA010000081.1, from coordinate 41,923 downwards.
TGAGCCCAGCGTCCGTTGCCATCCATGATGATTGCGACGTGCAGGCTCACTGCAGCGCTCACGATCGGCGCGTCGCTTTGATGACTGCCTCGATGTGCTCGAGGTAGCGGTAGAGCGCCTGGCGGCCGACGGATGTCAGCCGGTACTCCGACTTCGGCCGTCGGCCGGAGAAGGATTTCGAGCACTCGATGTAGCCCGCCTCTTCGAGCTTGCGCGCATGCGCGCTCAGATTGCCGTCGCTGACGTCGAACAGTGCCTTCAGCTCGTTGAACGTGAGCCGGGCGTTGACCGCGAGGGCGCTCATGATGCCGAGCCGCACGCGCTCGTAGACGAGGCGGTCGAATTTCGAGTCCTCGCCGTTGCCGCGGCGGACAGGTGCCGGCGCGGGTGCCGGCTTGTTCGCCTCAGGTGAGCGCATCACTGTCTCACGCCTCCGGGCGACGGTCTTCATACAGTCGCTCGCTCCACACCGTTAATACGTCCAATCAGATGCCCGAATACGAGGTGCAGCAAGCCGAAGCTGCCGCCCAGGATCACGTTGTGCCAGCGCGGGGAGACCCCGAAGGCGAGCGCGCCGCAGACCACAAAAAGCGCGCCCATGGTGCCGATGAGCCGCATCATCGCCGGCGCCGTCATCAGCGCAGCAGAGAGCACCGCGCAACCGTAAAGGAGCAGCCATACCCCCGGCACGAGCCGCGCCTCACCCGCCTGACAGAGCACCGCGGTCAACACGCCGCCCGCGAGCAGCGCCGGGCAGAGGCACAGCACGAAACGCCGGGCTGGTCCACGGTAAAGCGCCAGTCCCACCCCGGAGCTGTGGCGCGCGACCAGCACGACGCCGAGCCCCGCCGCCACCGTGGCCGACACCAGCCAGATGAGCAGCCAATACCGGCTCAGCGCCGGAATCGAGGCGACGCCTGCGGCCGCCAAGCCCACCACCCCCATGGCGATACCCGCGGTCCCGGGCACGGCGAATGCGCCGGCCGCGTCGATCGAAGCGCGAATGTAGTTGAGCGTTCCGAGCGCGTGGCTGTCCATGGCGACGGTATTGTTCGATCGCATCGGTACATCGACCCTGAGCCGTTTCTTCTGAATTTAGCAGACCCCTCGATTGCGTCAAGTACTCTGCGCCGCAAAGCATGACGGGGAGCCGCGCGAGTTTCCAGGAATGTGAAGCAGCTCGGCTGCGTCCCGTGCGCGGACCGGGCCGAAGCGCAAAGAGCGCTTCCCGGGACTCCGGAAAGCGCTCTGGGCGATCGACCCGCCAGGGCTCCCCGGCGGAATGGCTCGAAGGAGGCCTTCAGAACTTGAGGAACAACCCCCCGTTCAAGTTCCAGCTCTTGTTCGACGCCCCCGCCTGATTCTCGGACTCGAGCCGGCTCCACTCGCCGACGAGCAGCAGATTGTCGGTCAGGTTGTAGTACACGCCCGCGGTCCACTTGTCGTTCTTCTCGACGAGAGTGCCCGGATCGATGCTGGTGCGGTCGAGCTTGCTCTGCCCGTAGTTGAGGCCGACTTTCGCCGGACCCATCTTGTAAGTCACCTGGCCGAGGAACCCGTCCGAGTCCCTGGCCGTTCCGGCCGCATCGTTCGAGAGGATGAAGAGGCCCGTGGTGCCGACGCCCTTGCCGCGGTAGTACCAGCCCAGCACTTCGAAATTGCCGATGTCGTACTTGCCGCCGAGATCGAACGCGTTGCTGTTGTACTCCACGTTGCTCGATGCCACGCCGCAGTTTGCTGCCAGCGGCACCGTTACGACGTCAGCGCAGGAGATCCGCTGTTTCTGATAGAGGCCGCTCGCCGACAGGTACACCGGGCCCATGGTCCAGGCTACTTTCGCCTGGAACCCCGGGGAGCTGTGATTGATCGGCACCTGCCCGAGGGTATTGAGAGGATCGAAGATTCCGAACGTTACTTTCGCGCCGCCCATGCTCGGGGTCGTGTAGTCGATCTGCGAGAGCCAGTCCGTATAGATGTAGCCGAGGCCGATCGATCCGAGCGACGTGTTGGCGGGGGCGGCGTAACTGCCGTTGCCCGCTCCCACACCGAGCAGCGTCATGTCGTTCAGGATCGCATCCGCACCGAAGAGCCCGATGTTGCGGCCGGCCATGATCGTGCCCATCGTGCTGGTGCCGACCGTCAGGAACACCTGCCGGATGTCGAGGCCCGCCGTGCCCAGCGCCGTGTGGCCGAAGTTCGAGTTGCCGATTGACTGCAGATTGGGGCTGCCGCCGTCGTTGGTGCTGATGCCCGGATAGAGGCCGAAGGTGAACCCGAGGTCGTAGCCGTCCTGATTGGTGGCGCCGCTGATGGTGAGCGCCGCGGGCAGCAGGCCGTTGCTCACCGAGGAAGAGCTGTCAGCAGCCACGCACGCGAGGCCGCCGGCCACCACGGACGGATGAGTTTCGCAGCTGGAGTAGATGTAGTGCGCATTGACGTTGCCATCGAAGGACAGTGTCCACTTGCCTGCCGTCACGTCGATTGCCCGTGCCGAGGGCATGGCGAGCACCGCCAACAGGGTGACAGCGAAAAGGCCGGTTCGTTGGTTGTTCATGTGAGCCCCTCCTCGAGGCTGACTGGGTGCAACGCCCGTGCCAGAACCGCGGCGGTCGATGCGCCCGTGTTGCGCAGGCGAGACAACCTCCCCGGGGCCCGGCATCCTGTTCCATTTTGCGGTACGGAACGGTACAGAGGTGTAACGCGTATGGAACGCCGCACGGGTGCGTCGGTCACCCGCGCAAGATGGGGTAGTGTCAACCCGGGAAAACACCGCATTTGCATCAATGCTGCGCTTGCAGTCGCTGCGCGGGCGTGTTTCTCTACCGTGACACTGTCACGACGGGGCGTGGCATCCGTGACGCACTCCCCGGGGGCTCGTTGGGAGGCTCGTATGACGAACGCAACGCACGGTTGGCAGACTCCGCTGCAGGATTTCCCCGCCACCGACACCGGCTCTTCCATCCCGGTGCGCTCACTACCGCTCACCCTCGAAGAGTTGGCGGGCGAAGATCCGCAGATGCTGCGCAATGTCCGCTGCGCGCATCGGATCGTCGATACCAACGTCTCCGTGCTCATCCAGGGGCCGACAGGCTCGGGCAAGGAGGCATTCGCCCATGCGATGCATCTTGCAAGCGGCCGCGCCGGCCGTCCCTTCATCGCGGTCAACTGCGCCGCCATTCCTGAGACGCTGATCGAGAGCGAGCTGTTCGGCTACAAGCCGGGAGCCTTCACCGGCGCCCGCCGCGAGGGGTTGCGCGGCAGGATCGTGCAGTCCTCCGGCGGCACGCTCTTCCTCGATGAGATCGGGGACATGCCGCTCGCGCTGCAGAGCCGGCTGCTGCGCGTGCTCGAGCAGCGGGAGGTCCTGCCGCTCGGCAGCGAAGCGGCGATCGAAGTCGATCTGCACGTGCTCGCCGCATCGCACCGCAATCTGCGGGAAATGATCGCGCGGGGCGCGTTTCGCGAGGATCTCTACTATCGGCTGAACGGTATAACACTCGAGCTGCCGGCGCTGCGCGAGCGCACGGACAAAGAGCGATTGATCCAACATGCGCTGGCGGCAGAGACCGGCAACGGCCGGCCCGCGGCCATCGAGCGCGACGCGCTGCAACAGCTCCTCGTCTATTCCTGGCCAGGCAACGTCCGCGAGTTACGCAACGTCATCCGCACCGCGCTTGCCATCTGCGAGGGAGGCGTCGTCCGCGCCATGGACTTGCCACGGGAGATCCGTGACGGCGAGGCGCGAACCGACGGGCGCGGGGACAGGATGTCCGCGCCGCCTCCGGAGCCGGCATGGACCGCGAGCGGCCCCGACGCTGCAGCCTGCGAGGCCGCTGATCCGGGTCAGCCGTCCAATGTGCCACGTAACCGGCTGCAGGCCGCTGAGCGCGCCGCGCTGCTGCGTGCCATCGAGGAGCTGCACGGCAACATGAGCCGCGTCGCGGCGGAGCTGGGCGTCAGCCGCAACACCCTTTACCGCAAGATCAAACGTCACGGGATCGCCCCGGTCAGACGCGCCTGAGGCGCTGAGCCCGCCAGTTGTCGTGCGTTGGCCCGCCGCTTGCACCGCGGCAGAGGCCGGCCCGCGTACGGGCGGGCGACAACATGAGGACAAAGAGCTCAACGCGGCCGAAGGTCAGGCTCACCCCGGCGCACCGACTCCTGACGCCGGCAGCGGGGGGTGGCCCCGTTCTCGTCACGCGCTCCGGTCGGGTACGACTCAACGCAACGGCGGCGGCCATACTCGCCTTTTGTGACGGCACCCGCACGCGGGCGGACATCGTTGCCCGGGTTGCCGGAACGGGCAACCCCGCACTCGCTGCGGATGTGAGGGCGTTTCTGGAGGCGGCGCGGCGGAGCGGCTGGATCGTCGAGCGTTGACGGGAACCGGCCTGGAGGCACGAGCGTTCCGTTGCAAACCGTCGTAGGACACGACTCCACCTGTGGAACCCCCGTCCGATCCGACCCGCCGCGCCGTGCGGCTCGACAGCTCCCGTGCGGCCGACGCGCAGCCGTCACGCGACTCGTCGCCGGCCTGCAGCCGCTCAATCCCGTATATGCGCACGGTGTCCATGCGCTGGCGCAAACCTTGACTGCCCGCGGCGCGCCGCCTGCGGCGGCATCGCGCATGGCGGTGGGGACGCTCTATCAGATCGTCCAGCGTCAGGCGAACATGATGGCGTTCAACGATGCTTTCTGGGCATTGATGCTCTTCATCATCGTGATCCTGCCAATCCGGTTCCTGATGAAGCGCACACCGCTCGAGCGTGAGCATTCGGATGGCCGAGAGGCCGCTGCCCAGCACGGCGGCTGATACAATCTCCACATGAGCCATACCACCGCCGACGGAGTCACCGAGTACGACCCCGCCGAAGTCAAGACGCTGCTCGAGCAGGGTCGGATACTGCTGGTCGATGTCAGGGAGCCCATGGAATACGCGGCCGAGCGGATCTCCGGCGCGCTGCTCTATCCGCTCTCGACGTTCGACGCCGCCCATCTACCGCCGCACGGCGACCGCGCGGTGGTCTTCCAGTGTGCCGCTGGAGGGCGCTCTCTCACGGCAGCACGCATGCGCCAAGCGGCAGGCGAGCCCGCGGCACATATGGCTGGCGGCATCTCGGAGTGGAAGGCGCAGGGCCTGCCGACCGTGCGTGTGGGCACACGCCCGGCTTGACTGACGCCGATCATTCCCGCGCGATACGCTCGTTCGTCACTCGCAGCGGCCGTATCACCCCTGCACAGGAGCGTGCGCTCGAAGAGCTCTGGCCGCACTATGGTATCGAGCCGGGCATCTCACCCCTGAGCCTGGACACGGTCTACGGCCGCAGTGCGCGGCGAGTGGCTGAGATTGGGTTCGGCAACGGCGACAACCTGCTGTCGCTCGCAGCGTCGCGGCCGGCAGAGGATTTCCTGGGTGTCGAGGTGCATCGGCCAGGCGTCGGAAGGCTGCTGCTGCAGCTGGCGGAGCGAGGGCTCGCCAACGTCAAAGTGGTCTGCCAGGACGCAGTGGAACTGCTGGAGCGCAATCTCACCAGCCAAAGCCTGGATGAGATCCTGATCCTCTTCCCCGATCCCTGGCCAAAGAAGCGGCACCACAAGCGCCGACTGGTCCAACCCCCTTTCATCGCCCTCCTGGCTGACCGGCTGAAGGATGGAGGCACGCTACGCCTCGCGACCGACTGGGAGCCGTATGCCGCAGAAATGCTGACTACTCTCGCGGCGGAGCCACGGCTGCGCAACGTCGCTGCCGATGGCGGCTTCATACCGCGGCCTGCGGAACGATCGCTGACGCGATTCGAGCTTCGTGGTGAGCGGTTGGGTCACAAGGTATGGGACCTGGAGTTCCAGCGGGTCTAGCTCAGCCGAGCTTGACCAGGAACGCAGCCCGCAGTCCATCGATCACGAATTGCACCGCCAGCGCTCCGAGCACCACGCCGAGGAGCCGTCCGGAGACGTTCACACCGGTCACTCCCATCAGCCGCATGAGCGGCTCGGCGAGCAGCATCATGACGAGCGAGATGGCGAGCACCAGGGCCGCGGCGGCGAGCAGGATGAGGAAGAGCGCCGGCTCCCGCAGGATGTGGACCGGGCCGAACCACAGGAGCACGGTCGCGAGTGCGCCAGGGCCGGCGATGAACGGGAAGGCCACCGGGAAGACGGAGATGTCGGCGCGGCGGCGGCTCTCGGCCCGCTCATCGCTCGAGGTGCGGCTGCCCGACTCCCGGGCGAAGACCATCTCCAGCGCAAGCAGAAAGAGCAGCACACCCCCGAAGATGCGGAACGCTGCGAGACTGATCCCCATCACCGCGAGAAACGGTGCCCCGGCCAAGGCAAAGAGAACGAGAATGAGCGCCGCGACCCATACGGCTTTCACCGCCATCCGCCGCTGGTATTCGCGCGTGGCGCCACGCGTCAGTCCGCTGAAGAGCGGCACGAGCGAGATCGGCTCGACCACCACAAAGAACACCACGAAGAATTTCAACGGCTGTTCCAGCATGGAGCCCTCGCGGAATTTCACCCACTGCTTGAAAGCGGCATACGCGAGGCGCAACATCGGTAGCCGTCCCCCCGCGCGGCGGGCGGAGAATAACAGCTCCGGGACCCACCGCGGGGTGTGATGCGTTCACCACGGACACGCGATCCGAAGCTCGGGATCGAGCCTTCTGGAGGGTTCCACATGGCGGCTTCTCTACCCAGTATCGGTGACTGGTATCGCCTGACCGGCGGCGAGCTGTTCGAGGTCGTGGCAATCGATGATGACGAGGGCACGATCGATATCCAGTACTTCGATGGCACCGTCGAAGAGATGGACCGCGAGGACTGGGAGACGCAGTGGGAGGATGGCGCGCTCGAGGCGGCTCAGGCACCGGAGGATTGGAGCGGCTCGGTGGACGTGGAGGGCGGTGACGAGGATGGCCGCAGCTCCGACAATGTCAACGAGGACCCCACTCTGCGCGCCGGCGCGCTCGACGGCATCGACTTGTTCGAATTCGATTAGTTTGAAGCACTGGATCCGGGCATCCTGCCCGGCCCAGCGCGCCTCGGGCAAAAAGCGCGGTTTTTTGCCCGAGGCTCCGCCACCTGCGGCGGCGGGGCACATCCCTGTGCCTGACCCTCAGCCCGCGGCGAGCGCCACGAGATCGGCATCGGCAGCGATCAACACCAGATCGCCGATCACTTCAAGCGGCACGGCGCGCAACTGCGCGCCGGCGCAGGGGCCCGCGAGGCAGCGGCCGCCGTCTTTCTCGAAGAGCGCTCCATGGGAGGAGCAGAGAATCATCGCGCGATCCGGTGTCAGGAATCGATGCGGCCGCAGATCGAGCGGGTGTCCCGCGTGCGGACAGTGATTGACGTAGCCGCGGACCTCCTCTCCGCAACGCACGACGAAGCCGCGCAGGGGCCAGTCGCCGCCGCCGACCGTGAATCCTCGCGACCCATACTCCTCGAGATCGGCGAGGCGGCAGATTACGCGCTCGAGGTCGAGCTCAGCCGCCACGGGCGTCGGTACCACCGCCGGCGTCCGCAAGCGCGAGTGCCGGCATACCCGCCCGGGAGCCGCCGCGGCGCCAGAGCCAGAAAAGCAGCAGCAGGCTCGGGATGCTCAGGGCTGCCGTGTACATGAAAAATACCGGGTAGCCGCTCGCGCGCGACACGAACCCCGAGAACCCTTCGAGCGTCTTGCCGGCGAGCGCGTAAAGCGAGGAGAAGAGCGCGTACTGCGTCGCGGTGTACTTCGGGCTTGTCAGGCTCGAGAGGAAGGCGATGAAGGCCGTGCCCTGGACGGCGATGGCCAGGTTGTCGAGCCCGTTGGCGATCCCCAGGCCGAGGAGCGTCGGTGTATGCGTCGTGGCGAGCAGCGCGAACGCGCTGTTGGAAATCATCATGAGAACGCTGCCCGCCACGAGAGATCGCAGCAGCCCCCATTTCGCCACCAGCAGCCCGCCGATGAACACGCCGAACATCGACAGCGTCAATCCGATGATCTTGACCACCCAGGCGATCTGCTCGTTCGAGTAGCCGTGATCGTGAAAGAAGGGCAGAGTCATGGCGCCCTCGGCGTAATCCGTCAGCCGATAGGCGGCAATGAGTGCCAGCGTGCCGATCGCGATTCGGCCGCCGTAGCGGGCGAAGAAGTCCACCAGTGGGCAGACCACAGCGCCGATGAACCATGCTCCGGCCTGCTGCAGAGACTTCGGCCAGTGGGCGCGCCGCTCGAGCCACTCGACCGTCCGAGCCTCTCGTTCCGTGGCGACACTGGAAGCGGGTGCATCCGGCTCACGGACGAAAAGGGTCGTCACCAATCCCACCGAGGCGAGCAGGGTGATACCCATGTAGCTCACGTGCCAGTTGAATTTCTGGGCGAGCGTGAGCGCCCCTGCGCTCCCGGCAATCAGCGCCACGCGGTAGCCGATCTGATACACCGCAGCCATCGCGCCCTGCATCGAAACCGGAGCCGACTCGATCCGCCAGGCATCGAGCGCAATGTCCTGAGTCGCTGCGAAGAAGGTGAGGAACAGGTCCCAGACGACGATGCGACGCATGTCTGCCGCAGGGTTGCAGGCGGCGAGCTGGAAAAGGCCGACGGCGATGCCGACCTGCGCGAGCAGGAGCCACGCGCGCCTGCGTCCGAGGAGCCTGGTGATAACCGGCAGCGGCATCCTGTCCACGACCGGTGCCCACAGGAACTTCAGCGAGTAGGGAACAGTGGCCCACGCCATCATGCCGATGAGCGGCAGTGCGACGCCCGACTCGCGCAGCCATGCCGTCATGGTCTGGAATGCGGGGTAGAACGGCAGTCCGCTCGAGAACCCGAGCAGCAGCATTGCGACCATGCGCGGCTGGCCATAGACGGCGAGCGCCTGCAGCCACCCAGGGCGTCGGGCATTGACGCGGTCCACGTGCATCGGGCAATGATAGCGGCATGGAAGACTATCAGCTCACCTTCATCGACCTCGCGCTCTCACGCCAGGCACTGCGCTTCGGGCAGTTCAAGCTCAAATCCGGCCGCGAGAGCCCCTATTTCTTCAACGCCGGCCTCTTCAGCGATGGGGAGGCCATCGCCGTCCTGGGACGCTGTTACGCAGCGGCCATCACCCGCTCGGCGCCCGTGTTCGACGTGCTCTTCGGGCCGGCCTACAAGGGCATTCCGCTGGCGGCGGCTAGCGCCGCTGCGCTCTTCGAGCATCACGGACGAAACATTCCCTATGCCTTCAACCGCAAGGAAGCCAAGGATCATGGCGAGGGCGGCAATGTCATCGGCGCGCCGCTTCGCGGGCGGGTGCTCGTCATCGACGATGTGGTGACGGCCGGCACAGCGGTGCGCGAGTCGCTGACTCTGATCCGGCAGCAGGGAGCTCAGCCGGCGGGTGTCGTCTTTGCCCTGGACCGCCAGGAGCGCGGGCAGGGAGCGCTGAGCGCCACCCAGGAGATCGAGAGAGACCACGGTATCCCTTGCGTGAGCGTCGTCACACTCGCCGACCTCATCGAGGCGCTGTCCCGCCCCGCCGGCGGGCGGGCCGCGATTTCTGACGACCAGCTCACACTGCTGAGGGCATACCGGGAGCGGTATGGGGTCTCTTGAGACTTGCCTCCGTGCGGCGGTAGGTCAGAATATGGCCCCTACGTATGCGCAAACCGCTTCGCGCCCTCTCTTTGCTGCTCGCACTCGCCTGCGTGACCGGATCGGCTTGGGCGCAGAGCGGTGACAAGGGCGTCGCTTACCGCTGGGTGGACGAGCATGGCGTCGTCCACTATGGCGACAGCATTCCGCCCAAGTACGCCCGCAACAGCCGCGAGATCCTGAACAGCCAGGGGGTGGCGATCGGGCACGTCGATGCGGAGAAGTCTTCCGCCCAACTGGCGGCGGAGGCCCGTGCGCACGAGCGGCAAACCGTGCAAAGGCAACACGACTACTTCCTCCTGAGCACCTACACGTCGGTGAAGGACATCCAGTCGCTGCGGGACGAGCGCCTGTCGCAGATCGAGGCGCAGCAGAACGCGGCACGGCAGTATGTACAGAGTCTACAGTCGCGTCTCGACTCGCTGCAGAGTCACGCCCAGCAGTTCAAGCCCTATAACTCACGGCCGAATGCGCCGCGCATGCCCGATGATCTCGCGCAGGAGTTGGTCCACACCCTGAGTGAGGTGCGTCTGCAGAATCAGGCGATCGATGCCCGCAGTCAGCAGGAGGACCAGGTGAGGGCGCAGTTCCAGTCGGATATCGAGCGCTTCCAGCAGCTGAAGGCCGCACCGCCGTAGCGTCCTAACAGATGCCGCCGCCTTCTTCAGCGGGGGCCGCATTCACGCGGAAGGCGCGGAACAGCTCACGTCCCATCCCGAAACCGTTGGCAGCGAGGTTGGCCGTTGCCGCCGGCCGGCGACTCCAGGTTTCTTCCGCCACCAACGCCGCGAGTGTTCCCTTGACGCTGTCGAGTCGGAGCATATCGCCGTCGCGTACTTTGCCGAGCGGGCCCCCACTCGCGACTTCCGGCGTCAGATGGATCGCCGCGGGCACCGTGCCGGAAGCACCTGACATCCTTCCGTCCGTCACCAACGCCACTTGATGACCCTTGCCCTGCAGGGACGCGAGAGCTGGCGTCAGCCCGTGCAGCTCCGGCATGCCGTTGGCGCGCGGTCCCTGGAAGCGGACCACCACTACCACATCGCGCGCCAGCTCCCCGCGCTGGAAGCTTTCCAACACGGCTTCCTGACTGTCGAAGACTCTGGCCGGGGCTTCGATCAGCCTGTGTCGGGGGTTGACGGCGGATACTTTGATCACGGAGCGGCCCAGATTGCCGCGCAGCAGCTTGAGGCCACCGTCGGCGCTGAAGGGATCGGCGGCGGGACGCAGGACGGCGGTGTCGGCGCTCGAGGCCGGAGCTTCCCGCCAGGCGAGGCCGCTGGGAGAGAGCCAGGGCTCGAGCGCGCAGGCGCGCAGTCCGGCGCCGGAGATGGTCTGCACGTCCTCGTGCATGAGGCCTGCCCGCAGCAGCTCGTTCATGAGAAAGCCCATGCCGCCTGCGGCATGGAAGTGGTTGACGTCCGCGCTGCCGTTCGGGTAGATGCGGGCCAGCAGCGGTACGACATCCGACAGGTCGCTGAAGTCATCCCAGTCGATGAGGATGCCTGCGGCGCGGGCTATGGCGATGAGGTGCAGGGTGTGGTTGGTCGAGCCGCCGGTGGCGAGGAGGCCCACGATCGCGTTGACGATGCTGGCCTCGTCCAGCACTTTCGCAAGCGGCAGGTATTGCTGGCCGAGGGCGGTGATCTGCGCCGCCCGGCGTGTGGCAGCAGCCGTCAGCGCATCGCGCAGCTCGGTGTTGGGTGACACGAAGGCGCTGCCGGGAAGATGCAGCCCCAACACCTCCATCAGCATCTGGTTGCTGTTGGCGGTGCCGTAGAAGGTGCAGGTGCCGGCGGAGTGATAGCTTCCGGCTTCGGACTCGAGCAGCGCATCCCGTCCCACCTTGCCCTCGGCAAAGAGCTGGCGGATACGTGCCTTTTCCTTGTTGGGCAGGCCCGATGACATCGGTCCTGCCGGAACGAACACGGCCGGCAGCTGGCCGAAGGAGAGGGCGCCGATGAGCAGTCCGGGTACGATCTTGTCGCAGACTCCGAGGCAGAGCGCGGCATCGAACATGCCGTGGGAGAGGGCGATGCCGGTCGACATGGCGATGACGTCGCGACTGAAGAGTGAGAGCTCCATGCCGGGTTGGCCCTGGGTCACGCCATCGCACATCGCGGGCACGCCGCCGGCGACTTGCGCCGTCGCGCCGATCTCGCGCGCGGCGGCGCGGATCAGGCCCGGGAAGCGCTCGAACGGCTGATGTGCCGACAGCATGTCGTTGTAGGCGGTGACGATGGCGAGGTTCGGCCAGCGCAGCTCTCTCAGCGCTTGCTTGTCGGACGCCGTGGACGCGGCGAATCCGTGCGCCAGGTTGGTGCAGGAGAGGCGCTTGCGCGCCGGCTCGCCGGCGCCTTGCGCCGTCATGCGCTCGAGGTATGCCCGGCGCGGCTCGCGGCTGCGCCCGCGGATCCGCTCGGTAACTTCGCGCACGCGCGGGTGGATGGATGGAGGGCCGGCTGCGGACATGTCAGGTCTCTTCCCCGCTGCGCTCGCTGCCCTCGGGCTTGTAACCCTCGGGCTTGCTCGAGCCGGTGCCGAACAGGAACTTCTCCATCTCCGCCTCGAGAAACTTGCGGGCCTTGGGCTCGATGGGTGTCAGTCGATACTCGTTGATGAGCATGGTCTGGTGCTGCAGCCAGCGGGCCCAGGCCTCGCGCGAGACACTTTCGTAGATTCGTCGGCCGAGGTCCCCGGGATAGGGCGGCCGGTCGAAACCGGGCGCCTCGCGTTTGAGCACTACACACTGCACCATTCGGGCCACGTCGAGTTCTCCAGTCAGTCGAAGAGTTGAGGTTGGCACCCCGCGCCACCGGCGAGCTGCTCGAGCAGCAGCCGGATCGGGGCAGGCAAGCCGAGCTTCGCCGGCTCGCGCGCGCGGTACCAGACGCTTCGCGCCGGATCAGGGGCGCCCGCGCTGCCGGAACAATGGGCCAGGAGCGGCGTGATGACAAGCTGGAAGTGCGTGAACGCGTGCTCGACAGGCGCCAACGGCGTCGGGCGAGCCGAGGCTCCATCCAGAGCCTGCTGCGCATAGACGCCAGCCTCCGCCACTGATGCGAACTCCGGCAAACACCACAGTCCGCCCCACACGCCGGACTCCGGGCGGCGCTCGAGGAGCACGTCCCCGTCGTCGCGCACGGCCGCCAGCATGAAGACTTCTCGCAGCGGCCGTGGGCGGGCATGCCTGGGTGTGGGTAGCTGCTCCTGCCGTCCGGTGCGGTACGCGACACAAGTGGCTGACAAGGGACAGCTCATGCAGGAGGGATGGCGGCGTACGCAGACTGTCGCTCCCAGGTCCATCACCGCTTGCGTATAGGTATCGACTCGCGTCGTGGGGGTGCACCTGTTGGATAGGTCCCACAGCTTCTGCAGGATGGCGCGATCGGACGTGCTGCCGTCCACGCCGAAATGACGCGACAACACGCGACGCACGTTGCCATCGAGGATTGGGAAGCGTTCACCGCGGCTCAGAGCGAGGATTGCTCCCGCGGTGGATCGGCCGATGCCCGGGAGATCCGCAACAGTCTCGAAGCCCTTCGGGAAGCGGCCGCCGTGCTCCGCGACGATGCGCTGGGCGGCGCGGTGGAGGTTGCGCGCGCGTGCGTAGTAACCCAATCCTGACCAGAGATGCAGCACGTCATCGAGTGGCGCCGCGGCGAGCGTGCCGACATCCGGGAAGCGTTGTACGAAGTTCTCGTAGTAGGGGACGACAGTCGCGACTTGCGTCTGTTGCAGCATGATCTCCGACACCCACACTCGATAGGCTGTGCGATTGCGCTGCCACGGCAGGTCGTGCCGCCCATGGTGCCCGTGCCAATCGATGAGCGCCGCGGCGAAGTCTCGCGTGGCGTCGCGCTGTGGGCTCGTCATCTCATCCTGGGCCGAGGGCTTCCGGCCACTCACTCGCCGCCGCGCGTCCGGCGTCCGCGTTGCCTCAAAGTCGAATCGATCGGAGCGCCGGGGTGCGCCGCGAGGTTGGCCCGCACCACCTTGCGCCAGTAGTCATCGGCGGTGCTGCTCCAGTCCCGGTCATCGAGATTCGGCCACTCTCCCGGCCTGAAGCTCGGCGCCTGCTCCAGCTTTGCGCCATTCAACACCAGCCGGCCGTCCTTGATGCTCGCCATCGCGGCATCCCACGGCATCGCGGTGAGCTTTGCGTCGGGAGCGGATTCGGGGGTGGTGGCATCCGGAGTCTCCGCGGGGCCGATCGGAGTCGCTCCGGCATATGCGACCACCACGTGAGTCGCCTGACCCTGCCGATCGAAGATGATGTCCTTCACCTGACCCAGCGGGCTACCGTCCCCCGATACCACCTGCATGCCGATCAGGGTCGAGGCACGGCGCTGGGCCGCCGCGCTCACGGGTGCATCGGGCGCAGCCTCCGGGGCGGACTGCGGTGCGGCCTGATGTGCGGAGTCCGGTGTGGAAGTAGTCGGGTCGGTCGGCGGAGGGCCCAGCTCGGGTACGTCCGGTGACTTGGCCGTGGGCGCGGGGGCGGGCGGTGCCGCCGAGCCCGTCCCCTGTGGCTGCAGCGTCTGTCCGACCGCGTCGGGGGCGCCACCCTCCGCCGCCGCGTCGCGACGCGCAAGGTCGCCTCCGGCGGCCTTGTCGGAGGGGCTCGCCATTGCGGCAGCCGCAGTGCCATGGGGCGAGGCGGGAGCCTCAGCCGGCGCGAACGGCCCCTCCGTCTGACTGCAGGAGGCTGCCGCAAGGCCCAGCGCCGCACAGATGAGCGGCAGAAATATCCTGGTCATGGGCGCACTTTAGATTTTGCGGGTTGCAAGCCGCATTCCCATCCTCACCGTTCGGAATCACCACCTGACGAGCGGCGGCAGGCTCATGAGATAGGCCTCCGGGTCCGCGTCGGTCTGGAAGCCGAACTTCGTCCCCCGATCATAGACGAGGTTGAACTCGACGTACCGCCCGCGCTTCACGAGCAGGCGCTCCCGGGCCGCGTCATCGAAAGGGGTGTCCTTGCGACGTGCGACGATCTTCGGGTAAACATCGAGGAAACTCTCCCCGACGCGCTGAACGAACGCAAAATCGGCTTCAGGGTCGCTGCCCGCGAGATCATCGAAGAATATACCTCCGACACCCCGCGGCTCGCGACGGTGCGGCAAATAAAAGTACCGGTCGCACCACTCTTTGAATTCGCGATAGGCGTCCGGGCGGTACCTATCGCATGCCGTTCGCAGGGCAGCGTGGAATTCTGCAGTGTCCTCGTCGAAAGGAAAGGTCGGCGTCAGGTCCGACCCTCCGCCGAACCACGAGCAGCTGGTGCTGAGATACCGCAGGTTCAGATGGACAGCCGGGACATAGGGGTTGCACATGTGCGCAACCAGTGAGATGCCGCAGGCCACGAAGTGCCCGTCCGACTGCGCGGAGCCCTTGACCTGGTTGCGCGCCTGCTCGTTGAGAAGACCCCATACGTGACTCACGTTGACGCCTACCTTCTCGAACACGGCGCCGCGCATCATCCGCGACTCGCCCCCGCCCTGCAGGCGATGTCCCTCAGGCCGGCGCCAGCTGCGCGCTTCGAAGCGGCACTCCGGCTCGAATGTCTCGAAGGCTGCGCAAATGCGTGTCTGCAGATCGCGGAACCAGGCGTCCGCAGCCTGAGCACGGCGGTCGGCGGTTGGCGTCGTGATCACCTCGTGCCCATCCGAGGAGCAGCGTGTTGCATCGAGCGCTCGTGGACATAGTCGATGAGCCGAGCCACGGCGTCGGGATCAGTCTCCGGCCAGATGCCGTGTCCCAGGTTGAAGATGTGGCCGGGCGAGCCGGTGACCTCATCGAGCACCCGCCCTGCGTGTTGCCGCAAATCCTCAGGCGGTGCAAAGAGCGCCGCCGGGTCGAGATTTCCCTGTACGGCTTTGCCCGGTCCCAACACCCGGCGCACGGTGCCGAGCGGTGAGCGCCAGTCGACGCCGATGACATCGACATCGAGGTCCGCCACGGATTGCATGAGCGCCGACCCCTGATTGACGTAGTAAATCAGCGGCACACCGGTGTTGCGCAGTCCCGCCACCGTCCGTCTCACGGCACGCAGCGCAAAGCGCTCGAACTCGACAGGCGCGAGCAATCCGGCCCATGACTCGAACAGCATCAGCGCCTGCGCCCCCGCGGCCGCCTGCGCTCGCAGATACGCGGCCATGGCGTCGGCCAGCCGCTCGAGCAGGCGCTCCGCCGAATGCGGACTTGCGTAGAGAAAGGATCGCGCGGCACCGAATTCCTTCGACGGGCGCCCGCACACCAGATAGCAGAGCAGTGTGAAGGGTCCCCCCGCGAAACCGATGAGCGGCACGCGGGGTGGCAGCTGCGCCCGCACCAGGCGGATCGACTCGAGCACGAAGGCTACGTCCCGCTGCGGGACCAGCTCGGCAAGTGTGTCGATTGCAGAGTCGGTCCGGATGGGCTCGCGTACCACCGGGCCGGGCTCGAAGGAGAGCCCCACACCCATTCCCTGAAGCGGGGTCATGATGTCGCTGAAGAGAATGGCGGCATCCAACGGGAAGCGACGCACCGGCTGCAGAGTGACCTCCGCGGCGAGTTGCGGGTCGCGCAGCAGGGCCGTGAACTCGGTTTGCGAGCGCACCCGCCGGTACTCGGGCAGATAGCGGCCTGCCTGGCGCATGATCCAGATGGGCGTGTGCGGCACGGGTTGTCGTCTGCACGCGGCGAGAAACGGCGCGGTCTCCGCCGGTACGCCTTCGGGAAGGCTGGAGCCGGTCATTGCCCGGACAGCCAACGCGCCACCTGCGGCGCGTAGTAAGTGATGATGAGGTCTGCCCCGGCGCGCTGGATGCCGGTCAGGGTCTCGAAGATAGCGCCCCGCTCGTCGATCCAGCCGCGCTCGGCCGCGGCCTTGATGAGACTGTATTCACCACTCACTTGGTAGGCCACGACGGGCACCGTCACGGCATCGCGCACCTGGCGAATCACATCCAGGTACGGGCCTGCCGGCTTCACCATGACCAGATCGGCACCCTCCTCGACGTCCAGCAGCACCTCCCTGACGGCCTCCCGCGAATTGGCCGGGTCCATCTGATGAGAGCGGCGATCACCGAACGCAGGGGCAGATTCGGCAGCTTCCCGAAACGGTCCATAGAAGAATGAGGCGTATTTCGCCGCATATGAAACAATCGGCGTCATCGACCAGCCCTCCCGATCGAGGAGGTGGCGCATGGCCTGTACTCGTCCATCCATCATGTCGCTGGGTGCCACCGCATCGGCACCGGCCCGCGCGTAGTTGAGTGCGACCTCGGCGAGCGTCTCGACCGAGGTATCGTTGTCGATCCTGCCGCTCGGCAGGATGTGGCCGCAGTGCCCGTGGTCCGTCGCGCCACACAGGCAGACATCCGCCCACACCAGGAGGTCGGGACAGGCCTCTTTGAGCGCCGAGATTGCCTGCGCGGCCAGCCCCTTCGGGTCGAGCGCGGCGCTGGCGCGCGAATCCTTCTCCGCCGGGGCGGCGAAGAGCAGCACCGCGGGGACACCGGCCGCTGCCACCCCCTTGGCCTCTTTCACCAGCTCGTCGATGGAGAGTTGCGCTACGCCGGGCATGCTCGAGACCGGATGCCGGACGCCGCGGCCGGGAACCGCGAAAAGCGGATAGATGAGCGCGTCGGTTGAGAGCCGTGTTTCGCGGACCATACGACGCCACGCGTCCGACTGACGCGTCCGGCGGGGTCTAGATGCTGGATGACTCATCGGTACCTCGAGATTGACTCAGCCCCCGGAAGAGGGCGAAGCGCGCCATTTCTGGGGTGGTCCTGTGTTGACGGCCTGCAGGCTCGTGTGTGCCAGGCCCCGCAGGGTGGCCGACTCGGCCAGTGTGGGCGTATATCCCCGCTCCGTCAGAGCGCGTGCGGTGGTGGGACCGATCGCGACCGCGGGCGCGTTGCCGAGTAATCGCGCGAAGTCTTCCTGGCCGAGTGCGCTTTCGAGCTCGGCGACCGCCGAGGGACTGGCGAACGTAACGGCCCCCACTCCTTCCCGCGCGATCCAGGTCCGGCACTCTTCGATGTCCAGTGAGCTACCCGACACCGTGCGATAGGCCTCCACGGTGGTGACCTCTGCACCCAGCTGCGTCAGGCCGGCAGCGAGTGTCGGGAGTGCGCGGGAGCTGGCGGGATAGAGGATGCGCGCTCCGCGCGCCGAGCCGGATGCGGCAAACGCGGCCACCAGACCTGCAGCGCTGGGCTCTCCGGGCAGCAGGGCGACCGGCCAACCGTGCTGCTTCAGCACGCTGGCCGTTGCGCGGCCGACAGCAGCCGTCCGCACACCCGAGGGAGGCGAGGGGAGGCGAGCCGTCACGGCGGCGACGCCGTGGCGGCTGGTGAAAACGATCCAATCGAACGATTGCGCGCGGTTGAGCGCCTCATCGAGCCGCGAGGTGTCGGCGGGCAACACGCGCACCGCGGCCCAAACCAACACAGGAAGCCCGAGGCTCTTGAGCTCCGCAGACAACGGGCCATCGCTTGCCTCCGCGCGCGTGACGACCACCGGTTTCAGGGGTGCAGCGGTGGTCATGGCTCTTCCGCGCGGCCTTGCGCGGCGCGCTCCGCGGCGATGAGGCTGGCTGCGCCATTTGCGATCAGCTCGGTTGCGAGCCGCAACCCGAGCGCCGTCGCGCCGACCATCGTCGCCTCGGCCTGTCCGCTCGCGTCCAGCCGCTGCGAGCCGTCGAGGGCGCAGACGGCAGCGTGCAGACGGATGCCGGCTGCCGCGACCGTGGCGAGCGCGCCGAGCGGAACCTGACATCCTCCTTCGATTCGTTCCAACAGCGCACGCTCCGCGGTAGTGGCGAGGCGCGTCGGCAGATCATCCAGGCGCTTGAGCCAGCTGGCGGAATGCAGATCGTCCGCGCGCGTGCAGACGCCGATGGCGCCCTGCGAGACCGCGGGCGGAAACTCGTCGGGTGAAAGGTGCTCGGTGATGCGGTGCCCGAGGTCGAGTCGCCTGAGCCCGGCCGTTGCGAGAATGATCGCATCGTAGTCGCCTCGCTCGAGGCGCTCCAGGCGTGTCGGTACGTTGCCGCGCAGCTCGAGCAACGTCAGGTCGCGTCGTGCGCGCATCAGGAAGGCCCGACGCCGCAGGCTGCTCGTGCCGACGCGGGCGCCCTGAGGTAACTTGGATAGCGGATCGCCGCTACGGCTGATCAGCGCGTCGCGCGAGTCTTCCCGTGTCAGGACCGCCGCGAGCGCCAGCCCAGCCTCCATCGTGGTCGGCAGATCCTTCAGGCTGTGCACGGCAACGTCGATCCTGCTCTCGATGAGCGCCCGGTCGATCTCCTTCGTGAAGAACGCGCGGCCGCGCACCGCCCACAGCGGTACGTCTGCGCGCATGTCGCCCGTCGTGGTGATCGGGACCAACTCGACCGGCGGCGCGCCGGGCAGTGCGCGAATCCGTGTCTCGACGTGACGAGCCTGCCACAGGGCGAGCGCGGAGGCGCGCGTGCCGATTCGCAGCGCCCGTGTTGCCTTCGAGTCGTCTCTACCGGTCAAGTTTCCCCCTCGGACATGAATCGGTAGCCGACCCCCCAGACAGTCAGGAAGTGGCGCGGGTCGGCCGGGTCGCGTTCGAAGCGCTTGCGCAGCCGCAGGATGAAGTTGTCCACCGTGCGCGTCGAGGGAAAGACGTCATAGCCCCACACGCGCTCGAGCAGATCCTCGCGCGAGACGATCTCTCCCGGCCGCTCGGCGAGAACTTTCAGGATCATCGCCTCCTTCTCGGTCAGCTCCTGCGCGATGCCGTTCCAGGAGCGGGCGCGAAACGCGCGGAAATCGACCTCGTTGCCGCCGAAGCGCAGGGTCGCCCCTTCCGCGCTCGATGCGCTCTGATACCAGTCCCAGCGGCGCAGGATGGCTCGCACGCGCAGCAGCAGCTCGCGCAGGTGAAAGGGCTTTGCGAGGTAATCGTCGCCGCCGGCCTCGAGCCCGCGTACGCGGTCGGCCGGGTCGCCGCGCGCAGTGAGGAACAGCACCGGAGTGTTGTCACCGCGCTCGCGCAGCGTCCGGCATACGCTGAAGCCGTCGATCTCCGGCAACATGACATCCAACAGGACGAGGCCGCAGGGCTTGCCGTCCAGCCAGTCCAGGGCTTTGCGCCCATCAGTGACGAAGTCGACCTCGTAACCCTCTGCCCGGAGGTTCTCGACGACGCCCGCGCCGAGATGCGGATCATCCTCGACGACGAGGATGCGGCGCGTGGATTCGGCCGGGACGGTCATGATTGCTCCCGCCTTGCGGTCTGCGGATCGAGCGGCCCGCGGCTCACGGTCGGATCAGGTGCCCGGTCCGGATGCGCCACGCCTGCCGGCCACGCGAGCACGAGCGTTGCCCCCTGACCGACGCCTGCGCTCCGTGCGCTCACCTGGCCGCCCTCGAGCTGCATCAGGCGCCTGACGATGTAGAGGCCGAGGCCGGTGCCGAAGTGGCTGCCGCCGCCACCCGGATGCAGGCGGCTGAATTTCTGGAAGAGCCGTGGGCCATCGGCCGGCCGGAAGCCGACGCCGCTGTCGCGGACGGCGAGCTCGATCTGGCCGCCGAGCCGCCGACCGATGAAAGTGATGCTGCCGCCGCCGATCGGGGCGACCGCCGCGAGCGCGTTCTCGAAGAGATTGCGCAGGATGACATCGAGCGCCAGCGGGTCGGCCATTACTTCGAGGCCGCGCTCGATCTCGGCGCTGACGGCGATCCGATCCTTCGCGGCGCGCTCCTCGAAGCCCGCGATCACTCGCGCCACTGCACCGCCGAGATCCACCGGCTCGCGCCTGAGGTCGATGCGGCCGCGATCGAGCCGCATGCTCTCGAGGATCTGCGTCACCATGCCTTCCATGCGTGCGAGGTCGGCGAGCATCCGCTCGATCAGGGCGCGTGAATGCTCGGCGGAGAGTGGCCGCATCGCCATGGTCTCGAGCGACAACTGCAGGCTCGCGAGCGGGGTCTTGAACTGATGAGACACCAGCGCCAGGAAGCTCTCCTGCTCCTGAATCACCCGCGCTTCCGCGCGCAATGCACGGGCGATCACCGCGATGCAGGCGGCGAGGGCGATGATGAAGAACGAGCCCTCCCACGCGTACTGGGCGATGTGCCGCCGCTCCTCGGCCAGCAGCTGCCGGTCGACATCCGGAGAGAGCGCAGCGTGTTGGTTGGTCACGATGACGCCCGGCATCAGCGTGTGCACCCGCGCCGCGGGTATTCCGGCATCGAGCAGCGCCTGCGCCGCGCCCACCTCCTGGGCATAGACTTCGTGCATCTCCCGCACCTTGTCGACGGCAAAGCGGTGCTGGTCGAGCAGCCACCAGCCGACTTCGACGGCTGACACCAGCACCAGGGCCAGCGCCGTGAGTTGGAATACGCGCGGTGCCTTCATCGCCGGGATGTCAACGGAGGGTGGCGAGCGCCGTGCGCAAGCCCTGCGCCAGTCGCTCGAGGTCCGCCGCGGTGTGGGCGAGCGAGAGGAAGCAGGCCTCGTAGGCCGAGGGCGGAAGGTAGATGCCCTGCGCCAGCATTGCGTGAAAGAGCGCTGCGAAGCGGTCCACCGCCTGCTGCGAGAGGGTTGCCGCCGTACGGGGCGCGCCGCTGTCGTGCATCGACAGCCAGAAGAGCGATCCCACGCGCACCAGGTGAAGCGGAAAGGGCGCCTCCTCGAGGACCGGCTGCAACAGGCGATCGAGCTGCCTGCCCAACGCCTCGAGGCGCTCCCAACCGTTGGTGGCGGCGAGCACATCGAGCGTGGCAATGCCGCTTGCCATGGCGACGGGGTTGCCGGAAAGAGTGCCCGCCTGATAGGTGTCACCGTCTGGGGCGAGTCGCGCCATGACTCGCCGTGGCCCCGCGAAAGCCCCTACGGGCATGCCGCCGCCGATTACCTTGCCGAAGGTCGCGAGGTCCGGAACGATGCCGAGCTGCTCAGCCGCACCGCCGCGCGCGAGCCGGAAGCCGGAAATGACTTCATCGAAGATGAGGAGCGCACCGTGCTCGCGCGTTACGGCGCGCAGTCGCTCGAGGAACTCCCGGCGTTGGGGCAGCAGGCCGTGATTGGCAGGCAGCGGCTCGATGATGACCGCGGCGATCCGCTCGCCGTCGCGGCTGAAAAGCGCGTTGACGGCCGCCTCATCGTCGAGTGGCAACACGCGCGTGCAGGCGGTGAAGGCTTCCGGTACGCCTGCCGAGGAGGGCCGCCCGAAGGTGGCGAGACCCGATCCTGCTGCGACCAACAGGTGATCGGCGTGGCCGTGGTAGCAGCCAGAGAATTTGACGATCAGATCGCGTCCGGTAAACGCGCGTGACAGGCGGATGGCGCTCATGACCGCCTCGGTACCGGACGATACCAGCCGCACCTGCTCGATGCCGGGATAGGATGCGACTACGCGCTCGGCCAGCTCAACCTCTGCGGGACATGGCGCGCCGAAGGTCGTTCCCTGCCGACAGGCCTGCGCGACAGCCTCGACTACCTGCGGATGCGCGTGACCCAATATCAGCGGTCCCCAGGAGCAGACGAGGTCCAGATAAGTGCGTCCGTCGGCATCCGTGAGATACGCCCCGCTGCCACTCACGAAGAAAAGCGGCGTGCCCCCTACCGCCCTGAATGCCCGCACCGGCGAGTTGACACCGCCCGGGATCACGCGGCTGGCACGCTCGTAGAGCTGCTTCGAGCGTGGCTGCAACTGCGGCTGGCGGGTGGCACCTTCTGTTGAATGGCTCATCACGGGTCCTATGGTAGTGGCTCTTCGGCTGCCGGTGCGGCTGCCGCGTCCCGGGAGTCCGGCTCGGTACGCGCGGCGCGATGGAGGCGCGCCTCCCGGAAGAATGCGTCGATGACCTCCGGGGTCGCGTGCGCGGCCGCTGCGCGCATCCCTGAGATCGGCAGATGTGCGAGACGTCGCGCGAGTCGAGACGTCAGATCCTGCATGGCTTCCCGCTGATCCTCCGTCAGGCTACGCAGCTCCGCCGACAGCGCACGGCGGATCTCATCTGCGGCGATCTGCTCGAAGCTGCCACGCAGCTCGGCGAGCCTCGTCCCGATCGCGCGGCTGGCCATCTCCTCACGCAGCTGCGCCAACCGCTCGTCGATGGCGGCGCGCACAGGCGCGAGGCGCAGCAGCTCGGTGACTCGCTGCTCCTGCACCTCCTCCACGAGCTCGCTCATGCCGATCCTGGTGATGCCCGCACGCCGCGCGTCCTCGGGGTCCACATTCGGCGGCACGCCGAAATCCACGGCCAGGGGTGTGCCCGCACGGCGGTCGTCCGGGCGTGCCCGCGATGCTTGCCGAGCGCTCTCGCCCAGTAGCTGCAGCGAGCGGCCATCGAGTATGGGCTCGCCGCCGCCTGCGGCCAGCACCAGCGCCGCAACCACCGCTGGCTGCTCCCGGAATTGCTCCAGGAGGACGGCACGCCCCGAGACGCTCGCGGCGAGCTCGGTGGCCGGCCCGAGCGTCCGGTTTACGATGAGGAGCGGTATCCCGGCCCGATGCAGCGCAAGACCGCAGCGGCGGGTCATCGGCGAAACTCCGATCAGGGCGACCGTGTCGGGAGTGCCGGCCAGGTGATCGAGCACGCGGACGGCTGCGAGGTCCGCAAGGGAGCGCGCACGCACCCCAGCCTGAAGCCGTTGCACCCGGTTGGCCATGGCGAGGGCCTCGCCGACCAGCCGGTCGAGCATCGGACCGCTCGTGCCGGCGGTGCGGGCAGCCTCCCAGGCCAGACGCAGTTGCCCGGCGATCTCGCGTTCGCCGGCCTGAGCGGAATCCAGCCCGCAGGCGAGGAGCAGCACGTGCTCGAGAGCCGATTCACCGGCCCACGCCCGCAGCAGGCGTGAAGCCCGCCCGGGCGCGAAGCGGCCGCCGGACAGTTGCTCGAGCGCAGCCTCGCGCAGGTCGCCCGCCGACTCGCCGTCGCGGGTGGCGAACAGGAGCTCGACGCGGTTGCAGGTGCCGAGATAGAGAAGCTCGGAGACCTTCAGCGCATCGCGCAGCGCCGGCAGCCGAGCCTCGAGATCTCCCTTGGGGATCGAAAGGCGAGCGACCTCATCGATACCGGCATGCCGGTACGACAGACCCACGGCGCCGATCTGGTGCATGGGCCAAGCAGACCACGGCTCCCGGCCCGATGTGTCACAGAACCATCACGGGAGCGCATCCGGCCTCCATGACACGGCTGCGCAGCGTGACGTCATCTACGGCCGCGCAGCAACCCCATGAGGAGCAGGCCAGCGGCGAAACCGATCCCGAGCGCCCAGGCAGTGGACTGGTAGGGCTGGGATTCGACGCTGTTCTGCAGGTCGCCCCAACGCGACTTGGCCCAACGCTGCGCCTGATCCGCCCGCTCGCGCGCGGTGCGCGTTGCTCTGGCAGCCGTGTCGCCTGCGCTTTCCGCCATGCGCTCAGCCTCGCGCTTGGCCTCGTTAGCTGCAGTCTCAGCATTCGTTGAAGTGAAGCTCGGATTCATTCTGGCAACTCCTAGTGCGTCTGTTGCGCGGGACCGCCTGCGCGTGGCCAGCCCGCGTTGGCGGTCAACGGAGCGCGATATCGAAAGTTCCGGCGGAGTGCAGAAGTCTGCGGCTCCACGCGCCGCAAGGCCCCGCGCGCATGATTCCGGAAGCCGGCGACGCAACGCCCCTGCATCATCGGCGCCATGAATGGCATGAGCACCTACCGCTGCGTCGCATTGAGCGCCCATGACGTCGAGCGCTACCGCACAGCCCGAGTCGACGACTTCGGCCATCGGATTCAACGGGTCAGCGGGCGGGAGACATACCCCTGCCGTTACTGCCTGCGCGAAGCGTCCGGCGACGAAGGCATGCTGCTGCTCTCGCATCAGGCTCCCGAGCCCAAGAGCGTGTATGGTCATCCCACCGCCATCTTCCTCTGTGCCCACTCCTGTGCCCGCTTCGAGGAGCCGGACGTGGTGCCGGAAATCGTTCGCAATCGGCACGTCTCACTGCGCGCGTTCGGGAGCGACGGCATGATGTTGTATGAGGCGAACGAGCTGGTCGAGGGTGGAGGCCACGATGATGCCATCCGCAGAATCCTCGAGCGCGGCGAGGTGGCCTTCATCAATGCGCACACTGCAAAAGCGGGCTGCATGCTCTGCCACATTACCCGCGCACGGAGCTGATCGGGCCCGGTTGATCACTGCTTGCTCGGCCGATAGAGAGGATTGGGGCTTCCATCATGCAGGGTTTCAGGATTGGTGTTGCTGCACTGCTCGGCTTCGTGGCTGCCCAGGCCGTCCGTGACGTCTATCTTCGGCATCTATTCGGCAACCTCGGCCTGTTCGATGTTGCGTTGGTGGCCTTCGGGACCGTGGCGGCCGTGTTCGGTTGCGGCCTCGCCATATTCGGCGGCCGCCAGATCCGCTTGCTGCGCACCGCGTGGCGGCAGGTGATTGCGGTCAACGTCACCACGCTCGTGGCCTGGCTGAGTTATTTCGGCTCGCTTCGACTGGTCGAGCCTGCTGCAGTGAACCTGGCCTTTTCCGGCATTGCCCCCGCGGCGGTGGCGCTCTGGGGTGTGCTCGGCCTCAGGAGCGGTGCCGGTTCGAAGGCAGGTCGCCTGGAGACATCGTTGCACTGGGCTCTCGTTGGCGCCGTCGTGGCTCTCGCGATCGTCGTCAGCACCGGGCGGTCCGGCTTTTCGCGACTCGATCCGATGGCAGGCCTTGCGGGCGTGGCGCTAGCCGGGTTCTCCGGAGTCGTCATCGCCGCCGAAAGCATCATCTCCAAGCGCATGAATGAATCCGGTGTGTCGGCGCTTTCGATCGTCAGCGTACGCTTCTCGCTCGTCACGGCGGTCGCGGCTTTGATGGTGGCCAGGGCACCCGGAGCGCTCTCGAGCCTCTCCGCAGCGGCCATTGCGCAGGAGAGCCTCATCTTCCTCGTCGTTCTCGTGGGTCCGATCTACCTGGGTCAGATAGGCTTGAAATTGACCGATGCGCTGCTGAGCAACGTGATCGGCGCGATCGGTCCGATCACCACCCTGGCTCTCCAGTCGACCATGGGGGTCGTCCCCATGTCATCCGCAATGCTCATGGTCACGGCACTCTATGCGATCGTTGCGATCGCTGCGGCGATCGTCGGTGCCTGGGCGAGTAAGCCTGAAGACGAACCGACGCCAGTCCCTAAAGCCGGATCAGTCCTCTCTTGTGAGCGACTGCGACCGCCTCCGTGCGGCTGATGGCATCGAGCTTGGTGAGTATGGATTTCACGTGCGTCTTGGCGGTGCCTTCCGTGATCGACAGGCGCCGCGCGATATCCTTGTTGCTCCTGCCCTGAGCCACGAGCTCGAGCACGTCCAGCTCCCTTTGCGTGAGGCTCGGCTTTGCCATCCTCTGCAGCGCCTTCGCCGCCACCGAGGATGAGGTATACGGGCGATCCTCGCTCACCGCACGGATGGCCGACAGGATCTCCTGCCGCGGCGCGTCCTTCAGCAGGTATCCCTTCGCGCCCTGGCTCAAACACTGGAAGATGTCCTCATCCCCGTCATAGGTCGTCATGATGAGGATGCGCGCCTTGGGGTTGATCTCGAGCACCCGCTGCACCACCGCCACGCCATCGCGTTTCGGCATTCGCAGGTCGAGCACCAACACATCCGGCTGATGCCGCTCGTAAAGCGAAATTGCCTCATCGCCGTCGCCGGCTTCCGCCACCACCTCCATGTCCGCCTGCTGATTGACCATGGCCGCCAGGCCGTCCCGCACCACCGGATGATCATCCGCGAGGATGACCCGAATCTTTTTCTTAGTCAGGACCGCGACCATTATGCCGCCGCCTTGCGCTTCGGCAGCCGCACGCTCACCCGCGTGCCCGCGCCGGGTTGACTCTCGATCTGCCACTCGCCGCCGATCGCGCTTGCCCGCTGACGCATGCTCGTGAGGCCGAAGCCCTCTCGCGCATACCACTCCGGCCGCTGCTCCATGCCGCGCCCGTCATCCTCCACTGCCATCTCCCAATGTGCGGTCTCGTCCGTCATGGTGATGCGGATGGCATGCGGCCGCGCATGGCGCACTGCATTGCTGACCGCCTCCTGCGCGATGCGCAATAGCTCGTGCTCGTACTCCGGCTTCAGGCCGGTGGTGATGCCGCCGCCTTCGAAGCTGCACGTCACACCGCCCGGAACCGTAGAGCGCTCGGCAAGCTGGCGCAGCGCCAGCTCCAGTCCCGCACGCCGGGTCTGATCGAGGCGCAGTGCCATCACCGAGCGCCGTGCCTCAGCGAGACCCTCGCGGGCGAGATCGCGGATGCGGGTCAGGGTCAGTGCCAGTCCGGAGTTTTTCTTCTTGCAGGACGGGAATTCCTCCACCGCGCCGAGCTGCATCAGAATTCCCGTGAAAGCCTGTGCCAGACCGTCGTGGATCTCCTGACCGATGCGCGCACGCTCGACCAGCACGGCCGCCTCCTTCGCCTGGTAGGCGAGGCGGGTGAGCTGCACGGCGAGCGTCGCCTGCTGGGCGAGCGCCACCAGGAGCTCGCTGCGCTGCACGTCGTGCGCAATGCGGCGGAAGCGCAGGATGAGGAAGCCGACGTTGCGGGAGCCGAAAACGAGCGGATATACCACCGTGCCGGCGTAGCCCTCCTGCCGGTGGAAAGCGAGCATGCCCGGCCAGAACTCCTCCGATTGTTGCTCGACATCGAGATACATGGGCTCCGTCGGCTTGGTGAACCGGTCCCCGAAGGAAGAGCCGTCGATCGGCACGCTGATGGGGTAGGGCGGCTCCTCGATGCGGCCGTCCCTGACGTGTGCCGCGATCCGCCATTGCTGCAGGCTGTCCTTGGAGACGACGACCGCGCCCGAGGCCGCATCGAACTGCCGCGTCGCTTCCAACAACACGTGGCCGAGAAAGCTGTGCAGGTCCGGCTCGCTCGCCAGACGCTCGAGGTTGCCGCGGATGACGGCGTTGGCTTTCGCCAGCTCCGCAACGCGTTCCTCAGCCGCGCGCTCGCGCTCCCGTCTCATGTCGTCGATGAGGCGTTGCCGATGGAGTGCAGCACCAATGACGCCTGCCGCGTTCTCGAGCGCCGCAAGCTCCGAAGAGTCGATTGCGCGACGCTGGCGGGTGTTGTCGAAACCCACGACGCCGATGAACTCGCCGGCGACGAAGATCGGTACGATGGCCTTGGTCTTGGTGCCGATGCCCTCGAAGCCCGTGACAGCCGCGCAGTTGACGGGCGACTCGCTCTTGTTGAGGCACACGCTCCGGCCGGCGCGCAGTTCTGCCGACACTGCGGAGAATTGACGCTCATCGCACATGCACACCGCGGGGTCATCGATGTGCGGCGGTACGCCTTCGGCGGTCCACTCGCTGACCACCACGAGCAGGGGCTCGCCCTCGGGACCCCGCCGCGCCCGCATGACATTGACCCGATCCACATGGGCCGCCTCGCCGATGAGGCGCAACACTCCGGGGATGGTGCCGCGCACGTCGGGAGCCTCGAGCAGCATCCTGCTCGCCTTGGCGGAGGCCACGAGCAGCGCCTCCCGCCGTCTGAGGGACTCGTTGATCTGGCTCAGCTCCTCGGTGCAGGGGGTGGGCCTCGTCAAGGTCTCCAGATGGGCGAAGGTCGGATCGACCACCGAAACGCTCATGAGACATATCTCTCTATCGGGAAATTGAGGCGTCAGTGTACCTCGGCAGGGGGGCAGTCTCCCAACCTCCTCCCAGCGCCTTGTAGACGGCGATCAGGCTGGTTGCAGCCTCCGTACGGCTGCGCGCCAGGGCGTCCTCGGTCTCGAGCTGGGTCCGCTCGGCATCGAGGACCGACAGGAAGTCGACCATACCGCCCTTGTAGCGGATCTGCGCAAGCTTGGCGGCGGTCGCGCTGGCACGTGCCGCATCCTGCGCGTGCAGCAGCTGGTCGCGGTCCCGTGCATGCGTGACCAGAGCATCTTCAGTCTCTTGCAGCGCATTCAGCACGGTCCCGTGGTACTGATCCAGGGCGATCACCGCTCCCGCACGCGCGCCGGCAATCTCGGCGTGCACGCGGCCGAGGTTGAAGGCGGCCCAGGTGATGCCCGGCCCGATCATGTAGCTGCGGGAGGCCGCGGAGCCCAGCCCGGCAGGCTCGGCAGCCGCATAGCCAAAGTTGCCGGTGAAGGTGACCTTCGGGAAGAGGTCCGAAACGGCTACTCCAACGAGGGCCGTCGACGCCGCGAGATTGCGCTCGGCCGAGCGAATGTCGGCGCGACGCCGCAGCAACTCTTCGGGGGTGCCGACCGGCACGATTTGCGGCAGCGGCGGCAGCTCATGCGGGGCGCTCAGCACGTCCGTCAGTGCGTCGGGGTCGCGGCCGGTCAGGACGCCAAGGCGGTGAATGGAGCGGGAGACGGCTGCCTCCAACGGCCCGATGGTCGACAAGGTCGTGCTGAGCTGTGACTGCGCGCGTGCGACATCGAGATCCGTTCCGCTGCCTGCCTCGAGCTGCGCCTGCGCGAGCGCCAGCACCTGCTGTTGGTTCTTGACGTTGCCGCGGGCGACGGCCAGCTGAGTCTGCGCGCCGCGCAGCTCGAAGTAGTTGCGCGCGACTTCGGCAATCACCGACACCTGCGCATCGTGCAGGTTGGCCTCCTCGCCCTCCAGCTCGGCATTGCGCGCTTCGATGCTGCGGCGCACGCCGCCGAAGAAATCGAGCTCCCAGGTGGCATCGAAGCCGGCGTCGTAGAGCTTGCTCGTATAGGCGCCGCCGCCAGGGTTCTCGACAGCCGGCACGCGCTGCTTGGTGTAACCGCCCGAGGCGGTGACCGTCGGCGCAAGGTCGAAGCGTGACTCGTTGCGCAGCGCGCGTGCCTGCACGAGGCGGCCGAGCGCGATGCGCAGGTCGTAATTCGCCGCCAAAGCATCGCCGATCATGCCATTCAGCACCGGATCGTCGAATTGCTTCCAGAACTCCGTTTGGGCGGGCGCGTGGGAATAGACATCGTTGGATGCAGATGACTCCCCCCTCGTCTGCTGCTTGGGAGCGGTCGTGGGGAACTGCGTCGCCACCTGAGTCGTGGGACGATGATAGTTTGGTCCTACGGCACAGCCGGAGAGTGCAGCGCTCACGAAGAACGCAATGATGGATTTACGCATGAGATGTATCCGAAGAAAGTTGCCCACCCGCGTTGGACGCCGCAGGCTCTTGGCTGCGGCCCGTGATCCGACGGATGAGGACGAAGAATACCGGCGTCAGGAGCAGGCCGAAGAAGGTGACGCCCAGCATACCGGCGAACACTACGGTGCCGAGCGCGTGGCGAATCTCGGCGCCTGCACCGCTCGCCAGCATCAACGGCACGACCCCCATGATGAAGGCGAAGGACGTCATCAAGATCGGCCGCAGCCGCAGTCGAGCGGCATGCAACACGGCAGAGGCCGCGTCCTCGCCCTGTTCCTCCTGCAGGTGTTTCGCGAACTCGACGATCAGGATCGCGTTCTTGCAGGCGAGCCCGACGAGGACGATGAGGCCTACTTGAGTGAACACGTTGTTGTTGCCGTGATCCAGGATGACGCCCGTGATCGCAGCGAGCAGGCACACCGGTACGATCAGAATGATCGCGAGCGGCAAGGTCAGGCTTTCATACTGCGCCGCCAGCACCAGGAATACGAAGAGCACGCA
This sequence comes from Steroidobacteraceae bacterium, assembly GCA_036273735.1. Lineage (GTDB taxonomy): Bacteria > Pseudomonadota > Gammaproteobacteria > Steroidobacterales > Steroidobacteraceae > 13-2-20CM-66-19. The sequence continues at coordinate 11,703 of DASUHA010000081.1, read as the reverse complement.
GAGTGGGAAGACGATCGCGGCGGTATTGCCGGAGATGAGCTGCTGATACGAGAGATCGGTCCACTCGAACGACATGCCGGGCGGCAGCGCGTTGTTCAGGATCTTCGTCATCGCCGCCTGCGCGGTTCCCGAAGAGTAGCCGGGTGCCGGGCCGCCGTTGATGTCGGCCGCCGTGTAGGCGTTGTAGCGCTGCACGATGTCGGGACCGAAGCCGCGGTTGACGGAGAGGAACGACCCGAGCGGGATCATCTGCCCATCGGCGTTGCGCGTCTGCAGCGTCGAGATGTCCTCGATATTGGAGCGGAACGGCGCATCGGCCTGCGCGATCACCTGGTAGGTGCGTCCGAAACGGTTGAAATCGTTGACGTACAGGGACCCGAGGTAGATCTGCATCGTCTGGAAGACGTCATCCAGGTTCACGTGATCCTGCATGACCTTGACGCGATCCACGTTGACGTCGAGCTGCGGGACGTTCACCTGGTAGCTGCTGAAGAGCCCAGCGAGCGCCGGGTTCTGATAGCCCTGTTGCACTGCCTTCTGTACGGCGGCATAGAGCGCATTCGGGCCGAGATCGCTCCGATCCTCTACCTCCAGCTTGAAGCCACCGAGCGTTCCGAGGCCCATCACCGGCGGCGGAGGGAAGACCACCACCATGCCGCCCTGAATGGCGGAAAGCTTCTGATTGAGCGCCGCGGCGATCGCTCCGGCGGACAGTGCCTTGGACTTGCGCTGGTCGAAGGGCTTCAGCCCGAAGAAGACCAGACCGGCGCTGGAGCTCGGCACGAAGCCGTTCACCGACATGCCGGCGAATTGCACCGCGTGCTCGACACCAGGCTGGTGCATGCCGATATCACCGATCTCCTTCACGACCTGCTCGGTCCGGTCGAGCGAAGCGGCCGGAGGAAGTTGTGCGATGGCGACCAGGTACTGCTTGTCCTGATCCGGAATGAACCCGTGCGGCACGCCCGCGAAGCCGAGGTACGCAAGGCCGATCAGTCCGGCATACACGGCGAGTGCAATGCCAGTGCGCCGAACGGTACCGACGACTGCGCGCTGGTACGCGTTACCGGCACGCTCGAAGCCCTGATTGAACCGGCGGAAGACTCCCCCGAACAGGCGGTTCATCACGCGGGTCAGCACATCAGGCTTCGCGCCATGTGGCTTCAGCAGTACCGCAGCGAGTGCCGGAGACAACGTCAGTGAGTTGAAGGCCGAGATCACCGTCGAAATCGCAATGGTGAGCGCGAATTGCCGATAGAACTCACCCGTGAGGCCGCTCACGAATGCGACCGGCACGAACACGGCGCACAACACGAGGGTGATGGCAATGATGGGCCGGCTGACCTCGCTCATGGCGGACTTCGCCGCCTCGCGCGGGCTCTGGCCGCTTTCGATGTGGCGCTCGACGTTCTCGACGACGACGATCGCATCGTCCACGACGATGCCGATTGCCAGCACCAGTCCGAACAGGGACAGCGTGTTGATGGAGAAGCCGCATGCGAGCAGCACGGCGAAGGTGCCGATGATGGACACCGGCACCGCGATGAGCGGAATGATGGAAGCGCGCCAGGTCTGCAGGAAGAGAATCACGACCAGCACGACCAGCAGCACGGCCTCGAGGAGCGTGTGTACGACCGCCTCGATCGACTGGCGCACGAACACGGTCGGGTCATAGACGATGCTGTAGCTCACCCCCTGCGGAAAATCCTTGGAAAGCTGGGCCATGGTGGCGCGCACCTCATCGGAGAGCTGCAGCGCGTTGGATCCGGGGGCCTGGAAGACCGGGATGGCCACCGCGTCCTGATTGTCGAGGTAGCTCTGGATGCCGTACGACTGCGCGCCCATCTGCACGCGAGCGACATCGCCGAGGTGGACGACCTGGCCGTTGGCGCCGGTCTTCAGGACGATCTCACGGAACTGATCGGGCGTCTGTAGCCTTCCCATGGCATTCAGCGCGAGCTGGAAGTCCGAGCCCGGGGCGGGTGGCGCACCGATCTGGCCGGCGGCTACCTGGATGTTCTGAGCTCGGACGGCGCTGATGACATCACCAGCGGTCATGCTGAGCGCCGCCAGCTTCTGCGGGTCGAGCCAGATCCGCATGGCATAGTCGCCGCCGCCGAAGATCACCGCATTGCCCATACCTGGCAACCGCGCCAACACGTCGCGGACATTACGGACCGCGTAGTTGCGAAGATACAGCGAGTCGTACCGGTGATCCGGAGAATAAAGGTGGACCACCATCGTCAGGTCGGGTGAAGTCTTGGTGGTCGTGACTCCGAGGTTCCGGACCTCGTCGGGCAGGCGCGGCAATACCTGGGAAACACGGTTCTGCACCAGCACCTGCGCACGGTCGATGTCCGTGCCCACGCGGAAGGTGATCGTCAGGGTCAGCGACCCGTCCGTGGTCGATGTCGAGGACATATAGAGCATGTTCTCGACGCCGACGATCGCCTGCTCGAGCGGGGCAGCTACGGTCTCGGCGACGACCTTGGGGTTCGCTCCCGGGTAGGAGGCTTGCACCTGTACGGAAGGCGGCACGACCTCCGGGTACTCGCTGATCGGCAGCTCGATCATCGCGATCGCCCCTGCGATCGTGATGAAGGCGGAGAGCACCGCCGCGAAAATCGGGCGGTCGATGAAGAAGTGGGAGAGTTTCACCGGTTCATCCTGCTGGAGGTTTTGTGGGAGGTCCCGGCGTCCGCAGTCAACTGCGTGTCGTCGCTCGGGGATGAGCTGTCATTCTCATGCTGAGCCACCATGGCGGCGTGAGTCTGATCGTGGTCGCCCATGGCCACGAGCTGCGGATTGACCTGCATGCCCGGGTGTACCCGCATCAGGCCATCTACGACGACGGTGTCCCCGGCGTGAAGGCCGCCGCGTACGACGCGAAGGCCGTCGACGATCGGTCCGAGCTCGACCGGCCGGTACTGAAGGTGGTTGCTCGGATCGACGACGAGTACGAAACGCACCGTCTGATCGGTCCCGATGGCGCTGTCATTGATCAGCACGGCGTCGTAGCGTTGGTTGCCGATCAGCTTCACGCGGGTGAACAGTCCCGGCACGAATGTTCCGTTGGGATTCGCCATCAGGGCGCGGGCGTGGATCGTCCCGGTGCCCGGATCGAGGGCGTTATCCATGAAGATGAGCTGGCCCTGGTGCGGATAGCCGTTCTCGTCCTCGAGCCCCACGTACACCGGGTTACCGAGGTGGCTCGGCGCCGCATGCGCGCTGGCGGGCACGTCCTTGTGCCCATCGATACGCGCGTACCGCTCGAACTTGAGATAGGCCTGCTCGTCAGCGTCGAAGGTCACATAGATCGGATCGAGGGACACGACCGTAGTCAACAGCGTCTCGCCACTCGTGACGAGGTTCCCTGCAGTCACGATCGCGCGGCTCACCCGGCCGGTGATCGGCGCGGTAACGCGCGTGAAGCTCAGATTGAGTGCGGCATCATCGAGAGCAGCCTTGGCAGCTTCGACGTCCGCTGCGGCCTGAGTTGCATTCGCGCTGCGTGTGTCGAACTCCTCGCGGGAGATGGCACGGGCCGCGAAGAGCTTCACCGCTCGGGTCTGCTCGGATCTGGCCAGTGAGAGTTGCGAGCGGGCCTGATCGAGCTGCGCCGCGGCGTGCTGGTAGGTCGCCTGATACGGGCGGGGGTCGATCACGAACAGCACCTGGCCCTTCTTGACCATGCTGCCGTCCGTGAAGCTGACGGAGGAGATGTACCCCGTAACGCGAGGGCGAACGTCGACGTGGTCCACCGCCTCCAGACGACCAGTGAACGTCTCGGCGTCGGTGACGGTCCGGGCGACGACGTGCGCGACCGGTACCTGCGGCGGAGGCGGCGGTGCCGTCCGCGCAGCCGCCTGATCGCTAGAGCATCCGGAAAGCGTCAAAGCAGTCGCAGCAACCGCCGCGGCGAGCGAAACGAAGGCGATGAATCGATGGCGCACGTTGAGACTCCCACAGGGTTTCTTCATGTAGACGCAGCCGGGCCTCACGGTTCGACAGCGGCGGTGCGCAATTTATGTGTTGCGCAACCCATTAGGGTATGGCTCGCGCGGAGGGGCCCCGGAGCATCCGGAGACGGGGAAGAAGCTCCCTCATAGTAGGTAGATATGGCAGGTCAAGCCGCGGGCGGCCTGATCGTGCGCTGGCTCGCGAGCTGTTCCGGCTGCTGCCGGCGCTCGCTACATCGTCGCGGAGTGCACTCCGCCCACGAGTGGTGGGGGCTGGATGCCCGGCCGCCGGATCTCCTGCCGCAGCGTCGGGCGGCGTCTGCGTTGCGACAGCTCGGGTGACACCCACCTGCCGGTTTCGATGGATCGATTCAATGCCTCGATCACCCGGATGTCGGCAATGCCTTCCTCACCGGATGGCTCCGGCTCGACGTCGCGGAGAATGCAGTCGGAGAAGTAGAGGAGCTCCGGCGCGAACTGGTCGCTCTTCTCATAGTGCTTTTCGCGTTCGCGCTTGCCGAGACGCAGGGTGTACTCCAGTCCCTGGGCATATTCATATGCGGGGTCGAGGGTGATGCTGCCTTTGGTGCCCACGATCTCGTAGGCGGAGCGATCCGCGCCTCCGAAGCTGCAGGTGAACGAGGCGACCCGCTCCTGTGGGAATTTCATTACCACCGACACCGTCTCGGGGATCTCCTTGAAGCGCTGATCGCGACGCGTCACGGCCGTTGCGAACACCTGCGTCGGCTCCGCCGCGAAGGCGGCGCGGGCGGCATTGATGCAATAGATGCCGATATCGTAGAGCGGGCCGCCCCCGAGCTTGCGCTTACTGCGAAAATTCTCCGGCGCCACCTGCATGGAGAAATTGGAGCTGAAGAAGCGCAAGTCCCCGAGGGTCCCGGAGTGTGCCATCTCCACCGCTTCCAGATTGGCCCGTTCGAAGTGCAGGCGGTAAGCGATCATCAGCTTGACCGCGTTCTCGCGCGTGATCTCGATCATCCGCTCGCAGTCGCTCGAAGTGACCGCCATCGGCTTTTCGCAGAGCACATGCAGGCCCGCGCGCGCAGCGCGTTCCGTGTACTCGCGATGCATCGAGTTTGGCAGCGCGATGTAGACGGCATCGATATCACCGCTTTGGAAGAGCTCGTCGGCATCGTCGTAGCTGCAGACGCGATTGATGCCGTAGCGCCGGGAGAGCTTCCTCAGCTTCTCCGGATCGTCGGAGACGAGAGCCACCAGCTGGCTGTTCTGCTTCGCCTGGGCAAAAGCGGGCAGGATCGCGATTTGCGCGATGTGGCCGAGCCCGACCACCGCGTAACGGACGGTTTTAGACAATGCCGCGCCCTCGGTCGCGCGACGAGCGGCACTTCGGCCACGGTTTCTACGGGCGGAGGGGGGAGCGGCCGCGTCGTCATTGGCTGCGGCCAGCGGCAAGGGAACGGCGCGCTCCGCTCTGCCGGGGCGGCGGCTTAGGGTCCGGGCGCTACCCATGGCGGCGGCGTTTCGGGTCGGGGCGCGGCGAGGGGTGGATGATCGTGTAGCCATGCGCGCGGGGCAGCAAGCGCAATGCCGCGACGAGATCACCTTGCGCACCCCTCACCCGGAAATGCGATCCCGAATCAAAGGCTTAGGCTCGAGATTGCTTGACGCCCGCGACCCGGCCCGGTCTAATACGCGGCCCTCCCCGACGGCGGCCAGGTAGCTCAGTTGGTAGAGCAGCGGACTGAAAATCCGCGTGTCGGTGGTTCGATTCCGCCCCTGGCCACCACTAACTACGCTGATTCGCTGAAGTTTTCCGCGCTCGGCCGCTCAAGCGGCATTGGCGGATTGGCAACAGTTTCCATTTTGTTTCCAAAAACCAAGGATGCGAGCCGATCGCCGCTCGGATCGTGCTCGCGCGGCAGCATGTGGCTGTAGACATTGAGCGTGAAGGACGCCGTGGCGTGTCCCATGAGCCTCGATACACGCACGATGTCCTCGCCGTTACTGATCATCAAGCTCGCGAACGTATGCCTCAAATCGTGGAAGCGAATTCTTCTGATGCCGGCGCGCTGAAGCGCGGGAAAGAAGCCGCGCCGCATCAGGTTCGAGTGGCTCATGGGCTGCCCGTCGAGATTCGGGAATATAAGATCGTACGGACTGCTGGGACACGCCAGCCGCCATACCTTCAGCTCGTTCAATAGAAAAGTTGGGAGCGAGAGACGCCGGTACGAGGTGCGCGTCTTCGGTTCTTGAAATCGTCCCTCCCTGAAGGTCCGGCGAACGTGAAACTGACCGCTTTCCCAGTCGATATGGCCCCAGGCCGCGCCCAGGATCTCTCCGACACGACAACCGGTGAACACGGCGAACGAAATCAGCAACCGATAGTTGTTGGTGGCGAGCTTACCGTCCCGGTAGGTGGCGGGCCTTGCCGCCTCCCGTAACGCCGCGATTTCTTCGGGTGTCAGGACATCCATGTCCAGGGGCCGCTGTTCGAGCGGCCGTTCATCTCGCGCATGGTCGACATACTCGGCCGGGTTTCGCATCAGCCATTGATTGCGCATCGCGTAGTTGAAAATCATGCTGAGGACGGTGAGCGCCTCGTTGATCGAGCGGCTGCCGAGCTTCACGCGACTTGCGCGTTGCTTCGCGCGCGCCTCGGCGAGACCGGGTTTCGCCTTCAGAAGGCGAGCGATGAACGCCTCCCTGATGGAGTTGGGAATGCCTTGGCTCAGCTCCGCTCGAAAGCGTTCAATGTCGGTCACCTGGATCAGGCGGAGCTTGCGGTCACCGAAATAGGGGAGGAGATAGCAGACAAGAAGCTGCTCGTAGCTGCGACGCGTGGAAGGCCGAATCCTGACCTTACTTTTGAGCCATCGATTGGCCACATCCTCGAAGGTGCCGCGGCCCTCGTGCACCAGACCGTCCGCTACCTCGGCTAATCGATCTGCCAGCAGCACCTGAGCCGCGTGCAACTCCTGCTTCGCTTTCTCAAAGTACCCTTCGGGCCGTTCGATTCGTCGGCGCCTGTTGGCGTCGTAATAGTCCGCAACCCAATGTCCGCGATACATTCTGACCGTTGCCATGGTTATAGCTCCTCTCGGTTATCGGACTCATGGCAGTCGCGCTCGTCAGCGCCCCGAGGTATCAGGCTTGCGGCCGCGTCCGTTACACGGCGGAGTCGAAGTGCCGAAGCGCTTCCGCGTCGTACTCGACGGTCAGTTCTGCCGCGGGTGGCTCCGCAAGTCCCAGAGGCGCCTCGCCTCGAGCATATCCAATCGCGCGGTACGTGGTTAGCCGCCTCTCGAACATGCGCAAGAGCATCGGTACTTCCCGATCCACGTAATCGTATATTCGAACCTCGGCCTTGCGTGGATGATGGCGATGCAGGCGACCTGCGTATTGAATCAAAGTTCCCTTCCAGGATACCGGCATCGCGAGGAAGAGAGTGTCGAGGCGCGCGTCGTCGAAGCCCTCACCGACGTAGCGACCAGTCGCCAGAACAAGTCGCTCGGACGCGTCCGGAATCGAAGCTAGCTGCTCCAGAGTCTGGCGGCGCTCCTTCCGGGAGGTGCCACCTTTCAAAACGATCAAATGCCGGACGAGGCTTCCCAGCTTATCGGCAAAGTAGTCGAGATGATCTTTGCGTTCAGTCAGCAGAATGGGCGATCGGCCTTCCTGGAGCACGGCGATGATGTCATCGATGATGCGCTGGTTACGTTCCCTATCTTCCGCGAGGACGCGATAAACATCCTGAATACCGCTGCCGGTCAGTTCGGCGGGAATGCGAAATTCCGTCTCTCGCACGATCAACTTATGCTCAAACGGGCGGCGTGCCGCTTGGCTCTTGGCATCCACCCGGTAGCGGATGGATCCAAGTTGCATCTCGGTGATGGCTTGGCGGCCATCGCGCCGTTGCGGCGTGGCCGTGAGACCAAGGAGATAGCGTGCCTTGACTTCCGATAGAACACGCTCGAAGGAAAATGCCGGCACGTGGTGGCATTCATCGACGACGACCTGGCCGTAGGTGCTGACGAGATCGTCGACTCCCTCTCTACAGACGAGGCTCTGCATCATCGCCACATCAAGCCGGCCGTTCGGCTTGCGCTGACCACCGCCGATTTGCCCGATGTCCTGCTCCTCGATACCGAGGAACATTGCCAGCTGGGCCTTCCACTGCTCGAGCAGCGGCTTTCGATGCACAAGGATCAGCGTGTTGCACGCGCGTTGCGAGATGAGGTAAGTGCCAAGAACCGTTTTCCCAATGCCCGGAGGCGCCACAAAGATACCGGTGTCGTGTTCCACCAGAGCTTGAGCGGCCTCCTTCTGAACGGCCGTGAGTTCGCCCTTGAACACGGCATGCACCGGCGATCCGGCGTGCCGCTTATCGTCCAGCAGCAGCGCGATCTGGTGCTGAGATAGAAGTGCAGCAACGTCTGGTGCGCAGCCTCGCGGCAATGAAATGTGGCTCTGCAGTTCTTCTGCGCAGCTAATGACCCGAGGCGTCATCGCCGTCGACAAGCGCATTCGCTGCTTCTTGTAGAACTCGGGATTTTGGAAGGCCGCAATTCGTTTCAGTTGGTTCAGCAGAGGGGGTGGTAGCCCCACCTTCTCGACGTAGAGTCGCTGAGCGAGCACTGCCTTGACTTGGGACGGGAGCGGGCCGGTCACAGGCTGCACATGGATTCGGCCAGACGGAGGCCGCGCCCAGGGAGTCAGTCCTTCCTCGTCAGTGTCGGCGATACGAAGGCCAATAACCTGTCCTGTGCGGGCTGCCTCCTGAGCTACGGCTTCCGCACCGGTGGGCTGGATACGTTGCACGGATGCCAGGAATGCCCATTGATCAGCGAACGGCTTGAATCCTTCGTCCACGAAGACACTGTTGTCTTGCTGCCGCGCCTCATGCTGTAGCGGCAGCGCGATCAAATTCCCAAAGCCGCCGCGAGGCATCGTATCTTGGTTCGGAAAGAGACGATCATAAGATTCCATACTCAGCTCATGGCGGCGATCCATGGTCTCGGTGATTAGAGAGCAGCCCATGCGCCTCGCGATCGTCGCGGAGACTGGCGCGGTGAAAAAGAACCAAGCGTGCGCCCCGTTTCCCGAGCGGGATCGTTCGATCGCAACCGGGATGCGGGCAGATCGGCACGTCTCTGCAAACGCCGCGACATCGTCTTGCCATGCGTGCTTGTCGAAATCGACCGCCAGAAACCAACAGCTCTCATCCTCTAGCAGCGGATGGACGCCCATTACATGCCGGCCCTGCAGATGCTCCACGATCAGCTGCTCGCTCACGGGGATGAAGGCTTGATTCGTGCAGTCGCTGCATTTGCCGCCCAATTTGAGAAGGCAGAGTTCGGGGAGCCATTTATTCGAGCAAGCTGGCGCGTAGCCGCCGCGGCCAGTTTTCTTGCTCACGAAACGCAGAGGGAAGACGTCCGCACGCCCGCGGAATAGGGATTGGAATAACCTCACCTTGTCGGCAGGGGTCTGCGGCGCCGAAGTACCTGGCGGCGGCGCCGGATTGGGACTGGTCATCGGCGAGATCGCGGCGAGTTCCATCTGGAGGGCTGCGATCCTCGCTTTGAGTTCGCCGCACGTACGCTCGACGCCGGCTAACGAAGAGCCGGCGGCTTCGAGTTCTCGCAAGATGTCATGACGTGACCGTGTCAAGGCGGGACACTCGTCTTAGAACCACTGCCATTTCGCCGGACGCCAAGTGCCGTTTTTGCCGGCGAGCACGGGGTTGATAAAGGCCGCGACAGCGGTGGTCAGTTCCTCGAGTGTCGTCCACGCAAGTTCGTTCTCCCTGGCCAGCTGCCCGTAGGGAGTGGACCAGCTGATAGGAGGATCGGGAACGGACGAGGGCACAGCATGAGTGCCGCGAAATTCAAAGGTTTGCGCCAGCGCCGAGCGCAATCGTTCTGCGTCCAACGGTTGCATGGTGCCGAGTAGTGCAATGTCCGGAAAGTCCTTTACGCGCGTGTTGGGCCGCGAACGCGGTAGCGTGTACGCGTGGAGTTTCTCAGCGAGGTGCGTTTCGATCGGATATAGCCGCAGGACCGGGGGCGCCACGCCAGCGAATGCAAGGGTATCCTCGGCGCTGACGATCTCAGGGTCTCCGAGGATGGGATCGCCAAAGGCGACGTCCACCCCGAAACGTTGACCATAGAGCTTGCCCGCCAAGCGGCACTCCGTACGAAATCGGAAGCCTTCGTACCGCATACCATCGTTTTGCATCTGCGGATGCTCGGTGTCAGGACTGACTTCGAAAGTCATGAAATCCTTGAGATCCAGTTGTCCGGCCTGCCGAAGGTCTGCGAGTACGCTCTCCGGTGAACCGATCAGCCGCAGATCGATGTCCTTGGTTGCTCGAGCGCGTTCCAAGCGCAGCTCGAGCACGAGCCCGCCCTTCAGGAGAGCCGCGTCACCGAAAACAGTCATCACTCGGGCCAGGAATCGGTCGAAGACCAGGAGCTGTCGTCGGCGCCCGAAGTCGATGCCGCTGCTCGATGCGGTCTTCAGGCGCTGCTCCAGGGCCTGCTTGAAGGCTTGGGGCGAGGCGTATGTCTGCACACTCATCCTCTGAGCCCGCCAAAGGCCTTGAGTGCTTTCTGCACCGCGCCCATTTCTGCTCTCGTCACGAGGCCGCGCGCAAGCGCCTGTTTGGCGCCTTGGCGGAGCAGATCAGGAGAAAGACCTGCGACTGCGCAGTCGTTGAGTGTTCTGCGCACGGATGTCACCGGCACCGCACCGGCCCATGCTCGCTCACTAGGCGAGACATCAGCGTGGTGCAGGACAAAGCCTCGCGGCACGCGAAAGCGTCGGCGACGCCAGCTCAGGGGCAGCGTGAGATGGATCTGGGCGGGCAGAACATCAGAAAGCCCGTGCAGTGCGAGCGCCGTCTGGTGGGAGAGCACGCCCTGAGAGTCGGTCCACAGCCATGCCGTGACCAGTTCTTCCTGCTCGCCGGATGGGAAGTGAACGAGGCGGTAGATCCCGCGACGTATCCGAGCGATGCGTCCGGTCTTCTGGTGATGCGCGAGCAGCGGGGGCGAATAGCCGGCGGCCGCGGCTTGCTTGGTGGTGAAGAGGCCTTCTTGGGCAGCGGCGACGTCGTATAGTGCCTGCCAAGTCGGCTCAGTGGCGTGGTCTGAGTGCATACACAAAACTTAAATACTATTTAAGTTTTGTGCAAGTGCTCCCAAGCCCAAAACGTGCATGCCGGCCCCTGTGACGAGGTGATGTGCCAGGAACGTGTCGAGCTCAGATTGGGTGTGCCCTAATTGTGCCTGGGTGGGCCTGGGGACAGGGCTGGCAAGCGCTGCAAGTGATTGATTAATAAGACCATAGAACCGCCGAGGCCCGGCTGAAAATCCGCGTGTCGGTGGTTCGATTCCGCCCCTGCACCACCAAATAAAATCAACGAGTTAGGTCGATTTTGCTCCGGCCGCTATTCAGGCGCGAATTTTAGCGCCTATAGGGCGTTCAACAAATCAACAAATCAGAGGCTTGCGCTCTCGCAGACATACGGACCAGAAATCCGCGTGTCGGGTAGCCGACGCGCTCGGCTCCGGATGCTTTCAATAAGTTCAGACCTCCGGACATAGCCCCTTCTTAAAATGTCCGGTTTTGGGCCGGGCATGGGCCGGACGGGGCTGCGCGGCCGGGGGTGTGCCGGGGAAGGCCAAGCCGATGAGCGGCGGTGGCTGCACAGCGAAGCGCAACCGCAGGCATGTTCCGGGAAAGACGGTGGCGGTCTGAT
>DASUHA010000080.1:0-43223 GCA_036273735.1 Steroidobacteraceae bacterium | reverse complement strand
GGAAAGCGGGCGGCAGCCAGACGAGCTCCGAATTCTCCGGCAGACCCCAGCGCAGCGTGAGATTGGGCAGCATGTAGAACCTGCCGCCGGGCGCCGGATACAGGTTGCCCGCGATCGCACCTGCCTCGATGTCGAACATCCCCTGTGGAACCACACAGCCGGAGTCCTCGGCGGTCGGCCGATCGATCACGGCCAGGAAAGCCGACGGTCCGCTGCAGGCAGGCGGCGGACTCAGCGCATGCGCCTGCGGAATGGATACCGCGGCGAGCGCGGCGAGTACCGCGCCGCAGAATATCTGCGTGCTCAATGATGTCTCCCCATGAGCGGGATCGAAGTCAAGGGACTTTGCAGGTACGATTGGCCGGCCATGACAACATCGTCGCGAACTGCCGCACGCCGGCGCCTCTATCCACCCATCAAAGCTTACCGGACGGGCTTCCTGCGCGTATCGGAGCTGCACGAGATTTACTTCGAGGAATCCGGCAACCCCGATGGCAAGCCGGCTGTGTTCCTCCACGGCGGGCCCGGCGGCGGCACGGAGCCCAAAATGCGCCGCTTCTTCGATCCGGCGCGCTATCGGATCATTCTGTTCGATCAGCGCGGCTGCGGCAGGAGCCGGCCGCACGCGAGCCTGGTGGACAACACCACATGGCACCTGGTCGATGACATCGAGCGCCTGCGGGAGCATCTGCACATCGAGCGCTGGCTGGTATTCGGCGGCTCGTGGGGATCCACGCTGGCGCTCGCGTACGCCGAAAAGCATCCCGAGCGGGTGACGGAGCTCATCCTGCGCGGGATCTTCATGCTGCGGCGCTGGGAGCTCGACTGGTTCTATCAGCGCTCCGACGGCACCGGGGCCCTGTACCCGGATCTGTGGGAGCCCTATGTCGCCCTCATTCCGCAAGGAGAGCGCGGCGACATGATGCGCGCCTACTATGCCCGCCTCACGAGCGATGATGCCGAGGTGCGAAAGCGTGCGGCGAAGGCGTGGTCCGTCTGGGAAGGCGCCACCAGCAATCTGCGTCCAGCCGCGGACTACATCGCCAAATTCGACGAGGACCGCTTCGCCGAGGCATTCGCACGCATCGAATGCCATTATTTCGTCAACGGCGGCTTCTTCCGGGCCGACAGCCAACTCCTCGACGACGTGCATCGCATCCGCCACATTCCCGGCATCATCGTGCAGGGGCGTTACGACATTGTCTGTCCCATGAAGAGCGCCTGGGACCTGCATCGCGCCTGGCCGGAGGCAGACCTGCGCATCGTAGCCGACGCGGGGCACTCCGCCTTCGAGCGCGGCAACCTCCACGAGCTCATCATGGCGACCGACGGGTTCGCCCGATCCTCGAGCTCAGAATAACGCAAACCTGCAGCGCGCTGTTGCCGGCGCGATGACGCCAACTCCAGCGCGCTAGTGAAGGCGATCAGGGGCTGTGCTTAGAACTTTGCCTTGCGACCCTCCGAGACCTAAAGCCGCGCAGTAAGGGGCTGGCCGGAAGGCTCAATTCGGAGGGCGGCTTCTCTCGGCCATCTCCATGCGTACCAGACGATCAGCGAAGTACAAGCGACTTCTATCGCCCCAAAGAACACATAGTAAGAAGATGTTCCCATGAGATGAAGGACTGGAAGGATGAAACTGGTCAAGAGAACAGCGGCAGTTTCTATCATGCCCGCGCCGATGTTCGCCCAACGATTTGCCGTGGGCTTCAGGATCCGCGACAGGAGAATCATCGTTATGGGGATCTCCATGAGTATTGCGATTCCCAACCACGCTCCCTGGGAAAAATGAAGAACACCTGGACCTCCTTTACCCGACCCCAATACGTCAACGCAGAAGAACACATCTGCATAGATATAGTTGAGCGTGGCCACCAGCCATAACACAGAGAGCCTGACTCGGGTATCTTGCATGGAAGTCTCCTGTGCCGCCTAAGCGGGCCGTGATCTTCAGTCTACCGCCAGTAAACCCGGACGATTGGAGTACCAACCGGTGAACCGCACGCGGATTGCCCAAAACACCAGTAGGCCGAGCGCGGCGAACTGAGGGAGAAAGAGGAGGAGGAGCGGCAGGCGTACGCCGTGCGGCAGCAGCCGTGGCAAGCCGTTGGTGAAGGCCGAGCCGGCCGCCATCGACAGGCCCAGACACATGCGCCACAGATGCCGCCCAATGCGCCGCGGGCCGGCAATGCCGCCGGCCCACAGCATCCGGGCATCCCCAATCGTCGCCAGCGCGATGAGGAACGTGAAAGCATAGAGAGCGATACGTACGGGACCTTCGAGGGGCATTGCGCTTCTGAGCCAGGGCGTGAGGCCAACCGCCAGATCGAAGCTCAGCAGGGCGAAGGGCGCGCAGAGACAACAGATGACAAGGAAGGCCGCTTTATCCGCGAACCCCGTCGTGCGCCCCTTACGCCGCACCGCCAGCCACGCGGTCACCACCAGATAGATCGTGAAAGTGCCGATGAGCAGGTTCGGGATCTGATCCGGTATCCGTACCGCGAGATAGTCCGCGAAGACCGCCATCACGAGCATCGAAGCGACGAACACCATGCCGGCAACGCGGTGCAGGCGTTGACCCTTGGCTGAGAGCACGGCCACCGTGCCCGCGAGCAAACCAACCGTACCTCCGCCGATGTGCAGCCCGAATGCCAACTGCATCAGGGCGGACAGCAAGGTCGATGGCGCGGCTTGCAGCATCATATGGATAGCCCCCCCGCTTGCATCAGGTCAGATCGGCCCCTGCCGCCTGCGCAGCCACACCGCCCCCGCGATGAACGCCGCGAACAGCGCCAGTCCGATCCACAGCCCCGGGCTTGCGAGGAAAGCGCCCAGGTTGGCGAGTGTCGGCGCCGCCATGGGCATGTTGTGGTGCGGCGGGAAGGGAATGGCCGCCGGGCCGCCGCCCAGGCGGGACAACAACACGTGGGCGAACACCGAACTGTTGAAAACCAGCTTCTCGATGATCAGCACCGCCGCGATCGGCAGGATGGCCCAGAGGAAGGCCGCGCGCCGGGCCCATCCGGAGACGAGCAGCAGCCAGCCGTAGATGGGAGCGTAATAGAGCGCGTGCACCGTCACCAGGTGATAGAGCATTCCCGCCCACATGGCGAGCAGCGGCACCTGTGCCCATAGGGCGGCCACATCGAGACCTCTACCAAGGAGCACCGCACTGCCGGTCAGCAACATGAATCCCTGCGTGACCACGATGATCGCAATGGTGATCACGGGAAGGATGACCATCGGGATGATGGACTTGGAGACAACGGTCGTGACGTCGGAAACCGGCAGTGACTTCCAGAAGAGAATGCTGCGGTCCGCCCGTTCTCCGTGCAGCGCCCCGAGACAGTAAATCACTGCGATGACCAGATAGGTCAGCATCAGGGCCCCTGAGGTCATATCGAACGGCATCTCGATCAGGCGCGCCGGCGAGAACTGTGGAAACCGGGCATGGCGCGGCAGCGGGAATGGAATTCGGGCGGCGCCTATGGTGAATCCGACCAGGAACACGGCGGCGACGATGAGCGGCACGATGTAGATCCAGCGGTGCTCCCACAGCTCGCGCAGCAGCGACCAGTACGCGAGGCGCAGCGGCGACAGCGCCGCAGGCCCGGATGCCGAGGATCCGCCCGCATGCGCGGGCAGCGGCTCGGGAGTTTCGGGCATCGCGTTCGACTCGGTGCTGCTCATGTTCGACGCCCCTCCGCCTGACGATCGTTCGACGTGTTGCCGATCACCGCAACGAAGATATCGGCAATGCCAGGCGTGCGCACGTCGCCGAGCTGCTGCAGCTGCCGCCGGTCCGCTCCATCGAAGAGCAGCGTGCTGCGGCCGAAGACCTGGCGCTCGTGGATCGGTCTCAGCTCCCGCGCGGCAGCGAGGCGCTCCGGATGCAGGGTTACTTCGGCGTAGCGCCTCTCGAATTCCTCCATGCTGCAGGCAAGCACGATCCGGCCATGGTGGATGAACATGAAGTCCGTGAGTACGTTCTGGATCTCTTCGACCTGGTGGGTGGTCACCACGATGGTGCGGGCGCCGTCGAAATAATCGGTCAGCAGCGCATCGTAAAATTGCTTGCGGTACAGGATGTCGAGCCCGAGGGTGGGCTCATCCAGCACCAGCAACCGCGCATCGATGGCCATGACGAGAGCGAGGTGCAGCTGCGTCACCATGCCCTTCGACAGCTCCCTCACTCTGCTGCTTCGCCGGACGTCGGTCTTCGCCAGCAGCTTCTCGGCCTTGGCGCGATCGAACCTCGGGTGCACGCCAGCTACGTAGTCGAGCGCCTGCGACACCCGCATCCAGCGGGGCAACACCGCAACGTCAGCGATGAAGCATACGTCGCGCATCAGGGCATCCCGCGCTGCCCACGGATCGTGGCCGAGGACCCGGAGCTCCCCCTCGAACGGAATCAGGCCGAGGATCGCGTTGAGGGCGGTGCTCTTTCCCGCGCCGTTGGGCCCGATGAGCCCGAGGATGCGCCCCGGCTCGACGCTCAGATCGATTCCGTCAAGCGCGACGGTCGTCCTGAACTTCTTGCGCAGCCCACGTGCCTCAATGACTGACATGGCTCACCGTTTGCCTTTCGAGGGTGGTCGCTCATCCGACGGCTCGCCATCGCCGGCGCCGTTCAGAAGCTCTTCCGGCGTCAGGCCCAGGCGTCGGATGCTCGTCAATATCACCGGCCACTCCTCGCTCAGGAATCTGCGCCGGCGGTCCCGCAGGACCTGCTGGCGCACGCCCGACTTGATGAACATACCGATACCTCGCCGTTTCTCGACGATCTGCTCGTCGGCCAGCTGCTGATAAGCCTTGAGGACGGTGAGCGGATTCACGCGGTAGTCCGCCGCGACGCTGCGAACCGACGGCAGCGCATCGCCTTCACCGATCTCACCATCGAGAATCATGGCCACCACTCGGTCCCGCAGCTGGCGGTAGATCGGCTGGCCCTCGCTCCACTGCTCGCTCACGCGGGGTTCCTGCCTTGGCTCAGGTCTTCGGGCCGGGAGCGAGTCCAATCGGCCCAGCGCTCGATATCGAGGCCGCTGATGAGCAGCCACAGCGTGAGCAAGCCCTCGCCCACGGCGCCGGGAATCAGGTTGTATGGATAAACACGGCCCACGAGCCATGGGGAGACGAAAGTGGCGTAGGCGAGACCGCCAACGACCAGCAACACGCCGAGGGATCGCGGCATGAATCTCGAACGGTAGATCAGACAGCCACTCAGCAGGCAATGAATCCCGAAGGGCGCGAGAGCGAGGGCGTAGAGCGTGTTGAAGGCATGCGCAGAGTAGGCGCTGCCGGCGAGATCGAGCGCGCCGAAATAGTCCAGCGAGCCGATGATCATGATCGCGACGAAGATCAGCCGGAATGCGAGCGCCGCGAGCGCTAGCTTGCGGCTCACCGGCTTGAAGAGCGTATAGAAAATGAGCGCCACGGCCGTATCGCACGCCATCGTCACCAACATTCGCAGCGGCGTGGCCGTCGCAGCGCCGCTGGGCGCGACGATGAAGATGAGCAGGTAATAAACACCGGCAATCCGGGCCAGAAGACGCGGTGAATCAACTGCAGTCGATCGCTCCACGGCAGGCGCCGAGGGATGCCTCATGGTCAGGATGCTCATGCAGCGCTTTGCGTCATGGTCATATAGTGATCTACTTGACTATATCACCATATCTGCAGCTGTCAAGCCCGACCGGCTGTGCCGCGACGCAGTCCGGGATGGAATCCGGCAACCGGCCCGCACGCGGGCGGCAGGCACGCTCCTGTTATTGCGAATCCGCCCGGCGTCCGCGCACGAGCGCATCGGGGTGACGCTCGAGGTAATCGGCCAGCTCGCGCACCGATCGGGCAGCCTGGCTGAGCTCGCTCATCAACTGCGGCAGGTCCGTGCCGGCCGGTGCGTTGCCGCCGGCCCGCTGCTGAACCAGGGTCAGCGTGCGCTGCATGGACTCGGAGGTAGCACGCAGGGACTTGAGGAGTTGGTTGAGATTGGGTCGTGTCTGGACGGCGAGCTGATCGAGGTGCGTCAGAACGCGGTTGAGTGACAGCACTGCATCGTGAAGCTCAGGACCGGTCGTCGCCTTGTTGAGATTTCGCAGCACATCGTTCAGGTTGTGCAGGGTTTCCGTGATCAACGGCGGCCCGGCGGGGGTACCCTCGGCAGCTTGCTCATTGTCGTAGAGCTGGAAGAGGCTGCCGGCGGCGCTCGGCGCATCTGCCATGGCGGTGGAAGAGGTCTCGAAGGCGACACCGCCCGCAAGGAGCTGTTGCCACGAGTTCGCCCGCACCTGCAGGCCTTGTGTCCCGAATGTCATGGCCACGCCGCCGGCATTCCAGAATCGCGTTCCAGGATGCACCAGCTGGTCGTGCGGCGAGCGAATGAAAGCCGTGACCGTGACTTGATGTCCGTCCCGGGCGAGCGCGTAGCCGGTCACCATGCCCACCTCGATGCCGCGGTAGGTCACCGGTGCGCCACGGGTGAGGGAGCTGAGATCCGGCGCGTGCAGGGTGAAGGCCCGCCCAGGCGTTCCCGGCGGCACGATCGGCTGGCTGTCGAGGCCGATGAAGCGCGTCCGCGCGTGACCGCTCCTGCCCGGATACATCTCGATGTAAGTGCCTGACACGATGGTCGAGAGTCCGGAGATACCCTGAACTCCCAGGTGCGGCGTGACGACATAGAAGATGGTGGAATCGGTGAGATAAGGCGTCGCCCGCCGGCTCATGCGCGCGTGGACGATCACGCGCCTCATGTCGTGCGTCAACTGCAGCGAGGTCACGGTACCGAGCACGGCATTGAGATGTTGGATCGTCGATTGGCCGGCCTGCAGACCCTGTGCAGCGCTGAACGAAATCGTGATTTCAGGACCCCGTTCCGCAATCGTCCGATACGCCAGCCACGCCACCACGCCGGCAGCAGCTATCGGCACCACCCAAACCCACGCGACCCAGCGGTGCGCCCTCACGCGTGCTTCGACGGGTTCACCCGAGCGGTGCTGCTCGACCTGCTCGTGCGGTTCGTGCCGATGCTGCGGGTCCTGCGGCTCGTCTGGCATTACCGGTCATCTCCCCTGTTGCGCGTCCCACATGAGCCGCGTGTCGAAGGTTCGCGTGGCGATCATCGTAAGCACCACCACCGCCGCAAAGGCCGTGAGACCGGCGCCTGCCCGAGCCTGCGCGATTTCGCCGAACTGCAGCAGGGCCACCAGTACCGAGGCGACGAACACATCGATGTTGGACCAGGAGCCGACTGCATCGATGAGGCGGAAAAAGCGGGTGCGTGCGAGCACCGTCCGCCGTGAGCCCTGCAGGGTCGCGAGCAGCATCCAGGTGAGCCCGCACAGCTTCAGCAGCGGCACCACGATGCTCGCCAGAAAAACGATGAGCGCCAGCGGCCAGAGCCTGTTGCGGATCAGCTCGAGCACCCCGGTGATGATGGTGTTGGATTGCTCGTGGCCGAAGCTGACGAGGGTCAGCACCGGGAGCGCGTTGGCCGGAATGTAGAGGAGGAAGCCCGCCGCCACGAGGGAGGCTGTGACCTTGAACGCATACGGCTTGCGGGCATGAAGCGTCGCGCCACAGCGTGGGCAGCCACCCCCGGCATAAGCATCGCTCACCAACAGCTCACACGCCGTACAGGCAATCGCGTCGCCGTGACTGGCACGGGCGAGCACCTGCCGTCGCGATCCCCATCTCGAATGGCGTCTGGCATGCCGCAATGGCAATTCATCCCAGACGGTCCGCTCATCGAGCTGCGTCAGGGCGAGCAGCAGCGTCAGGGTCGCTCCCATCAGGCACCAGCCTCCGGCAAGCACCTGGACGCCGACCACGAGCCGCAGACGGCTGTAGGCAACGAAGCAGCCGACGAGAAAGATCTCGAGCATCATCCAGGGCCGCACCAGCATGATCCAGCGGAACACCGGCCCCAGGCGGGCCCGCACCCCCAGCCGCAGCGCCGCCAGCACGACCATCAACGCCATCAGGTAGAGGTAGGGGAAAGCGAGACAGAAGGCGCCGACGAGCACCGCGAGCGATGCGAACCCCTCGTGCCAGAGGCCGACGATCCCACTCCAGAGCCAGCAGGTTCTCACCGCCCCGTGCGCAGCCACGCTGAGCAGCGGCTCGACGGTCGCCGGAAGCAGCCCGAGGAATGCCGCCAGCGCAAGCGCAAGCGGAGCATCCACCCGCCCCGTTGCCGGCCCCGCGAGCAGCCGGGCGCAACGCCGGCATTCGGCACTGTGCCCGTGCGGCATCTTCGGCAATCGCTGCAGCAGCCCGCAGTCCGGGCATGCCACCCTCACCTCATGCTCAGCAGTAGCCATGGCTCAGGCCCAGCAGCAAAGCGGGTGCCTTGCAGTAAGACTTCACTCCCGGCATGTCCCGGTCAGGAGGTCGTCATCGCCCGTAACCCCCTGCTGCCGCAGCCAGACCCGTGCGTCCTGGGCGTCGCGCTCGAACCACGCCCGCGAGCTCCCGAGTCGGAAACTGTAGCCCCAGGCATCCATATCGGCGAACACCCGGTCCCGCCCGACGCCCCGAAGCTCACCGGCGAGCAGCACCTGCAGATAACATACGGCCGATTCCTCCAGGTCATCGCCCCCGGCGTCCCGATCCAATCCCGCGCGCCGCTCCGGTGTCATGCAGATGTAGTGACTGGCCTCATGGAGGACCGAGTGTAGCGGCGTATCGAGCCGTGCGTAGAGGCGATCGCCCTTGAGCCCTGCCTCGCTCTCTCCCCAGTAGGACCCCGGAATCACCTCGTTGGGGGCCAGCAGAGAGAGGTTGAGGCCATAGCGCTCGAGCAGCGCCGCCAGGGCCACCCGATCGAGCGCGCTCAGCAGCAGCATGTCAGCTGCCGGACACCCTGGAGAGCCGGCGCATCACGATGTCGGCGAGATCCTGGCCCATGGCCTGCTGCAGGATGGCCTCCTCGTGCTCCTTGGCGAGCAGCAGGCTCTCATCGAAGCTATAGGAGCGCACGGTCACCACCTGTTGGGGCGCGAGAAGCTCCTTGCCGCCGCCGCCGGTCACGCGAAAGCGGACCGTGTAAGTCACCTGGTACTCGGTCGGGCGGTTCTGCGCCGAGACGGACAGCACGCGGCGCGTCACGGCATCATCGAGGATGTCGACCACGGCACTCGCCCTGTCGGGCGTGTCGACCGGGTGCGCACCGGATATCAACATCTCGCGCCGCAGGCTCTGCACGAAGTCGCTTTGCTCATCGAGGGCCTGGATATAGGGCGCGCGGATCGGTTGCGGCAGGGGCACGTGCCCTTCGAGGTGAAAGCCGCAGCCCGCGAGCAGGACAACCGCCGTCGCCAACAGCCAGCGCCCGGCGCTGCGCTCCGCAGCCGGCCGTGAGGCCGCGAGGTGCCCGGTCGCGCCGTCCTCAGCCATCCTGTTGTCCACCCGTCGGCGCGCTCACCACCACGTTGACGATCTGCCTGCCGGGCACCACGATCACTCGTTTTACGGACGTCCTGCCGCCGACGAACTTCATCACGTGATCGTCCGCCAGTGCCGCCTCGCGAATCGCCGCCTCGTCCGCCCCCGCCAGCACACGCACGCGGCCGCGCAACTTGCCGTTCACCTGAACCACGAACTCGATCGATTCCTGTACCAGTGCCGACTCGTCAATCGCCGGCCACGGCTCATCCACCGCCGCCCGCTCGTGCCCGAGCGAGCGCCACAGCTCGTGCGTGACGTGCGGGATGATTGGCGCGAGCATCAGGGTGATGATCTCGAGCGCCTCGTGGCGCACGGCCCGCCCCTGATCGGACTGATCGTCGAATCGGCCGACGGCGTTGAGAAGCTCCATGCTGGCGGCGATCGCCGTATTGAAGTTGCGGCGTCTGCCGATGTCATCCGTCGATTTCGCGAGCGCATGGTGCGCCGCACGGCGCAACTCGCGCTGGGCATCGCCGAGCGCACCGGTCTTCAAGCGGGACGGCTGACCGCGCTTCACGTGCTCGAAGACGGCATTCCAGAGCCGGCGAATGAACCTCGATGCGCCCTGCACCCCTTCGTCCGACCACTCGAGCGTCTGTTCCGGCGGTGAAGCGAACATCGTGAAGAGCCGGGCCGTATCCGCGCCGAAACGCTTGACCAGTCCCTCCGGATCGACGCCGTTGTTCTCCGACTTCGACATCTTGCCGAGGCCCTGATAGTCGACGCGGATCGTCCCGCCGCCCGGCGCTGTGCTCTCGAATATCTCAGTGCCCGCCACATCGCGCCGCGAGCGTACGTCCGCGGGGTTGAAGTAACGGCGGCGCCCATCCGCCTGTGTATGGGAGTAGACGTGGTTGAGCACCATGCCCTGTGTCAGAAGATTGGTGAACGGCTCATCTACGCCCAACAGGCCGAGATCGCGCATCACCTTGGTCCAGAAGCGCGCATAGAGCAGGTGCAGCACGGCATGCTCGATGCCGCCGATGTACTGATCGACCGGCAGCCAGTAGGCCGCGCGCTCATCGACCATCGTGCGCTCCTGATCCGGACACGCGTACCGCATGTAGTACCAGGAAGAATCGACGAACGTGTCCATCGTGTCGGTTTCGCGCCGGGCCTGCCCGCCGCACTTCGGACACTCGCACTCGTAGAAACCCGGCGACTTGGCGAGCGGATTGCCGCTGCCATCCGGCACGAGGTCCTCCGGCAACACCACCGGCAGCTGATCGTCGGGCACCGGCACTTCACCGCAGGTCCCGCAATGGATGAGCGGGATCGGACAGCCCCAGTAGCGCTGGCGCGAGATGCCCCAGTCGCGCAGCCGATACTGCACCCGCTTGCGCCCGAGGCCGCGCTTCTCGAGACTCGCCGCGATTGCGTCCACGGCCGCCTGGTACTCGAGTCCGGAGAATTCCCCGGAGTTCACCGTCACGCCGTAATCGCCGTACTCCGCGATCCAGGGTGCGCGCAACTCCTCGTAGGCGCCGCTCTTCGGGCGCACGACCATCGCGATCGGGAGGGAATTCTTCAGTGCGAACTCGAAGTCGCGCTCGTCGTGCCCCGGCACGCCCATTACCGCGCCTTCTCCATAGCCCATGAGCACGTAGTTCGCGACCCAAACCTCGATAGGCTCGCCGGTGAAGGGATGCAACACGTGCAACCCCGTACGCATCCCCTTCTTCTCCTGCGTCGCGACCTCCGCCTCCATGACACTGCCGCGGCGGCACTCCTCGATGAACGCAGCCAGCGCGGGGTTGGAAGCCGCAGCCGCCGTGGCCACCGGATGCTCCGCGGCGATTGCCATGAAAGTGACACCGAACAGCGTGTCCGCGCGGGTCGTGAACACCTTGAGCGCACCTTCCGCCGACATCGCCGCGCTCGTGTCCTTCGCATACGGGAAGCAGATCTCACAGCCCTCGCTGCGGCCGATCCAGTTCGCCTGCATGAGGCGCACCCGCTCCGGCCAGCCCGGCAGCTGCTCGAGATCCCCGAGCAGCTCCTCCGCATAACGCGTGATGTTGAGATAGTAGGTGGGGATCTCGCGCTTCTCGACCAGCGCTCCCGTGCGCCAGCCGCGCCCCTCGATGACCTGCTCGTTCGCGAGGACCGTCTGATCGACAGGGTCCCAGTTCACCACACCGGTCTTGCGATAGGCGATCCCCCGCTCCAGCATCCGCAGGAAGAGCCACTGGTTCCAGCGGTAGTAGCCCGGATCGCAAGTGGCCACCTCCCGGCTCCAGTCGATACCGAAGCCGAGCGACTTCAACTGCGCGCGCATGTGCGCGATGTTCTGCCGCGTCCACCGCGCAGGCGGCACTCCGTTGCTCATCGCCGCATTCTCCGCCGGCAATCCGAACGCATCCCACCCCATGGGCTGCAACACGTTCCGCCCCTGCATCCGCATGAAGCGCGCCAACACATCCCCGATCGTGTAGTTGCGCACGTGCCCCATGTGCAACCGCCCCGACGGATAAGGCAGCATCGACAGGCAGTAATACTTCTCCCGCCCGCCCTCCTCCTTCACCTCAAAGGTGCGGCTCTTCTCCCAATAAGCCTGCGCCGCCCTCTCGACAACCGCCGGATCGTAAATCTCTTCCATCCCAAAGACGCCCGAATCTCAGTGGATTAAAGCCCAAAAGATTACACGAACGGCCTGCGTTACACGAACGAGCGGCGGCTCGGATGCAAAAAGGATTTTCCCGGGGCTTCTGGAGTCAGGGATGACGGAAGAGAGCCTCCAGGGATCAGCGAGCGGGCGCGAGCCCGCGCAGCCGGATTGACGGCGTCCCCGGGAAAATCCTTTTTGCAGCCGAGACGACGCGGCCGAATATGGATGCGGGCCCTAGGGAACGGCAATAGGCAGAAAGAGCTGCCCCGACCCCCGCTGAATCAGCAACGCAATGCTCTTATTCCGCTTCGCCTGAGCCGCCGACTCCAGCTCCTCCACGGTCTTGATCCTTCTTCCATCCACACCCAGGATGACGTCCCCCGTCTCGACCCCCGCCACTTCAGCAGCCCCCGACACCCCTTCCACTACGAGGCTGCCATCAGTCCGCGCCTCCGCCCTCTCCTGCGGCGCAAGCGGCCGGACCGTGAGCCCCAGCTGATTGGGCTTGCGCACCACCGGTGCCGGTCGTGCCGCACGCCCCGCTTCGGCCGCCTGCGGCTCCTTGAGCTCGACGACCCGCACCCGGACGGTCGACTCCTTTCGGTCGCGCCACAACGTCAGCGTCGCTTCCGACCCCGGACGCATCGTTGAGATCCGGCTGGACAGCTCACCGTAATGGTCGATCGAGTGCCCATCGACGGAGAGCACCACATCGCCTGCCTTGAGGCCCGCCACTGCCGCCGGACTCTTGCTCTGCACCGAGCTCACCAGCGCCCCATGCGGCCGGCTGAGACCGAACGAGTCCGCCAGGTCCGCAGTCACCTCCTGGATGGTGACGCCGATCTTGCCGCGAATCACGTGGCCGACCTGGATGATCTGCCGTTCGACGCCCGCCGCGACATCGATGGGGATCGCGAACGAGACGCCCATGAATCCGCCGGTCCGGCTGAAGATCTGCGAGTTGATGCCGACCACCTCGCCCTGCAGGTTGAAGAGCGGGCCGCCGGAGTTGCCGGGATTCACCGCCACGTCCGTCTGGATGAAGGGCACGTAGTTCTCGGTGGGGAGCGAGCGGCCGATGGCGCTCACGATGCCGGCGGTGGCGCTGTTGTCGAAGCCGAACGGCGAGCCGATCGCGAGCACCCACTCGCCGGGGCGGAGCTTCGAGGGATCGCCGAAGCGTACGACCGGAAGCCCGGTCGCCGCGATCTTGAGGACAGCGATGTCGGTACGCTCGTCCGTGCCCACCACTTTCGCCCGGAACTCACGCTGATCGACGAGCCGCACCGTCACCTGGCTCGCCCCTTCCACCACGTGACCGTTGGTGAGGACGTAGCCATCCGGGCTCACGATGAAGCCGGAGCCCGCGCCCCGCACCGGCTCCGCGTGCCGCTGCTGGCCGCCGCCCGGCGCGGGGATGCCGAAGCGCTTGAAGAAATCGTTGAGCGGATCGTCACCTTGCCCGCCGCCCTCCGCCTCCTTCTCGATCACCTCGATGTTGACGACCGCCGGCCCGTACCTGGCGACGAGCGGCGAGAAATCGGGCAGGGAGGCTGTCGCGCCAGGCACACACTGCGCCGCCGAAGCAGCCGTTGCCGCATACGCCACCTGCATGCTCATCGCCGGCCAGCCGGCGAGCACGACCAGGGCCAGGGACATCGTTGCCGCGCGAGCGCGCGCGCGCATAAAAACACTCATGTCAGACTCCGGAATGGAAGGGAGTAGCACTCACCATGCCCAGGCGCCGCCGCAGAACCTGTGCTCCGAGCGCGCCGGCCAATCCGAGGGCGGCGAGGCTCACGATCAACCAATTTCCAACACGCGCATACGGCGTGAGCCCGGACCTGGGCGTGACGGAAGACCGCAATACGTAGGACTGGAAGGGTGGCGCCGACGCCTGGATCTCACCGCGCGGCCCGATGACCGCGGAGATGCCGTCGTTGGTGGCTACGATCATGTCGCGACCCTCCTCGAGCGCACGCATGCGGGCCATCTGGAACTGCTCGTAGCGGGCCGTGCTGTGGCCGAACCAGCCATCGTTGGTGACGTTCACCAGCGCATCTGCCTTCGGGAGCATGCCCAGCATGTACGCTCCGTATCCTACCTCGTAGCAGACGGTCGCCCCCAGCTGAAGTCCAGCCACCGGCAGAGGCGCCTGGTGCACGCCGCCGCGGTCGAAACTCTCATACGGCAGGCTCATCAGGCGCAGCCAGTTGCGCACGAAATGCGGTACCGGAAAGAACTCCGCGAACGGCACGAGATGATCCTTGGAGTACCAGCTCGGCGGGTTGCCGAGCGCCAGGATCGAATCGTAATAGTGATGGCCGTCTTCAGAGGCGTGCAGCACACCCATGACCAGCGAGGACCCGCGAGCCTGCGCCTCGCGATCGACGAGCGCAATGTAAGGCAGCAGATTGTTGGCGAGGTCGGGCAGCGCCGCCTCCGGCCAGACGATGAGCTTCGCGCCGAGCGCCGACTCGGTCATCTTGCGGTAGCGCTCGAGGATCTCGTCTCGGTGGGCCTCGTCCCACTTGTCTTCCTGCGGGATGTTGGCCTGGATCAGAGCCACCGAAACCGGTGGACCCGAGGGCTTCGTCCACCGCACCGGGCCGAGGAGCGCGCCGGCAACCCAGGGCGCGATGAGCACCACTGCCGCTGCCAGACGCACGCGACCACTGCCGCGCACCAACGCCACGAGTGCACCGGCGCTCAAAAGCACCACGAGGCTGACGCCGTAGACGCCGAGGACCGGCGCTAACCGTCCCAGCCAAGTGTCCGTCTGCGAGTACCCCAGCGACAGCCACGAGAAGCCCGAGAGGAACCAACCGCGCCACCACTCGATGATCATCCAGGCCGCGGGCATGCCGATGAGCCAACGCCACGCGCTGCCGCGCGGCACCCAGCGCGCCACCCCGTAGCCGATGAGCGCGTTGTAGAGGGCCATGATTCCGATCAGACCCAACATGAGCGCGATGGTGAGCCAGACCGGTGCCTCGCCGAGCACGTGGATGCTGACATAGAGCCAGTACGTACCGGCGAGAAAGGTGCCGAAGCTGAACCAGAATCCGGTTCTGGCGGCCGCCCGCGGCGTGCCCTCTTCCCAGAGCCACATGAGCACGGCCGGGCAGAGGATTGCAAGTGGCCACCATTGGAGCGGCGCGAATGCGCATGACAGCAGCGCGCCCGCCCCGAAAGCCACCACCCCGCGCGCCAGCATCGCGTGAGCCGAGACGGCCGCCGCGAGCGGATTGCCGGCGCTCGCAGCAGATGGCGGCGCAGCCTCGTCCTGCGGGGAAGGAGCAATGGCAGCGAGGTGCCGCGAGCTCATGCGTGGGACTCGCCCTGCTCCGGCTGCGAGTGACCGTCCGGGGGCGTCACATCTCGCGGCGGCACTACGCGCAGCGCATCGATGCGGCGCCGATCGGCTCGCATGACCCGAAACTCGAAGCCATCGATGCTCGCGGACTCGCCTCGCCGCGGCAGTCGCCCGAACTGCTTCATGAGCAGCCCTGCCACGGTCTCGAAGCCCTCCTCCTCGGAGAGGTGGCCGCCGAAGTATTCGTTGAACTCCCCGATGCGGGTCACGCCGCGCACCAGGAACAGGCGCTCGGCTTCCTTGCGGATGTTCTGATCGTCCTCGACGTCGAACTCATCGTCGATGTCGCCGACGATCTGCTCGATCACATCCTCGATCGTGACGAGGCCGGCGACGCCGCCGTACTCATCCACCACGATGGCCATGTGATTGCGGCTGCCGCGAAACTCCTTCAGCAGCACGTTGAGCCGCTTCGACTCCGGCACGAACACCGCCGGACGCATGAACTCGCGGATGTCGAAGCGCTCGCGCGCCTCGCCGCTGCAGAGGCGCAGCAGGTCCTTGGCGAGCAGGATCCCGACGATGTCGTCACGGTCCTCGTCCATCACGGGGAAGCGGGAGTGCCCCGACTCGACGACGGTCGGCAGAATGCGCGAGACCGGATCGTCGCGGCGCACGAACGCCATCTGCGCGCGCGGCACCATGATGTCGCGCACGTGCAGGTTGGCGACTTCCAACACTCCTTCGAGCATCGGCAGCGCATCGGCATCGAGGAGGCCGCGCGTACGGGCCTCGCGCAGGATCTCGAGCAACTGCTGGCGGTCCTGCGGCTCCGCGGCGAAGCTCTGCGTCAGACGCTTCAGCCACTTACCGGTCGAGTTGATGTCCTTTGGCATGATCAGGCTCTGTAGGGGTTGGCGAAGCCCAGGCGGCGTAGCACCACGATCTCGCGCCGCTCCATGCGCTTTGCCTCCACTTCCCGCTCGTGGTCGTAGCCGATGAGATGCAGTGCACCGTGCACCACCAGGTGCGCCCAATGCGCCTTGAGCGGCTTGCTCTGCTCGCGGGCTTCCGAGCGCACCACCTGCGCACAGATCACCAGGTCGCCGAGCGGCCGCGTAGCACCGCGCAGCCTGCTGCGGCCCGGCAGCGGGCCGGGCACCTGCCTGGGAAGGGGCGCGGGTGGAAATGACAATACGTTCGTCGGCTTGTCCTTGCCACGATACCGGGAGTTGAGACGCCGGCTCTCGGCGGCGCCGACGACCCGCACGCCAAGCTCGCCGTGGGCAGCGTTACGGCCGAGGGCCGTACCGGCCCAGGCGGCGATCTCACGTGCGTGCGGCGCCCAGGATCGGACGCGCCGTTGTACCTCCACCTGCAGTTGCCTCCCGTATTCCGTCACGGCTGCTGCTCCCTACCGGTGCGCGACTCGTAGGCCTGCACTATGCGCTGGACCAGGGGATGGCGCACGACATCCTGGGCATCGAAGAAGGTGAAGGCAACTCCCTCCACGCCGCGCAGTACGCCGATCACGTGACTCAGGCCCGACTGCCGCCCCGCAGGCAGGTCGGTCTGAGTCACATCGCCGGTCACCACGGCCTTGGAGCCGAAGCCGATGCGGGTGAGGAACATCTTCATCTGCTCGACGGTGGTGTTCTGCGCCTCATCGAGGATGATGAACGAGTCGTTGAGGGAGCGGCCGCGCATGAAGGCGAGCGGCGCCACCTCGATGACGTTGCGCTCGATGAAACGGGACACCCGGTCGAATCCCAGCATCTCGTAGAGCGCGTCATACATGGGGCGCAGGTACGGGTCGACTTTCTGCGTAAGGTCTCCGGGAAGAAACCCCAACCGCTCGCCGGCCTCGACCGCCGGACGCACGAGCACGATGCGCCGGATGGTTTCCGCCTGCAGGGCCTCGACGGCGCAGGCCACTGCCAGATAGGTCTTACCGGTGCCCGCCGGGCCGATGCCGAATGTCAGGTCGCGGCTGCGGATATATGCGAGGTACTCACGTTGGTGATGACCACGCGCGCGGATGCCGCCGCGGGGTACCCGGACGGCGCGCTCCGCAGGGTCTGTTTCCGCAGATACCTGACCGGACTCGCGCTCGCGCAGCGCCAGATGCACGCGCTCCGGCGTGACTTCCTCTTCCTTTGCCAGGGCGAAGAGCTCCTGCAGAATGTCCTCCGCGCTGCCGGCACGCGCGCCGAGCACGCGGAAGTTGTCCCCGCGCCGGCGGATCTGCACATCGAGACGCGCCTCGAGCAGACGGAGGTTCTCATCCAACGGGCCACACAGGTTGGCCAACCGCGCATTGTCCGACGGCTCGAGATCGAACTCGCGCGACGCCTCAGGGACTGCTACTGACACAGGCGTCCGCGCAGGCTGTGCGGCATTGCTTCGGTCACGGCGACGCGCGCGAACCGGCCGATGAGCTCGGCAGGTCCGGCAAAGTTGATCCAGCGATTGCTCTCACTGCGGCCGGCCAGCTCGCGACCGTCCCTCCTGGCCGGGCGCTCCACCAACACGCGCTGCACACTGCCGACCATGCGCTGGCTGATGGCATGCGCCTGCGCCTCGAGTTGGACCTGGAGCCGCGCGAGGCGCTCCTGCTTGACCTCGGCCGGGGTGTCATCGGGAAGTGAGGCTGCCGGCGTGCCGGGACGGCGGCTGTAGAGGAAACTGAATGATTGGTCGAGCTCGGCATCACGCACGAGCGCGAGCGTCGCCTCGAAATCGCGCTCGCTCTCCCCGGGAAACCCCACGATGAAGTCGGAGGAAATACAGATGTCCGGCCGCACTGCCCTTAGCTTGCGGACCTTTTCCTTGAATTCAATGGAAGTGTAACCGCGCTTCATGGCAGCGAGCACGCGGTCCGAGCCGCTCTGCACCGGCAGGTGCAGATGGCTCGCGAGCTGCGGTACGTGCGCGAAGGCCTCGATCAGGCTGTCGTTGAGCTCGAGCGGGTGCGAGGTCGTGAAGCGGATGCGCTCGATACCCGCAACCGCCGCCACGTGATGAATGAGTGTAGCCAGATCCACCACTGCCCCGTCCGCCATGGGCCCGGCATAGGCATTGACGTTCTGGCCGAGAAGCGTGACCTCCCGCACTCCCTGGGCCGCGAGCTGACGCACCTCGAGCAGCACGGACTCGAACGGCCGGCTGACCTCATCGCCGCGGGTATACGGCACGATGCAGAAGCTGCAATACCGGCTGCAGCCTTCCATGACCGACACGAAGGCCGTGGCGCCCTCGGCGCGCGGCTCCGGCAGGCGATCGAACTTCTCGATCTCCGGAAAGCTGACATCGACCACCGAGCGGCCGGTACGGCGCAGCTCTGCGATCATGTCGGGCAGGCGATGCAGGGTCTGTGGACCGAACACGAGGTCCACGAAGGGCGCGCGCCGGGTGATGCCCTCGCCTTCCTGACTGGCTACGCATCCGCCCACACCGATGAGCACGTGCGGCCGCTGCGTCTTGAATTTGCGCCACTCCCCCAGCATCGAGAACACCTTCTCCTGTGCCTTCTCCCGCACGGAGCAGGTGTTCATCAACAGCACGTCGGCCTCGGCCGGATCCTCGGTGCGAGCGAAGCCCACGCCAGCTTCGAGCACGTCCGCCATTCGGGCGGAGTCGTACTCGTTCATCTGGCAACCGAAAGTCTTGATGAAGTAGCGGCGGGACATAGGCAGGCGGTCTGCCAATTCTACGGCCTCGGCCACCCCGTCGCACGAGAGCTGCGCGGAACTGCGGCTCGACCTAAAAAACTATTTAAAATCAAATGCTTATGTTGTAGCGCCGTGAAGTGTAGCGTTAGCCGCCGAGCGTTCCGGCCCGCGCGCGCCGGGTAATGACGGCGCGAAGCGCAATGGCCTGGACGCCAGAGAACACATTCGTGGTCGTCCAATAGAGCGAAAGTGCCGCGGAGAACTTCAGAGCCGCGACGACCGTGAATATCGCCGGAAGCAGAATGAGGATGACCCGCACGTGCTCGGGGAGGTCGGGATTGGTCGCCATGAGCGCCATGGTCGCGATCCCGGCGATCATCGCGAGCCAGAGATCGGGCCGCGAGAGGTCAGCCACCCAAAGAAAGCGCCCGGCGCCGCGCAGCGTGCGCAGGGCCTGGTAGATGCCAAGAAGCACCGGCAGCTGGATCAACGCCCCGAGAAGGCTCGCCCCATCGATGAGCGTGACGCCTTCGTCCCGATAGCGTCGCATCATCTCCTGAGCGTAGCGCTCCCGATCACCCTCATACCGCCGCTTGAGCGCCTCGAGCACCGGCTCGAGGCGCCGCAGCTTCCGGCGGCGCGAGTCAGCGCGATACGCACCCGCCCAGGTAACCGGAAGAAGCGCGGAGCGGACGGCCAGCGTGAGCAGAATGATGCTCACCCCCATCCCGAGATGCGTCTCGTGGGCGAAGAGCGCCAACCCTTGCGCAATGCCGGCCAGCCAGTAGTGCCACAAGACCATAGTCGATGCTCCGCGGATTCCCGGTCGGCGGCAGACCGCCGCTAGAACGGGATGTCATCGTCGAAGTCTTCGCCGCCCCCGCCGCCCCCGCCGGCGCCCCCAGTGCCGCCCGGACCGGCATACTCGGGCATGGGCTCGCGCGGCATGCCGCCCGAGGCTGCGCCGCCGCCTGCGCCCGGCGCGCCGGCGGCGCCGCCGCCGCGGCCACCGAGCATCTGCATCTCGTTGCCGACGATCTCGGTGGAGTAGCGCTCGTTGCCCTGCTTGTCCTGCCACTTGCGGGTGCGCAGGCTGCCCTCAATATAGACCTGCGAGCCCTTGCGCAGATATTCACCGGCGATTTCCGCCAGCCGGCCGAACAGCGCCACGCGATGCCATTCCGTGCGCTCCTGCTGCTCACCGCTCTGCTTGTCGCGCCAGCTTTCGGTGGTGGCGATGCGAAGGTTCGCCACGCTGCTGCCCGATGGCATTGCGCGCGTCTCGGGATCTGCGCCCAGGTGGCCGATGAGGATGACTTTGTTGACTCCGCGCGCCATGAGTGTGCCCTCTTGAAGAGGCCCCCATTGTAGACGGGCGCAGGCCGCTCGCGTACCCGGATAGGCTCCGCGAAGAGGCAATTATTCAGCCCACGGGCCCCCGACGGGTACACTCGAAGGCTTGATTTTTCGCGGCCGCCGGCCGCGCCGACAGCGACGATTGACCGGACCATGCAAGAGATCCGCGTCCGCGGGGCGCGCACCCACAACCTGAAGGGCATCGACCTCGACCTGCCGCGCGAGCGGCTGATCGTGCTCACGGGGCTCTCCGGCTCCGGCAAATCCTCGCTCGCCTTCGACACGCTCTATGCCGAGGGACAACGCCGCTATGTCGAGTCGCTGTCCGCTTATGCAAGGCAGTTCCTGTCCATGATGGACAAGCCCGACGTCGACAGCATCGAGGGCCTCTCGCCCGCGATCGCCATCGAGCAGAAGGCCACCTCGAGAAACCCGCGCTCGACCGTCGGCACCGTCACGGAGATCTACGACTATCTGCGCCTGCTCTACGCGCGCGCCGGGATACCGCGGTGTCCTGACCATGGCATCGACCTCACGGCCCAGACGGTCAGCCAGATGGTCGATCAGGTGCTGAAGCTCCCCGAGGGCTGTGCCGTGGCGCTGCTTGCGCCGCTCGTGAGCGACCGTAAAGGCGAGCACGCGGACATTCTCGACTCACTGCGCGACCAGGGCTTCGTGCGCGTACGCATCGATGGTCGTATTCATGATATGGAGGGACTTCCGCAGCTCGATCCGAAACGCAAGCACACCGTGGAAGCGGTGGTCGATCGCCTGCGCATGAGGTCCGACGTGCAGCAGCGCCTGGCGGAGTCGCTCGAGACCGCGCTGCGTCTTTCCGGCGGGCTCGCACGGCTCACCTTCCTGGATGAGCCCGCGCGGGAAGAGATGGTCTTCTCCAGCCGCCATGCCTGCCCGATCTGCGGCTACAGCGTACCGCCGCTCGAGCCGAAGCTCTTCTCGTTCAACAACCCGGCGGGCGCCTGCCCGACCTGCGACGGCCTCGGCACCCAGGAGTTCTTCGACCCGCAACGTGTGGCCCTGCATCCGGATCTTTCCCTCGCGAGCGGCGCGGTGCGCGGATGGGATCGGCGCAACGCTCATTACTTTCAGCTCATTCAATCGCTCGCCCGTCACTACCGCTTCGACATCGAGGCGCCGTGGACGGAGCTGCCGGAGCGAGCCCGTCAGGTCTTGCTCTACGGCAGTGGCGATGAAGTCATCGAGTTTCGCTACAGCGAGGGCCAATCCGAGGGCCGATCGGAGGGCAAGCGCCGCGGGGTCGTCAGGCGCCATCCCTTCGAAGGAATCCTGCCGAACCTGCAGAGGCGTTACCGGGAGACGGAATCCTCCACGGTCCGCGACGAGCTCGCGAAGTATCTCGGCATACGGACCTGCCCCGACTGCGCTGGCGCGCGGCTCACCCGCGCCGGCCGCTTCGTGTTCGTGGACGACAAGGCACTCCCCGAAGTCACGCGCCTGAGCGTCGGCCATGCGCTCGAGCTCTATCGCTCGCTCCAGCCGGCGGGTTGGCGCGGCGAGGTGGCTGCCCCGATTGTGAAGGAGGTCGTGCAGCGCTTGCGGTTCCTCGCCGACGTCGGCCTGCAGTATCTGACACTCGATCGCGGTGCCGACACGCTCTCGGGCGGCGAGGCACAGCGCATCCGCCTCGCGAGCCAGGTCGGCTCCGGTCTCACCGGCGTCATGTACATCCTCGATGAGCCTTCGATCGGCCTGCACCAGCGCGACAACTCGCGGCTCCTCGGCACGCTCAAGCGCCTGCGCGATCTCGGCAACACCGTCATCGTCGTGGAGCATGACGAGGAGGCCATCCGCGAGGCTGACCACGTCGTCGATCTCGGCCCCGGCGCCGGCGCGCACGGCGGCCACGTCGTTGCGCAGGGCACACTGCGCGACATCACGGCCTCGGCCGCCTCGCTGACCGGGCAGTACCTGAGCGGCAAGCGCAAAGTCGCCCTTCCGCGCCTGCGTACGCCCCGCTCGCCTGACAAGCAGATCCGTATCGTCGGTGCCTCGGGCAACAATCTGCGCAACGTCACCGCGGAGATTCCGCTGGGTCTTCTGACCTGTGTCACCGGCGTCTCCGGCTCAGGCAAGTCGACCCTGATCATCGACACCCTCTTCGGCCACGCGACTGCCAAGGTCAACGGCCGATTGGGCGCGCCCGATGCTGCGCCGTGCGAGCGGGTCGAAGGACTCGATGACATCGAGCATGTGATCGACATCGACCAGGCGCCGATCAGCCGCACTCCGCGCTCCAATCCTGCGACCTATACCAACCTCTTCGGTCCGGTCAGGGAGCTCTTCGCCGCCGTCCCCGAGGCCCGGGCGCGCGGCTACGATGCCGGCCGCTTCAGCTTCAATGTCAAAGGCGGACGCTGCGAGGCCTGTCAGGGTGATGGAGTCATCAAAGTCGAGATGCATTTCCTTCCGGACGTCTACGTTGCCTGTGATGTGTGCAAGGGGCAGCGCTACAACCGGGAGACGCTGGAAATCCGCTATCGCGGCAAGAATATCCACGAAGTTCTGGAGATGACCGTGGAAGAAGGCCTGCGCTTCTTCCAGAACATCCCTGCGGTCGCGAGCAGGCTGCAGACCCTGACCGACGTCGGCCTCTCCTACATCCACCTCGGCCAGAACGCGACCACCCTTTCCGGCGGCGAGGCCCAGCGGGTGAAGCTCTCGCGCGAGCTCGCCCGGCAAACCCACGGCCGTACTCTCTACATCCTGGACGAGCCGACGACCGGCCTGCACTTTCACGATGTCGCCCAACTCCTCGACGTCCTTCACCGCCTGCGCGACCAGGGCAACACCATCGTGGTGATCGAGCACAACCTCGATGTCATCAAGAGCGCCGACTGGGTGATCGACCTCGGTCCTGAGGGCGGTGAAGGCGGCGGAGAGATCGTCGCCGCCGGTACGCCGGAGCAGATCGTCGCGAACCGACGCTCGCACACGGGTGCCTATCTGCGGCCGCTCCTGGGTCGGACCTCAGTGGCGGGAGAGCCTACCGAGAGCGCAAGGGCCAGCCGCATCGGGCGCAGATGAGCCGGGCGATGTCAATACATCGTATTGACACCCGTCATGAAGTCCCCTAGACTTGCTCGATGAGTCAGGATCCCAGGAGCGAGCAGCTTCAGATCCGCGTGTCGCCGGCAGAGAAGGCAGCCATCCGCCGCGCCGCGGAGCACGCGGGATTGGACATGTCCGCTTACGTGCTCGGCCGCGCTCTGCCGACACCGGCCGCGCGGCTTCAGGCGTGCATCGAGGACTGCGCCGGGCCAGCACCGCCCAGCTTCGCGCTTGCCGAGCTCAACACCCTGCTCACGGGCTGGACGGCGGCCGAGCTGCGCGATGCGATCGCGACACCGCCGACGACCGTTCTGACATCGTTCCTCTCCAACTACATCGCCGCCATGATCGAGCAAGCTTGCGAGCGCCGCTCGGTCCGCGTGCCCTCCTGGGTGCGCGCAGTCGCCCCTCTTGCGGAACCGGCCTTTGGATCCGGGTTGATGAGTCTGCGGCTGCATCTGCTGACCCATTCGCCCCCGCCCTTCCGACGCCGAAACATATTCATCGACGCGACGATCGGCGACCGGGTTTGACACCGTGCAGCCGCTGACCAGGGCGGATATCCGCCGCTTGCTGGAACTGCTCAATGAAGATCTGCGACAGACGGACACGCAGGCCGAGGTATTCCTCGTAGGCGGTGCCGTCATGTGCCTGGCATATGACGCGCGACCATCGACGCAAGATGTGGATGCCGTCTTCCGTCCCGTGTCATCCGTACGCGAGTCTGCAGCGCGCGTCGCGGTGCGCGCGAATCTCGATCCACACTGGCTGAACGATGCGGTGAAGGGCTACCTGAGCGAGCACGCCGACTTCGCTCCCTTCCTCGAGCTCGATCATTTGCGGGTGATGGTCGCGCAGGCCGAGTACCTGCTGGCGATGAAGTGTCTGGCAATGAGAATAGGTGCGGAGTTTCACGACGAAGCGGACGTACGCTATCTCCTGCGCCATCTCGACATCGACTCGTACCATAGCGCGCTCGCCGTGATCACGAAGTACTACCCCGCGGCGCGATTCCCACAGAAGACGCTTTATGCGCTGGAGGAGATCCTGGCGAGGCCTGCCGCGAGGCTCTGATTCCGCCGGTCAATCGCTGCCGGACTCGAATGTCTGGCGCACCTCACCGTTCACGATCCGCTCGCGGTAGTTGCCGCGTGTGTAGCTCGCGACGACGCGCCGCCAGAAAGTGACGGCACTGGTGTTGCGCAGATACTCGGTGATTTCCCACTGGCCCCCGAAGCGGCTGAGGATGAGCCTCACGGCGGTAGCGCCGATCCCCAAGCGGCGCCAGGTGCGGGTGATGAAGAATTCCGCCATGCGATAGTCGATCGCCCCGCGCGCCTGCGGGCCGGTCGACGGCTTTCCTGTCTTGCTCCCGCCGGGGGCGCCACGCACCACCAGCGCAAAGCCGACGGGCTCCGAGGCGCGCAGGATGACGAGCGGGAAGCTGTTGGGATCGCCGAACCAGTGGAAGAGCTGGTCGGGCTCGCGGTGCCCGACCTCACCGAGCGCGGGAAAAGTGCCGGTGCCGGTGGTGGGCGCCAGATCGTCGAGGTAATCTCGATAGACGCTCTGGATCCAGAGGCGATCGCCTGCGGTGTTTCGCGCGTCACGAACGCTGACGGTCATGTCGGCATTCTCTCAACCCCGAAGAAACACGGCCCGGACAGCTCGCCTGCGCGATCCGTCCGGGCCGTGTCGTACCAGTGCCGGGAAGCTGCTGCCAGCTTCCCGGAGCAGAGGCTTACTGCTGCGGCGGGTTGCCGCTTGCCGGCGGCGGGCTGCCGTTGGCGGGCGGCGGGCTGGCCGGAGCAGCACCATTGTCGGACGGAGCCGCGGGCGGCGGGCTGCCCGAGGGGCTGGCCATCGCGCCGGAATTGTCCGACGGCGGCGTCGATGCCGGCGCACTGCTCTGGCTCGCCGGCGGCGGGCTGGCGGCAGGCTCAGTGCTTTGGGAATCATTCTTCGCACAGGCCGTCAGCAGCAGTGCCGCAGCAAGCGCAGTGAGAGCAACTTTGGTGTTCATCGATCGGTACCCCGATGCATTGTTGGAGAGAGCCAATACGAGAGAGCTTTCTGAACGACTTTTATCGTTCCGCGAGTCCTTCACGGGCCGCGCGTCCGAATTTTATAGGGTCACCGTACGATTTTAAACAGCTTGGGCGTTTCCTGTCGCTCCCAAACGACAGAAATTTCACCAACGGGCTCATTCGCCGCCCCTCCTCGGGTCTCACCTCGCCCCAAGAGCATACAATCGGCAGCCCGTTCCATCGGAGCCTTCAGATGATCGGCGTTGGTGCCCCTACCGAGCCCCAGTTGCTCGATACTCAATTCCCCGCGCACCTCGAAGGCATCTGTCTGCGCACCGCGCGAGCGCTGGAAGCCTGCGGATTCACGGCCCTTCTCGTGCACTCCGGCTCGCTGCTGCCGGTCTTCCAGGACGACCATACCTACGCCTACAAGGCGCACGCCCCCTTCAAGGTCTGGGCTCCTCTGCTCGATGCACCCGACTGCTTCCTCTATTTCCAGCCCGGCCGCCGCCCTCTGCTGGCTTTCCACCAGCCTCAGGACTATTGGTACAAACCCCCGTCCCTGCCGAGCGGCTACTGGACCCGGCATTTCGACATCCGCCCATGCCGCGATCTGGATGAGGCACGGCGGCTCCTGCCGCACGACCTCGCGCGCACGGCCTATCTGGGTGATTCCCTGCAGGAAATCGCCTCGTGGCGGCTGGCGGCCATCAATCCGCCGCATCTCATCCGCCACCTGGACTACCCCCGCGCCGCCAAATCTCCTTACGAGCTCAGCTGCCTGCGGCAGGCGAGCCGCCTCGGCGCCCGAGGTCAACTGGCTGCGGCACGCGCCTTTGCGGGCGGCGCCTCGGAGTTCGAGATCGAGCTTGCCTTCCTCACCGCCTGCGGCGTGCGCGAGCAGGAGCTCCCGTACAACCCGATCATCGCCCTCAACGAGAACGGTGCGGTCCTGCACTACCAGGTGCTGGAACGGTCCCGACCCGCTGAGCATCGCTCGCTCCTGATCGATGCCGCCGGGGAATTCGCCGGCTACGCCAGCGACATCACCCGTACCCATTCCTACCGTGATCCGGACTTCGCGGCCCTGATCGACCGCGTCGATCGGATGCAGCAATCCCTCTGCGCCACCGTGAAGGCCGGAGTGGACTGGAAAGAGATCCATCTGCATACCCACCGCCTGCTCGCAGAGGTCCTGCGGGATGCCGAGATCATCACCTGCAGCGCCGAGGAGGCCGTGGCCGGCGCGACGACTACGGTCTTCCTGCCTCACGGCATCGGTCACCTCCTCGGCATAGAGGTGCATGACGTCGGTGGGTTCATGCGCTCGCCCGAGGGGGGCGACATTCCGCGTCCCGAAGGTCATCCGTACCTGCGCCTGACTCGCACGCTCGAGGAGGGATTCGTGGTCACCATGGAGCCCGGCCTCTACTTCATCCCGCAGCTGCTCGAGGCCGCACGCTCCGATGCCCGCGCGGCGCACATCAACTGGCGCCGCATCGAGTCACTGCGCAAATTCGGCGGCGTACGGGTCGAAGACGACCTGGCGGTCACCGCGACGGGCCACGAGAACTTGACCCGGGACGCCTTCCGCGCCGAAGCGGTCACGAGTTAGGAGGCCGCGCGGCCGGGGAGCGCCTCCACGCCGGCACGAACCAACACGATAATGTGTTGGCAAAAAATAGATGTTGTTGACTCGAGCGCAGATGGCTTACTCTGCGCCGCTCCTCTTCGGGCGGACCGCGGATGGCATGAGCGTCGTGCTTGCGATGTTGGTCGATCGATGGCTCGGCGAGCCGCCGAGCCACCTGCATCCCGTCGTATGGATGGGCCGTTATCTGGGTTGGGCTGGTCAGCGCCTGCCGCAACGGCCGCCGGCCGCGGCGTTCATTCTCGGCATGGCGGCCTGGCTCGCAGGCGCGGCGATCGTCACTGCCACATACGCCTGCGCGCGCATCCTCGTCGCGCACTGTCCGCAGTGGCTGGCCATCCTCGCGACGGCGCTCCTGCTCAAGCC
The DNA here is from genome assembly GCA_036273735.1 of Steroidobacteraceae bacterium. Lineage (GTDB taxonomy): Bacteria > Pseudomonadota > Gammaproteobacteria > Steroidobacterales > Steroidobacteraceae > 13-2-20CM-66-19. Next base: position 15,694 of record DASUHA010000080.1, on the reverse strand, counting down.
GCTGTTTGCGCTGCGCATGCTGCTCGCGGAGGTCGGCTCCGTCGAGCTCGCGTTGGGTGAGAGTCTCGCGAGCGGCCGCGCTCGCCTTTGCCGGATCGTGAGCCGCGATACCGCCCGCCTCGATGCCGGCGAAGTGCGCGAGTCCGCGCTCGAATCCCTCGCCGAGAATCTTTCCGACTCGGTCGTGGCACCGCTTTTCTGGTTCGCGCTCTTCGGCCTGCCGGGCGCGGCCCTCTACCGCTACGCCAACACCGCGGATGCAATGTGGGGCTATCGCGGCAGGTGGGAGTGGGCCGGAAAGTTCGCGGCCCGCTCCGATGACCTGTTGAATCTCATCCCCGCCCGCATCACGGCGCTCGCTCTCTCGATGGTGGGTGACAACCCGCTGCGGATTCTGCGGCGCCTGCCGGGGGAGGCCGCGCATACGGCCTCGCCCAACTCCGGATGGCCGATGGCGGCGCTCGCGCTCGGTCTCGGCATCCGGCTGCGCAAGCCCGGCGTCTATGCGCTCAACGAGCACGGTGCGGCGCCGAGGCCCGCCGATGTGACTACAGGGCTTCGTCGCTGCGAGATCGTGGCATGGCTCCTCGCCATGCTGCTCGCGGCGATGACCTGCTGGTCTTCGGGACTCATCCATGATTGATCTCGCGCCCGTCCATGGCGGCACCGACTCGCTGCCCGAGCCCCGCTACGATTTCTCGAGCAACGCCAACGCGCTCGGGCCCTGCCCGCGGGTGCTCGCCGCCGTACGGGCCGCGAACGTGAGCCGCTATCCCGATCCGCACTACACGCGGCTGCGCGAGCGGCTCGCCGCATGGCACGGCACCACCGCCGACCGCATCGTGGTGGGCGCAGGCGCCAGCGAGCTGATTCTTCGCCTGATACGCCATTTCGACAGGACGGTGTTGCAGTTGGCGCCGACTTTTTCCGAGTACGGGCGCGGTGCGGGCATCGCCCGCAAGAGGTTGATCTCCGTTTCCTCGCCGGAGGCCTTCCTCCACTCCCAGGCACGGCTGCGCTGTCTCGCGTTCCTCTGCAGTCCGAACAATCCGACCGGTGAAGTCTGGAGTCCATCGCTCATCGCGGCGGCTTCGCGCCAGGGTCCGTTGGTCATCGACCTCGCCTATGCCTCCCTCTGCGGCGGCGCGCAGGCTGCCGAGATTGAAGGAGCAGCGGCCAACGCCTGGCGCCTCTACTCTCCCAACAAGGCGCTCGGCCTCACGGGTGTCCGGGGTGCGTACCTGATCGCGCCGAGGGCGGTGCGCCGCCTGGTCGATGAGGCGCCGAGCTGGGTGATCGGGCGTGACGCGGTGGCGATGCTCGAATCCAGCCTCGAGCCGCCGGCCCGCAAGTGGCTGGCCGAGTCGATCCCGCGTCTCTGGCGCTGGCGCACACAGCTGACCGAAGGGCTGCAGCGGCTGCGACTGCAGGTGCGGGAGAGCCCCGCCACCTTTCTGTTGGTCGATGTAGGCAACGGGGAACGCATCAGCAGACGCCTGCGCGAAGGCGGAATCCGGGCTCGCGATGCGACCTCGTTCGGGCTCGAGCGCTGGATCAGACTGAGCGCTCAGCCCGCGCCGGCGCGCAGGGCGCTCCTTGCCGCGCTCGCACAGTGGGTGTGAGCGAGCGGCGGTCATGATGCCGCTGCGACGACGACCACACAGACCGCTTCGATCACTTCGATCAGAGCCCCTGCCCCGTCGCCCGTGAATCCTCCGAGCCGGCGGACGAGCCCTGTGCGGATGAGGAAGTACGTGAGCGCAGCGGCTCCGAGCGCGAGCGCAGCCGGCGTTCTCCAGACAGCAAGCGCCCCGAGCGCACTCGAGGCGGCGATGAGACAACCCATGCCTCGGGACTGATGCGAGCTCAAGTCCCGCGCGATTCCCTGCGCGCGTACATAGGGCGTGTGCGCAAAGAGCACCGGGATCGCGGCACGCGCGAGGAGCGGCGGGAGTGTGCAGCCTGCCGACAGGTGCGAGTCTCCCCACGGCGCCCCGAAAGAGTGCGCCGTCAGTGCGGCAAGCGCGCTGAATTTCAACAACAGCAGACAGCTCACCACCGCGAGCGCGACAGGCCCAGAGCGCGGATCCTTCATGATGTCGAGCGTTCGCTCCCGATCGCCGTGACCACCCACCCAGGCGTCCGCGATGTCTGCGAGTCCATCGATATGGAGCGCACCGGTGATCCCCACCCACGCCGTCAGGACGATCGCCGCGGCAAGCAGGGCAGGCAATCGCGACACCGCAAGAGCGATGGCCCAGAGGCCAACACCGAGCCCGAGCCCCACGATGGGGTAGCAGGCGAGCGACAGGCCGATCTCACGGGCCTCGGGCGGCGGCTCGACGCGCAGCGGCAGACACGTCAGGAACTGCAGGGCGATCCGCATCGCTCTCGGCCAGACCGAGGCTCGCCGCATTGCCCTCATCAAATCCGCTCGGAGACTCCCGCCTGGGCGAAAGTCGCCATTCTCCCGTGCAGCTCGCATGCGAGGCGCAGCAACGGCACGGCGGCCGCCGCACCGCTACCCTCGCCGAGACGCATTCCGAGATCGAGCAGCGGGCGCGCCTGCAGCGCCGCGAGGAGCGCAGCGTGCCCCGGCTCGCGCGAGCGGTGCGAGAACAGCCACCAGCTCTCGACACCCGGCCGTAGCCGTGCCGCGATCAGCGCCGCTGCCGTCGCGATGAAGCCATCGATCATCGCCGGCAGGCCGGCTTGCGCACAGCGCACGTAGGCCCCAGCGAGCGCGGCGATCTCGAAGCCGCCGAGCCGGCGCAGGACCTCAGCGGCACCCCCGAGCGCTCCAGCGTGGTGCTCGAGTGCGCGGCGGATGACAGCGGCCTTGTGTACCACTCCTGCGGCATCGAGCCCCGTACCCGGCCCGGCAAGCACTTCAGGCTCCGCCGGCAGCAGTGCGCAGGCGAGCGCGGCGGCTGCCGTCGTGTTGCCGATACCGATCTCGCCGCCGATATAGAGCTGCGCCTCCATTGCGATGGCACGCTCGACGCTCTGCCGGCCGGCATCGAGCGCCGCGGCCAGTTGCACCTCGCTCATCGCCGCGTGCCGCATGAAGCTCTCCGTGCCCGCGCCGAGCCATCTGTCATGGACACCGCCGGTGATCGGACTCACGGTGCCGAGATTCACGACCTCGAAAGTGGCACCGAGCGAGCGCGCCAGCACGCTGATAGCCGCGCCGCCACGAGCAAAGTTACGCAGCATTTCCGTAGTGACGGCCTGCGGGAAAGCCGATACGCCCTCGGCGGCGATGCCGTGATCGCCGGCGAACACGGTGATGTGCACCCGCTCCATGCCGGGACGCTCGCTGCGCTGCCACCCGGCAAGCCGGATGGCGAGCATCTCGAGATCGCCCAGAGAGCCGCGGGGCTTGGTCAGCGTGTCCTGCCGCGCACGGGCAGCCTCGGCCGCACGCGTGTCGATCGGCCGCAAGTCATCCTCCAGCCAGCGTGAGTCGGCCGTCATGGATGACCTCCCTTCAACGTCTGCGGCAGCCCGGCCAACACGAGGGTGACGCGATCGCAGGCGGCCGCGAGACTCTGGTGCAGCTCACCGCTGAGATCGAGAAAGCGTCGGCTCAGCTCACCCGGCGGCATGACGCCGAGTCCGGTCTCGTTGCTCACCAGAATCAGGTGTCCGGGAATCTCTTGCGCGGCGCGCAGCAGGCTCGAGCGCTCGTGCTCGAGACGATCGGCCGACCCGGACGTGAGAAGGTGAGCGAGCCACAGGGTCAGGCACTCGACCAGCACGCAGCTTTGAGCGCTCGCATGGGTTCGCAGCGCAGCGCCGAGCGCAGCGGGCTCCTCCACAGTCACCCAGTCGGCAGGGCGATACGAGCGGTGCCGCCGAATCCGCTCCTCGAGCTCCGCATCGCCGCCGGCAAGCGCCGTTGCAAGGTAGACGACGCGCAGGCCGCTCGCGCGTGCCTGTTGCTCGGCATAGCGGCTTTTGCCGGAGCGCACGCCACCGAGCACGAGCTCCTTCATCTCCGTCCCGTCACAGCTCGATGCCCCGCTGCGCGCGCACGCCTGCGCTGAACGCGTGCTTGACGACGTGCATGTCCGTCACGGTGTCGGCAAACTCGATCAGCTCGGCAGGGGCACCGCGGCCGGTGATCACGACATGTTGCCGTGGGGGTCGTTCGCGCAGCGCACCGGTCACATCGGCAAGCTGCACGTAGTGATGGCGGAGCGCGATGTTGAGCTCATCGAGCACCACGAGCGCAACCCGATCGTCGCGCAACAGCGCTGCCGCAACGGTCCACGCAGCGTGCGCCGCGCGTATGTCACGCTCCCGATCCTGTGTCTCCCAGGTAAATCCCTCACCCATGACGTGATAGGTCACATGCGGGAAGCGGCGGAAGAAAAGCTCCTCCCCGGTCGAGCCACGTCCTTTGATGAACTGCACGACACCGACGCTCATGCCGTGGCCCAGGGCACGCGCCACCATCCCGAAGGCCGAAGAGCTCTTGCCCTTGCCGTTGCCCGTCAGCACGAGGACAACCCCGCGCTCCTCCGTGGCCGCCGCGATGCGGGCATCTACTGCGGCCTTGCGGCGCTGCATGCGCTCGCGATGACGTGACTCCTCCGGCGATGGCGACTCAGCGGACATTGGTTGCCACCCGCGATCGCACAGGCCGGGCAAACGCCGCATGCAGGACGGCCGCCATGCCGATATAGATGAACGAGACACCGAGAAAGTCAGGATACCACTGCACGATTCTGGCCCACCAACCGGCGAGATCCGGCTGTGCCACGCGGCCGCCCAACCAGTAGAAGGTCCCGTCGGTCACGAAGAAGCAGAGCGAGACCGCCAATGCAAAGCTCATGGCGCAGCGCAGGAGGTCGCGAGGCTCGTGACGGTACCTGCGACGCATCCAGGCACCACCCCACCACAGCATTGAGTAGGCAGGGATCATGAATGCGTACGCGACCGTTACGCAGTAGCTGCTGACACCGAAGTCCCGGATGACGACGAAATCCACGGCGATCGCGGTACACAGCAGAAACGGCAGCGCCCAACGCCACTGACTTCCGAAATAAAAGCCAGCGAGATAGAACGCGGCCCAGGATGCATCGGGGAGTGACCACGCCGTACCAAGGTGTCCGGAGCGTGTGATGACCATGAGCAGGGCCAAGGCGCAGAAGCCGGCCAGGTGTCGCGTCGTAAGTGTCGTCATGAGGCACTCCTTGGGATGTAGCGCAGAGTCAGAAAGGCCTCGAACCCCGGCTGGTTGTAATACTGCGCCGTCTGGTAGTCGTGGTTCAGGGCGTTCGAGATGTGCGCCTGCAGCATCCAGAGCGGGCTGAAATGCCAGCCGGCCCGCAGGTCGAGGGTCGCGTAGCCCCCCAGGCGCTGAGTGTTGGCGGGATCCTGGAAGCGACGACCGACCACGATGAGGGAGGTGCCTGCCGTGAGCGCGCCAAAATCCCGATCCAGATCGAGACGGACGGTTTCCTGTGCGCGATCCGGCAGGAGCGCGCCATCGTTGATCCCGCGGTCACGCGGATCGAGCCAGGTCGCATAGAGCTGGGCGCGCGTGCCGAGGACCTCGGTCGCGAGCCGCAGCTCCACACCATGGATGCGCGCCCGATCGATGTTGTCCGCGGCGAAGGTCGCCGGGTTGTACTCGATGAGATCATCGATCGTGGTCTCGTATGCATTGACGGCCCACGAGGTGTGGGCGCCGGGATAGCCTTCGAGGCCGATCTCGGCGCTGCGCGCGGTCTCCGGTCGCAGCGCCGGATCGCCGAAGAACGGGAAATAGAGGTCGTTAAAGGTGGGCGCCTTGAAGGCGGTGCCCCAGGAGGCCGTCAGGCGCAGCTCATCCGAGAAGCGCCAGGCTGCGGCGGCGGCGCCCGTGACGTGATCGCCGAATTGTTGGTTGTGATCGTGGCGCAGCGACACCTCGAGATCCATCCGACCCGGCGTGAGCCGGTAGGAGCCGAAGGCGCCGGTGTCGTGACGTGACTTGACGGGGAAATCGGTATCGCTGGCGATGGTGTCCTGCTCGTAATCGACGCCGAGAAGCAGGTTCTGCGCCGTTGCGAGCTGAAGATCGTTGAGCCAGGAAAGGGTCTCGCGCCTCGTATCGAAGAAACCGTCATCCGCGCCATTGAAGCGCTGCTTGGACTGATCCAAACTCTGGCCGCCCGTGAGGGAGAGCTTCCAGCGCTCGAGCGGCGCCGTCTCGAGCTCGACGCCGGCCACCTGCTGCACCAGCCGCGACTCATTGCCACCGAATATCGTGCCGTCATAACCGCTGTCGCCATCGGCGCGCAGCAGGTCGACGGAAACCTGCGTGGCATCGCTCAGCTGATAGCCGCCGCTCACGGCAGCCGAGCCGCTCCAGTAGCCCTGGCGGGGATCGGTCGTAAAGCAGGGCGCGGTCTGCGGCGCGCCGGCGGCGCAGAGGGGAATGCCACTCGTATAGAGGCCGCTCGCGCTGGCGTTATACCAGAGCGGTCCGCTGCTGCCCGAGTAGCCGCCTTGCGCCTGCCAGGTGTCGTGGCTGCCGCCAGTCAGCTCGAAGGACAATCTGCCGGGGGCCCCCGGCGCGCTGTGACGCGTGAAGATCTGGATGATGCCGCCGATGGCATCCGACCCATACAGGCTCGAGCGCGGTCCGCGCACGATCTCGATGCGATCGATCTGATCGATGGGGAGCTGCTCGAGTGCCGCCTGACCCGCGGTCGCGGATCCGATCTTGATGCCATCGATGAGAACCAGCAGGTGATTGGAGTTGGTTCCGCGCACGAACACGGAGGAGCTCTTGCCGAGGTCGCCGGTCGACTCCACGGAAATGCCCTGCAGCCCCGAGAGCAGCTCGATCACCGAATGCGGCTGCAGGCGCTCGATGTCGGCTCGCGTGATGACGGTGACTGACGCGACGACGGCAGTCACCGGCTCGGCTATCCGCGAGGCCGTGACGACGACCGAACCCGGAGAGGGGCCTTCGGAGAAATCATTCTGAGCGCTCGCAGTGAGCGGCACCAGGACGGCGCCGAGCAACGCCGCCAAACAGCGGAAAAACACCTGTCGACCTCCACGCGCACCACGCGCGATCAGCTAGGGTCACGAGGCGACAGGGATAGGAAGTGCGGGATCGCGCGACGGGTCGCGCATTCCAGCCACGCCCCACGCGAGCCGCCGATGCTGTCTCAGGCCGGTCTCCGGGCTCGCGAGTGGAGGTTTCTCCGAGGACGACACCTTCCCGAGCATCCCGCCGGTGGTATCTCGCCGTCCTTTGAAACTCGCTTACCGTTGCGTGGGCAGCGCCGGAATGGCATTCCGTTGGAATGCTTCACCGGCTTCCCGTTTCACCCCGCCGGAGCGCCAAAAGCTCCAGCAGGACACCAAAGACGGCGGCAACTCTACGCCACGGCTGTTGGCGGCGCAAGAGAAAGCGCCAAGCCCCGGTTTTATTTGGCGAGGAGAGCCTGGACGGCAGACGCGTAGGTGGCCCCGGCTGCAAGGCGATCGCCGCCGGTCGTCACCAGGGTATACCCCCCGCGCTTGTTGGAGCGCAGCTCCTTGACGCAGTCGAGGTTGACAATCAGGGAGCGGTGGATGCGCAGGAATCGGGCGGACGGCAGGCGCGCCTGCAGATCGGCGATGGCATCGCGGGCCCTGAGCACCTCACCCCCCTGCAGATGGATGGCAACATAATCGCCATCGGCACGGATGTATTCGATGAGGTGCGGATCCAGGAAGCGGACCCGCCGGCCGACTTTGATCGCGAGGCGCTCGCGCCGGGCGCTGCCGCCCAGCGATTCCAAACTCGAGAGAAACGCGCGCAGCGTTTCGGGCTCCATGCGCCGCACCAGGGTGGCATCGCGCGCGAGATAGCGCCGCGCCCGCTCCACCGCCTCGCCGAAGCGCTTGCGCTCGAGCGGCTTCACCAGGTAATCGAGCGCCTCCACTGCAAAAGCCTCGACCGCGTAGTGGGCATAGGCAGTCGTGAAGATGGTGTAGGGCAACTGCGCCTCGGCACCGGAGCCCAACACCTCGAGCCCGGACATCCGCGGCATGCGGATGTCCATGAACAGCAGGTCCGGCGCGAGTGCGCGAATCTGTCGCAGCGCATCCTCGCCATCGGCGCTTTCGCCAACCACGATCACGTCAGGCTCGGCGCTCAGAAACTCGCGGACCTGATCGCGGGCCGGCGGCTCGTCATCGACGATCAGGGCGCGAATCACGTGAATCGTCCCTGCGCGAGCGCGTGTGCGCCGGCAACTTCGGCGCCTGCGCCGCCGGAAATGCCATCGGCGGGCAACCTGACACGCGTATACCAGATCCCGGCGCCGTTGCCGCCGTACTCGAGCTCGAAGGTATCACCGTAGAGCGCGTTGAGTCGCGTGGTCAGAGCCGCGAGCCCGCCGCGGTGGCCGGCCGGCGGCGCCATCTCCGGGTCGTAGCGGTTGCCAACTTCGACGACGAGCAACTCGCGCTCCATGCCGCAGCGCAGCGAGAGCTCGCTGTCGCCCGTGATCGCCGACACGCCGTGCGTGATGGCATTCTCGAGGAGCGTGAGCAGCAGGCCGTGCGGCACGGAGCAATCCTCGAGTCCCGGCATCACATCGAGCACGGGCTTCAGGCGGGTGCCGAACCGGGCCGACATGATGTGCAGGTACTTGTTGGCCAGCTCGACTTCGCGACGCAGTGGATAGAACTCCCCGGCCGCCTCATCGATGCTGTCGCGCAGCAACGCCGCGAGCTGCGCGATCAGGTCGCGGGCTTCCTCGGGCCGCGAGCCCACCAGGGCGGAGATGGTATTGAGCGTGTTGAAGAGAAAGTGCGGATGCAGCTGCACCCGCAGGGTCTCGAGCCGCGCCTGCAGCCAGTTGGCGCGCATCGCCGCCGCACGCAGCTGCTCCTGCCGGTACTTGGCGAGCATGATGAGCCCGAAGAGGATGCCGAGCCCGAGGGCATAAACCAGCGAGTAGTTGAGCGCGCTCGACATCCATTCAGCGGGGTCCATCTCCTCCGCAAAGTGCGCGAGATCGAAGGGCTCACTGGGCATCGCGCCCGGCGCAAAGTGCGCGGCCACGAAACCAACGGGCCGCACCAGAAACGAGAACGCCAGCAACAGGGCGAGCTGCTTGATGAGCACCCGCCAGTGCCTGCCGCCGGTTGCAACCGGCAGCGTCGCGAGGAAATAGCTGCCGGTCAACAGCGGCAACAGCAGGACGTGCTCGATCACCCGCGCCATGGGCGCCATGAACGTCGCCCGATCGGCAGGATCGGAAATCATGATGTAGTAATGCACCACTGAGAGATTCCACAGCAGCGCAAACGCGCACACCGGCGCCGCCACCGCGATGGCCAGGCGAAACTGCGCGGTCTTGCCCAGACCCGGACTGGCTTCGCCGGTGGTCAGATCCAGTTGCATGGTCACAGGTTAGCCGCCGTCCGCGGAGGTCGCAACGCACGGTGCCCGCGCGGAGTCCGCCGATGCGACCGGCCGTGCCCAAACCGCGGCTATCGCCGGTGAGAGCCGACCGCGGTGCGCCGAATCCGCATCCCCACACGCCGCAAACGCCGCCCGTCCTTTGCATACGCATGAGCTGACGAAGCAGACTGCAGCGCGTTTCAGGCCGGCACACGGGTCGATGTATGAAGGCGCTTGTTCTCTCGCTGGCGTTGTCACTGCTCGTGCCCCGTGCGGATGCCGCCGCGGCGCAGACTCGAGCCGTGGCCGTTAGCCTGAGTGACGCGATGGCGACGCTCACCGGGCCGTGGCGATTTCGAGTCGGCGATGACCCGCGCTGGGCCGATCCCGGATTCGATGACTCCGGCTGGGAGCGCGTGGACCTGGCGGCGCCCGCTAGTGCCACGGACGGCGACGTGGGGCTTCCCAACTATGCGCCCGGATGGAGCGCCAGGGGACATTCTGGATATTCCGGCTATGCCTGGTACCGCATTCACCTGACCCTGGAGATACCGCCCGATACATCCCTCGCGCTCCTCGGTCCATGGGCGGTGGACAGCGCCTACCAGATGTACGTGAACGGGAGGCTCCTGGGGGGCATCGGCAACTTCTCCGGCTCCAAGCCGATCGCCCACGGCAATCATTATCCCGCATTCTTTTCGCTGCCGCCGGCGACTTCCGGCGGCGGGCTCGTCATCGCGATACGGGTATGGATGGGGCGTTGGGGCGTGGCAGATCCGAGAGGCGGCGGCATTCACATCGCTCCCGCGATCGGACAGCGGCCGGCCATCGCCGCCCAGTACGAGCTGCAGTGGCTCAAGATCTTCGAAGGTTATGTGGTCGATGCGATACCGGCGCTGCTCTTCTTTCTGGCGGCGATATGGGTCCTTTGTCTGCAGCCCTTCGATCGCGGCGGCAGCACGTACCCGTGGCTGGCCGCCGCCCTGACGCTGAGCGGTATACAGCGCGGTAACCAGGCATTCTTCTTCTGGCTGCAGATCGAGACCATCCCGGAGTTCGTGATCTTCATCATCGGGCTCGCGAGCGCGCTCAGTCTGGGCGCGTGGATGATGGCCTGGCGCAGCTGGTTCGGAGTGCTGAGGCCCGCCTGGCTGCCGAAGGCAGTAGCGACGCTGACCGTCGTGTTTTTCCTGACCCAGGTGTTGGCGCGGCCGTGGCTGTTCGACGCCGCGTTCCCGCACTTCGTGAGTGTCGGCCTGCGCAACCTCATCACTGCGGTACGTCTGGCGTTCCTCCTGATCCTGATACTGATCACCTACCAAGGGATCCGACGCTGCGGACGTGACGGCTGGTATGCTCTGCCGGCAGTGCTGGCCATCGGCACCGTCCTCTTCAGCGCGGAGCTCGTGACTCTGCACGTGCCGGGAATCTGGTTTCCCTGGCAAGTTGGACTCTCACTCAGCGAGTGTGCTTCGGCTGTCTTCGTGCTGCTGCTCCTCGTTCTGACGCTGCGCCGTCTCTGGTCCTACGCGCCGCGCCTACCTTCTGGCCGACCGGGCAACCCCATACTCGAGCCGTGATGGCCTGCGGGCGGGCCATTGCGCTGCTCTGTAGCAGCCTCGGCGCACTCGGCTCGTCGAGCACACCTGCTGCACAGCAGAGCGCTCCTTCTGCCACGATCGGACAGGCGAGCGGGCCGGTGACGTTGGATGGTGATCTGCACGGACCCGTCTGGCGTGATGCGCCGACCATCAGGCTCACTCAACAGGTTCCCTTTCCGGGCAAGCGCACCCCGTTTGCAACGACGGTACGGCTGTTGCGTAACGGCGGCCACATCTACCTGCTCATTCGTTGCGATGACCCCGATCCTTCGAAGATCGCGGTGCATACCCTGCAGCGTGACGGCGACCAATCGAACGACGACAGCGTCACCGTCGTGCTCGATACCTTTGCGCAAAAGAAGCTGGGCTACGCGTTCCAGGTCAATGCGAGCGCCGGCAGAGCCGACGGTCTGATCTCACCGGGATTTCTCAATCCTGCCACGGGGTCCCCCATCGATTACAGCTGGAACGGCTATTGGCGTGCGGTCGCGAAACGCGACGCCGGCGGCTGGACCGCGGAAATCGAGATCGATGTCCGCAGCCTCCAATTCAGCGGTCGACAGGGCTCCTGGGGCCTCAACGTCAGCCGCTACGTGCCGCGGGCGCTGCTCACCATGGCATGGTCGGGCATCAGTCTGGATGCACAAGTCACCGACCTGCAGCGGGAGGGACACCTCTCCGGGACCGCAGGGCTGAAGCAAGGCTCGGGGTTCGAATTCGACCCCTTCGGCGTCGTCCGCTACGACAGCGGCAGCGGCGAATCGACTCACGCCGGATTCGGCGTCAAATACAACGTAACGCCGCAACTCGCCGCGCTCTTCACGTATCGGCCGGATTTCTCGGATGCACCGACCAATCTCCTCAACGTCACCGTCTCACCCTATGCGCAGTCCGTGCCCGAGACGCGCCCGTTCTTTCTCGAAGGCACCAACATCTTCACCTTCAGCCACAACCTGGAGGAGTTCTTCATTCCGTTCTACTCGAGGACAGTGGGTCTCGTGAATGGCGTTCCGGTGCCGGTGGACGAGGGTGTGAAGATGCTCGGGCAGGCGGGCAAATGGACTCTCGGGATGCTCGACATGCAGATGGGAGGTTCGGACGTCTCGGATGCCACCAACCTCTTTGCGGGCCGGGCCGTCTACGACATCAACGATCACTGGCGGCTCGGTACGCTCCTCACCCATGGCGATCCGACGGGCGCGACGGACAACACGCTCACGAGCTTCGACAGCACCTGGAGCACGTCGGGCTTCCTCGGTGACAAGAACCTCAACGTCTCGACCTGGGCCGCGCGCTCATCCGGGCAGCGGACTCCCGGGAGCCCGGAAGGGTACGGGGTCGACGTCGCCTACCCGAACGACCTCTGGTGGATGGACTTCAACTACAACGTCTACGGCGAGGGGTTGGACCCCGCGATGGGCTTTCTGCAGCGCCCCGGCACCCGGCGGGCCTTTGCGGACATCAACTGGCAGCCTCGCCCCGCCGGCGGCAGCTCGCTGTCCTGGATCCGTCAATTCGATCTCTACGGGACCTATACGCTGGTCACGGACCTGAGCGGCCGGGTGGAGAGCAACGACTGGAAGCTCATTCCGCTGCAGGCGATGACCCAGTCCGGCTGGCACTTCTACACGGAGGTGAGCCCCTCGTACGAGCTGCTCACCTCACCCTATGAGATCGTGCCCGGCGTCATCCTGCCTGCGGGCGAATATCACTTCACCAACTTCACCGCCGGGTTCACGAGCCCGCAATCTCACGCCTATTGGATGGCCGTCGAGGGTGACAGCGGCCAGCTCTACGACGGCCACTACGAAGCCACTTATCCCGAGCTCCACCTCGCTACGCTCGGCGGCCGGCTGAATGCCGTTCTGCAGCCGGCGTTGATCTGGTTCCACAGCCCGCAGGGCCGCGGCTCGGTGAAGGCGCAGCGGCTCAGCGTCGCCTACTCGTTCACCCCGGATCTGACCCTGCAGTCACTGGTCCAATACGACAACGTGACGCGCGCCGTATCGGCGAACACCCTGCTCGAGTGGATCATCCAGCCGAACCGCACCCTGCACGTGGTGTGGAATCACGGCCTGACGCTCAACCCCAATCTGCTGCAGGGACACCAGACCCTCACGGGCACCAGTGTGGTCGTGAAGCTCGACTGGGGCTTTTACTAGCCCTCAGGCGCGCTTGGCGAGGAGATCGCGGATCTCGGTCAGCAGGACTTCGGATCTCGGCGGCGGCGGCGCGGCCGCAGGCGCCGGCGGATGCTTCAGCTTATTGACCATCTTGATGATCGCAAAGAGCACCAGAGCAATGATGAGAAAGGAAAGGAGTGCCTGCACGAAGAGCCCGTACTTCAGCAGCACCGCTTCACCCTTGGGCGAGGTGCCGATCTGCAGGGCCATTTTGCTGAAATCGATGCCCCCGGTGAGGAGCCCGAGCGGCGGCATGATGAGGTCCGCCACCAATGAGCTGACTACCGTACCGAAGGCCGCACCGATCACAATGCCGATGGCCATATCGATCATGTTGCCTTTGACGGCAAATTCTTTGAATTCACTCGCGAGACTCATGACGACACCTCGGTTGGTTGATTGGCTACAAGTCGCCTGCGGCGCTTTTAGCGGCCAGCCCAATCACTCGATTTCGACCCCGCCGACGACAAAATCGCATGGAGCGATTTTGGACGGCGAAGCCGGCCCCGCCAGGGGCGAGGCCCACGATGGGCCTCGCAACGGCGGCCTTCGTCGGCTCACTTACTTGCTGTTCTCAGTTCCCCGCAGAAAGGCCGCTGCGCCTGGTACCTTGAGCCTAACGGATCGGCCGGCATGGCGCAAAGACGACTGCGCGGGCATGAAGCCCGCGCGTCGTTCAGTCCTCGAATTGGATCAGCCCGAGGGCTGAATCAGGCCGCAGCCGCCTTCTTCTTCCTCGTGCGGCGAGGCTTTGCCTCGGCCTCGGGGGCGGCCTCGGCTTCGGTCTTCGCCTTGGCGCGGCGCCGGGTCCTCTTCTTGCCGACTTCTTCGGCCGGCGCAGCGGCCGCCGATCCCTCGACGAGCTGCATGAGGGCCATCGGCGCCGAGTCTCCCGGACGGGGTGTCATGCGCAAAATCCGGGTATAACCGCCGGGACGGGCCTTGAACCGCGGCCCGAGCTCGGCGAAGAGCTTCTCGACCACCTCCGCATCGCGCAGGCGCGAGAACGCGAGGCGCCGGTTGGCATCTCCGTCCTTCTTCCCCAGGGTGATCAGCGGCTCCACGACCCGCCGCAGCTCCTTCGCCTTCGGCAGGGTGGTGCGAATGGTCTCGTGCCGCAGCAGCGACACGCTCATATTCCTCATCAGGGCATGCCGATGCGGGCTGTTGCGCGACAGCTGCCGGCCGGACAAATGGTGTCTCATGGGGCGACCTTAGATTACGTCCCGGCCGTCATCGTGCTTCAGGCTCGCCGGCGGCCAGCCCTCGAGCCGCATGCCGAGCATCAGCCCATGGCTCTGCAGGACTTCCTTGATCTCCGTGAGCGACTTCTTGCCGAGATTCGGCGTGCGCAGCAGCTCGACCTCCGTGCGCTGCACCAGGTCGCCGATGTAGTGAATGTTCTCGGCCTTCAGGCAGTTGGCGCTGCGCACGGTGAGCTCGAGCTCATCCACGGGACGCAGCAGGATCGGATCGAACTGCATCTCCGAGACCTTGGTGGTGGCCTCTTCCTCACCCTGCAGGTCGACGAACACTGACAGTTGGTCCTTGAGGATCGCGCCGGCACGGCGGATAGCCTCTTCGGCGTCGATGGTGCCGTTGGTCTCGATGTCGATGACCAGCTTATCGAGGTCGGTGCGCTGCTCCACGCGGGCCGCATCGACCGAGTAGGTCACACGGCGCACCGGGGAGAACGACGCATCGAGCTGCAGGCGACCGATGGGCCGGGACTGCTCCTCGAACACCGCGCGCGCGGCGGCCGGACGGTAGCCGCGGCCCCGCTCGATCCGCAGCGTCATGCTGAGCTCACCCGCCTTGGTCAGGTTGGCGATGACCAGATCCGGGTTGACGACCTCGACGTCGTGATCGGTCTGGATGTCGCCGGCGGTCACCGGGCCCGGCCCTTTCTTCTGCAAGCGCAGCTCCGCGCTGTCGCGCGAATGCATGCGGATGGCGACCGACTTGAGGTTCAACAGGATGTCGACGACATCCTCCTGGACGCCCTCGATGCTGGTGTACTCGTGCAGTACGCCCTCGATCTCAGCCTCAGTGATGGCGCTGCCCGGCATGGACGAGAGCAGCACCCGGCGCAGCGCGTTGCCGAGGGTATGGCCGAAGCCACGCTCGAACGGCTCGATGGTGACGCGCGCCTGGCGAGGGGCAACGGGCTGCACCTTCACCACACGGGGCTTCAAGAACTCTGAAACGGATCCCTGCATTGCAGTCTCACCTTGCCGGCTTGAGTCCGGCGCAAAAGAAACACGGTTGGACCTGCCTGACTTGGGGCGCCAGGCCCCAAAATCAAGCGGATACGCTTACTTCGAATACAGCTCGACGACCAGGTTCTCGTTGATGTCGGGCAGGATGTCTTCCCGGCCCGGCGCCGACTTGAACACGCCGCGGAATTCCTTATCGTTCACCTCGACCCACTCGGGCAGGCCGACCTGGGACGCAATGCCCATCGCGGCGGTAATGCGCAACTGCTTGCGCGCCTTCTCGCGGATCTG
>DASUHA010000079.1:0-12732 GCA_036273735.1 Steroidobacteraceae bacterium | reverse complement strand
CTCAACGCGTTCTATCGCGAATATCACTCGCACGGGCTCGATCTGCTCGGCCTCAGCATCGATGAGGCGCCGGATGTCCCCAAGGTGAGCGAGGTGATGCGGCAATTCACCTATCCGGCGGCTCTGGCGAGCGCCGCCAGGTCGAATGGTTTCGGCGACCCCATCGCGGTACCGATTACGTATGTGATCGACGCCAAAGGGGTGATCCGCGCGCAGCTCCAAGCCGAGGGGCCGTCAGGGGTCTCGCGGCAGGCCCTGGAAAAAGCAGTGCTGCCGCTGCTCGCAGGGCATTAGGGTCGCAGAGTCTTACCAAAAGGCTTCGGGAAACCCGCGCGGGTATAATTGGGGTACCTACCGCGCGAGACGCCCCATGTCCAAAGTCCTGACCCTTACCGGTAAGCCGGCCGCTCCGCCGGGCCCCACAGCGCGCCTGGATTCCGTCGAGGATATCGTGGCGGACCTCAGGGCCGGGCGCATGGTCATCGTGATGGACGATGAGGACCGCGAGAACGAGGGCGATCTCATCATGGCGGCGGAGCTCGCCACACCCGAGGCCGTGGCGTTCATGATCCGCCACGCGAGCGGCATCATCTGCGTGCCCATGGAGGAGGAGCAGCTCACTCGGCTCGATCTGCCGCAGATGGTTGCGACCAACAGCGAGTCACACCGTACCGCCTTTACCGTCTCCGTCGATCTGCGCGCCGGGACGACGACGGGGGTTTCCTCGGGCGATCGCGCGGCTACGATCCGCGGCCTGGCGGATGCCCGCTCGAAGCCGCAGGACTTCGCACGCCCCGGCCACATTTTTCCGCTCCGCTCCCGTCGGGGCGGAGTGCTGGTGCGGACGGGTCACACCGAAGCGGCGGTCGATCTGTGCCGCCTCGCCGGGCTGCAGCCCGCGGGTGTCATTTGCGAGGTGATGAACGATGACGGCACGATGGCGCGGCGCCCGCAGCTCGAGGCCTTTGCCGCACTGCACAACCTGAAGATCGGTACCATCGCCGATCTGATCCGCTACCGGCTGCGCAACGAGCGCTCCGTCGAGCGCGTGACCGCTCAGCCCGTACAGACGGAGCTGGGTGAGTTCATGCTGTATGCCTACGAGGACCGGATGAGCCAGGATGTGCATCTGGCTCTGACGCGCGGCACGTTGCGTGGTGAAGAGCCCCCTCTAGTCCGCGTGCACGTAGTGGACCCGTTACGGGATCTTCTCGGTATCCGATCAGACCCGCTGGCCTGGACGCTGCGAGCCGCCATGGAGCGGATTGCGCGCGCCGGCAGCGGCGTGATCGTGATCCTTCGCGACCGGGAGTCGCCGGGCGACCTGCTCGAGGCGGTGCGATCGTTGTCGGCACCGGCCTCGCGGGACGTGCCGGCCCCACCAACACCCGCTCACGGCACACGCCGCGACGGCGAAGTGCTGCGGACTTTTGGCGTCGGCGCGCAGATCCTGAAGGATCTCGGCGTACGCCGGATGCGGGTGTTGTCGGCACCGAAGCAGATCCACGGCATATCCGGATTCGGTCTGGAGATTGACAGCTACGTCGGAGAGGACGGTTGACCGCACCGCGCGTTCTCGAGGGCGAGATCGCGGCGCGCGGCCGCAAGGTCGCGATCGTCGCGGCGAGGTTCAACGATTTCATCGTCGCGAGCCTCCTCAAGGGCGCGAGTGCCGCCTGGCTCGAGCACGGCGGTGCCCCCGAAGACCTGCTGATCGCACGCGTGCCCGGCGCGTTCGAGTTGCCCGTAGCTGCACGCAGGCTGGCCCTGTCGGGCCGCTACGATGCAGTCGTGGCCCTCGGCTGTGTCATCCGCGGAGACACGCCACACTTCGAGTATGTGTCGGGCGAGTGTGCGCGCGGACTGCAGCTCGCGAGCCTGGAGACCGGCGTGCCAGTCATCTTCGGAGTTCTCACCGTCAACACGGTGGAGCAGGCCCTCGAGCGCGCGGCCACCACCGGCGACAACAAGGGTGCTGAATCCATGGCGGCGGCGCTGGAGATGGCAGGGCTCATGGCACGCCTCTCTGCCTGAGCCCGAAGCGCGGCGAAGCACCCGACGATGACGACCGAGCCCTCTACCCGTACGCTCTCCAATCAGCGCTCCGTGGCGCGCAAGCTCGCGTTGCAGGCGCTGTATCGCTGGCAGCTCAACGACTGTCCCTGGCAGGACCTCATCCAGGAGTTCGGTGATGCCGAGGACATGCCGCGGGCGGATCGGGAATACTTCCGCGAGCTCGTCGAAGGCGTCTGGCGGGCGCGTGACGCGCTCGATGCCCAACTTTCTTCGTGGGCCGATCGGGGTCCTGCGCTCCTCGACCCGATCGAGCATGCCATCCTCCTCATCGGCATCTACGAGCTGGGACATCGTCAGGATGTGCCCTATCGCGTGGCCATCAACGAGGCGGTGACCTTGGCCAAGCGCTTCGGCGCCACCGACGGCCACAAATACGTCAACGCGGTGTTGGATAGAGCGGCGCGCGCACTACGTCCCAACGAGCATTGAGCACGTGGCTCTCTCGGAATTCGAGCTCATCGAGCGGTATTTCCGCGGCTGCGGCGCGAAGCGCGCCGACGTCCGCCTGGGCGTGGGAGATGACGCCGCGATTCTCGATTGCCCGGCCGGTGCAGAGCTGGTCGCGGCAATCGATAGTCTGGTCGATGGCGTGCATTTTCCGCACGGGTCGGCGCCTGCATCGGTCGGCCATCGGGCGCTCGCCGTGAACCTGAGCGACCTTGCGGCGATGGGCGCCCGCCCGGCGTGGGCGCTCCTGGCCCTGACTCTGCCGGCTGCAGACGAGTCCTGGCTGTCGGAGTTCGCGGAAGGCATGGCAGCGCTCGCGCGCGCTCACGATGTGGCGCTCGTGGGCGGCGATACAACATCGGGTCCTCTGTGCGTCACCGTCCAGGTGCTGGGGCACGTGCCGCGCGCAGCGGCGCTGCTGCGGTCGGGCGGCGAGGCGGGCGATGCGCTCTTCGTGTCGGGCACACCCGGTGATGCGGCCGCAGGTCTCGCCATCGAGCAGGGAAAGCTGACCTTTGCCGGCGAGGCGGCGACTTATCTGCGCGAGCGTTTTCTCTATCCCGCGCCGCGGGTGGCGCTCGGAGAGCGCCTGCGCAGTTACGCCGCCGGTTGCATCGACGTGTCGGATGGATTGCTGGCGGATGCCGCCAAGTTGGCGAAAGCGAGTGGTTGCGGCGTGGAGATCGGTTACGACGAAGTGCCCGTCTCGGACGCGCTGGTGAGCGCCGTGGGCGAGGAGCGTGCGCGCGAGCTCGCACTGACCGGCGGAGACGATTACGAGCTCTGCTTCAGCGTCCGGCCGGCGCACGTCGGCAGGCTCCTGGCCGAGTTGCCGCCACAACGTTGGGGCTACCGGCGCATCGGCTCGCTGCGCGAGTCTCCGGGAGCAGACATTCTCCGCGACGGCACCGTGATGAGCTTCTCGCATTCCGGCTACGACCATTTCATGACGCCTTGCTGAGCGTCGGTTATGTCAAGTCGCGGCGATGCCAGGCGCCTCGCCGCAAAATGGATCGCGCGCACGAAGGGAATACATCACAGTCACGCCTGCGCTCAGTCCGTATCCTGTCGGGCGTTCCACTGTCTATCGCCACTCATGCCCGCACCCGCCAAAGGATCCTCTGCTTCGCCGAAGTCCGCCGCGCGCGGTATGCCGGAGAGGATCGGCAAGTACATGGTCATCAAGGAAGTGGGCCGCGGCAGCACCGGCGTGGTGTACCTCTCGCATGACGCCTATTACGGGCGCGACGTCGCGATCAAGGTCTACAACATGGACCCGGGCGCAGACGAGGAGCGCGCACGCGTGGCGCGCAAGATGTTCCTCTCCGAGGCGCATCTGGTCGGGATGCTGCAGCATCCGCACATCCTCCCGATCTACGATGCGGGCGAAGAGAACGAGCACTGCTACATCGTCATGGAGCACGTGCACGGTGCGCGTACCCTGGCCGCCTATTGCCGCCCGGACAATCTTCTGAGGATCGACGACACCGTCGAGATCGTCTTCAAGTGCGCGAAGGCGCTCCACTACGCGCATACCCGGGGCGTGATCCATCGGGACATCAAACCGTCCAACATCATGCTCACGCAGGACAGCGACGTGCGCGTCATCGACTTCGGCATCGCGCTGGTGTCGGATTCCGAGATCTCGCGCATCGAGGGCATCGCGGGCAGCCCCTCCTACATGTCGCCGGAGCAGGTACAGAGCCTCGAGCTGACCAACCGCTCCGACCTCTATTCGCTCGGCGCGGTCATGTACGAGCTGCTGACCGGCTCGCGCCCGTTCCGCGCCGGCAATCTGCAGAAGCTCCTGCACCAGATCGTCTACGCCACGCCGCCGCCGATCCACACCCTGCGCAAGGATGTGCCCGAGGAGCTGGAGAACGTGGTGGCGACCGCGCTGCAGAAGGATCCGGCCAAGCGGTACAAGAGCGGTCTCGACTTCGCCGCGGAGCTCACCCGCGTGCACCAGCGCCTGCGCGAGGCCAACGCGCGCATCGATCGGCAGGAGCAGTTCGGCGTGCTGCGGCGCCTCAAGTTCTTCCATGAGTTCTCGCACGCGGAGATCTGGGAGGTGCTGCGGGCGAGCAGCTGGCAGAGCTACTCCGAGGGCGAGGAGATCGTCAAGGAAGGGGAAATGGACGACCGCTTCTACATCCTCGTCTCGGGCGGCTGCGTGGTGGAGCGGCACGGGCGTCGGATCGGTGCCCTGGACAACGGCGACTGCTTCGGCGAGGCGAGCTACGTCCCCGGCGCCAAGCGGACGGCAACCATCCGCGCCGCGAGCGCGGTGACGGTGCTCAAAGTGAGCTCGACGCTGCTCGAGCAGGTGTCCGCATCCTGCCAGCTGCGCTTCAACCGCGTATTCCTGCGCTCGCTCATCGGCCGGTTGCAAGGCGTAGAGCAGCAGCAGTCCGTACAGCGCGCCGACGCCTGACGGCCTCTGATCCCAGTCCGGGCCAGCCCGGATCCCAGCGCCTCAACTACCTGCGGCGGCTCTCGAGCTGCTGTACATTCCCGCTTCGTGCACATCCTGCTCATCGAGGACGATACGGAGGCGGCGAGGGTCCTCGTCAAGGGGCTGCGTGAGAGCGGCTATACGGTCGATCATGCGGCCGACGGCCGTGACGGGCTTTCCCGCGCTCTGGCCGGCAAGCTCGACCTGATCGTCACCGACCGGATGCTGCCGCACATCGATGGCCTGGCGATCATCCAACAGCTGCGCCGGGCGCGGCTGGCGACGCCCGTGCTGGTGCTGAGTGCCCTCGGCACGGTCGATGACCGCATCCGCGGCCTGAAGGCGGGCGGTGACGACTACCTCACCAAGCCATTCGCCTTCGCCGAGCTCCTGGCTCGGATCGAGGCGCTGTTGCGGCGCGGCCCGGGGGCCACCGAGTCGACCGTGCTCAGGGTGGCGGACCTGGAGTTCGACCTGCTCGCCCGCAGGGTCACCCGCAGCGGACGGGAGATCGAGCTCACCGCCCGCGAGCAGAAGCTGCTCGAGTTCCTCATGCGCCGCGAAGGGCAGGTGGTCACCCGCACCATGCTCCTCGAGGGAGTCTGGGACCTGCACTTCGATCCGCAGAGCAACCTCGTCGATGTGCACATCAGCCGCCTGCGCCAGGCGATCGATCGTGGCGCGGAGCGGCTCCTCATCCACACCGTCCGCGGCTCGGGCTATGTGCTGCGGGAGGAGGACGAGGAATGAATCGCCAGGAGCGATTGCTCGGCGCAATCCCTGCGCCGCGGCCTTCGGCCCGCCTCACGGCGTCCAAAGCCGCTCCCGGCGGCTTTGTCATGACGGCGCGCAGCGCCGGGCCCAAGAGCCGAGGCCCAGGATGGGCCGAGCAATGAATCGCCCAATGAAGGACGCGCGCCGCTGGGGCCTCTTCAACACCTCGGCATTCCGCATGTCGATGGGCTACACGCTCCTCGTCACGCTGGCAGTGTGCGTGACGCTCGGCAGCACTTTCTACCTGACGCAGAGGATCATTCAGGGTGATGTGGATCTGATCATCGACACCGAGATCAAGAGCCTGCAGAACCAGTACGTCCGCAGCGGCGTTCCGGGCCTCACCGAAGAGATCAATCTGCGCATCGACAGCTGGGGACGCATCGGGGCCGTCTACATGTTGGCGGGACCGAAATTCGACCGCCTCGCCGGCAATGTGACCAACTGGCCGTTCGATGGCGCTCCGGCCGAGCCCTATCCCGAGTTCCGCATCGAGTCGATCGAGCCGGGACAACGCTCCGTCCACCCCGTGCGCGCTGCCGTGCGCAAGCTGCCGAACGGCGATTGGCTGCTCGTCGGCACGGATATGTCGCAGGACCGCCGCTACGTGCGTACCTTTCAGATCGCGACGCTGTGGGGAATCGGTCTTTCGATTCTGGCGGCAGCCATTGCCGGCTTCTCATTCACCTTCCGCCTGGCGCGGCGGGTGGGTGACGTGACGGATACCTGCGTGCGGATCATGTCGGGTGAGCAGGGCCACCGGCTGCCTGTCATCGGTAAGAGTGACGAGTTCGACGCGCTGGCGACGTCGGTCAATCGTGTGCTCGATCGTCTGGAGGAACAGACTCGAACGCTGCGCGCGACTTTCGATAGCGTCGCTCATGATTTGAGGGCGCCCTTGCATCGTCTGCGGACGCGGATGGATGCAGTGCTGCGTCTTCCCGCGCTGGAGTCCGGTATCAGGGAGCCCGTCGAGTCGGCTCTGCGGGAAGTCGACCGGCTGCAGCGCACGCTCGCGACGCTGCTGCAGATCGCTCTCGCCGAGTCCGGGGCACCGCTCGCCTCTCCGGGGCCTGTCGACATCGGCGAGCTGGCGGATGAGCTGACGGAGCTCTTCGAGCCGGTGGCGCGCGAAAGCGGCCTGACACTGACCGGCCACGCCGATCGCGGTGTGGTCGTCGAAGGCAACCGGCAGCTGCTCGCGCAACTCATCACCAACCTGCTGGAGAACGCGCTCAAGTACGTGCCGGCCGGCGGCCGGATCGAGGTGACGGTGAAGCGGCTGCCCGGCCGCGCCCACCTCATCATCACCGACAACGGGCCGGGCATGCCGGCCGAGGAGCGTCAGCGAGCCGGGCAGCCGTTCGTGCGGATAGGACAGCGCTCGGGGCTCGAGGGCAGCGGGCTCGGTCTGTCGCTGGTATCCGCGATCGCACGCCTGCATCGGGCGCGCCTCACTCTGGAGAGCAATGACCCCGGCCTGCGCGCGGTGGTCAGCTTGCCGTTGTCCGATGCTCAGGTTTCGTCGGAGTCTTTGTCGCGCTCGATCAGCGCGTAGGCGGAGTGGTTGTGTATGGACTCGAAGTTCTCCGACTCGACGACATACGCCGCGATCCGATCATCGGCATTGAGGCGGGTCGCCACGTCCCGCACCATATCCTCGACGAACTTCGGGTTGTCGTAGGCGCGCTCGGTGACGTACTTCTCGTCGGGACGCTTCAGGATTCCGTAGAGCTCGCAGGAGGCTTCCTTCTCGGCGATCTCGATCAGCTCCTCGATCCACATGTGATGACGCAGGCGCGCGGTGATGGTCACGTGTGAGCGCTGGTTGTGCGCACCGTAGTCTGAGATGCGCTTCGAGCAGGGGCAGAGGCTCGTCACGGGGACGACGACCTTCACCCACATCTCGGTGTGGCCGTTGCGCCGCTCGCCGATGAGACTCGCCTGGTAGTCCATCAGACTCTCGACACCGGAGACCGGCGCCCGCTTCATCACGAAGAAAGGGAAGCTCATCTCGATGTGGCCGACGTCGGCCTCGAGCCGCTCGGTCATGGTGGCGAGCATGGCGCGGAAGGACTCGACGGAGATCTCCCGCTCGATGTGCAGGATCTCCACGAACCGGGACATGTGTGTGCCTTTGAAGTTGTGCGGCAGGCTGACATACATGTTGAACGTGGCGATGGTGTGCTGTTCGCCGGAGGAGCGGTCCTTCACGCGCACCGGATGATTGATGTTCTTCACCCCGACACGGTTGATGGGCAGATGCCGCGTGTCGGCGCGGCCCTGTACGTCCTCGACTTCGGCGAGGAAGGGTCGGGCGGACTTGGCGCTGGCAGGGGGTGGGGTCATGTACAAAAGCCTATCGGATGGGCGCGGAGCGCACCTATATCTCCAGAGGTATGTACCTAGATCCGGTCGAAAGGTTGCTTTTTCAACCTTCAGGCGCTGCCGACCGAGCGGATGCGCTCGTGCGGCTGCAGCGACCACCAGCGCTCCACCGTGGCGGCGAGGCTTTGGGCATCGAGGCCGGCGGCGGCGAGGCACGAGTCGCGCGAGCCATGCTCGATGAAGCGGTCTGGAATGCCGATCTGCAGGAGCGGGAGGGCGAGTCCCTCGGCGACCAAGAGCTCGGCGACCGCCGAGCCGGCACCGCCCTGAGTGGCGTTCTCCTCGAGCGTGATGAAGGCACGGTGGCGCGCGGCGAGATCGAGAACCAAGGCCTCATCGAGCGGCTTCACGAAGCGCATGTTGACGAGCGTGGCATCGAGCCGCTCGGCAATGCGCGCCGCCGGCTCGAGCATCGGGCCGAAGGCGAGGAGGGCGAGCCCGCTGTGGCCTTCGCGCTTGATGAGCGCCCGGCCGACGGGCAGAGCGGTGAAGGCTTTCTCGAGCGGCACGCCGGGACCGGTGCCGCGCGGGTAGCGCACGACACTGGGGCAGGCGAGCGTCGTGCCCGTATAGAGCATCTGTCGGCATTCGTTCTCGTCGCTCGGGGCCATGATGACGAGGTTGGGAATGCAGCGCAGATAGGAAAGATCGTAGCTGCCCTGGTGGGTGGCGCCGTCGCTGCCGACGAGGCCCGCCCGATCGACCGCGAACAGCACCGGCAGGTTCTGCAGCGCCACGTCGTGGATCAGCTGGTCATAGGCGCGCTGCAGGAAAGTCGAATAGATCGCCACCACGGGCTTGAGCCCCTCGGTGGCGAGTCCTGCCGCGAAGGTGACCGCGTGCTGCTCCGCGATGGCGACGTCGAAATAGCGATCCGGGAAGCGCTTCGAGAACTCCACGAGGCCCGATCCCTCGCGCATGGCGGGCGTGATGCCGATGACGCGGGGGTCCTGCTCCGCGATGTCGCAGAGCCATTTGCCGAAGATCTGTGAGTAGGAGGGCCCGGAGGCCGCCTCCTTGAAGATCGTGCCGCTCACCGGATCGAACGGCCCCGGTCCATGCCACTTGATCGGATCGGCCTCGGCGGGCGCGTACCCCTTGCCCTTGCGCGTCACCACGTGCAGGAATTGCGGGCCGCCGAGCTTCTTGACGTTGCGCAGAGTGGTGACCAGCGCGCGCACGTCATGGCCGTCCATGGGGCCGATGTAGTTGAAGCCGAGCTCCTCGAACAACGTCCCGGGCAGGACCATGCCCTTCAGATGCTCCTCGGAGCGGCGCGCGAGCTCCCATATCGGCGGGATGGGCTTCAACACCTTCTTACCACCTTCGCGCAGGTGTCGGTACACACGGCCGGAGAGGGCAGCGGCGAAGTAGTTCGACAGCGCACCGACGTTCTCGGAGATCGACATGTCATTGTCGTTGAGAATGACGAGCAGATCGGCCGGAAGTGAGCCGGCGTGGTTCAATGCCTCGAACGCCATGCCCGCGGTCATCGCGCCATCGCCGATGATGGCGACGACGCGGCGCGACTCCCCGAGCCGCGCGGAAGCGACCGCCATACCGAGGGCGGCACTGATCGAGGTGCTGGAATGGCCGACGCCGAACGTGTCGTACTCGCTCTCGGAGCGGGTCGGGAAGGGCGCGAGGCCGCCCGGTTGCTTGATGGTGTGCAGACGATCGCGCCGGCCGGTCAGCACTTTGTGCGGGTACGCCTGGTGGCCGACGTCCCAGACCAGCCGGTCGTCGGGCGTGTCGAAGACGAAATGGAGGGCGACGGCCAGCTCGACCGCACCCAGTCCGGCAGCGAAGTGTCCGCCGCGGGTGCTGACGGTGTGGATCAGGAACTGGCGCAGCTCCTGCGCCACCTCGGGCAATTTCGCCACAGGCAGTCGCCGCAGATCAGCGGGGGACGCGATGGCGTCGAGTAGCGGGTAGGTGTTCGGCGTGGAAGTCATTTTAGACAGTGTACACCGGCGTTCTCAGGGGGCTCTCGGTCTCTATCGTTGCGCTATTGCAACAGAATCTTGGCGATCAATCTTGGCCGGCCGTGCTGCCGGGGTCCGGCGATTCGGCGGTGCTGAAAGGCTCGGCTTCTGGCTGGCCATTGCGTCGCAGCAGGATTTCGACCCGCTGCTGCGCGGCCTTGAGCGAGCCCTGACAGTGCCGCGTCAGCGCCACGCCCCGCTCGAAGGTCTTGAGCGCCTCTTCGAGCGGCAGGTCGCCACGCTCGAGCCTCGCGACCAACGCCTCGAGCTCGGCAAGCGCCTGCTCGAAGTCGGGTATCTTGCTCTCGGACATAAACCGAGCACGTTATACAGACGTGGCTGTACCGGTCAATGCAATTGACGCGGCGACACCCCAGGCTTAGAGTCCCACCCCTCGTTAGACCCAGTCTAAGGCAGGAGAAAGCGGCATGAACCTCAAAGGCAGCAAGACCGAGAAGAACCTGAAAGACGCGTTCGCAGGCGAGTCGCAGGCGAACCGCCGGTACCTCTACTTCGCAGCCAAGGCCGACGTCGAAGGCTTCAACGACGTGTCCGCGGTCTTCCGCTCGACTGCCGAAGGCGAGACGGGTCACGCGCATGGCCACCTCGAGTACCTCGAAGTGGTGGGCGACCCCGCCACGGGACTCCCGATCGGCGACACCAAGCTCAATCTCAAGGCGGCGATCGCCGGCGAGACCCATGAGTACACGGACATGTACCCCGGTATGGCGAAACAGGCACGCGATGAGGGCTTCGCCGAGATCGCCGACTGGTTCGAGACCCTGGCCAAGGCCGAGCGCTCGCACGCCAACCGGTTCCAGAAAGCCCTCGACGGCATTTAAAAGTCCCGGCCTGAAGCCGACTGACGCTCACGGGGTTCGCCCGCCGCGGCGAACCCCGCTGAATGTCTTCACTCCATGAGCTCAACGCCCACCGAGCCCGGCGGGGAAGGCCCGCGACCGGCGGCCGCCGGCCGCGAGGGCAGCCTCGAGGCGCCCACCCGTCATCCGATCGACTGGCAGAGTCCCGGCTTTTACGACCAGGCGGCCCTCACTCAGGAACTCGAGCGCGTCTTCGACATCTGCCACGGCTGCCGCCGCTGCTTCAGCCTCTGCAACGCCTTTCCAACACTGTTCGATGCCGTGGATGCGACCTCCGAGGGCGAGGTGTCGGCGGTCGACAAGAAGGTGTTCTGGCAGGTCGTCGATCACTGCTATCTCTGCGACATGTGCTTCATGACGAAGTGTCCGTACGTGCCGCCGCATCCGTGGAACGTCGACTTCCCCCATCTGATGCTGCGTGCCAAGGCCGTGCACGCGCGCAAAGAGGGCATCAGCTGGCGCAACCGCACGCTGGCCGCGACCGACACCGTTGGAAAGATCGCCGGTATCCCGGTCATTGCTGAAATCGTCAATGCCGTCAATCACTCGGGCGCCGGGCGGGCGGTTCTGGCGAAGACCCTCGGTGTCGACCCTACCGCGCCCATACCTCAGTATCACTCCCGTAGTGCACGCAAGCGCCTGCGCGGCCTGCGTGAGGTCGCAGCTGGCGAGGTAGTCCCGACTCCCGAGACGACGGGCAAAGTCGCGCTCTTCACCACGTGCTACGGCAATCGCAACCAGCCGCAGATCAATGAGGATCTGGTCGCCGTCTTCGAGCACAACCACATCCCGGTGACGCTCCTCGCGCAGGAGCGATGCTGCGGCATGCCGAGTCTCGAGCTCGGGGACCTCGAGAGGGTGGCGCGCCTGAAGGAGCACAACATCCCGCAGCTCATTCGCGCCATCGACTCCGGCTTCGATGTCATCGCGCCGATCCCCTCCTGCGTGCTGATGTTCAAGCAGGAGCTGCCGCTGATGTTTCCGGAAGATGCCGCCGTGAAGCGGGTGGCGAAGCGGATCTTCGATCCTTTCGAGTACCTCATGTACCGCCACCGGGCGGGCCTCTTGCGCACCGACTTCAAGCGCACGCTCGGCAAGGTCACTTACCACGTCCCCTGTCACCTGCGCGTGCAGAACATCGGGCTCAAGACCCGCGACGTGCTGCGCCTGATCCCCGAGACCACCGTCGAGACGATCGAGCGCTGCTCCGGGCACAACGGCACCTACGGCGTGAAACAGGAATTCCGCGCCGCTTCCATGAAGATCGGTCGCCCGGTGATCCAGCGCGTCAAATCCGCTGCCGCCGAGCACTACACGAGCGACTGCCCGATGGCTGGCGAGCAGATCCAGAGCGGCCTCGAGGACGGCCGCGAGCCCGAGCATCCGCTCTCTCTCGTGCGCCTCGCCTACGGGGTTTAGTTCGATGCCACCTGCGGCGGCGGGCACATCCCAGTGCCTGACCGCCACCTACCCGCATTGCTTTTGGAGCGTGCCATGGACAAGCTGAATGCTGCTGATCTCATGAGCCTCGAGCGTTACGCCCGCGAGCGCCCGGCTTTTCGCGCCCGGGTGCTCGAGCACAAGCGCGATCGCAAGCTCGCCATCGGCCCGAGCGTCACCTGGTCGTTCGAAGACCGGCTGACCATGCAATACCAGGTTCAGGAGATGCTGCGCGCCGAGCGCATCTTCGAGCCCGAAGGCATCCGCGACGAGCTCGATGCCTACA
>DASUHA010000078.1:0-2296 GCA_036273735.1 Steroidobacteraceae bacterium | reverse complement strand
AAGCAGGAGGGCGCCCGCGGCCCGACGATGCCGTCGATGTCACCGCTCTCGAGCATCTGCGACAGAGTGCGGTCGTCGGGCGCGTCCTCGATCCGGATGTCGGGCGGCAGCTGCAACGGGATCTTCTCGCGCCTGCCTCCCTGTTCCATGCCGCCGCGAACCCAGACGATGTCCGAGGGCGCCACGTCGTACTCATCCTGCAGCAGGGCGCGCGCCCATACGCTCGCAGTCAGTTGGTATTCCGGGGTACCGAGCCGCCGCCCCTTGAGGTCGGCGGGGCGGTCGATGCCGCGGTCGCTGCGTATGTGAATCGAGGTATGGCGGAATGCGCGGGACGGAAACACGGGAACCCCGACATAAGGGTTGCTGCCGTCGGCCGTCTTTACCGCGAACGTGCTCAATGAGAGCTCGCTGACATCGAACACCACATCGCGAAACGAGCGGAAGAACATCTCCTCCGGCGAGAGCATCATGTAGATGGGATCGGTGCCGTCGATCTGCACCTCGCCATCCACCAGCGCCCGTGTGCGATCGTAGTTTCCCATCACTATCGAAAGTCTCAACTTCGGCATGCCCGAGTGCTCCCGGTCAGGATGGCTGGGCGCTCATGAGCAGTTGAAATGGCGCATGCGCCGCCAGAGTGTGGTGACGCTGATGCCGAGTTCGGTGGCGGTCTTGCCGCGGTGGCCGCCGTTGCGGCGCAGGGCCTCGCGGATGGAGGCCTCCTCGGCATGCGCGAGGCGCTGGCACAGCTGCGTGCCGGGATGCGCCTCGGCAGCTCCAGAGCAGGCCTGCGGCTGCAGATCCTCCGGATGCTCGAGATGGCAGGGCAGGAGGATGTCGCCTTCGGCGAGACTGACGGCCCGCTCGAGCGCGTTGCGCAGCTCCCGGATGTTGCCCGGCCAGGGCTGCTCCATCAGCCATGCGAGTGACTGGGGATGCAAAGAGCAGCCGTCGCGCCCCGCCGCGCGGCCCAGACACTCGATGAGGCGGTTCGCGATCGGCGGGATGTCCTCCCTGCGATCGCGCAGCGGCGGCAGATGAATGTCGAGCACGTTCAGGCGATAGTAGAGGTCTTCGCGAAAGCGCCCCTCGCGCATCTGACGCTGCAGATCGCGGTTGGAAGTGACGATGATGCGGGTGTCGATCGGGATCGGCTTGACCGAGCCGATGCGGCAGACCTCCCGCTCCTGCAGCACACGCAGGAGCTTGCCCTGAAGGTCAACGCTCATCTCGGTGATCTCATCGAGCAGGAGCGTGCCGCCGTGGGCCTGCTCGAACACACCGGGGCGGCCGCCCTTGCTCGCGCCGGTGAAAGTGCCGTCGATGTAGCCGAAGAACGTGCTGTCGGCCAGCGTCTCGGGCAGCGCCGAGCAGTTGATGGCGATGAAGGGTCCGCGGTGGCGTGCCGAGTCGTTGTGGATCGCCTGCGCGAAGAGCTCCTTGCCCGTGCCGCTCTCGCCCGCCAGAAGCACCGGCGCGTTGCAGTGCGCCGCCGCCTTGCCGCGGGCGATCGAGCGGCTGATCGCCGGGCCCCTGCCGATGATGTCCTCCCAGCGGTACCGGGCGCCCAACGCGCCGCAGCCGCGCGCCGCCTCCGCATCCTTCTCGCCCGAGAAGGCCGGCCGCTCCAGGCCCCGAACCAACTCCGAGACCGACCCCAGTCGCACCGCCCGCTCCAGGCTCTTCGAGCGCAGGCACCCGACGATCTCCACCGTCCAGTCCCCTACCGGAAAGGCCACCCGCAGCTCCCCGGCGCTCTCGTCCTCTTCCCAGCGCGGGCGGCGCGTGCGCGCCACCGCGCGGGCCAGCCCGCTGCCGTGCGCCTCCCGCAGCGGCACCAGGCTCCCATCGCGATCCGCACGATGCCGATAGCGTCCCTCACCATCGGCAAAGAACACCGTCCCACCGCACAGGCGAGCAAGCGTTGGCAACATCGCCAACATGCTCTCCTGCAGCGCTTCCTCCGCCAGGACTATAGCTTCCAAGACGCCGTCACGATTAGCGACCAATGGATGCTCCCCCTCTGCTCAGGACCCCGCACGGCGAGAGTCGGATGACGTTCCCCTATACGGAAACGCTTTCCGCCATGATGAAATCCTTGTAGCAGCGGGCCAAAACCTTGTCAATTCGGGGCGGCGGATCCGATCGGGACGTCAGCGGATTCCGAGCAGCGGCCAGTAGAAGGGAACGAGAAGCATCAGGACGACGAACTCGAGCAGCGTGAGCCAGGCGCCCATCCTGACCAGATCCCGCGCCTCGAAATACCCGTAGGAGTAGCCGAGGAGCAGCACGC
>DASUHA010000077.1:0-52507 GCA_036273735.1 Steroidobacteraceae bacterium | reverse complement strand
GTCGAGAGCGGCAACACCCAGACGCCCCCCGTGACGCCGTTCGAGAACATCGAACGGTGTTTGGCCCGACTGCGTAGCGAAGGCCACCGCAGGCAGTGTGATGAGCGCGGCAAGCGCCTTCCGGCGATTCCAGATCGGCTTGGCGCTTCCATCCTCAGGTGACCGCATCGGAGAGCTACGCGGCTGAAGGCGAGGCTGCCGGCAGCGCGGCCGTCAGACCGAGTACGCCGGGAACGTTCAGGCTGTCGACCATAGAGGAGGGGATCAGTACGGTGGAGCCGCGCTCCTTCGTCGCCTCGTAGATGATGTTCATGGCGCGAAGCTGCAGGGCAACCGGGTTGCTGCCGTAAGTGCTCGCGGCCTCGAGAAATTTCGCAGCGATCTCCACCTCGGCGGAGCCGAGAATGACCCGCGCCTCCTTCTCGCGCTCGGCTTGCGCCTGGCGGCTCATTGCATCCTGCAGTTGCGCGGGAATCGCGACGTCCCGGATTTCCACTGAGACGGCCGATACGCCCCATTCGGAAGTCTTGCGGCCGATCTCTTCCTTGAGCTGCAGGTCCGCCGCCCTGCGCTCCGAGAGGAGGGCGCTCAGTGGGGAGGAGCCGATCATCTCGCGTAGAGAGGTCTGCGCGACCCGCAGGATTGCCTGCCGGTAGTCGGCGATCTCCAGTGCTGCCCGCTCGGCATCATGGACCTGCCAGAAGAGTATGGCGTCAATGTTCGTGGGGACCGTATCGCGGGTGAGCGCCTGCTCGGCGTTGAACTCCGTCGTCTGAATCCGCTGATCCACCCACGAAGTCACGGTGTCGACGAAGGGCACGATCATGAAGAGGCCAGGACCCCGCAGGGCATGCAGCCGCCCGAAGCGCAGGA
This sequence comes from Steroidobacteraceae bacterium, assembly GCA_036273735.1. Classification (GTDB taxonomy): domain Bacteria; phylum Pseudomonadota; class Gammaproteobacteria; order Steroidobacterales; family Steroidobacteraceae; genus 13-2-20CM-66-19. Next base: position 51,634 of record DASUHA010000077.1, on the reverse strand, counting down.
CGACGGCCTTCTCCCACTGTTTCGCCATGAGCAATGAGAGCGGCAACAGCGCGGCGCAGAGGACGAAGAAGACCGGGACGGCTATGGCGAACGGCCACCCCGTGCGACGCGCAAGCAACGCAATCAGCGCAGCCGCCACCAGGAGCAGAACCGAGATGACGGTCGCGGGAGCGTTCTGACCGTAAGTAACTGTGTCGCTTTCGATGTTCATTTCCTGCCACCCTGTCGTTTGGTGAGTTGCAGCATCTCGTGGGCAACCTCCGACGGATCGAGTCCCGCGGATGCCGCCAAGGCGATGGCCTGTTGCGCCAGTGACTGAACCTTCTTCGCCTCGCGCGCCCCATCCATTGGCGGAGGCTTGTCTGCTACGTAGGTCCCGCGCGCTCTGACGATGACGATCGCGCCGGTCTGCTCGAGCTCGTCGTAGGCATGGCGCACGGTGTTCAAATCGACCTTCAATTGCACGGCAAGCTGGCGCATCGTTGGCAACTGCTCACCCGGACGAAGCGCGCCGCTGCCAATGGCCCGCAACAGCTGGTCGCGGACCTGCACGTAGATGGGAACTCCATTGCTTTCGATCTGAAGAGTCAGCACTCGTGGAATCTGTATGACAATATGCATACAGTAAAGCACGGGCTCGGCTCGTAGTCAAGCCGGGGAGGCGGACTGCCGATCCCCCTGGGGTCACTCGTGTCCGCGGAGCATGCAGCTAACGAGCAGCATGCGAAGCGCGTCGCGGAGTTGGGGGAGCGGGGGTGGGCTGCTTCGAGCCCGCGGAGCCTCATGCGCGGCTCAAGGCGCTTGGGTTTCTGGAGATCGAGGGTCTTGTGGCGATGCAGCTCGTCGAGCGCTACTCACCGGTCGCTCGAGCGAGCTCGCGGCGCCGGGGCGCGCATGTACCGCGCCCACCAACACCTGACAGGGGAGGGCACGGCTGCTCACTGCACCGTGCCCATCCACTCGGGTGTCATCAGAACACCTTGATCACATGAGTGGCGACGGGCTGCGCGGCGGCCAGCACCAGGGGAGCGGTCGCGAGGGTCGCGCCAACGAGAGTGATGGTAAGGGACATGACGGCGGCGGCGGCTTTCTGGAACGGATTCATGATGACTTCTCCTCTGTTGCGGTGGCCTGCGAAGCTCAGCGTCGTTGCTGGCAGGGTCCTCATGCCATTAGATGCAGAGTTCGCGAGATGGTTGGAAGGGTTGAGCATGTCGTGCCTCTCGATTCGGTCTTTCACACCGGGAGAAAGGCAAATGCCGTGCCAGCCGCTCGGATGCGCTAAGTCATTGGTTCTGGAAAGATATCTCTCGCGGCACTGGTGTCCGGATGTGTCCGCGGACAAGTCCGCGACCGTACGCCGCGCGGACAGATCCGCGCTCGCGCCAGAGAGAGGCGTCGGTCACTCTGACAGTGGACTCGCCGCGATCCGCGGCTCCTGGAAGCCGCGAGCCCCTTCAGGAGCGGAGAGAAGGCTTCCGAGGACGGCGACGGTGAGGTTGATGCAGAGGGCCAGGAATCCGGCGTTGAGGCCGAACAGCGGATCCAGATGGGCGGACATCAGTGATACCGCGAGCAACACGCCTGCGATCATGCCGATGAAGACGGCACGGCCTGAGGCTCGCCGCCAGTAGAGTCCGAGTATGACTCCCGGGAAGCATTGTGTAACCACCGCATAGCCGGTGAGGAGCAAGGAGACGAGCGTGCTCGAGCCGTAAATCGCGAGAGCCAAACTGGTCGCGCCGAGGAAGAAGACCATACCCCGCGCGAGTCGGGCAACACCATCGTCGGTCATCGCCGGCGCAAAGAGCGGCCGATACAGGTTCTTGGCAAAGAGAGTCGCCGCCGTGAGGATGAGAACGGCTGCCGGCACCATTGCGGTCAGGGCGCCCGCCCCGCCGATCACGCCGAGGAGCCACGGCGGAAAGATCCGGCCGACGACCGTCAGCAGCGCAAGATCGCCGTTCTGCAGGTGAGGCGTGATGAGCACCACCGCAAAACCCGCGAAGAACATCAGTGCGAGCGTCAGGGTGTATAGGGGCATGACGACGGCATTGCGTCGCAGTGTATCGGCGCTCTTGGCAGTGAACGTTGCACCGAATGTGTGCGGCCACATATAGAAGCCGAGGGCAGTGAGCAGCACGGTGGAGATGTACCAGGAGTGCCCCAGATTCGCGGTAGCGCCTGGCATCGTCAGGTGATGGGGCCGCGCATGTGCCAGAGCGGTGAACATCGCGCCGATACTCCCGAAATGCGCCAGCGGGATCCCGATGCCGATCGCGACCGCTGCAACCACCATCAGGACGTCTTTGATGACGCTCACCCACGCTACCGCACGCACGCCATTCGCGACTACGAAGGCGATCACGAGAACGGTTGCAACGGTCATCGCCGGGACACGCCCGATGTGGCCGAAGCTCGCCACGGATACGATGATGCCGACGCCATCCAACTGCAGCTGCAGATAGGGAATGAAGGCGAGGATTCCCACCACGCAGACGAAGCCTGCGAGATATTTGTTGCCGTAGCGCGTGTTGAAAAAGTCCGGCTGGGTCTGCATCCGATGCTTGTGGCCGACTTCCCAGAGTTGCGGCAGGAAGAAAAACGAGGCGGCATAAGCGAGCGAGAGGTATGCCAGCACGTAGAGGATGGGGCCGCCACGGCTGTAAGCCCAACCGCTTACGCCAAGAAACGCGAAGGTGGTGTAGACCTCCCCCGCCATGAGCAGGAAGACGAGCGCGGTCCCGAAGCCGCGGCCGCCGACCGCCCATTGCTCCAGGTCCATGCGCTGGCGGGAGCCCGCGAGGAAGCCAACAGCCGTGCCGATCGCGACGATGGCGATGATCACCGTGAGGGCGGTCGCAGCAGGTGTCATGAGCCGCGCTCGGTCCCGGGGGCCTTGGTGTCGAGGCGGTATGCGCCCCACAGGCAGCAGGGCGTCAGCAGGATCCAGAGAATCAGCCAGAAGAGGTTGAACGGCAGGCCGAGGATCATCGGCTCGATACGGTCCCACAGCGCGACCGAGAAGCACATGGCGATAAAGGGAATGATTCCCAACGCGAGCGCGCCGATGGAGGGTGGTTTCACGACGATGAGCCCGTTGACCTCGATTCAGTCTATCAGGCGGCGCCATGGGCGCGCGCGGGGCTGCCAGGCGATTGCGGGCGAGCAGCCGAAGCCTCTACTCTAGTGCTCGGCCGACACACGCTCGGTGAATTTGCGGAGGCTCCATGAATCCCCACCTCTTCGCGACCTACTGCCTCGCTGCCATCGTGCTGGTGATCCTGCCAGGCCCGATCGTGACGCTGGTCGTGGCCAATTCTCTGAGCCACGGCACGCGCAACGGCTTGGCCACCGTGGCAGGCGCGAGCGTCGGCAATGCGATCCTCATCGGCGGCGCGGCCATCGGCTTGATGGCGTTCTTCTCGCTGCTGAGCGAGGTGTTCTCGGTCGTCCGCTGGATCGGCGCCGGCTACCTCATCTGGCTCGGCATCCATGCGTGGCGCGCACACGGGAGCGAGGCAACGGAGAGCGCGAAGGTGCCGGCGGCGCGATCCGCGCGTGCGGTGGTTCTACAGGGATTTCTGATCGCGGTGACCAATCCGAAGGCAATCATCTTCTATATTGCATTCCTGCCGCAGTTCGTCGATCCCCGGCTGCCCGCAGGTCCACAGCTCTTCGTGATGAGCGCGGCCATGACCGTAATCGCGTTGATTTCCGACAGCTGTTACGCGCTCCTGGCCGGCCGTGTGCGCGGCTGGTTCAGCACGCATGCGCGGCGCCGCCTGCAGGGCCGAATCGCCGGGACCCTGCTCATCGGCACGGGTTGCGGGCTGCTGCTCGCGCGACGCGGCAGCTAGCTACCCTGGGCTATCTTCCGGGCTATCTTCCGGGCTGCCGCAGACCACGCGCCGGAGTGATGAGGGCGATCACGCCGAATGCCGGGTGGTCGTAGTAGTTGCGTTGGTAGAAGCGCACGCGCCGCGTCTCGTTCATCACGAAGGTCGTGCCGGGCGGGGCATTCAGGCTGGTCGGGGGGGCCTGCATGGTGTAGTTGAGCGTCATTCCAAGATGCAGGTACTGGCCCCGCTCCAGGAATATGACGCCGCTGAGGCCGGGTACATTGATCCCGAGATCCTCGAGGGGAAAGCCGCCTCGGGTTCCCCAGGCACTCGCCGTCTGCACCCAGGCGGCATGTGCCACCGGCTCATACGTCCCGCTCGTGCGCAACCTCGTGGCAATGGATGTGAGTCGGTAGTCGGAAGATGACAGGACCGTCAACAGCTTGCCGACCTGGCCTGAGCCGTTCGAGGCTTCCCCGCCGGCCACAGTTGCGCTGGCGCTCGTCTCGGACGTCCAGTTCTCCTGTTGGCCGAGCGCAGCTTTGGCGCGAAAGATGACGACCTCGATGTCATATGCCGGCCCGCTGAGCGCGGGCGCAGGCTGAGCGGCTTCACTCCCGGGAGCCGCGGCGGGAGTGCCTGCTGCAGCTCCCGCCGCGGGTGACTGGGCCGGCGGCTGACCGCCTGTCCCCGTCACAGGGGGCACAGCAGATTGCGCCGGAGCGGCCTGAGAGGGAGCGCCCTGAGACGGCGCTGGCGGCGGTGAAGGGGTTTGCGATGGACGGGCCTGTGACGCCGGTGCAGCGGTCTGCGATTGCGCGGGCTGCGCAAGCGCCGGCATCGGCATGAGAGGCGCCAGCGCGAGAAGCGTGGCGAGCGCATGGAGCATGACGCGTCGTGCAATCATCCGGTGAAGTTTACCCGATCAGCGCGCCGCTCCGCGGCCGGCTGCCGACTTGCCGGCCAGGCGCTTCATCAGACTCGCCCCGAACTCGAACCGCGCCTCCTCGGTGGGGATGGCGCGGCTCACCCGCAGGCGCAGTGGTCCTTCCAGCCGGTACTCTCGCGGGGCCTGCTGCATGAGCCGCACGACGGCGGCCGGCTCGACGGCATTGCGCTCCTCGAAGGTCACCGAGCCACCTTGCGGCCCGAGATCGAGCCGCCGAATGCCGATCTCCCGCGCGGTGAGCTTGAGTTTCGCGATGCGCAGGAGGCTTTGCGCGGGCGGGGGAAGAGTGCCGAAGCGGTCGTGGATCTCGGCCGTCAGGTCATCGAGCGCCTCGGGGCTCTGGGCGGCGGCAATGCGCTTGTAGAGCCCGAGCCGCACGTGTACGTCCGCGATGAAAGCCTCCGGCAGGAACGCGGGCAGGCGCAGCTCGACTTCCGTGGCCGCGGCGAGCGGCTTGTCGAGTGCGGGCTCGCGACCGGCTTTCAGCGCCTTGACTGCCTCCTCCAGCAGATCGAGATACATGGCGAGGCCGATCTCGGTCATCTGTCCGCTCTGTTGCTCTCCGAGAAGCTCCCCGGCGCCACGGATCTCGAGATCGTGAGTCGCGAGCACGAAGCCCGCGCCGAGCTCCTCCATCGATTCGATCGCCTCGAGGCGCTTGGCCGCATCGCCGGCGAGCGCCTTGCGCGGCGGGGCGACGAGATAGGCGTAGGCGCGGTGGTGCGAGCGCCCGACGCGGCCCCGGAGTTGGTGCAGCTGCGCGAGTCCCATGCGATCGGCGCGGTTGATGACGATCGTGTTGGCCGTCGGGACATCGATGCCGCTCTCGATGATGGTCGTGCAGAGCAGCAGGTCGAAGCGGCGGTGATAGAAGTCGACCATGAGCTGCTCGAGATCGCGCTCGCGCATCTGTCCGTGACCGATCCTGACGCTCGCCTCCGGCACGAGTCCCTGCACCTCGGCGGCGATCTTGTCGATGGTGCGGATCTCGTTGTGCACGAAGTAGATCTGGCCGCCACGACGCAACTCGCGAAGCACCGCCTCGCGCAGCGTCGGGCCGTGCCATTCGACGACGAAGGTCTTGATCGCCAGCCGCTCCGCGGGTGGTGTCGTGATGAGCGACAGGTCACGCAGTCCGCCGAGAGCCATGTTGAGCGTGCGCGGGATGGGAGTTGCCGTGAGCGTCAGTACGTGCACATTCGCCCGCAGTGCCTGCAGCCGCTCCTTGTCGCGCACGCCGAAACGGTGCTCCTCGTCGACGATGAGAAGTCCCAGGTCCCTGAACCGCGCGTGCGCGTGCAGCAGCCGGTGCGTGGCGACCACGATGTCCACCGAGCCCCGCTCGATTCCCTCGACGGTTGCCTGCGTCTCCTTCGCATTGCCGAAGCGCGACAGGCTCTCGACGCGCACCGGCCAGTCGGCGAAGCGGTCGCGAAAGTTGGCAACGTGCTGCTGCACCAGGAGGGTGGTCGGGGCGAGCACCGCGACCTGCTTGCCTGCCTGGGTGGCAATGAAGGCGGCGCGCATCGCGACTTCCGTCTTGCCGAAGCCGACATCGCCGCAGACGATGCGGTCCATCGGCCGGTCATTCTGCAGATCGGCGAGCACCTTGCGGATGGCCTCGGCCTGATCTTCGGTCTCCTCGAAGGGGAAGGCGTCGGCGAAGGTCTGGTACTCGGTTTCGTTCAGTGTGAGCTTGAGGCCCTTCTGTGCCCTGCGGCGCGCATACAGGTCGAGAAGCTCCGCGGCGACGTCACGGATCTGATCGGCGGCTCGCTTGCGTGCCTTTGCCCACTGATCCGTCCCGAGCTTGTGCAGCGGCGCGCTCTCCGGCGCCGCACCCGTATAGCGAGTGACCAGATGCAGCGCGTGCACCGGGACGTAGACGCGATCGCCATCCAGGTATTCGAGGACCAGAAACTCTCCGGGCTGTTCGGCGACCTCCATCGACCGGAGGCCGACATAACGTCCGACGCCGTATTCTTCGTGCACCACCGGTGCTCCCGGGTTGAGATCCTGCAGATCGCGCAGGATGGCTTCGGGGTCGACGGCTGCGCGCTTTCGCTGGCGCTCCTGCCGTGCACGGGCGCCGAAGAGCTGGGCCTCCGAGATGATCGCGATGCGCGGCTCTGTGAGTGTCAGGCCGCCGAGATCCGTTGCGACGGTCAGTGCGAGGGCTGAGCTGCCTTCGGCAAATGCCTCCCAGCCTTGCACCAGCTCGACGTTGTGGCCGCGTCCGCGCAGCAGGTCGTGCAGCACTTCCCGCCTGCCGGGCGAGTCGGCAGCGATCAGCACGCGGCCTTCGAACTCCGTGAGAAAGCCATCCAATGCAGCCAGGGGCTCTTCCCCCCGCGCATCTACGCGCAGCTCGCGCGGGACCACCGTCGGGAAGTTGCGCAGTCCCTCGGTCCCGCCGAGTGTGGTGTCGGCCTTGAACGCCTCCAGGGTGACGGAAGAGAAGCTTTCCAGCTTCGCTTCCAGCTCCGACGGCTCGACGAAGAGCTCCGTCGGCGGGAGCACGGGGCGCTCGATGTCGTGGCGGCGGTCCTCGTAGCGTGTCGCGACGCCGCTCCACGCCTTCTCGAGCGCGGCAGGCAAGGCGGCATCGCACACGATGATGGCGTTGGTAGGGAGATAATCGAGGAGCGTGGCCGTCTGCTCGAAGAAAAGTGGCAGATAGAACTCGATGCCCGCGGGCGCCAGGCCCTCGCTGACGCCGCGGTAGATCGTGGTCCGATTCGGGTCCCCTTCGAAGTGGGTGCGAAAGCGGCGCCTGAATTCCCTCACGGCCTCAGCATCGAGCGGCATCTCGCGCGCTGGCAGGAGGCGCACGCTCTCGAGCGCATCGAGCGAGCGCTGCGATTCCGGATCGAAGCGGCGGATGGCCTCGATCTCCTCATCGAAGAGGTCGATGCGCAGCGGTGCCGCTGCGCCCATGGGAAAGACATCGAAGAGCGAGCCGCGCACGGCGAACTCCCCGGGGCTCGTCACCTGACTGACGCTCGCATACCCTGCATCCGCCAGTCTCTGCCGAAAGGGCTCGAGCGCAAGGGCCTGTCCGCGGGTGAGCTCGAAGGCGCGACTCTGCACGTACTGCCTCGGCGGCAGGCGCTGCATGAGCGTGTCCGCGGCGACGATGAGGCAACCGTGGCGTGTCTGCGGCAACTCGAAGAGCGTCCGCAACCGCTCGGAAATGATGTCAGGGTGCGGTGAGAAGAGGTCGTAAGGCAGCACTTCCCAGTCGGGGAAAGTGAGCAGCGTCAGGCGTTCCCCGGCGAAGAAGCGCAGCTCAGCCGCCAGCCGATCGAGCTCGCGGGCGGCGTCGGCCACGACCACATACAACCGTTGATCCGAGTGCGTCGCCTCGGCAAGGGCAAGGGCCGACGCACTTCCGTGGAGCTGATGCCAGCGCAGATGCCGCCGCGCGGCGCTCGGAACGGGCGGATTGAGGACTCTCAATTCGCTACGGGAATTTCCGTGACCTGCAGGCGGCGCTCGACGGGTACGCAGAAGATATCGATCGACCCTGAGCGGCCGCGCACTTGCATCGGCGGAAGCGGCGTGGCGCCGATGTCGAGCCCGATTGCATCGAGGGATTGCTTGACGCTGCGCGAGAACAGCATCTCGCCCGCGCGCGCACGCTGACAGAGGCGGGCGGCGACGTTCACGGTATCACCGATCAGCGTGTAGCTCATGTACGAGGTCGATCCGATGTTGCCTGCCACGACATCGCCCTCGTTGATGCCGATGCCGAGCCCCGCATCGACCCCGTAACGCTCCTTCCATGAGAGAGCCAGTCCCTTGAAGCTGTCCAGCATCTCGTGTGCCGCGCGTACCGCGCGGCGCGGGCTGTCCTGCTGCTCGAGCGGGACGCCGAAGCCGAGCATCAGACAGTCGCCGGCCATGTGGAACACGGTACCCTCGTGGCGGAAGGTGATCTCCGTCAGGAGCGAGAAGTACTCGTTGAGGAGCGGCACCACCTGGCCGGGCTGCAGCCGCTCCGAAATGGTGGTGAAGCCGCGAAGGTCGGCAAAGAGGACGACCGCATGCGCGCGCAGATCCTGCGTGGAGAGCAGGGTATCGCGCAGCTGGGCATCCTCGAGAATCTTGTCGGCAAGCCGCGGCGAGAGGTAACGGCGGAAGGTGCGGCGCAGTACCTCCTCGCGCCGCCGGATCTCCGCCTCGAGTTGCGCGGCCGCGAGCTTACGGCGCACCGCTCCCGCACGCACCAGCTCCTCGATGCGGGTCTTCAGAGGCTCATCGACGGACAATTTCTTTAATCCCCGGAATTCTTCTATCAATCCAATCCGAAGGGTATCACAGCTCGCCTCCCGGGCAGGAGGCCCCCCGGCGGCACGCAGCCAGCCGGCCCCGGGGCCCAGCGCTCGCGCGGCCCGCGCGACAATCGCCGAGCGGTTTGCTCCATGCGGTAGCCCCAGTGGCAGCGGTTGGGCGGTCGTATTAGCGTCGGCGAGGACATTTTTTTTGTAACCGAACCGCCACATGTCTACCTCATCCGATCGCTCGAGCTCGTCATCGTCCATCCGCATCGCGGTGGTCATGACCGTCTGTATTGCCGGAAGCAGCGCCGGCCTCGCTTGGGCCAACGCGGCCGAGGCAGGGGTCCCACCACTCAAGGACACGGCATATCCGGGGACCATCCAGGTCGCTGTCGACGCGAGCGACACCGCACAGGGGATCTTCCGCGTACACGAGGTGGTTCCGGTGCAGGGGCGCGAGCTGACGCTGCTCTATCCGCAGTGGATTCCCGGAAATCACTCCCCGAGCGGACCGATATCCATGATGGCAGGGCTGACCATCACCGCCGGCGGCAAGACCGTGCCATGGACGCGGGATGAGTATGATGTCTATGCGTTTCATGTCAGCGTGCCGAGCGGCGTCTCGACACTGAATGTCGACTTCCAGTACCTCTCCGGCCGCTCCGGCTTCGAGCGCATCCAGATGACCAGCGAGATGCTGTCGCTCGAGTGGAACGAGGTGAGCCTGTACCCGGCCGGACACTACTCACGCGACATCACCTTTGCGCCGAGCGTGACCCTGCCGCATGGTTGGCAGTTCGGCACGGCGTTGGAGACGGCCTCTCAATCCGGCGACACCACCACCTTCAAGCCGGTAACTTTCAACACGCTGGTCGACTCGCCGATGTACGCCGGCGTTTACTTCAAGAGGGTCGATCTCGATCCCAACGGTACAGTGCCCGTGCACCTCGACATCGTCGCCGATACGCCGAAGGATCTCGAGATGACTCCCGAGCAGGTGCAGGTGCACCGCAATCTCGTGACGCAGGCCTTCAGGCTCTACGACTCGCATCACTTCGACCACTACGACTTCCTCTACTCGCTCTCCGACCAATTGAGCGGCAACGGCCTCGAGCATCATCGCTCGAGTGAGGACGGTACGCGCGCGAACTACCTGGTCGACTGGAGCAACAGCGCTCCGGGACGCGACCTGCTGGCGCACGAGTTCACTCACTCCTGGAACGGCAAGTTCCGCCGGCCCGCAGACCTCTGGACGCCCAACTTCAACGTGCCAATGGGTGACTCGCTCTTGTGGGTGTATGAGGGCCAGACGGAGTACTGGGGCTATGTGCTGACGGCCCGCTCCGGGATGTGGACTGCCGATCAGTTCCACGACGCGCTCGCGCTGATTGCAGCCAACTATGAGCGCAATCGCCCCGGCTTCGAGTGGCGCACCATCGAAGACACGACCAACGACCCCACGGCGGCGCGCCGCCAGCCCTTGCCGTATCGCAGCTGGCAGATGAGCGAGGAGTATTACATGGCCGGCCAGCTGGTGTGGCTCGAGGTCGATGCCAAGATCCGCTCACTCACCGGCGACCGCAAGTCGCTCGACACCTTTGCAGCCCGTTTCTTCGGTGTTGACAATGGCAGCTTCGTCACCAAGACCTACACGTTCGAGGACATCGTGGCCGCGCTCAACGGAGTGGTGAAGTACGACTGGGCGAGCTTCCTCGAGGGGCGGATCAATGCTCATGAGCCGCCGCGCGCGGGCATCGAGGCCTCGGGCTGGAAGTTGATCTACAACGATCAGCAGAGCAATTTTCAGAAGCAATACGACATCGGCGCCTCGAGCCGCCACATGATCAGCTTTACGTTCTCACTCGGCCTGACGCTCACCAAGACCGGTGAGATCAACGATGTGCGCTGGAACGGACCCGCTTTCAAGGCGGGGGTCTCGAGCGGTGCGACGGTGGTCGCCGTGAACGGCCACGATTACACGGCCGAGGTCATGACCGATGCGATCCTGGCGGCCGAGCACAGCCAGGAGCCGATCAAGCTGCTCCTCAAGTATCAGGGCGAATACAAGACCATTTCCGTCGATTACCACGACGGCTTGCAGTGTCCCCACCTGGTACGCGTCAAGGGCACGCCGGACTATCTGGACGAGATCATCGCCGCGAGAAAATGACAGTGCTTTGCCGCGGGTACAGGCGTCAGGGCTTGCGCCGTGCGAAAGCAAGTGAGTAAGCGGCCCAAAGCCGCCTTTGGGCCGCGGGATCAAAGACGGTGATGCGGCTGGCCGCCCGACAAAATCGCCTGGAGCGATTTTGGACGGCGTCAGCCGGCCCGAAGGGCTAGGCGCAGGATGTGCCTGGCAACCGCCGCAGGCGACTTCGGGCCAATGAATCAGCTGTGCACGACCGAGTGCACGACCCGGTTGAACTCGAAAAAGACTGAGAAGGAGGGGTAATCCCAGCGGGTGATGGGCGGCTTGCCGACGGCCGGGTAGCGCTTGGCCGGCGCCCCGAACTTCGTCTCCACCTCGTGCATGGTGATTCCGCGCCCTGGCCGCGAGACCTGGGACTGCTGGAGCTGCACCTGCCCGTCGACCAGTACGGTCTCCGCAGCCGCACCCCCGGCGATTGCGCAGCCGATCAGCAAAGCAAGCAGTTTTTCCGCACGCATACGGAACCTCCACGAAGCCGGGCTGACTATACACCCAGCCGGAATCTGTCAAAGCCTGTAGGCCCGGGTCCGCAGCGGTTCTGTGAAGCCCGTCAAGGTGCTGGTACAAAACGCTGGATCCGGGCTTCCTGCCCGGCCCAGCGGCGGCATGCAAAAGGCGCGACTTTTGCCCGCCGCTCGCCGCCTGCGGCGGCGGGCACCTCCCTGTGCCTGATATGGTTAAATGACCGGGATGTTTCATCCGCTGTCCCTGTTCGTGGGCCTGCGCTACGTGCGCGCCCGATCTCACACATTCTTCGTTTCTTTCATTACCTGGACGTCTCTTGCCGGCGTCTGCGTGGGCGTCGCTGCGCTCATCGTGATTCTTTCAGTGATGAACGGCTTCGAGGGCGACCTCAGACAGCGACTCCTCTCTCTCGATGCCGATGCGCGAGTGGTACCGACCGACACCGCCGGTGCCACGGCTCCGGGCTCCGAGCAGTGGCAGGCGGCAACCCGAGCCATCCGCGGCTCTCCGGGCGTCACCGGCGTGGCTCCCTATGCGCAAGTGCAGGCTCTCGCGGTGCGTACCCCCGAGATGCTGCCCGTGCAGCTGCGTGGGATCGACCCCGAGGCCGAGCCCTCCGTCACCCGGATCGTCAAGGCAATCACGGAAGGCACGCTTGCCGATCTCAAACCCGGATCCGACAGTGTCATCATCGGGGAGGTGATTGCAGAGGAGCTCGGCCTCGCCCCCGGCGATTCGCTGACCCTTCTCATCCCGACCGTCACGGGTGGTGTGCCCTCGCCGAAGCTGCGGCAGTTCAAGGTGGCGGGCGTGTTCGAAGTCGGCCTGTCCGACAGTGACGCCACGCTGGTGTTCGCCAACATCGGCGACGTGCGGGCACTCGGTCCGTCGGCCCAGGGAGACCAGGGTCTCAGGGTCCGCTATCGTGATGCCCTCGGCGCGCCCGCATACTCCGCCAGCCTGCGTACGAGGCTGCCGCCGGGGCTCGAGGTCATCGACTGGACGCAGGACAACGCGGATTACTTCCGTGCGATCCGCATCGAGAAGACGATGATGTCGCTCATTCTCCTGCTCATCGTGGCGGTGGCCGCATTCAACATCGTGGCGATGCTCGTCATGGTGGTCACCGACAAGCGCACCGACATTGCCATCCTGCGCACCTTCGGCGCATCGCCCCGGCGGGTCATGGGAGTCTTTCTCACTCAGGGCCTGGTCATCGGCTGGCTGGGCGTCGCGCTGGGAGTTGCGCTCGGGCTCGTACTCGCCTTCAATGTCGGCACCATAGTGCCCTTCCTGCAGAGCACTTTCGGCTTCGAGATCTTCAGCTCCAGCGTCTATTACATCACCTCCGTGCCTTCCATCGTGAGGTGGGGCAACGTGGCGGCGATCAGCGCCGCCGCACTCATTCTGACTGCCGCAGCGACAGTCTACCCGGCGGTGCGCGCTTCGCGGACGGCGCCGGCCGAAGCGCTGCGCTACGAGTAGCCGGCCGTGAGCTCGCGATACGAATGGCTGGTCGGTACCCGGTACCTGCGCTCCACTCACCGGCGCGGCTTCGTGTCGTTCGTCTCGCTCATGTCAGTGTGCGGGCTCGCACTCGGCGTGGCGACGCTGATCGTGGTTCTCTCGGTCATGAACGGCTTCGGCCGGGAGCTGCGGACGCGCATCCTCAGTGTCACATCGGATGCGACCATCATGGGCCTGCATGGCACGATCCCCGGCTGGCAGGCAGTGCAGAAGCAAGTGGAGCATGAGCCAGCCGTCCGTGTGGCCGTTCCCTATGTCGAGCAGCAGGCCATGCTGACGCACGATCAGCAGATCACCGGCGCTACGGTGCGCGGCATTCTGCCCGCGGAGGAGCGGCGCGCGACGGGTCTGGCGGAGCGCCTGACCGCCGGCACGCTCACGGATCTGCAGCCGGGACGGTATCGTGTGATTCTGGGCAGTGCGCTCGCGCAGGCGTTGCACGTGCAGGTCGGCGGCTCGGTCGTGTTGATCGCGCCGGAGGGTGTGGCGACCCCGACCGGGGTGGAGCCGCGCATGCGGCGGTTCCGGGTAACCGGGCTCTTCCACTCCGGCATGTATGAATACGATCGCGGGCTCGCCCTCGTGAGCCTCGACGATGCAGCTCGGCTCTTCGGTCTGGCGCCGAACGAGATCACGGGCATGCGACTCTCGCTGGATGATCCCTGGGAGGCGCCCAAGGTGGTGCGGCGGGTTGCTTACGACCTCGGCGGGGCGGGGTACTATGTCAGCGACTGGACCGACAATCACGCCAACTTCTTCCGCTCCATCGAGACCACGAAGTCGATGATGTTCGTGATGCTCTCGATGATCGTCGCGGTCGCAGCATTCAACATCGTCGCGACGCTCGTCATGATCGTGAAGGAGAAGCAGACCGACATCGCGATCCTGCGCACCTTCGGCGCAGGGCCGCGCAACGTGCTTGCGATCTTCGCGATCCAGGGCATCATCATCGGCCTCGCCGGGACCGCGCTCGGGGCCGGGCTCGGCACCCTGGTCTCGCACAATCTGCAGGCGCTCGTCGGCGGGCTCGAGCGGCTGCTGCATACTCAATTCCTCGATCCGCGGGTCTACTACATGAGCGATCTTCCGGCCTACGTGGAGGGATTGGACGTGTTGCGCGTCTGCGGCGTGGCGTTCCTTCTCTGCGCGCTGGCGACCGTCTATCCGGCATGGCGTGCGGGCCGGACCGCCCCGGCGCAGGCGCTCCGTCATGAATGAATCGTCTGGAACGATTCATGACGACACGCGTGAGCGTGTCGGCCCCCGCGGCAGCGGGGACGCGGCCCAGGATGGGCCGGGCAATGAGGTACTCGCGGCGCGGGCGGTCTCGAAGAGCTTTCGTCAGGGGCCGGTGACGCTCGATGTGCTGCAGGGGGCGGTGCTGTCGGTGTCAGCGGGCGAGCGTGTTGCCATCGTCGGCGCCTCGGGCTCTGGCAAGACGACGCTGCTGCAGATCCTGGGCGGACTCGACCGGCCTACGAGCGGCCAGGTCTTCGTCGATGGGCGCGACATTCACGGGCTCACGGAAAAGGATCGCGGTGAGTTGCGCAACCGTGCGCTCGGTTTCGTCTACCAGTTTCATCATCTGCTGCCGGAGTTCTCGGCCCTCGAGAACGTCGCCATGCCGCTCCTGGTACGGCGGATCCCGGTAGCGCAAGCGCGCCAGGCGGCGCGCGAGCTCCTGGGGCGGGTCGGGCTCGGCCAGCGCCTCGATCATCGGCCGCATCAGCTCTCGGGCGGCGAACGGCAGCGCGCGGCGGTGGCGCGGGCGCTCGTCACCCAACCCAAGATCATCCTGGCCGATGAGCCCACGGGGAACCTGGATGGCGCGAATGCGGAGTCGGTGTTCGCCCTGATGCTCGAGCTCAACCGCGAGCGTGGCACGAGCCTCGTCGTAGTGACCCACGACACCCGGCTGGCGAGCCGCATGGGGCGCGTCTACGAGATCGAGAAGGGAAGGCTGACTGAGCGACTCACGCCGCCGTTGCGAGGTGCCGAGTCCGATACCGGGACGTGACATGCCAGCGCCAGATGAGCTCCAGGCATGCCCAGCCGAGGAGCCCCAGCACCACGGCGCAGACCAGGCAACCGAGTAAGAACGGCCGCCACATCGGTCCCAAACCGTGCTCCAGCCAGTCCCAGCTCAAACTGAATGAGAACCTCTCCGGTGCAACCCGTAGCAGCACCGCGCCGACCCGATACGCCACGTAATAGATCGGCACCATGGTGAGCGGATTGACGAGGAGCGTCGTGCCGTAGATGGCCGGTATGTTCAGCCGCCATGCGAGTCCGATGAGGACTGCGATCACGAGATGCACGGGTAGCGGGATGAAGCAGATTGCAATGCCCACGCCGAAGGCGCCGGTGATCCCGCGACGGTGCATGGCCCAGAGGCGCGGGTCGAGCAGCCGCTCGCCGAAGTGCCGCAGCAGCCAGTGGCCCTGGAGCCGGCCGGGGGAGGGGAGCAGTCTCTTCAGCACGCGACGGGGCATCGGGGTCCGGACTGTACCAGATTGGCGACGGGGTGGCGCCGCAGCACTTCTAAATTCCAGCTCGTCGCTATTGCAGCATCCCCCTCAGGAGCGCGGGCGGGGCCATTCGAGTGACGTACATCCCCGTTCCAGGCGGGTCGCCTGCCCCGCAATATGTGAAGAGCCTTTCATTGAGGTCGCACTCTTCTCCGGTATCATGCGCCGTCGCAGTTTCTTGGGTTCCGTCCCCCGGGGTCGCTGGATGTGGGAAATAGTGCGGGCAGGCGGCCCGCTCATGTGGCCGATCATTCTCTGCTCGATCACCGCTGCGGCGATCGTCCTCGAGCGTTTGTGGACTTTGCAGGACCGGCGGGTGATGCCGCGGGAGCTGCCGCAGAAGGTCTGGGCGCTGATCGAGGCCAACCAGATCAACGATAAGGTCATTGCCGCGCTCGAGCAGAACTCCCCCTTGGGGCGACTTCTCGCCGCGGGTCTCGCAAACCGTCACCGGCCGCGGGAGATCCTCATGGAGCGTCTGGAGGACACCGGCCGGCACGTGGTCTACGAGCTCGAGCGCTTCCTCAACACGCTCGGCACCATTGCCGGAGTGTCACCACTCCTCGGCCTTCTCGGTACCGTCACGGGCATCATCCGCGCATTCAACGCCATCCAGGCGGGGGGCATGGGTGACCCACGGGTCCTCTCCGGCGGCATTGCCGAGGCGCTGGTCGCCACCGCAGCGGGCCTCTGTGTTGCCATCCCGTCTCTCTTCGCCTACCGGTATCTTCGCGGCAGGGTCGAGCGCATCGTCGTGGAGATGGAGAAGCAGGCCATGCGTATGGCTGATGCAGTCGAGGCCGCCGGCGTCCGTGGCGGGCGCTCGGCCGCCGCCTGATCACGCTTCAATGAACCTCAAACCGCGCCGTCACGAGGAGCCGGAGATCAACGTCGTCTCCCTGATCGACGTGGTGTTGCTCCTCGTGGTGTTCTTCATGCTCTCGAGCAGGTTCACCGACGAAGGGCGGCTGCACGTGCAGTTGCCGCAGGCGGGTGCCGTGCCGCCTGCCGCACCGCAGAGCGAGCCGCTCGTGGTGTCGGTGACGGAGTCCGGGAGCTATCTCATCAACGGCCGTGAGCTCATCAACTCGAGTCCCGATACGCTGCGCTCGGCGCTTCTCAAGCAGGCCGGCGCTGATCGCAATACGACCGTGACGATTCGCGCGGACGGCCGCGCCACCCAACAATCGGTGGTCACGGCGATGGACGTGCTGGG
This sequence comes from Steroidobacteraceae bacterium, assembly GCA_036273735.1. Taxonomy (GTDB): domain Bacteria; phylum Pseudomonadota; class Gammaproteobacteria; order Steroidobacterales; family Steroidobacteraceae; genus 13-2-20CM-66-19. The sequence goes on along the minus strand of DASUHA010000077.1, from coordinate 34,618 downwards.
GCAGCTCGGCTTCGTCCGGCTCAACATCGCGACCATCAAGGACGAGCGGGCGGGCGGGTCTTGAACGACGTGGCGGGCCACCGGCCGAGCGAGCCGGTGAGCGTGCTCATCACCTATCGGCGGCTGCTCGGGTATTTGAAGCCCCACAAGTGGGCATTCGCCCTCGGCATCTTCGGGAGCACGATCTACGCCGCTTCCACGGCGAGCTTCGGCTGGCTGGCCAAGCGCTTCGGTGATGGAACCTTCACCCATCCCGATCCGCGCATGGTCTATCTGATCCCGATTGCGCTCGTGGTGATCTTCATCGGCCGCGGTCTCGGCAACTTCACCCAGACGTACTTCATGGGTTACGTGGGCCGCAGCATCGTCAAGCGCCTGAGGGGCGAGGTCTTCCGCAGCATTCTCGACCTGCCGGTGGCGTATTTCGATCGTACCTCGACCGGTACGCTCCTCTCACGGCTCACATACAACAGCGAGCAGGTCGGGCAGGGCTCGACTGACTCGGTCGTCATCATGATCCGCGCGGCGCTAACCGTGCTCGCGATGATCGCCGGTCTCTTCTGGCTCAACTGGCAGCTGGCGCTGATTTCGCTCACCACGGGCCCGCTCGCCGCGTGGCTCGTATCGGTCGTGAATCGGCGCTTCCGCCGCTACAGCCGCCGCATCCAGGACTCGATGGGCGATGTCACGCGCATCGCGAAGGAGAGCTTCGAGGCGCCGCGGCTGGTCAAGGTGTACGAGGCACAGTCGCACCTGCGCGCGATATTCGATGCGGTCAATGAGCACAACCGGCGCTCCTTCATGCGCCTGATCCTCACCCGTGGGCTCGCCAATCCGACCGTGCAGCTCGTCACGGCGCTCGGCGGCGCGCTCGTCCTCGGGCTCGCGCTTCGGGACACGCTCTCGGGGCGCATGACTCCCGGGGATCTATTGGGCTTTTTCACCCTGCTCACGAGCATCGCGCAGCCGCTGCGGGAGCTGGTGCAGATCGCCGATCCGCTGCAGCAGGGCATCACGGCGGCCGAGAGCCTGTTCGAGTTGATCGATGAGCCGCCGGAGCCTGTCGGCGGGGGACACGCGCTCAGCCGTGCACGCGGTGACGTTGAATTCCGCGATGTTGCCTTCTCCTACCCACAGGGGGACCGGCCCGCGCTGCGAGGGGTCTCAATCGAAGTCACGGCCGGCACGAGCCTCGCCATCGTCGGACGGTCAGGCAGCGGCAAGTCGACGCTGGTGAGCCTCCTGCCGAGATTCTACGATGTCGCCTCGGGCTCCATTCTCATTGACGGCCGTGATGTCCGAGACTATGACCTGAGGAGCCTGCGCGCGCAGATCGCCGTCGTCAGTCAGGACGTTACGCTCTTCAACGACACCATCCGCAACAACATCGCATTTGGCCGGAAGGTATCGGAAAACGATCTCCTGCAGGCTGCCGAGGCGGCGCACGTACTGGAGTTCGTCTCGAGCCTGCCGGCAGGGCTCGATACCGTGGTAGGCGATCGCGGCGTGTTGCTCTCGGGAGGCCAGCGGCAGCGCATCTCGATTGCGCGGGCACTGCTGAAGGACGCGCCGATTCTGATCCTGGATGAGGCGACCTCCGCGCTCGATACCGAGGCGGAACGCCACATACAGGCGGCACTCGCTCATCTGGTACGTAACCGCACGACGTTCGTGATAGCGCACCGTCTCTCGACGGTGGAGCAGGCGGACCGGATCGTGGTGATGGATGCCGGTCAGGTGGTCGAGAGCGGCACGCACGCGGAACTTCTAGCCCGCGACGGCCGCTATGCCCAGCTCTATAGGCTGCAGTTCGCGGACTGACGGCCATGCAACGGCGGCTCTTCCGGCTCTGGTATGAGCAGCCCAGCAGATTCTCGCTGCTACAGCCCCTCTCCTGGCTCTACGGTGCGGCGGTGTCGGTGCGGCGCATGGCGTACCTGCGCGGGTGGGTGCGATCGTATGCCATCAACAGGCCGGTCATCGTCGTCGGCAACCTGACGGTTGGGGGGACCGGCAAGACACCACTGACGGTATGGCTCGCCAATCAGCTGCGGCAGCGTGGACTTACAGTGGGCATCGTGTCGCGTGGCTACGGCCGCGAGCAGAGCGGTTTGCGCGTCGTCAGCCCGGACTCGCTCTGGCAGGAGGTCGGCGATGAGCCGCTGATTCTCAGTCGGCGCACCGGATGCATGACCCTCGTTGCGAGCGACCGTGTTGCCGCGGCAAGGGAGCTGGTTGCGCGCGGGGTGGGCGTCATCCTCGCCGATGATGGCCTGCAGCATCTGCGGTTGCGGCGCGACTGCGAGATCCTCGTGGTCGACGGCACGCGCGGGTTCGGTAATGGTCGCATGCTGCCGGCGGGGCCGCTGCGTGAGAGCAGTTCGCGGGCTCGGGCTGCCGATGCCGTGGTGGTGAATGGTGGCGCCGAAGGCGAGCCGCCGCGTGGTGTTTCCCCGGAGCTCGCTGCAGCAGCTTTGCGGATGCGCCTGGTTGCTGGCAAGGCGCGACGGGTGGGAGTGGCGGGGGAGCCGCAGCCACTCGAGGCCTTTCGCGGTCGGCGGGTGCACGCCGTGGCCGGGATTGGTAATCCGTCACGATTCTTCGCCGATCTTCGCGCGCTGGGCCTCGAGGTCATCGAGCACCCGTTTCCCGATCACCATGCCTTCTCGCCCAAGGACCTCGACTTCCGCGATGGCGCGGCGGTCCTCATGACGGAGAAGGATGCCGTAAAATGCCAGGCGCTCACGGGCTCCGGGCTCTGGTATGTGCCGGTCGAGGCGACGTTCAGCGAGGCCGACTCGCGCCGGTTCCTCGGGCTCGTGATGCGCACGATCGAGTCCTTTGTCCCCGCCGGAGGTTAGATTTCCGATGGACGCCCGCCTGCTCGATATCCTGGCCTGCCCCGTCTGCAAGGGAACACTGGTCTATCGCCGCGAGCAGGAGGTGCTCGTCTGTCGACTCGACCGGCTCGCTTATCCGATCCGAGAGGACGTGCCGATCATGCTCGAGGAAGAGGCGCGGCAGCTCCAGGCCGACGATCCGCTCCTCGACCGCTGAGCCGCCCGCCCGCGCTGTGCCCCGAGTGACCAGCTCATTTCACGTTGCCATCCCCGCGCGCCACGGCTCGACTCGATTGCCTGGCAAGGTGCTCGTGCCCATCCACGGCAAGCCGATGCTGCAGTGGGTCTACGAGCGCGCTCGGGCTTCGGGAGCCCATGACGTATTGATCGCGACGGACGATGCTGGAATCGCGGCCGCCGCCCGCGCGTTTGGCGCCGAAGCTCGCATGACTGCCGACACTCATGCCTCCGGCACCGATCGCATCGCTGAGCTCGCGGCGATCGAACGGTGGCCCGAGGCTGACATCGTCGTCAACGTGCAGGGGGATGAGCCGCTCATTCCGCCGGCGCTCATCCGCCAGGTCGCAACCCTGTTGGAATCGGATTTACGGGCAGCGATAGCGACGCTGGCAACACCGGTGGAGTCGCTCGCTGAATTTTTGGACCCCAACGCAGTGAAGGTGGTTGCCGACGCGCAGGGCAGGGCGCTCTACTTCAGCCGTGCCCCGATACCCTGGAGCCGCGACGGCGCGCCGGCCGGGATTGCGAGTCAGCGCGTGTTTGCGGGCGCGCGGCGGCACATCGGGATCTATGCGTATCGAGTTGGCGCGCTGCAGAGCCTCGCCTCCCTTGCGCCAACCGCGCTCGAGAAGTCGGAAAAGCTCGAGCAGCTTCGAGCCCTGGAGCAGGGTCTCATCATCCGGGTGGCCGATGCGGCGGAGAGGCCGGGGCCTGATGTCAATACGGCGGAAGACCTGCAGCGCGTTGCAGCCCTCATCGCAAGATGGGAAGGCGATCGCAGGGGCACCGCGGAAGCGGAGGTATAATCCCTGCCTCATGGCAGGCCCCCAAGGTCAGGTTGTCAACCCGCAATTGGCCCCCGCGTTCAGGCGAAGAGCGGGTTCGGGTAACGGAAAGATCATGCGTATCAAATTGTTACAAGATTCGACGGCCATCAGGAGCGTCAAGGGAATTGCTGCCCTGTCGGCCCTCGTTCTGGGTCTTGTGGGCTGCGTGACGGCGCCTGCGCCTCGGCCGGCTCCGCCCCCGCCGCCGCCGCCGGAGTACAGCGGCCCGCCGCCGAATACGACGGTGTACGCCTATCCGCAGCGCGGCCAGTCGGCCGACCAGCAGAGTCGCGATCGCTATGAGTGCAGCATGTGGGCCGTTCAGCAGACCGGCTTCGATCCCAGTGCGCCCAATGTTCCGCCGGCATATCGCGTGGTTGCGAGCGGACCGCCGCCCGGCACGGGCACGGCCATCGGGGCCATCGCGGGCGCTGTCCTCGGAGCGGCCATTTCGCCTGCCTGGGATAGAGGCGCGGGAGCGGTGTTCGGTGGTCTGACGGGTGCCATCATCGGGAGTGCAAGCGATGCCCAGCGCGCACAGAACAACGCAATGGCCGTCGACGCGCAGGACCAGCAGCAAGCGGCCGCAATGGCGCAGAAGGCATCGGAATACCGCCGCGCCATCGGCGCCTGCCTGGATGGGCGAGGCTACAGCGTAAAATAGCCGCGCTGTGAGGATCCTCTTCGTCTGTCTCGGTAACATCTGCCGCTCGCCAACTGCGGAGGTCGTTTTTCGCGTCGTCGCGCAGCGCGATGCGCCGGAGTTGGTGTTGGAAATCGATTCCGCCGGAACTGCGGCGTATCACGTAGGCGAGCTACCGGATCAGCGTATGCGCCAGGCCGCCGCGCGGCGCGGCTATGATCTCTCGACACTGCGCGCGCGGGTGGTGGAACCGGACGATTTCGAGCACTACGATCTCATCCTGGCCATGGACCGGGAGAATCTGCGCGTATTGGAGCATCGCGCACCGCCGGAGGCGCGCAAGCGGTTGCGGCTCTTTCTCGAGTTCGCGCCTGATGCCGGTGTCAGCGAAGTGCCTGACCCCTACTACGGCGGCCCCAACGGCTTCGAGGATGTGTTGGATCTGATCGAGTCTGCCTCACGGGGACTCGTCGAACATCTGCGCCGCCGGTCTCGCGCGGCATAAACCCGCTATCGGCGCGCGGTAGGCGCCAGCATCCAGCCCAAACATCCATGACGGCGGCATCTGCCGCTGTGTCAACTTGTAATCCGGTCCCGCGTTCCACACAGGCAGTGGGTTCGTGTAACGGAACAATTGATGAGCATGCAGCAGCAGGAGCAGGCGGACTACGTGGCCGACGGGGCCGCGGAATACCGTCGAGCCGTCGGCGCCTGCCTGGGTGTGCGAGGCTACAGCGTCAAGTAGCGGCCTCTACGCGGCGGCAGCGAGGCGGCTGGGTGCGGCGGCCTCCGGTCTGAATCGGGTGCGCAGCCGAAGGAAGGGGCGTTCGACCAGGTAGTAGGATGCCGAGGCGCAGGCGAGTATCAAGAGGACTTTCCACGGGCCGCGAATGTTCGCCCATACAAACACCTGTTGCCATAGATAGATGGAATAGCTGAGCGTCCCGAACCACACTGCAAGCGGTGCATTGAGAAGCCGCCCCACCCGAAGGTCCGGCGATCGCATGTACCGATCGAGGATCATCGCGATAGAGACGTTCAGGAGCGGAATGCCGAATAGGTCGCGGACCCAGTAGGGCACGAATTGCGTCATGAGCCCGAGCGCGATGAAAGCCAGAATCCACGGAATCTCCGACTTGACGGCGCGCCGGTAGGCTGGCATCGCCCAAAGCGCATTCCGCAACAGCGCGAGTGCACAGCCGCTCGCGAGTGCGTCGCATACCGCCTCGAAAGCGTACTTCGATGAGCTGGGCCAGAATCCGGCATCGGACAGGAGCCGGAATGTCGGCCCTATCAGCAGCAGCGCGAGGCAAGCGAAGTGCACGTAGCGAATTCCGAGTAATACGATGAGCGGTGCCCAGAGGAGATAAAACTGCTCTTCCACCGACAGGGACCACGTGTGCCCGAGCGCGCCGCCGAGCCAGCGGTAGTCGCCGAGATAGAAGAACGCCTCTGTCAGCCTTCGCCCGTCTGCGGTGGCAAGTCCCAATGGAGCGAGGATCGCGATTGCGGCGAGATACGTCCAGTAGGCGGGCACGATTCGGAAGAACCGCCGCAGGTAGAACTGCCTGAGGCTGATCGATCCGGTTCGCGCGAGCTCCCGCAGAAGGAGCGACGTAATCAGGAAGCCCGATATCACCAGGAATACTCGCACTCCGAGATTACCGAAGTCGAGGTATCTGCCGTAGCGCGATCCGTAATCGGGGTCGAGCCGCAACAGCAGCGATCCTTGCATGTGCGAGAGAACCACCAGGCCTATCGATACCGCTCGCGCTCCATCCAGCGACGCGAACCGCGAGCTGTTGTTGTTCGATGTCATTTCCGACCCCTCGAGCGTCCCTCGCTCGATTGTTATTGACATCGACTGCGGCGCCCTCTATCGGCCGCCGCGTGCCGGATCTTCCTCCCTAAGTCCTTGCTTGGCCAGCCTGGGCCTGGCCGGCGCGGGCGTTATTCATTCTCTGCGGCTTCTGCACCGAGCGTAAGCAACTGAACGGGTGCGAAAAGTGCGAATTCTCTTCGTGTTTCGCACCGTCGCTTTCCTGCGATGCGCCCGATTTAGCGCTGGTGCAACCGGCTGCGGCTCTTTTCTGGAGCTCGCTCCGCACACCGGCATCAGCGAGGTGCCGGACCTATTATGGTGGGCCGAATGGCTTCGAAGACGTGTGGATCTGATCGAGGCCGCTGCGCGAGGGCTCGTAGCATCTGCACCGCGAGTCGCAGGCGGCGTAGTCCTCACCGGCGCGCGGAACGCGCCGGTGTATACAGACTACAACGAATCTATCGAGCCCTATTCCTCCGACCCGCGACCGCCGCCCGAGGCAGCGTGGTCGGATGGAGTTGAAGACCACACCACATACGGCTTCGTCTCTCGCGGTGCGCTGCTTTCCGTCGGCGGCGAAGGCTCGAAATGCGCGGCGGGCGCAGTGGGCTCCTCGTGACGCGCCGGTGGCTCGCGGGGCTCGCGACGCTCCGGCGCCGCAAATGACTCGCTTGCAGGGCCTGGCTCGTGACGCTGCTCGTGCGCGCCGTTCACGGGTGCGCCCGTGGACAGTTCGGCCGCGCCGCCCTCCTGGCCCATCGGAACTCCTGCCGGGCTGCCTGATTCACGTCCGACGCCTTCCCGGCCGGCACCACCCCCGCCGTGTCGCCCGCGGCGGCCCCGACGACGGCCACGCCGCTCGCCCCGCTCTCCGCGGTCGCTGCGATCACCCATAGGCTGGCCCTGACGCTGCTCTGCGCCCGCATCGGCGCTGAAGCGTGGCTCCCCGCCTGACGCTGGGGCCGCGGCGCTCATCGAGGGTTCGGAGGGGCGCGGGCTGGCATCCCTTTCCCGTGGGCGACGCTCCTGATCCCGGCCGTGGTCACGGCGCTCGCGGTCGCTACTGTCGCGCCCACGTCCTTCTGAGCGTCGGCCATCACCATGCCCGCGGCGTTGTCCGCCTTCCGTGCGGCGCGGCTGTCGTGAGTGCTCCCGACGACCATCCCGGTACCGCTCGCCGCCGCGGGTTGAGCGGTGGGCCGAGCCACTCGGCGGTGCGGCGACAGTCGGCGCCGGCGCGGCAGTCGGCGCTCCCTCCGCGGCCTCGGACTCGCCCACGAAGATCTTCTTGAACCAGGCGCGAATGCCGCCGTTGGCGCGGTGCTCTGCCGCACTCTCCGGCACCGGCGCGGCTGCCGCCACGGTGGCCGGATGCGCGATGATCGGAGCCGGCGTGCTCGGCAACAGCGCGGCTACGGCCGGGACCTCTGCTGGCGGCCGCTTGTCGCGGGTACCGCCGGGCTCGGCGGGCTCCGGTGTCGTCGGCATGAGATAGCTCGTCTGGCGGTTTTCCGGCAGATCGACCTCATCGTCCCTGACGCGCCTGATGGAATACTCCGGCGTCTGGATGTTGGGATTCGGAACGATGACGAGCTCCGCTGAGCTACGGTCCTCCAGCGTGCGCAGCCATTCGCGCTTCTCATTGAAGAGATAAGTCGCCACTTCCACCGGAAGCTGGGCAATCACGCGCGTCGTGCGGTCCTTACGCAGCTCCTCGCCGATCAGGCGAAGCACCGCGAGCGTCATCGACTCGACGCTGCGGATGCTGCCGATGCCGACACAGCGCGGACAGACGATATGGCTCGACTCGCCAAGTGAGGGGCGCAGCCGCTGGCGCGACATCTCGAGGAGCCCAAAGCGGGAGAGCTTTCCGATCTGAATGCGCGCGCGGTCCATCCGCACCGCATCGCGCAGCCGGTCCTCGACCTCGCGCTGGTTCTTGCTCGACTCCATGTCGATGAAGTCGATGACGATGAGGCCGCCGATGTCGCGGATACGCAGCTGGCGCGCGACCTCGTCCGCTGCCTCGAGATTCGTATTGAGCGCGGTGGTCTCGATATCGCTGCCTTTGGTGGCGCGCGCCGAGTTGATGTCGATGGAGACCAGCGCCTCGGTGTAGTCGATGACGATGCTGCCGCCCGAGGGCAGCTGCACTTTGTGCCCGTAGGCCGACTCGATCTGGCTCTCGATCTGATAACGGGTGAAGAGCGGGATGTCGTCCGTGTAGAGCTTCAGCCGCCGCTGCGCGTCGGTCGGCATGAAGCGCTGCATGTACTCCTGCGCCTTCTGGAAGGCGGCGGGGTCGTCCACCTGCACCTCGCCGATGTCATCGGAAAGGTAATCGCGCATCGCGCGCGTGACCGCATCGCTTTCCCGGTAGACGAGGAACGGGGCGGGCCGGTCCTTGGCGCCCGCGGCGATCTGCTCCCACTGCGCGTTGAGGTTATCGAGATCCCACTGCAACTCCTCGGCGCTGCGTCCGACACCGGCGGTGCGCACGATCGCGCCCATGCCGTCCGGAATTCTCAGTTGATTCATCACCTCGCGCATCTGATCGCGGTCTTCGCCCTCGATGCGGCGCGAGACGCCACCGGCGCGTGGATTGTTCGGCATCAGTACGAGAAAGCGCCCGGCGAGACTCAGGAAGGTGGTCAGTGCCGCGCCCTTGTTGCCGCGCTCCTCCTTCTCCACCTGTACGATGAGATCCTGGCCCTCGGCGAGGAGCTCGCGGATGTTCATCCGTCCGCCCTGTGCCGGCTGGCGGAAGTACTCCTTGGAGACTTCCTTCAGCGGCAGAAAGCCGTGGCGCGCGGCGCCGTAGTCGACGAAGCAGGCCTCGAGCGAGGGCTCGATGCGGGAGATACGACCCTTGTAGACGTTGGCTTTCTTTTGTTCGCGCGAGGGAATTTCGATACTGAGGTCGAAGAGTTTCTGTCCATCAACCAGCGCGACCCGCAACTCTTCCTGTTGAGTCGCATTCACGAGCATTCTTTTCATGTGCCCCTACTATCAGATGTGGGGCCGGCAAGACGGCGGGAGGCCGCGGCGCCGGTGCGCTGCGGCAGCGAAGATTCCTCACACTCGGCGCAAGCGCTCGAGTCTCGATGTGAACGTCGATGCCCGCCTCAAAAGGGGCGGGGTGCCGGAAAAGCTTCGGTGCTCTCAGACGATGTCGCGGCCCGCGGAACCCTGAGCGAGGGGGTTCGACGCCGGCTGCGCGATCTTGTCGGCCCAATACGATGGCCTCTTATGCCGAGGTCCAACTAACATGCGGCGCGGCGCGCCGCCAACCATTGGCGCGTCCGAACATCGGACGGCACACGGAGTATACTGCAAAGATCACTGTAGAAACAGCGTCTTACGCCGAGGTCGATGTGCCAGAGGACGATTCGCAGCCTTTCCGGGGTGAAACGGCCCGCCCGGGCCAGGGTCCGGCCGAGGCAGGCCGAGGCCGGGGCCATGGGGTGCGGCATTTCGAAGTGGGGGAGGAGGACGCCGGCCAGCGTCTCGACAAGTACCTTGCCCGACGGCTGGGCGATGTGCCCCGGACGCGAATATTCCGGATCATTCGCAAGGGGGAAGTGCGGGTAAACGGCCGTCGATCCGGCCCGGAAGTACGGCTGAACATCAACGACCGGGTCAGGGTCCCACCGGTCTGGGAGGAAGCCGAGGCGGGCGCCGGGCGGCCGCAGCGAGGCCCCCCGTCGGCGATGCTCGAGGCAGTCGGGCGCGCGATCGTCCAGGAGACCGACCGGCTGCTGGTGCTCGACAAGCCAGCCGGCATTGCGGTGCACGGCGGCAGCGGCATCAGTTTCGGCATCATCGAGGCCTTGAGGGCGCTCAAACCCGGTGAGCCCCTCGAGCTGGTCCACCGTCTGGACCGTGATACCAGTGGCTGCCTGCTCGTGGCGCGCGATGCCGCGACGCTGAGAACGCTCCATGCGCTCTTGCGCGAGGGAAGCTGCGACAAGCGCTACCTGGTGCTGCTTGCGGGCCGCTGGAATCTCGGCCAGAAGCGAATCGATGTCCCGCTGCGCACCGACACTCGCGTGGGCGGTGAACGCACGGTCCGTGCGGACGCCTCGGGTAAGCCCTCCATCAGCGAATTTCGACCGGTGCAGTTTTTCGGGAAGCTGGCCACCCTGATGGAAGTCGGGTTACACACCGGCCGCACGCATCAGATCCGCGTGCATGCGAGTTATGCCGGTCATCCCGTCGCGGGTGATGAGAAATACGGCAATGCAGAATTCAACACCCGCATGCGGGAGCTGGGACTCTCGCGGATGTTCCTGCACGCCCACAGCATGAGCTTCGAGTGGCCTCGGGGCGGCCCCTTCAGCGCGAGCGCACCGTTACCGCCCGAGCTCGCCGCAGTCCTCGATCGCCTGCCGTCCAAGGGTAGGTGAGCGCGCGCGGCCAGCCTCTCAGGGCGCATTTCCCCGGTGATCGGGTCTCTGGGGGAGTTCTCCGGGCGGCGAAGATGTTGACTAATCAACTATGGCAGTACAAAGCCTGCACGCCTCAGCGCGTACGCCAGCCAGATGAGCGGCAGCCCGATCAACCCCGTGGGATCACGGCTCTCGATGCTCTCGAAGAGGCAGATGCCGAGGCCCTCCGCGCGAAAGCCGCCGGCGCAGTCGAACGGGCGTTCGCGCTCGACATAGCGCTCGATCTCCTGCTCGGTCAGGCTGCGGAAAACTACGGTGGTGGTATCGATGTGTACCATGCGAATGCCCGCCTGGGCGCCGATCACCGCGCAAGCAGTGTGGAAGCGCGCGCTCGAGCCGCTGGCGGCGGTCAGTTGGGCACGACAGCGGGCCGCATCGCCCGGCTTTTCGAGAATCTTGCTTCCCACGGCCGCAACCTGATCACTGCCGATCACGATGGCGTCCGACCGCCGCGAGGCGATGGCCTGAGCCTTGGCGATCGAGAGGCGCAGGGCCCGGTCCGGGGGCAGTTCTCCCGCCAGGATCTCCTCGGGGGTCTCCGGGGGGAGTGCGGTGAAGGGCACCCCGAGCCGCTCGAGCAGGGCCCGGCGATAGGGGGAAGTCGAGGCGAGGATGAGCTCGGGCATGAGGGGTTTCGAAACAACGACTTAAAGCGGGCGGCTGATCTTTGACTTGCCGAAAGCTGATACCTATTATACGCGGCCCATGTCGCCGCCCTGGTCCCAGCCGCTCGATGTCGATCGGCTTTCCCGTGGCGAGGCCGAGATCGACTTCGAGATCCCGTTGGCCGAGCTGCCGCGGTTGAAATCGCGGATCCCGGGCATCGGCGGGAGCGTGCGCGGCGCTGCGCGCTTTGGCCAGCAGTCGGGTTTTGCGGTGGCAGAGCTGTCGCTCGCCGGTACGGCGAGCCTCCAATGCCAGCGATGCATGCAGGCGATGGAGCTTGGCCTCGAGAGCACGACGAACGTGGCGCTGATCCTCGCTGAGGCCGACGCCGCCGAGGTGCCCGATGAGCTCGAGCCGGTGCTCGCGCGCGACGGACGGATCAGTGCCGGAGAGTTGGTCGAGGAGGAGCTGCTGCTTGCGCTGCCGATCGTGCCGCTGCACGAGGAGCTTACCGAGTGCGCTGTGCCGCCCGCTGCGCCGCTGGTCGCGGACGAGGGGCCGGAGCATGTGACGCAGCGGCCTTTCGCGGGGCTCGCCGAGCTGTTGAGACACAAGTAGTTCGTAGGTTGGTTTGAAGTTAGCGCGCGCTGCGAGCGCACGAGGACAATATGCCCGTTCAGAAAAGCCGGAAGACGCCCTCGCGGCGCGGCATGCATCGCTCCCACGACGGGCTTGCCAAGCCCGCTCTGTCCACCGATCCGCAGTCGGGTGAGACGCACCTGCGTCATTGCATCACGCCCGATGGCTTCTACCGGGGCCGCCGCGTGATCGAGAAGCCCGCCGAGACGGAAGAGCAGGAATAGCTCCGCCCCGCTGACGAGCGCCCGCGCGCGACCGTGCTGCCCATCGCCATCGATGTGATGAGCGGCGATCATCCGCCGCCCGAGTACATCGCCGGAGCGCTTGCCGCTCTGCGCGAGGATCAGGGGCTGCAGGTGCTGCTGGTCGGCGATCCCGACCTCATCGGATCGCGGATATCCTCGCTCCCTCAGACGCTGCGCGGGCGCATCGAGGTGGTGCCCGCGACCCAGGTCGTCGCGATGAGCGAGACGCCGCGCGGGGCGATCCGCCGCAAGAAGGACTCCTCGATGCGAGTCGCGGTGGATCTCGTCAGGAGCGGGCGCGCCGCTGCCTGTGTGAGCGCCGGCAACACCGGCGCGCTGAATGCCATGGCGCACTTCGTACTGAAGACGCTGCCCGGTGTCGAGCGGGCCGCCATCATCTCGGCGATCCCGGCCGCCCATGGCCACACACACATGCTGGATCTCGGCGCCAACACCAAGGCCACGCCGGAGCAGCTGCGCCAGTTTGCGGCGATGGGCACCATCATCGCTCGCGATATCTACGGGGTCGCCGCGCCGCGGATCGGGCTTCTCAATATCGGCGAGGAGGACATCAAGGGGCATGAGGTGGTTCAGGCGGCGCACGCCCTGCTCGCCACCACCCACCTCAATTACGTCGGCTTCGTCGAGGGCGATGACATCTTCTCCGGCGACGTCGATGTGGTGGTCACCGACGGATTTACCGGCAACGTCGCCCTGAAGACCATGGAGGGCGCCGCCACGCTGATCGCAGACCGGATGCGCCGCGAGTTCCGTGCTTCCTGGCTCGACCGCCTGGCCGGGCTCGCTGCCCGTCCGGTGCTCAGGCGAGTGGCGGCCAGCCTCGATCCGCGTAAATACAACGGCGCCTGCATGGTCGGCTTGACCGGCATCGTGGTAAAAAGTCACGGCAGAGCAGACGGCGTGGCCTTCGCCAGGGCCATCATCACCGCCGCGCTCGCCGCGCGTCGCGGATTGACCGCGCACATTTCACAGGCGCTCGCAGCGCAGGAAGCTGCAGCGCCACAGGGTTCGCCAACTTGAACTATTCACGCATCGCCGGGACGGGCTCGTATCTTCCGGAAAAGGTCCTCACGAACTTCGACCTCGAGAAGATGATGGACACCAGCGACCAGTGGATTCGGGAGCGGACCGGGATCGAGCGCCGGCACATCGCCGCGACCGGCGAGACTACGGTCGATCTGGCCGAGCGCGCGGCGCGGGCTGCGATCGATGCAGCGGGTGTCCGCCCGGCGGACATCGACTTCATCGCCTTCGGCACCACGACGCCGGACATGTTTTTCCCCAACTGCGGGGCGCTGCTGCAGGCGAGGCTCGGCTGTCGCGGGGCGGCCGCCTTCAGCGTGGAGACCGCCTGCAGCGGCTTCATGTATGCGCTCTCCATCGCCGACAAATTCGTGCGCTTCGGCGATGCCCGCAAGGCGCTCGTGATCGGTGCCGAGACGCTCTCGCGGATTACGGACTGGAGTGATCGCTCGACCGCCGTGTTGTTCGCTGACGGGGCGGGCGCCGTGGTGCTCGAGCCGACGGATCAGCCCGGAATCCTATCGACTCACCTGCACGCGGACGGCGTGTACGCGGATCTTCTCTACTGCGGAGGCGGGCTCACGGCCGCCACAGGCGATCCGGCCAAGGCCCGGCGTGCCATCACCATGACCGGAAGCGAGGTCTTCAAGATCGCGGTGACCACGCTCGGCCGCGCGATGGATGAGGCGCTCGCGGCCAATTCACTCGATCGCTCGGCGGTCGACTGGCTGGTGCCCCACCAGGCCAATATGCGCATCATCCAGGCCACGGCGCGCAAGCTCGACATGCCCCTGGAGCGCGTCATCATCACGGTCCAGGAGCACGGCAATACCTCCGCGGCCTCAGTCCCCCTGGCCCTCGACGCCGGCGTCCGCGATGGACGCATCAAGCGGGGCGAGCTGCTGCTGCTCGAGGCCTTCGGCGGCGGTGTGACCTGGGGCTCCGCCCTGGTCCGTTACTGACCTTCCTGAGCCACTCTTAGCTCGAAAGCAAATGAATAAGCGGCCCAGGGCCGCTCCCTGGGCCGCGGGATGAAACGCGGTAAAAGGGTTGGCCGCTCAAAGCGCCGCAGGCGACTTTGAGCCAATAGAGAATAGAGACAGAGACAAGGCAAAGAAAAACGCCGCGCGTCTGCGCGGCGTTTTGAAGCGGAACCGCCCTTTACTTCGAGATCGACCGCTTGAACATGCGGTTGATCTTCTCGTTGGTTGCATCGACCGCAGACTGGGCAGCCTGAGCGGCAGCCAACGCCTGGTTCGCAGTGCTCTGCGCACCGCTGGCCGCCTGGCTGGCTGACTGGGCAGCGCTCGCCGCCTGGTCCGCCGAGCTCTTCGAGGCCGCAACCTGCGATTGCAGCTGGGCAACCTGCGACTTCAGATCCGCGATATCAGACTGCATCGGCTTGAGGTCTTGGCAACCTACGAGGCCGATTACGACTGCCGCGGCAGCAGCCACCTTCACAACACTCGCGCACTTCATACTAGTCCCCTTCTGGGTTGTTGATTCGGGAATCCTGAGAACGCAATGCGAAGGCGACGGGCCCGCCCGGGTCCCACCGGGCCTGCGCTCCGTCGCCTTTGCAGCACGCAACTGCACCAAATTCGAGGCGGAAATGCAACTCCAAACGGGAGTTTGTCTTTGACTCGCGACAGTTTGTGCACGAGTCCGATAGACGATATGGAAGGGGCAGGCCATCGATAGGCGCGGCATCCGCGCGGGCGGAGAAGCGTAACGGGAAGAGGCGCGACGTGGCTTGTTGCGCCTTCCCCACGAGCTATTACCTCTTGCCATTAGCCTTTATCTGGATATAATTGCAGTAGTGTATAAATGAACAGGCAGCGCAAGATGTCAGACCTTACCCCGCGGCAGATGCAAATTCTGCGCCTCGTCCAGCGCTTCATTTCCGATACCGGTATGCCTCCCACCCGGGCGGAGATCGCCCGTGAGTTGGGCTTCAGATCTCCCAATGCGGCCGAGGATCACCTGCGTGCGCTCGCCCGCAAGGGCGTCATTGCGCTGGTGCCTGGCGCCTCGCGCGGCATCCAGCTGAAGGACACCATCCGCGAGCAGATGGGCCTGCCGCTCATCGGGCGGGTTGCTGCCGGCAAGCCGATCTTCTCGGAAGAGAACTTCGAAGCCCGCCTGCAGATCGATCCGAGCCTTTTTCAGCCGCGGCCGCATTATCTTCTCAAAGTCACCGGCATGAGCATGAAGGACGCCGGCATCCTCGACGGTGACCTGGTTGCAGTCCATCGCACGGCGGAGGTGCGCAGCCGCCAGATCGTCGTGGCGCGGTTGGAGAACGAAGTCACCGTGAAGCGCTACCGTCAGGAAGGCTCCGTCGTCTGGCTGTTGCCGGAGAACAGCGACTTCGAGCCCATCAAGGTGGATCTCAAGGAGCAGCCCCTGCTCATCGAGGGCATCGTGGTTGGGGTATTGCGCCGGGGAAGGACCCACGGGTTGATGTAGTAATGCGCAAGTTGTTGTAGTAAATGCCCAGGTCCCGCCATGTCCCGCGATCGAGAGCATGGAGGTGCGCTTCGGACGCCGTCGGCGACGCCGGGAGCTACGTCTAACCAGGGGCTTTCCCGCCTTCTCGAGCATCCAGCCATCTGGCGCGGCCGCAGTGCCGCGCGAATGCGGACGCTTCCCACCGGGTTTCCTGCTCTCGATGGGAGTCTGCCGGGTGGTGGCTGGCCCCGGGCCGGACTGATCGAGATTCTCCCCAGCTGTTTCGGGGTAGGAGAGCTGCCGCTCCTGCTGCCGGCTCTTGCCGCCGTGACACAGCGCCCGCAGGCGCGCTGGTGCGCGTGGGTGGCGCCACCCGTGCAGCCTTTCGCTCCGGCGCTTGCGCAGTGTGGTGTGGGATTGGAGCGCGTGCTCGTGGTGCAGACTCGAAGGAAGGACGCGGGCGGCAAATCCGCGCTCTGGGCCTTCGAGCAGACGCTCCGCTCGGGTGCCTGTGACATCGTGCTGGCTTGGCTGCGAAACGCGCTACCGCGGCAGATCCGACGGCTACATCTTGCGGCGGAACGGGGTGCCACACTCGGGGTGTTGTTCCGGCCGAATGAGGCGGCGCGCAACTCCTCGCCTGCAGCGCTGCGGGTTGGCGTGGAGCCTGCCGCTCAGGGGGTGCGGATCACGCTGCTGAAGAGCCGGGGCGGCGCTCGGGGCACGATCGAGCTTCCCTTGAGTTGAGGTGCCATGCGACACCGCAGAGCCCTCGAGCTCCCTTTTCAGGAGAGCACATCCGTACCGGTGCCGGTGCCTGCAACAGGGCCTGGCGATCTACTCCGCCCGATCTCCGGCCGCACCGCTCCATCGACCCGGGCTCCTGCAGAGCTGTGGTTGGCCGTGCATCTGAAGGGATCACCTTCCCAACCTGGACGACAGGACCTGGAGCGTCTGGGCACCTGGGCGCAGCGGCTCACTCCACGGATCAGTCTCGACCCGCCTGACGGCCTGCTGCTCGAGGTGAAAGGAAGCCTGCATCTTTTCGGTGGTGTGGAGGGATTGAGCCGGGAAATGGCGGGTGAATGCTCGCGTCTCGGGATCTCATGCACCCTGGCGATCGCTCCAACACCGCTTGCCGCATCGGCACTGGCGCGTGCGGGCCGGACGGCCGCCGCGCCTGCCTCGCTGCTGGTCATCACGGATCCGGCACAGCTCATCGGCAAGCTCTCGCCTCTGCCGCTTGCGGCGCTGCGATGGCCCGAGGATACCGTGGGTCGTCTCGCGCGCATCGGAGTGCGAACCATTGGTGAGGCTCTGCGCTTGCCGCGGGCTGGCTTCGCGCGCCGCTTCGGCACCGCGCAGTTATTGGCACTGGACCGGCTGACCGGGCGGGCGAGCGATCTCAAGGATCGTTTCGAGGTCCGTGCGCGCTTCCGCCGGCGCCGTGAGCTGATCTATGAGTTGGAAAGTCATGCCGCTCTCCTTGCGGTGCTGGAGCCGCTGCTCGAGGAGCTCGGCCGATTCCTCGAGGCGCGCCAGTGCGGGGTGCTGATGCTCGAGTGCCGCCTGCAGCATCGCGCCGTTGCACCGACGCGCTGTGTGTTGCGACTCGCTGCACCGCTTGCCGATCCGGAGCAGCTCGCGGCGCTTCTTGCAGAGCGCTTGAGCACGCTCGTCCTGCCGGAGCCGGTACGGGCCTGTGAGCTGCGCTCGGGGCCCCTGGTCTCGCGGGTGCTCTCCTCCGCAGGGCTCTGGCAGCCAGGCGAGCAGGGGGGCGGGGCTGCGGCGCAGGCGCCGGAGCTCATCGAGCGATTGCGGGTGCGGCTGGGGGCGGAGGCGGTGTATGGGCTTCGGGTCGTTGCGGATCATCGGCCGGAGGCGGCATGGAAGGTCAGAGAGCCTGTGTTGACTCCGTCGGCGATTCAGAGCGGACTGCAAAATGACCCTGTCCGGAACGTCGTGAATCCGTCCATGGAGACTCGCGGATCGCCGTCCTGGCGATCAGCGTCCGGCCAGGATCATTTTGCAGTCCGCTCTGAAGTTGACAACTCGGGTCGCTTGGACCGCCGTCCTCTGTGGCTGCTACCAAAACCGCGACAACTCAATGAGCGCGACGGGCTGCCGCGACGTCGAGGACCGCTGCGATTGCTCGGCGAGGGCGAGCGGGTCGAGACCGGCTGGTGGGATGGCGGAGAGATGGCGCGCGATTACTACAGGGCAGTGGATGTTCGTGGTGTGCGCCTGTGGGTGTTTCGGGAACGCGAGCCGCCGCATCGGTGGTTCCTCCACGGAGTTTTTGGTTGATCCCCGACGCTCCTTACGCCGAGCTGCACTGCCTCACCAACTTTACCTTCCTGCGCGGGGCATCGCATCCGCACGAGCTCGTAGGGCAGGCGGTTGAGCTGGGCTACGAGGCGCTCGCGATCACGGACGAGTGCTCCGTTGCCGGTGTCGTGCGTGCTCACGTTGCGGCAAAAGGGCAGCAGCTGAAGCTCATCATCGGCTCGGAGCTGCGTCTCACCTGTGGTCTGAAGCTCGTCGCACTGGCCACCAACCGGCGTGGCTACGGCCGGCTCTGCCGGCTCATCACACGTGGCCGGCGGGCTGCGGCCAAGGGCGGATACTCGCTGACACGCGCTGATCTCGAGGAGAATGGGCTCGAGCACTGTCTCATCCTCTGGTTGCCCGGGAAGGCTCGAGGCACGACTTCCGGGCCGCAGGGCCATGAATTCGAGCCTCCGGATCCCGAGGAGGCGCGCTGGCTCGAAGCGCACTTCCGCGCGAGGTTGTGGATCGCCGTCGAGCTGCTTCGCGATGGGATGGATCGCGGACATCTCGAGGCGCTGCAGCGGATCGGCCGGGAGCTGACGCTGCCGCTGGTGGCCAGCGGCGATGTTCATATGCACATCCGCGCCCGTCGGAGGCTCCAGGATGCGGTCACCGCAATTCGGCACAACGTGCCCATTGCGCAAGCCGGCTGGAGGCTCTATCCCAACGGGGAGCGGTATCTGCGCGAGCGCGAGCGGCTCGCGAAGCTCTATCCGCGCGAGCTCCTCGAGGAAACGGTAGCCATCGCCCGACGTTGTGCCTTCTCGCTGGAAGAGCTGCGGTATGAGTATCCGCATGAGCTCGTGCCGGAAGGTGAGACTCCGGCGAGTCATCTGCGCAAGCTGACGGAGGCGGGCGCGCACTGGCGCTGGCCGCAAGGCGTGCCGCCGGGTGAGCGCTCCGCGATCGAGCACGAGCTCGAGCTCATCGCGGATCTGCGCTACGAGCCTTACTTCCTGACCGTCCACGACATCGTCGCTTTTGCGCGCAGCAAAGGGATTCTGTGTCAGGGTAGGGGGTCCGCCGCGAACTCCCGCGTCTGTTACTGCCTGGGAGTTACCTCCGTCGACCCGCTGCGCGGCGCATCGCTCCTCTTCGAGCGCTTCATATCCCGTGAGCGCAATGAGCCTCCCGATATCGATATCGACTTCGAGCACGAGCGGCGGGAGGAGGTGATCCAGTATGTCTACGATAAATACAGTCGGGAGCGGGCGGCGATCGCCGCGACCGTGATCATGTACCGGCCGAAGAGCGCATTGCGCGACCTCGGCAAGATCTTCGGCCTCGATCCCACGGAATGCACGCGGCTCACCAAGGTCATGCAGTGGTGGGACGGGGGCGATGCAATGCGCGAGCGGTTGCGCGATGCCGGTTTCGATCCTGATGGCCCGATGCTCGCCCGATTGCTGCCTCTGGCGCAGGAGCTGATCGCCTTTCCGGGCTTTCCGCGGCATTTGTCCCAACATGTCGGCGGATTCGTGATCTCGGAAGGAGCGCTCGAAGAGCTGGTGCCCATCGAGAACGCGACCATGGAGGGGCGGACCGTGGTGCAGTGGGACAAGGACGATCTCAACGACCTCGGCCTTCTCAAGGTCGACCTCCTGGCATTGGGCATGCTGACTGCGCTGCGCAAGTCATTCGACCTGGTAAACGACTTTCGCGGCACGCACCATGCTCTCGGCGGCTTGCCGGCGGAGGCGCCGGAGGTCTACGAGATGATCTCCCGCGCCGATACCATCGGCGTCTTTCAGATCGAGTCGCGCGCGCAGATGGCGATGCTGCCGCGCCTGCAGCCGCGCTGCTACTACGACCTCGTCATCGAGATCGCCATCGTCCGCCCCGGGCCCATCCAGGGCGACATGGTGCATCCGTACCTCAAGCGCCGTAAGTCCGGCGAGCCGGTGAGCTATCCCAGCCGCGAGGTCGAGGGGGTGTTGCAGCGCACGCTCGGCGTGCCGATCTTCCAGGAGCAGGTGATGCAGCTCGCCATCGCCGCGGCGGGCTTCACGCCCGGGGAGGCGGATGCGCTGCGCCGCGCCATGGGCGCGTGGAAGCGCAGCGGCGGGATCGAGCACTTCCGCGAGAAGCTGATCGGGGGAATGAGAGCCCGCGGTTACGCGGAGGAATTCGCGCAGCGGTTATATCAACAGATGTTGGGATTTGGCGAGTACGGATTCCCCGAGAGTCACAGCGCCAGCTTCGCATTGCTGGCCTACGATTCCGCATGGTTGAAGTGTCATGAGCCGGCAGCATTCGCGGCGGCGCTCCTCAACAGTCAGCCGATGGGCTTCTACGCGCCGGCGCAGCTCGTGCGGGATGCACGAACGCACGGGGTGGAGGTGCGGCCGGTAGATGTTTGTGTGAGTGCCTGGGATTGCACTCTGGAGGAGCGGGAGGATGATCAACCAGCGTTGCGGCTGGGGTTGCGCCTGGTCAAATCGCTATCGCGCAGTGGTGCGGATCGCCTTCTCGAGGCTCGCAGAGAGCGCTCTTTCGATAGCGTTCAGGATCTGGCGGCTCGCGCGGCGCTCGATCGCGGCGACCTCGAGGCTCTGGCTGCTGCCGGCGCATTCGCAGCGCTGAGCGGCAACCGGCATCTGGCCTTCTGGGAAGTGGCGGGGACGGAGCGGCCGCTGCCGCTCGAGGCGGCTCTGGCCGATGCGCCCCATGCGGAAACTCATGAGCCGACTCCGCTGCTGAGGACGCCGACCGAAGGGGAGCGCATCGTTGCCGACTACGCTTCCATAGGCCTCACGTTGGGACGCCACCCCCTGGCGCTGTTACGTGATTCGCTGCAATCCAACCACCTGCTCACCGCACGAGATCTGGAAGGTATGGCGCACGGCAAGCCGGTTCGTACGGCAGGCATCGTTCTGATGCGGCAGCGTCCTGGAACCGCAAGCGGCGTGACGTTCCTCACCCTGGAGGACGAGACGGGTCAGGTGAACATCATCGTTTGGGAACGGATCGGCGAGGAGTATCGCCGTCCTCTGGTGGAGTCCCGATTGCTCGAAGTCCAAGGTGAGTTGCAGCGGCAGGAAGGCGTCATGCACGTCGTGGCGCACCGGCTGATCGACCGCACGCGGCTACTCGGCGAGCTGATCACCCGGTCGCGCGACTTTCATTGAAGATTCGCCCGTGCCAATGGCGACGGATCGCACGAACGATCTGCCCGGTGCCGACGTAGGCTGAAAACAGATCTGGCCGCACGGCGCTGCACATCGGCCGGCTATCAGATCCGCTCGAGTGTCACGAAGTACGACTCGAACCTGCCGTATTGCTCGCGCACGTGTTTGGGAGAGAGTGCGCCGAGAAGCCGATAGAGCCACGCGCGGGGCATTTGCCGCTTGAGGCGCCGGCTTTCTTCGGTGATTTTTCGTACCGTGTGGGCGCGCCAGCCGAAGCGCTCGAAATAGGCAATGCCGCCGGGCGGTGCGAAGCGCATCTGTACGCTGCCCGTCGCAAATGCTTTGAATTGACGCTTGAGAAGATACTCGAGCAGCTCTGGTGTGAGCACGTCGGCAATCCACCAGTGGAAATGCGGCATGGCATGCAGGTCCGTAGCGAGGGCGGCGACGTCCTCTGGATTCAGATAGATGAGCAGTCCTTCGGTGATCACGAGCGTCTGGCGGCTCTCCCTGCTCACGCGCGTGAAGAATTGCTCGCGTGCCAGGCGGTCCGTGAGATCGAACGGGACGCGCTCGAGGGCGCACCGGGGTTGGGCATCCCTGAGCTTGTCCGCCTTGTAGGCCATCATCTCGGGGAAATCGACCTCGATCCAGCGAGTGCCCGGCGGCAGAGAAAGCCGATAGGGGCGGGTATCGAGGCCCGCGGCGAGATTGAGTACGGTGTCCGCACCATCCTCAATCGCACCGAGGATGAGCTCATCGAGAACCGCGGTCCTCGTGATGATGGACCAGGCGCTGCTCGCGGCGGTCTCGAGCTGTCCGACGATCCGCTTGCCGCGCTCACCGGCGAGTTGTTCGGCATAGGGGTCGCGAAAGAGCGCGTCCTTCCTTTTCGATTCCGTCGCGCGGTGCACCGCGACCCAGAGCGCGGTGTCGGAGACGTGCCCGACCGACTGCTCCGGGCTGTTGGCTGGCGGATCCACGGCGGAATTCTCGTCCTCGGAGACCCGAAGGACAACGCCCGGTTGCATTCATATAAGTGTAGACTTATGATTGGACAATGATCGAATCGCAGGTCTTTCAGGCGCTGGCGGATCCCACGCGCCGCGCCGTCTTCGAGACACTCTGCCGTCAGGAAATGAGCGTGGCTCAGATCACGGCAGGGTCTACGGTCTCGCAGCCCGCGATATCGCAGCACCTGGCGGCCCTGCGGCGGGCGGGGCTGGTCAGCGAGCGTCGCGAGGGGCGCAGGGCGTTCTACCGCTCAGAGCCGGCAGGTCTCGATCCGCTCGTGGCGTGGATGGAGCGTCACCGGCAGCTCTGGCCGGAGCGCTTGCAGAAACTGAAACGCGTCTTGAAGGAGATCTAACGATGAAGGCAACGCCGGATTCCTCGGACGCCCTGGTGTTCGAGTGCGACCTGGAAGAGTCCCCGGAGAAGGTCTGGCGCGCCCTGACGGAGCCTGCGCTGCTCGAGGCATGGCTGACTACGGCTGGCCGGCCGGTGAGCGACTCTGGCATCGACTCCGGTGGAGGCGCAGACCCCGGTGGAAGAGGCAAGGAGTTGCAGCCGCCGCCTACGCTGCCCGGGACGGAGCGAAACCGGAATGACCGCAAGTCCACTCGGGTCGGCTCCAGTGAATACGAGATACTGACCGCCGAACCGCACCACCTTCTGCGCTATCGCTGGCGCGACCGCGAGAGCGGAGTTGGCGAGCCGGCAGGCCGGGAGGTTCATTCCGTAGTCACCGTGGAGCTCGCTCCCTGCCCGACGGGCGGCACGCATCTTCGGCTGACGCACGGGGAGTTCTGCCTCGTATCCATCGCGCCAGTCCTGACAGCCCCTCGCATCGTGCCCATCACGAGCGCGCGGCGGCGGACTCCGATCGCCTCTTGCGCAGCGCGGGCCTGCCTGCGGCGGGCGGCGTGATGAGCGCCAATCTCGTGCCCATGGTGATCGAGCAATCCGCGCGTGGCGAGCGGGCATTCGACATCTTCTCCCGTCTGCTGCGCGACCGGATCGTGTTCGTGAACGGTCAGGTCGATGATGGGATGGCGGCGCTCGTGAACGCGCAGCTGCTCTTTCTCGAGTCGGAGAACCCGGAAAAGCCGATCGCGATGTACATCAACTCCCCGGGCGGGGTAGTGACGAGCGGCCTTGCGATCTACGACACCATGCAGTGGATCAAGTGTCCCGTCGCCACCGTGTGCGTCGGGACGGCGTACTCGATGGGCTCGTTCCTCCTGATGGCAGGCGCTCCGGGACAGCGCATCGCGCTACCCAACGCCAGCATCCTGGTGCACCAGCCCTCGGGAGGCTTCCAGGGGATGGTCTCCGACATCGAGCGGCACGCGCAGGACATCGTGCGGACCAAACGCCGGCTCAATGAGCTCTACGCGAAGCACTGTGGGCGTACCTATGAAGAGGTCGAGCGCACGCTGGACCGGGATCACTTCATGACCGCTGAGGAGGCGAAGAAGTGGGGCCTGGTCGATCAGGTGTACTCCTCGCGGGTCCTCGATTATCGGCGCACGGCGTAAGGCGGGCGGCCTGTCGAGCTGACCGATGGAGCCGAATCCACTCGGTTCCTGATCACCTTCGCTTTCGCTTGCGCACCTTATCCAATAGCCGTTGGGTGAGCGTTCGCCGCTGCGGTGAGAACTGCTCGACGCACGCGCGCACGTATGGGCTCAACTGCCGCTTGGCATAAGTGAGATAGCCCACCTCACGAAGCTCACTCAGGGTCTGTCCGTAATGCTCCAGCAGCGCCGCGGCCATGAGCCGTCCGGTGTGTCTCGTCCCAACACGGGCGGATGCCGACAACCGGCGCGCCTTCCCAGGCAGCGCGCGCACGGTGGAGACTGCCAGCACCGATGAGGTCTCGAAGATCGAGCGGCCCTGGCGCGCCGACTCCTGCTTGATCTCTTCCCAGCGCCCGGAGACCGCCTGAGGGGAGGGCAGCGCCGCCGGGCGTATCCGGCCGGCCTCGCTGCGCAGCGCGGTCCACTCTTTGCGCAGACTCGCGACGTCGAGCGGCGGAGTGTTGAACGTCTCTGCGAGGCGAGCCGAGGTCTTCTCGAGCCCATCGAGCAACTGATCCACGCTCTCGAATCGGGAGCCTTTCTCCAACAGGCCCTCGGCCTCGAGCGCCGCGGCGATCTCCGGGATCAGCCGCCGACCGAGGCCGCTGAGATCGGCCAGTGCTGCGAGCACCCACACCGGCGAGAGGCGGAAGGCGGCGATACCGAGGAGCTCCACGACATGGCCGGCGCCGCGCCTCGCAAGGAAATCATCCGCCTGGGGCTCCGCCGCGGGATAGACGCCCTTGGCTCCGCCAACCTGCTCGATCACATAGCGCAGCGTCACGTCCACGAGGCTCCGATAGAGGTGGCTGCGCCGCATGCCCCGCGGCAACGCCACCTCGCCGACCTCGCGCAGCAATCCTGCGCTGAATCCGAGCGCGGAGCGGATCACACGCTCCGGAAGCGACAGCAGATAGTCCCGGGAGGACATGTCAGGTCGCGAGTATGCTCACGATGACGAGTAGGGTAACTCCAAACAAAGCGGCGAGCAGCGCGAACGTGGGGCCGAGGTAAGGGCCGTGATAGGGCGGTGGCCGGTGGATGCGCCGATGGGCGATGGCGAAGGCAAGGAAGCGCGCGCCAGTCGCCAACGCCATCAGGACGCCGAGGGCAATGAGCGCCCCTCCACCCCAGCTCGACAGGCCATGTGTGCTCACGCGGCCGTGCATTTGCGGTAGCGGCATTTGCCGCAACAGCAGGCCGAACCGATCGATCGCGATCCCGAAGATCATGAGCGCCAGGGCGGTGCGGATCCAGACGGCCAGGGTCCGCTCCGCGTTCATGTAGCTGCGCTCGGCGGACATCTCGACCAGGCGCTTCATGATCGTGATCTGTTCCGGCTCGGCTGGCTCAGACATGATGGGAGGAGTATAGGGCTGTACTCATGTGTACAAAGTACGCATTGGTGTGTACAGTGTACGCATGACCAAGGATCGCATACTGTCGGCCGCCAAGGCAGTGCTCGAATCCGAAGGCATCGGGGGGCTCACCATCCGCCGCGTGGCGCAGCGGGCAGAGCTCTCGCCCATGGCGCTCTATCGCCACTTCGCGGACAAGGATGCGCTTCTGAACGCCCTCATGGAGGACGGCATTGCAGCCTGGGAAGGCATCGCACGTGGGATCCGCGCCCGAGACCCGATGGAATGGCTGGCCGCGCTCGGAGAAGCGCTGCTCGATTTCGCCCTGACACAGCCTCATCGTCACGACGCCGCGTTTTTTCTGCCCGCTCCCGCGGCACGCCGGTTTCCCGACGACTTCGCGGCGGGCCGCTCGCCGGTGATGGCGATGGTGATGGCCCGTATCGATGAGGCGAAAGCCGACGGGCGGATCCGTGACCGACCGACACTCGAGATCGCTCTCGCCCTCGCGGCATCCGGGCAGGGGTTCATCTCGATGCATCGCGCCAAGCGATTCGCCAGCGACAAGCAGTTCAAGGCGCTCTACCGCGCCGCGCAGCGCCATTTCCTCGAGTCCATCAAGTCGTGTGGAGTTGTCAAATGATCACCTTGCTGGCCGCCGTGTTGAGCGGGGTCATGTTTTATCTGTCACAGGGGTTCGACGACGTATGGGTACTCGCGTGGCTCGCGCCGGTGCCGCTCCTGTGGCTCGCATATGGCAATGCACCCACCTGGCAAGTGATGGCGGCGAGCGCCGTCGCAATCCTCGCAAGCGCGGGCTACCTCCTGCAATCGCCGTACCTCCACCTCATACCGCCGCCGGTCCTCGCTTCGGCTCTGTTGCTCGTTGTCGGACTCTTTTGCTTCGCGGTGTGGTTTGCACGCTATGTGGAGCAGCGTGCGTCGGCGTTTATGATGCTACTCGCCTTTCCGGCCTGTTGGGCCGCCTTCGAGTTCCTGACGGAGCTCAAGTCGCCGAACGGCACTTACGGATCGTTCGCCTATAGCACGATGCCGGCGCCCGTTCTGATCCAAAGCGCATCGCTCTTCGGCATGTACGCCGTCACGTTCCTCATGTGTCTCTTCGCCAACACCCTCGCCATGGCGCTGCGGCGCAGACGCGAGGCTGCGGCGGCGATCGGGCTGGGACTGCTCATCTGTGCGGCCAATCTCGTGTTCGGAATCTTGCGTCTGGCCCGGCCACACACCGACCTGATACGCGTGGCGGGGATCGTCGATGAGACTGCGGTTGCGGATTCCTGGCGCGCGCACTCCTTGGGCGCTGAACTCAAGGTCACCGAGACGTACGCCGAAGAGATACGGCAGGCCGCTCGGCAGGGGGCCAGATTCGTAGTCACGCCGGAAGGCGGCATGGCCTCGAGCCCTGAGGCGCAGAGCGCGATCGCCGCGCCGCTGGTTGCGGCTTCCAGGGAGACGGGTGTGCAGATCGTCGCGGGTTTTCATTCCGAGGCGCCGCCCGCCGACTTTGCGCTTTCAATCACGCCCGATGGCCGCATTCGACGCTATGACAAGCGCCATCCGGTGCCGGGCCTCGAGGACCGCTTTACGCCAGGTCGTGTCTCAGGCCTGCTGGCCGATGGACGTGCCGTGGAGATCTGCAAGGACATGGATTTTCCCGACACCATTCGCGCCGACGGCGCGAATGGCGTCCGCCTCGCGGCTGTCCCGGCCGGCGACATGGGCATCGACGGCTGGCAGCACGGTATCATGTCGGTGATGCGCGGCGTCGAGAACGGATTCGCCATCGTTCGTCCGGCACACGACGGCTTGGTGTTTGCGAGCGATGCGCAGGGGCGTCTGATCGCGCTCAAGAAGGATGCGCCTGCAGGCTTGACCATGATCATCGGCGATCTGCCGCTCGGCTCGGGGCGAACCCTCTATACGAGGATCGGCAACGCCTTTCCATGGCTCTGCGTCATTTTCTGCCTTGCGGTGGGCGCCGGGCTGGCAACCTGGGGCCCGCGGCGAGGCGCCGCCCGTCAGCTCTTCTTCTTTCGCGGCGGCTTGGCCGGGTCGTCCTCGCCGCCAGCCTCGACGTCGTAATCCTCGAAGTCGCTCGTGAGCTCGGCGGTGCGTTTCTCCTCGAGCAGCCGCTCGAGGCGGCGCCATGCGGGATCGCCGGCGCGCTGCCCACGCCGCTTCGCCAGATCCAGGTCCTTGATGACCTGATCCAGATCGACGTCGCCTTCCTCAACGACCGGCTCGTCGTCGTCTTCGTTTTCGAACTCGTCCGATTCGGATTTTTCGCTCACGCGGGACACCGAAGTCCGGCAAGGGAACGGCGCGAAACTTAAATCAGATTCCGTGACATCTGCAACGGGTTTGTCAGTGAATCAGGTCATTCATCTGGAAGATGGGCAACAGCATTGCAAAGACGATGCCCATGACGAACAGGCCCATCACCACGATGAGCAGGGGCCCGAGGAGGCCGACCATGGCCGCCAGGATGGCATCGAGCTCCCGCTCCTGGCTCACGGCGGCCTGCTCCAGCATGGCGTCGAGCTCCCCGCTCGACTCTCCGCTCGAGATGAGGTGGACCGTCATCGGGGGGAAGAGCTTGCTCGCGGAGAGTGACCGGCCAATGGGGGCGCCCTCGCGCACCCGGGCCGCGGCGTCCATGACGGCATCGCGCATGGGTAGGCTGGTCACCACCTCGCCGGCGATGCGCATCGCCTCGAGCACCGGCACCGAGCTCGCCGAGAGAATGCTGAAGGTGCGCGTGAAGCGGGCAGTGTTGAAGCCGCGCGCGAGCTTGCCGATGAGGGGCAGGCGAAGCTGCAGGCGGTGGTAGCGGCGCCTGGCGTCCGGATTGCGCAGCCACCGCCGGAAGAGCACCGCCGCGATAATGGCGAGGATGATCAGCCAGATGCCGTACGCCTTGAGAAACCCGCTCGTGCCGATGAGCACCCGGGTGATGAGCGGCAGCTGCGCCTTGGTGGCCTCGAAGACCGAAACCACCTTCGGGACTACGAAGACCAGCAGTGCCGACACGATGATGAAGCACATTACCGTGAGCACGATGGGATAAAGCATCGCCGCCAGGATCTTTTGCCGCATCTCCTCCCGGCTCTCGGTGTATACGGCCAGGCGCTCGAGGACGTTGTCGAGGTGCCCCGCCTGCTCACCCGCGGAGACTGTGGCGCGATAGATCTCCGGGAAGACCCGCGGGAACTCGCTGAGTCCGTCGGCCAGGGTGTGGCCTTCCATGACCTTCGAGCGGACCCCGATGATGATGCTCTGCACCCGCGGCTTCTCGGTCTGCTGCGAGACCGCGAGCAGCGATTCCTCGAGCGGCAGGCCGGCCCGCACCAGGGTGGCGAGCTGACGGGTGAAGAGCGAGAGATCGGCGGGCGAGACGCGGCGGATGAAGCTGAACGAGCGCTGCCGGCTCGCCTCCTTCTGCGCGACCTCGCTCACCGTCACCGGCAGGAGCTGGCGCTCGCGCAGCAGCTGACGGATGTGGCGCGGTGTGTCGCCCTCCAGGACGCCCTTGCGCTCCTTGCCGGCATTGTCGAGCGCTATGTATTCGAACGCGCCCATTAGATGGATGGCTTCCCCACAGACACAGGGATATTAGTCTTCCCGGGTGACCCGCAGTACTTCCTCGATGGTGGTCTCGCCGCGCAGGATTCTGGCGCGCCCGTCGTCGCGGATCGAAGGCGTCGTCAGTCGGGCGTGGCGCTCGAGCTCCTGCTCGCTCGCTCCATCGTGGATCATCGTGCGCATGGTGTCATCCACGACGATGAGCTCATAGACACCCGAGCGGCCGCGGTAGCCTCCCATCGCATCGCGTCCCGGCCGGTAGAGCACCGGGGAGGGATCGTCAGGACGAAGATTGAGGAGTCGCCGCTCGTAGTCCCCCCCCTGGAAGGGCTGCTTGGTTTCCGGGTTCAGCACCCGGACCAGACGCTGCGCGAGCACGCCGATGAGGCTGGAGGAGAGGAGGAACGGCTCGATACCCATGTCGCGCAGGCGCGTGACCGCACCTGCGGCAGTGTTGGTATGGAGCGTCGAGAGCACCAGGTGTCCGGTAAGGCTCGCCTGCACCGCGATCTGCGCGGTTTCGAGGTCGCGGATCTCACCGATCATCACCACGTCCGGATCCTGGCGGAGAATCGCCCTCAAACCGCGTGCGAAGGTCATTTCCACCTTCGTGTTGACCTGTGTCTGGCCGATGCCGTCGATGTAGTACTCGATCGGGTCCTCGACCGTCATGATGTTCTGCGAGTTGTCGTTCAGGCGCTCGAGCGCGGCATAGAGCGTCGTCGTCTTGCCCGAGCCGGTCGGCCCGGTGACGAGAATGATTCCGTGCGGCTTGTGGATCAGCTCGTCGATCAATCCCTCGGTCTTCGGATCCATGCCGAGGGCCGTGAGGTCGAGGCGGCCGGCCTGCTTGTCGAGGATACGCAGCACCACGCGCTCACCGTGCCCCGAGGGGATCGTCGAGACGCGCACGTCCACCGCGCGACCGGCGATCTTCAGGCCGATACGGCCGTCCTGCGGCAGGCGCTTCTCTGCAATGTCGAGCTTCGACATCACCTTGATGCGCGAAACCACGAGCGGCGCCACGGCACGCTTCGACTGCAGCACCTCGCGCAGCACGCCGTCCACTCGAAAGCGCACCACCAGGCGATTCTCGAACGGCTCCACGTGGATGTCGGAGGCGTTCTCCTTCACCGCCTGCGTGAGCACGGCGTTGATCAGCCGGATGATCGGCGCATCGTCGTCGCTGTCGAGGAGGTCCGCCTGCTCGGGCAGCTCCAGGGCCAGATGCGCAAGGTCCGTCGTCTCATCGAGGCCTTCCACGGCCTGCATGGCATCGGAGCCGGCCTCGTACACCTCACGCAGCAGCAGATCGAACTCCGCTTCCGGTACCCGCTCGAGCCGCACCGGCCGGCCGACGAACCGGCGGACTTCGGCGAGCGCCAGGGCAGTCGCATGGTCGCGGCAGATGCACTCGGCCTCATCCTCCGTGATGTTCTTGATGAGGATGCCGTGACGCTTCGCAAAGGCGAACGATAGGCGCCGGTGCGGGACGGTGGTCTCGAGCTGCTGCGGCTCGTCCATGACTTCGGCGGCTTCGTTCAAGGCTTGTCTCCGGCCTTTGGCGGTGGGCTGCCACCGGAGTCCTTCGGCGGCGGGTTGCCGTTGGGCTTGTCGGTCGGGCCTGATGGCGGGTTCTGCTGCGCCGGCGGGGCGTTTTGAGGGGCAGCCTGCTCACCCGTGGGCGGCGCCCGGAGGGTACCCGGCGGCGGCGGCGGCGGTAGCGGCGGCAGCCGCGGCATCTGCTCGCCGCGCAGCAGCCGCGGGAACTCCTCCGGCGGGATCGAGCGCTCCTGACCCATCATGTAGTCATAGCTCTGGCCGGTCTGGATGGCCGACTGCGACTGATCGAGCAGGATCGTCGGCTTGATGAAGATCATCAGGTTGTCGCGCGTCTGTGAGTCATTGCGCGACTTGAAGAGGAGCCCGAGGACCGGAATGCCGCCGAGGAAGGGCACGCTGTCGTGGGTGCGGTCCTGCTCGTTCGAGATCAGGCCGCCGAGCACGACGATGCCGCCGTTCTCGATGAGCACGTTGGTGGCGATGCTGCGCTTGGCCGTAGTCGGGTTGGCGCTGGCGGCGGAAAGCGAGGTCGCCAGAACGCTCGAGTTCTCCACCGAGAGTTTCAGCATGACCGCGTTGCCCTCGGCCGAGATGGTCGGCGTCACCTTGAGAATAGTGCCGACTTCCTGCTGCTGAACGGTCTGGAAGGGTGTGACGGTTCCGTTGCTCACCTGCGAGCCGCTGGTGTACTGGCCGGTGACGAAGGGGACCTCGTCCACCACCTTGAGCGTCGCCTGTTGATTGTCCATCGTCACTGCCGACGGCGTGGACACGATGTTGGTATCGGCGTTGCTGCGCAGCGCGCGGATCATGGCTGCGAACGATTCACCGCCGCCCGTCGCGATGGTACCGACGCCGATCGTCGTGCCCGTGAGGAGGGACGAGGCGTTGGCGAGAGCGGACGAGCCGCCGGTCGCCGCGCCGATGAGGTCGACGATGCTCGTGCCTCCGACGGGCGAGGAGAAGCCGCCCGCCGGCAGCTTATTGTTCTGCGAGAACGCCGCCCAGTTGATACCGAGGTCATCGGTCTTGTTGACGTTGACCTCGGCGATGATCGCCTGCACGAGCACCTCGGGCCGGCGGCGGTCGAGCTTCTGCACGATGTCGAGGACGGTGCGCATCAGCTTTGGCGGTGCGGTGAGGACAAGCGCGTTGTTTTCCTTATCAGCCCAGACGAGGGCATTCTTTTCCGCCTCTGCCTGTGGGTTCTTGACCGCGCCGCCGCCGCCGCCGCCGCCCATCTCCGCAAGCTCCGCCATCTGCTCCTTGAGCTTCGGTGCCAGTTTTGCCGCGTCTGCGTAGTGCAGGTAGACGACCTGCGTGTTGCCGCCGGACTGCAGTGGAGTGTCGAGCTCCGCCACCAGTGCGCGCAGGCGCAGCCGCTGCGCTGGATCGCCGCTGATGAGAATGCTGTTGGAGCGATCATCGGCCACCACGCGAAGCGCGCGGCCCTCCTGGATGGTGCCCTGACCCTGATAGAGGGAATTGACCGTGCGCACCACGTCCGAGGAGGACGCATTCTGCAGGGGCATCACATCGACATCCTGGTTCCCGATCTGGTCGACGCGCTCGATGATGTCCATCATCCGATGAACGTTGCTCGCTCTGTCGGAAATGATGAGGATGTTGGAGGGCGGGTAGGCGGCCAGATGACCGTATTGCGGGATCATCGGACGCAGGATGGGCACCAGCTCCGCCGCGCTCACATTCTTGACGGCGATGACCTGGGTGACGATCTCATCGGAGCTCGAGCTCACATGGGCCGGCAGGTCGACCGAGGGCATCTGCCGCGCGTCCGCATCCGGCACGATCTTCACGATGTTGTTGCCCGAGGGCACGGCGATGAAGCCGTAGACCTCGAGTATGGAGAGGAACGCCTGATAGAAGGCCGGCGGGGACATCGGTGCGGAGGAGTACATCGTGACCTGGGCGCGCACTCGCGGGTCGAGGATGAAGCTCTTACCCGTTGCCGCCGCGACCGCTTGGACGATCTGCGTGATGTCAGCGTCCTTGAAGTTCGGCGTGATGCTGACGGCCTGCTTCACAGCCTGCTGCGCTTGACAGAGCAGCGGCATGAGCAGAGCCAGGCAGCAGGCAAATGTGCGAAAGCCTTTCACTAATCTCAACCCCCGTTTGGTGGAATGGCCCTTACTGCGCGCCCTGCGGCGGAGAGAATGGCATCGGGTGCCGCGGTGGCGGCGGCGGCCCGGAAGCCCCATTTTGCGGCGTGGCGAGCGATTCCGCCTCCTGTTCGACAGCCGCCAGATCGAGAGTGAGATCCTGTTGCTTTCCGTTGCGCAGTACCGTGACGTGCGCCTCACTGGAGGAGCCCAGCGTGCGCAGGATCTCTTCGCCGCGAGATGGGTCATCGAGCGGCGTACCGTCGATGGCCGTCACCAGATCACCCGGCCTCAGCCCCAGGCGTATGAATGCGTCCCGGTTGCGGCCAGGGTATACCCGAAAACCCTGCTGCTTGCCGCCCGCGAACACCGGCTCCGGGCGCATGATGTCGGCGATGATGCCCGGGTCGCGGCTCACGAGCTCACGCATACGGCTGATGGGTGCCTCGGTCGGCGCTGCATCGAGGCTCGGCGGCGGGGCGTTGCCGGCGAACTGGTGCGGCAGCGCCAGCGTTTCGAGACGCCCGTCACGGTCGAGCAATACATGGTCCGAGAGCACCGAGTTCAGTCGCGCGCCGCCCGGGATGTTGTCTCCAACCGCATACACTTTGGTGGCTGCCGCGCTCGGTCCGAGTATTGCGAGCCCGTCGCGCGGGTCATTGCCAGCGATTACCCCCGTGAGTACCAGCGGCATGTTCGTCTGTGGCGCGTTGGCGCCGTTGCCCCCGCCCGTTACCGGTGCGACGCCGAAAAGGTGCGTATTGGTAATGGCTGCGATGTCGATCGGCGCACGTTGGACGCGGGATGCCGCCGCCGTCATGCCGGGCGGCGGCGCCCGGCCGGCGCCGGCGAGATCGGTGAGGATCATCGCGCCCTGTACGCCCAGGGCGAGCGCGAGCACCCACGTCGCCACCCGTGGGCCACGGGTGAAGAACAGGACCCGCCATTTCTCGGAGCCCGGGATGCCTTGGAGCCAGGACGCGGTGCTCATTGAGGTAGAAACATCATGGATTCGCTGGCAAACACAGGATAGACCGCGGCCGGCTCAAACCGTGCGGCGGATGCAAGCCGCCGCAATCATACGGCGCCCCTGGTTGTGCTCTCAAGCGATTGTTTCTGCAAGAGTAAGAGCAGGTCACCATCACAGGCTTGTGTTGCAGATTCGCGACCCCTATAAAGACGTCATGCCCGACCCTCATCCGACCCGCCCCGATACCGGTATTCTCGTCGAGGAGGCGCGGCCCGAGGTCAAGCAGCCGCCGCTATACCAGGTGGTGCTGCTCAATGACGACTACACCCCGATGGAGTTCGTGGTCGACGTGCTGGAGAAGTTCTTCAGCCTTGATCGGCCGACGGCTACCCGCATCATGCTCGAAGTCCACACGAAGGGTAAGGGTGTATGCGGGGTCTTTACGTTCGAGATCGCGGAAACTAAGGTGGCACAGGTGACGACGTACGCGCGGGACCACCAGCATCCGCTGATGTGCACCCTGGAAGAGGCATGACGTATCTTGAAGGTGAGTGCGAAAGCAAGTGAGTAAGCCGACCAGGGCCGCTCCCTGGGCGGCGAGATCGAATGCGGTAACTAGGCTGGCCGCGCAAAGCGGCAAAGCCGACTTTGCGCCAATTGAATAGGCCCAACGAAAGTGCTGTCCAACGAGCTTGAATACTGTCTCAACGATGCCTTCCACCAGGCCCGGGAAGCGCGTCACGAGTACCTGACGGTCGAGCATCTGCTGCTGGCGATCCTCGACACCCCCCGGGTACGTGAGATCCTCCGGGCCTGCGGCGCCGACCTCGGAAAGCTCAAGCAGGAGCTGAAGGACCATATCGAGCAATCGACGCCTCGCGTGGAGGAGGGCGAGGAGCGCGAGGTACAGCCGACGCTCGGCTTCCAGCGCGTGCTGCAACGGGCGGTGTTCCACGTGCAGTCGAGCGGCAAGAAGGAAGTCGGTGTCGGCAACGTGCTGGTCGCCATCTTCAGCGAGAAGCAGAGTCACGCGGTGTTCCTCCTCAACCGCCAGCACGTGACCCGGCTCGATGTCGTCAACTACATCTCCCACGGCCTCTCCAAGATCGCGGAGGAGAAGACCGACAAGGAGGAGACGCTGGCAGACATCGAGCGCGA
>DASUHA010000076.1:0-62990 GCA_036273735.1 Steroidobacteraceae bacterium | reverse complement strand
AGGCCTCGTAATCTGAGGTATCGACAGTGCCTGCGCTCGTCGATGAGGGGAAGTACCAGTCGGCCAAGCGGTCGAAACCGTCATAGCTCAGCATCATCTTGTTGCCGTCGGCATCGGTGAGGTATTGAGGCAGCCCGTCCGACGTGTAGCTATAGGTGGCGTAGGTTTCCTGATTGACCGTCCCGAGTGCCTTCTGCACTTTCGTGAGGCGGTTCAAGGAGTCATAGGAGTCCTGGGTGATTCGATCGGCGCCGTCGCTTCCCTGCGCCCCCAGGCTACAAGCGCTAGCGGGCAGCGCCCCGAAAGCCGACGGATTCATCCGTACCGCGGTGCATGTCGGGCGATCGAAAGCGTCGTAAGAGAATTGCGTGACGTTGCTGATGGCGCCATCCGACCCCGTGATCGTCTCGAGCACCTTGTTGCCGTTGGCGTCGTAGCTGTACGTGATCGTCTTTCCAACTGTGAATCCGCTCCAGTTGCAGGTACGCTCCGAGCTAGAGGACGACCCATTGCCAGGCCACGAGCTAAGATAGCCCGTTTGAACCGTCTGCAACCGTAGACTGGTGTCGTAGGCGTAGCGGGTGGCGGGAAAATTGCTCGCACCGCTTGGTGCAGGACTGATCGTGCCGCCAAGCAGCCCTCCGTCCAGGTAGCAATACGCGGTGAGATAGGGGGCTGGGGAGGCCTGCGCCTGCACTGCACCCGTGTGACCAAAAATACCAGCGAGAATCGCCAATATCCAGGCCAGAACTGCAGGCGCTCTGTGCACATTCGCCCTTCCGAGCCGCGCGAGGCGAGCCGCTTCGATGTTGCGCATATCAGTACGCCGGGCAGCTGGACGGGTTGGCATTCGGCGAGGTCTGCCAAATCTTATTACCCTGCTCATCATGCCCGTAGCAAGTCCTCAGCGTCGTCCCGTTAGCGGTGACTGCTTTCCCGCGCATGAGTAGGTTGTTCGGCCCCGATTCGGGGCCATAATCATAAGTCGTCAACACCTGATCATTGGCGACGGCACAACCCGAGCCCGAGGCGGCACCGGTCATGCAGTAGCTCTCGGTCGCCACGAGCCAGATCGGGTTCGGATCCTCGGTCATGACCCCAGAGGTCGAGAGGTACCACGCATAATACGGCGTGTACGTGTACCGGGTCTGAGGTTGCACTCCGTTTACTGCGGGTCCGGTTATCGTGAGCACTTCTCCACGGGAATCGTATGTAAAGATGCTCGTATTGTTATTCGCATCCGTAACGGTGAGCGGCTTGTTGCAGGTCGCCATGTTGGTGCACGACATCGGATACGTTGCCTTTCTCGTGATCGCGCTCCCCGAGATCATCCCCGTGCACGTGGCGCTTCCGCCGGGAACTGTCGTGACCTCCTCCCACGGGTTTCCCCTGAGAGTTGAGCCGTTCATATCGTAGCAATACAGGGTAGTCACGCCACCAGGGGAAGTTATCGTGGAGAGATCGTTCTGCCGGTTGCGTTCGAAGTGAAAGACTGTTCCATCGTAGCGCGTGACGGAATCGGTCGGACCGTAGAAGTTCTCCGTGCCGGGCGTCCCGTTGCCCAGAGCCGACATCCCTGCGCCACCCAGCGGGTTGTTCACCGCGTGCTCCCAAACCGCCCATCCAGGGGGAGAGTTCAGAGTGAAGTTAAAGCCATAATCCCATACCGGACCGTTCGGCCCACTCGCCTGACTCGGATCGTGTCGCGTAACACTATAGACCCAGTCAAATACCATGGGCTCTACGACTTCATCGTACAGAACCACTTGCGGGGGCCAGCTCGTGAACGTCCAGCAATTCCTCAGCGTGTTATTGGCGAGCTGTGAACAGAGCGAATAGTAGAACACGGGGCTCGTGGCTTCCGGGGGCTGATAGGAGACGACCCGCGTGTAGCCGTCGAGCTCGAAAACGTAGTTCCTCTGCGCCTGATCTCGGATCGTCAAAATGTAGTGCTTGCACGGATCGTAGCCGGGGGCGTTGCTGAAATCGTCGCAATTTGAGGTAAGCTCCTTGGTCGTATGCGAGAGGGTCGAGGTAGGCCAGGAGTGTACTAGCGCGCAGGAAGGGAGCGATGGGTCGCACGTTTCGAAGGCTCGATTGATTGCCGTCACGCTCGTCTCACCGCCTGTGGTCGGCGTGCCCGAATAGTTGTACTTCAGCATGTAGCCGCTGTTGGTCACCACCGAGAGGATCGGGCTTTGAATGTCATAGCCGGTTGAAAAGGCGCCGTAATAGTAATAGGTGAAAATTCTCCCGTCCGGTTGAATCACCTTCAAGATATTGTTGCTCTGACAGATCGGATTTCCAGAATTATGATAGGCGGCGTACACGATCTGCGTACCGTCGCGCCGGGTCCAGGTGCACGTGCTGCCGTTGTCGACGAACGTAGCGCCGTCCTCGGCATCGGCCATGTACTGATTGCTGCTCGCCTCGTAATCGAAAGTATCGCGCTGCTCGCCGTAAATCGCTTGAACACCCTGTGCCTGCGACGTGCATTCGACGTAGCTGCTATAGGAGTTTCCATTGACGCTGGTACAGTCCGCGAGCCGCCCGTAGTTGTCGTCCATGATTGCGCCAATTCCGAAATACGTCCCATTCACCGAATAGGGCGTGAAGGACACATCGCCCATCTTGAGCGCCGGAACAGAAAACTGCGTCTTCCCGGTGATCATGCTGACATGATTGGCATCGACCCGGTCGACCATCGGCGGCGCCAGTACAAGGGGAGCGTAGGTCTGGGACTCAGCCTGCAGGGGCAGGACGCAAGCCACCAGCAGCAGTGCTGCTACCCATCGAAACGCTTTCCGCGCCGACGTACTCCCCTTGCTGCCAAAGATTGGCGCTCGATGTTCGCGGTTACCGAAAGTCACCATTGTTGTCCCCTGACTCCCTCGATTCCTTGTATCCGGAATCGTCGTTTTCACTGCAACAGAAGATCCAGTACGGCAGGGAGCCAGCCGAGGTTTAGCACCTTGACCGTAAACGTCGTCGTTTGTGGAGCGTGCGTTCCATCCCCCGAATAGCTGGCCGTGATCGTATGAGGACCTTTCGCGAACCCTTGCAGAATGAGGCTCGCCTGCCCGCCGACGACCGACGTAGAGCCGAGAAATGTACCGTTTTCTGTAAATGTAACCGTCCCAGTCGCGGAGGGGTCACTGACGTTGACAGTCAGATTTGCGCCCGCCGATGTCAGATTAACTACGCCGCTTCTCATGCTAAGGGCGACCTGCATTAGCACCTGATATTGGCTCCGGTTGCCAGCCGGGTCGAAACTGAAGATTTGCGTGGTGCCGCCTCCAGAGCTGTTCTGAATTTCAGCCTTGGTAAGACGGCCTAGCGCATCGTAGGTGTAGCGCGCTGTCTGGGCGGCATGCGCGAGTCCCCATGTGCACACCCAGCCCGTCAGCATGACAATAGAATTACGAGCCCTCATCAGGCCTCCCGAGACCGAGAATTGCGCGGCGAGGGCCACACGGGAAATTCCGAGCTGAGTGCCGGGAATCTCCCAGCGTCTCGTGATGTACTGATCCACCCCGGCATGCCAACGAAAGACGGTCGATTGGGGATTTTAGTATGCATCCGCGTTGAGTCCGTCTGCCTGAAACAACTGGCTCACATTGCGTCGCGGTCTCGCGTTACCGCCGCCTTCCGTGAGCCTTCCCACAATACCGCCCCTTCCGCGCGCAATCGGACAGATGATGGCCAGCGGACAGATGGTTCTGCACACCCAAGCGCCCTACTGCGCATCGATTGCGAGGGTCACAGCTCAGTGATGTAATACACTCCAATCATCCCCTGATCGCAATAGCCGCCGGTACTGTCATACGCGACCTCGACTTGTCCGCCAGTTGCCTTCGCTTCGACGACAAGGGCGACCATGTTCTTTCGCGTCTGCGCATCAGGAATGCTATTCGGAGAAATGATGAAGTAGTGGAAGGCCCCACAAGCGACGCTCGGCTGATTGGTGATCGTGAACGTAAAGGTCTCCGGCGCATACCCCATGGCGGGGGAATCCTGCTGGACATATGCCACGGTCCCAGTCGCTGTTGCGTTGTAGGTAGCACCAGCCGGCAGTGATACCAGAAGACAGGCAATCGCGGCCGCTGCGGCCTTCGCTTGGATCATGAACGCCCTCCAGCCATTTCGAGCTTCGCACCCTCAGGATTGAGCTCGGCGTATAGCTCGTGAGTTGCTGCGGCCGCAGTAGCGTCGACGGGACTCGTCGTGGCGCAAGACTCGCTATGACCCAGTTTCTCGCGCACGATACCCTCCAGACAGCGCGCCCGGCTCCCAATCTCGTTCGTATAAGCGCCATCGACAGGATGTCGATGCCGCGCCTTCGTTATCGCCGACAGTCTACACAAGCTTGGCGGTGTCTTGCAACAGCTTTCCAACGCAACTGCACTGTTGTCGAGGCCGATACCCGCGCATCCAACTCAGGTGTCGATTGTGGGCTCATTTTGGCGAAGCAAGTGCGCGGCGCAACGACCAGGCTAAATGCCCCGACTTATATGGTCGCGCCAGCCCAGTGATTGAACTGCTAGACTTCATTGACTGGCTGTCTTAAGGTTAGGTGAGATTGGAGTTGGTCTGGAAGCTGTGACGAGGGGCAGAAAAATGATAACATCCAGCATGTTAGCGAATCGCCGCGGAACGCCATTGGCAAACGGCCACCGCCGGAAGGTATGGTACTTGTCAGCTGCTTCGATCGCGGTCGGACTACTCTCTACGATCGTTCCGGCTACCGCGGGCACGGTCACCGGCACTATCCAATGGGTAATCGCCAGATCAACTGATGGACTAACATACGCAGCAATCAATGGAACTGCGTCCGGAAAACCTGCTTGTGCGACTCAAGGGTATTGGATCATCACGGATGAGAATTCCGAGGCGGGCAAGAAACAGTACGCGATGCTTTTGCTCGCCGAGGCTTCCGGCGAAACTGTCACAGTCGTAGGGGATAACACTTGTACGCGGTGGTCGGACGCGGAAGATATTGAATATATTGAGCTCGTTGCGAATTGATAGTCCGTTGCATCTTGGCGGTGTAAACGCGCGCGGCGGCGCGTCAGGCCGCAGGCTTCGAGAGCAGTCTGCCCCGCTTCCGCCCGCCCTTGCATAGCCGGAGCAATCCTGCGCTTGATGGCCTGCGGTCCCGCGAACGCTTCCGGAGCAAACCACTATTTCGACGATCCAGAAGCAAATGGACGCCCTATCTGCCTACCTTGGACAGCGGCGGGAGCATTTGCTGCAGCTCTGGCGGGAAGCGATTCGAGGCGACGGGGAGCTCACGACGAGCTCGGGGCTCTCGCGTAGCGCTCTCGACGATCACATTCCCAGCATCCTGGATGATTTCGCGTATCGGCTCCGGGCTGGGCCCGGGCATCCTGCACGGGCCGCGGAGCGTCAGCAGCGGCACGATGCGGCCGAGCACGGCTTGCACAGGTGGCAGCAGGGATATGACATCCGTGAGGCGCTGCGCGAGTGGGGTCACCTCGAGTCGGTGATCCTGAGCGAGCTCGACCGGTATGACGTCGAGCATTCCCAGCTCGAGCCCGGAGTGATGTCGGCCGCCCGGCAGGCGCTGGTGACGCTCTGCATGGAAGGCACGTGCGAGAGCGCCACACGATACGTGCGGCTTCAGCAGGCAGAGGCCGCCAGTCGGGTGCGCGACCTCGAGTCCTCGTTGCGCGGCTTGCAGGCACTGGAAGATGAGCGCTCGAAACTCCTGCGGGAGACCGCCCACGATCTGCGTGGCAGTGTTGGTGTGCTGGCAAGCACCACCGCCCTGCTCGCAAAACCCCAGGTCGCCGGGGCTGCGCGTGACCACTTCCAC
Source organism: Steroidobacteraceae bacterium (assembly GCA_036273735.1). Lineage (GTDB taxonomy): Bacteria > Pseudomonadota > Gammaproteobacteria > Steroidobacterales > Steroidobacteraceae > 13-2-20CM-66-19. Next base: position 57,154 of record DASUHA010000076.1, on the reverse strand, counting down.
AACCTGTTGCAGCAGCGCATCCACTCGATGGGCGCGCTGCTCACCGATCTGGTCGAGCTGGCGCGTCTCGAGGCTGGCCAGAACCCGCTCAAGATCGAGGCATTCGACGCTGCGCAGCGGCTGCGCGAGTACTGCGAGACGCTGCGCGCGGCGGCCGCCGAGCGGAACCTGTTTCTGAAATGGAAAGGACCGGAGTCGCTGCCCGTGGAAGGCGATCCCGTCAAATTGCAGAGGATCGTACAGAATCTCCTGCTGAATGCTTTGAAGGCCACGCAGCGTGGCGGCGTGGTCGTCCGCTGGTCGGCCGGCAAGGGGAAGGCATCCCGCCAGTGGTTGTTATCCATCGGAGACACCGGGCCCGGGTTCGCGCTGCAGTCGGCCGGGCCGTTGCGGCACGCGCTCAAACACGCAACCGACGTGGCCCAGCAGCTCGAAGTCCGCGAGCAGGACGGCAAGGATGGGACCGGCGAGAGTAAATGTGACGACGTGCTCGCCGCCCGGTCGGGACCCGGATCTGCCCATCTGCCCTCGGGCGAAGGCATCGGGCTCTCGATCGTCAAACGGCTGTGCGAGGTGCTCGGAGCAACTTTGGCGCTGGAGACGGCCCCGGGTCACGGCACGACCATTCGTATCGCGTTTCCGATGCGCTATTGGCCTGCTGATTCTGATTCGCCGCGCGACTGAGCCTTACTCGGCGAGCCTCGGCGAGTCACCTCCGCCTTCGAGAAGGGATGCTAGCGTCTCTAGCGCCTCGGATAGACCGTCGAGAGGAGGCGCGGAGAGTGCCAGGCGGACTGCGTTGGGTACGTGACCCGGCGCGACGGCGAAAGCGGACGCCGGCGTGACGGCGATGTTGCGTCGTGCCGCGGCAGCAACAAACGTGTCGGCCCGCCACGGATCCGGCAAAGGCAACCAACAATGGTACGTCTTGGGATTGCCGATCAAGCCAAAGCGACCGAGCCAACGCCGCGCGACCTCCTGTCGAGCAGCCGCGTCGAGCCGCTTTGCATCGACGATCTTGGCGGCCGTACCGTCCGCCATCACGCGCGCGCATGCCGTCTGTGCCAGGGATGAGGCTAGCCATGCACCTGTGTGCAGCGAGCGCTCTATTCCATCCCGCAACTCCCGCGGGACGACCATGAGACCCAGCGTCAGCCCCGGCGCAAGACGTTTGGATAGGCCATCAACCAGGATGACCTGCTCGGGCGCGAGTGACCGCAGCGATGCCGCATCCGGATCGAGAAACGCGTATATCGCATCCTCGATGGCTAGGATGCGCTCCGTAGAGAGAATCTCAGCGAGATGCAACCTGCGGATCTCGGACATCGAGATGCCCAGCGGGTTGTGCAGATTCGGCTGCAGGTACACCGCATTCAGGCCGGCGTCGCGGTGCGCTTCGATGAGTGCAGCGGGGACGACACCCTCGTCATCGATCGGTAATGGCACGATGCGAATACCGAGTTGCTGCGCGATGGCCTTGACGAACGGGTAGGTCAGCGCCTCCACACCGAGGGCGTCCCCTCGGCGGACTGTGGCCGACAGCGCCGCAGCGATCGCCTGCTTGCCGTTGCCGGCGAAGTACATGCAATCCATGGGAAGCTGCCAGCCGCGGGTCGAGAAGAAACCGGCCGCAATGCTGCGCAGCGACCGCGTGCCGCGCGCAGAAGAAGGCGCGAAGGCCGCGCGACATTCTTCAGGGCGCCGCATGAGCTCGGCGAGGCTCGCGGAGAGCAGCGTTTGCTGCTCCGGGACGGTCGGAAAATTGAGGTCGAGATCGACCCACAGGAGAGTCGGCTCGGCCAGGGCGGGCCTGGCGGCCCGCGCCGCCAGGCGTACGAAAGTCCCTCGCCCGACCTCTCCGGAGACGACCCCTCGCCGGCTGAGCTCTGCATAAACCCTCTGGGCCGTCGACGCAGCAATGCCGCGCGCATGAGCGAATTCCCGTTGTGGCGGCAGCCGGTCGCCGGGATGGAGTCTGCCCGCACGGATGTCTCCCGCGATCTCATCGGCAAGCTCGATGTAATTTGCTAATTGCACCGAGTGCAATATATCGATTGCACCGAGCTTCGGTCAATGCTCAAATTTGCACCTCTCAATCCCCTGTCGAGATGCGCAGTGAAGAGAGCCTCCCTGAACGGAATCGATCTCGCTTTCGAAGAGATCGGCGGCGGCCGGCAGGCGCTGCTCCTGATCCACGGTCATCCCTTCGACCATACGATGTGGCAGCCCCAGTTCGAGCCGATCGCCGAGTTGGGTTGGCACATCATCGCGCCCGACCTGCGCGGTTACGGCGCATCTGATATCGATGGCGCGATGACGACCCTGGATATCTTCGCCCGCGATCAGCTTGCATTGCTCGACCATCTCGGCATCGCGCAAGCCGTCGTTGCAGGGCTTTCGATGGGTGGCCAGATCGCGATGGAGATCTGCCGGTCCGCACCCGAACGGGTAACAGGCGTCGTGTTGGCAGCAACCTTTCCACAAGCCGAGACAGAGCTCGGCAAGCAGCAGCGACGCGCCACGGCGGAGCGTCTCGTAACAGAAGGTATGACCGCCTACGCCGCCGAAATGCTACCCAAGATGCTCGCAGCTCGCGCGATACAGACCCATCCAGACGTCGCCGAGCATGTATTGCGCATGATGCAAAGCGCGCCACCTGCAGGCGCGGCCGCGGCCCTTCGAGGCCGGGCCGAGAGGCCAGACTATGCCCGCACGCTCGAGCAACTGGACCGCCCCTCGCTGATCGTGATCGGCGAAGAAGACGCTTTCACCGCCCGGGAGGATGCCGATCGCATGCACCTGCTGCTGAAAGGCTCGCGGCTGCTCAGGCTGCCAGGCGTCGGACACATGCCCAACCTGGAGCAGCCCCAGGCATTCAACACCGCGCTCGCCGACTTTCTCCGCCGATGCGCAGCCGCCTGATCCGACGATCAGCCGACGAAGATCGTCGCCGGATGCTCGATGCGCTCCTTCAGCGCCTGGATCATTGCCGCCGCATCGTAACCGTCGACGAACCGATGATCGAAGGACGAGGAGAGATTCATCATGCGCCGCACTGCGATGGCGCCGCTCACGACCATCGGCCGCTCCACGGCACGGTTGATCCCGATGATCGCAACCTCGGGCGCGTTGATGATGGGCGTGCTCGCGATACCGCCCAGCTTCCCGAGACTGGTGAGCGTTATGGTCGAGCCACCCAGCTCCTCGCGCGTCGCCTTGTTGGTGCGGGCAGCCTCCGTCACACGCCGCATCTCTGCCGCCACATCCCACAGCGACCGCCGCTGGGCATCGCGCACGACCGGCACCTTCAGGCCGTCCGGCGTCTGTGTGGCTACCCCGAGATGCACCGCGCGATGGCGCACGATGACGCCCCGCTCCGCATCGTAATGGGCGTTGCACTGCGGAAAATCCGCCAGCACGCGCACGAGAGCCAGCGCCAGGAAAGGCAGATACGTGAGCGCCTGCGTCCCCGGCTCGAGCTTCGTGTTGAGATGGCGGCGCAGAGACTCCAGCTCCGTGATGTCCACCTCCTCGACATAGGCGAAGTGTGGAATGTTGCGCTTGGCCTCGCTCATGCGCTGCGCGATCACGCGCCGCAGGCCGATGATCTTGATCTCTTCCGTACCGCCCACGGCGCGCTGTGCAGGTAGATTGTGCACCGCGGCCACGGATGCGCCACGCGGCGTCGATCGTGCGGCCGCGGCATACGCCTCGAAGTCCTGGCGGACGATGCGCCCCTGCGGCCCCGAGCCCGCCACCTGCCTGAGATCGATGCCCGCTTCTTTCGCCTTGCGCCGGATCGCTGGTGAAGTCAACACGCGTCCCGCCGCACCTCCGTTGGCGGAAGCCAACGACCCCTGTCGCGCAGCGCCGCTCCCGATTTCAGCGACGGCGCCCTTCTCCGGCGCCGATTGCGTCCGAACCGCGCCGGCCCCATTGCCGCCGGCAACGCGAGCCGGCTCCGAGACGCGCGCGGGCGCGGCACGGCTCGCTGCCGCCGGAGCACGCCCTGTTCGTTCCGCGCGGCCTGCTGGTTCAGCACGGCCTGCTGGTTCAGCACGGCCTGCTGGCTCAGCACGACCTGCTGGTTCAGCCCGGCCCGCGGGCTCCGCCGCTGCATCCGCCGCTGTCCCACCTACCGCCGCGGCACCCGACGCCGTCTCCAGTACGACCAACTCCGCTCCCACAGCCACCATGTCCCCAGGCTGTCCCGTCGTCGAGACGATCTTGCCCGTAACCGGCGCCGGCACCTCCACCGCCGCCTTCTCGGTCATGACCTCGCAGATGACATCGTCCTCGGCAACTTCATCGCCCGGCTTGACACGCCACGTGACGATTTCCGCCTCGACGGTTCCCTCACCGAGGTCCGGCAGCTTGAAGACGTACCGGCTCACGTTATTTCTCCTCCATGACACGTGTGAGGGCCGCGGCGATGCGCGCCGGTCCCGGGAAGTATTCCCACTCGAACGCATGGGGGTAAGGAGTATCCCAACCCGTGACGCGAGCAATCGGCGCCTCCAGATGCCAGAAGCATTCCTCCTGCACGGTGGCCGCGAGCTCCGCGCCGAACCCGCTGTAGCGGGTCGCCTCGTGCACGATGACGCAGCGGCCGGTTTTGCAGACTGAGCTGCAAAGCGTGTCGGTATCGAGAGGCGCCAGCGCCCGCACGTCGATGATCTCGGCATCGACCTTTGCCAACCTGACGGCCGCCTCCGCAACGTGCACCATCGTGCCGTAGGCCAGCACGGTTACGTCCTTCCCCGGGCGGACGACCTCCGCCTTCGAGAGGGAAACCTTGTAGTAGCCATCGGGCACCGCTCCCTTGGCGTGCGTACTCCACGGCACTGCGGGTTTATGCGGGTCACCGTCGAACGGCCCGTTGTAGAGTCGCTTCGGCTCGAAGAACACCACCGGATCCTCGTCCTCGATGGAGGCAATGAGGAGGCCCTTCGCGTCGTAAGGATTCGACGGCATCACGACTCTGATCCCGCAGACGTGCGTGAACACACCCTCCGGGCTCTGTGAGTGAGTCTGCCCGCCACGGATGCCACCGCCGCACGGCGTACGAATGGTCACCGGAGCGGAGAACTCCCCCGCAGTCCGGTACCGCAGACGCGCGAGCTCGCTCACGACCTGATCGAAGGCCGGATAGATGTAGTCGGCGAATTGAATCTCGGCCACCGGCTTCAGGCCATTGACGCCCATGCCGATGGCCGCAGCAACGATGCCGCCCTCGGCGATCGGTGTGTCGAGCACCCGCTGCTCGCCATACTTGCGCTGCAGCCCATCGGTACAGCGGAACACACCGCCGAAGTAACCCACGTCCTCACCCAGTACCACCACGCGCGGATCACGCTCCAGCATGATGTCCATCGCGGAGTTGAGCGCCTGCACCATGTTCATGTGTGCCATCGCTCAGCCCTCCTTGGCAACCGCAGTAGCATGCGCTTCGAGGCTCTTCGACGCCTCGGATCCCTTCGCCGGGTGCGTGTCCACCAGGCTCTTGAGCTCGGCCCGCTGCCGGGCGAGGTGCGGCGGCATCTCGTGAAAGACATCCTCGAACATCGTTGCCGGATCGAGGCTCGGCCCCTCCGTAAGAGTGCCGAAGCTCGCGGCCTCTTTCCAACAGGCAACCACGTGCGCCTCGAGCTGCTTCTCGAGCGCCGCATGCCGATCATCCGACCACTCGCCGAGCCCGATCAGATGTTTCTTCAGGCGCGCGATCGGGTCGCCGAGTGGCCATGCAGCCCATTCCTCCTTGGGCCGGTACCGCGAAGGATCATCGCTCGTCGAGTGAGCCCCCGCGCGATACGTGACGTGCTCGATCAGTGTCGCACCGCCGCTCTGGCGAGCACGCTCGGCTGCCCACTGCGTTACGCCGTACACGGCAAGGAAGTCATTGCCATCGACCCGTACGCCCGGGATGCCGTACCCCGGACCGTACTCCGCGAACGTACGGCGCTCGCCACCCGCGAACCCCTGGAAAGTCGAGATCGCCCACTGATTGTTGACGATGTTGAGAATCACCGGCGCCTGATAGACCGAAGCGAAAGTCATGCCGTGGTGGAAATCCGCCTCCGCGCTCGCGCCCTCGCCGATCCAGGCCGCGGCAATCCGGTCCTCGCCCTTGATGGCCGCGGCCATTGCCCAACCGACCGCCTGCGGAAACTGCGTAGCGAGATTGCCCGAGATCGAGAAGATGTTGCCCGCGCCCCAGTGATACATGATCGGCATCTGCCGGCCGCGGCACATGTCTCGCGTATTCGACAGGCACTGACACATCAGATCGACGAGGCTGAGCCCACGGACGATGAAGAGTCCCTGATTGCGATACGAGGGGAAGAGCATATCGCCCGGCTGGAGCGCCATCGCCTGGGCCACCGACACCGCTTCCTCGCCGGTGGATTTCATGTAGAAAGAAATACGGCCCTGGCGCTGCATCCGCTGCATGCGGTCATCGAGCACACGCGTGAGCATCATGTAGCGCAGCGCGACCTGCAGGTCCTGCGGCTCGAGATGTGGATTCCAGGGGCCCACCGCGCGCGCGTCGTCATCGAGCACGCGCACCAAGTCCCGGCCGAGGCTTTCGACCTCGCGCGCAGCCACTTTGGTATCCGGCCGGGGAACGGCGCCGGCCGGGGTGATCTTCACATAGCCGAAATCCGGCTTCTCACCTGGACGGGCCGGTGGGCGGGGGACGTGCAGACGCGACCGTTGGGCCATCGGAAACCAGCCTCTTTTCCACTGCCAGGGTCTGGCGCGGTGCGAATTTTAACGCCCCGAACACGCAATGCGCGTTCCAATCGGTTCGCAATTAGGGAGGATGGCGCAACGAAACTGGCAGGTCGGCAGTCACCCCCCGGAGCCCCGCCTCCAGGGCCGGCCCCGGGGCGGGGATTCCCAGGGCTGGGCCCCACGGGAAATGCTACCGGGAATGCCGCGGGATGCCGCCGGATATGGCGGCGTTGCCCGGATCGACCGCCCAGCCTATTTCCGAACTACCTTTCGGCATGCCCTCGGCCTTTCTCCATCCAGTACTTATCCGCCTTGATCCGCCAGGCGTGGTCGGAGCTGTTCTGCAGGTCTTCCTGCGAGACCTTGGGGGCTTTCTCGAGCCGGGACTGGCTGAGAACCAGCTTGCCATCGCGCACCATGGAGCTCGCGGTCCGGTAGGGCACCGGCACGCTCATTCCGCTCGCGCCGGACACGAGGACATAGCCCGCGCTTTGCTGGCCATTGAGCCCCGGGACGACATTCGACACGGATCCCAGGGACTGCCCCGATGAGCTCTCGACCGGCATGTTCGCCCAGGAGTGGCCCCCGGCGCCTGCCTCGGCCGTGCGTACGGTCGCGTTTTGAGTCTGAGTCTGCCCGGTGTTGAGCGCCGAGCCGGGAGCCGTCCTGGTGCCCGGAGGGGTCGCCTTCTCGTTCTGGCTACCCTGAACGGTGGTCATCTGGCGCTGATGCGGCTTGGACGTGTTGTACCCGGGGGCCGCGCCCGGCTGGTTGGAAGGAGCGGGTTGAGTCTGCGCGTAGGCGATGCCGGCGAGGCCCGAGGCCGCGAGGACGGCAATCAATCGTACACTGATCATGAGACACCTCGAACTGATGTTTGGCTGAACCATCGAGTACCCCTCACGGTACGCAATCGCTATGCCAACACATTTGCCCAGGCGTTGATCGCGCCTGAAGCGCCATCGCGAGCGAAACGCCCCATGCGATCAGGCCCATGCGATCAGGAATGCGCCGTCTTGCGATGGGCGCGCTGACGCGTACGGCTCGCGGCCCTTTCGTTGGCGCGCTTCGGGGGGCGGCGGGTTGCGGCCGGCGCACGCGCACGGCCCTGCGCGGAAGCGGTCGTGCCCCGCTCCAGGCTGGCCTTGAGCGCCGACATGAGGTCGACGACGTTGCCACCAGGCGCCTCGCGCGGCTCGGCGACCGTGACCTCTTTCCCCTCCACCTTCCGTTGGATCGCTTCCTCGACCCGCGCCTTGACTTCATCCGGATACGCGGCCGGATCGAAGGTGTCGGCACTCTGCTGCTCGATGAGCTGTCGGGCGAGCTTTAACTCCGCATCGCGCACCTTCGCGCTCTCGACCCCGAGCGCTTCGACGGACTGTACTTCCGGCGCGAAGTGAAGCTGATGCAGCGCGAGAGCATCGCCGATGGGCCGAAGGATGACGACGTGATCCCGCCCGTGGTTCGCCCACCGGGCGACAGCGCATCGCCCGCTCTCACGCAGCGCGGTCACGAACAGCGTAAAGGGCTTGGCCCCACCCTGGTCCGGCGCCAGATAGTAGGTCCTCTCGAAATAAACCGGATCGACGGCGGCGAGAGGCACGAACTGCGCGACGTCGACACTGTGACTGCCGGCCTCCTCCAACGCCTTCAACTCCTCGGGAGTGAACATCACGTATTGGTCCTTGGCGAACTCGTAGCCCTTGACGATCTCCTCCCGCCCGACCACCTCCTGCTCCTCCTGGCAAACATACTGCTGCTTCAGCCGCGAGCCATCCTTCGCATGCAGCAGGTGAAAGCGCACCCGCTCCGAGCTGACCGTCGCCGAGTACAGCTTTACCGGGATCGCCACCAGTCCGAAGGCGATCGTGAGGGAAGAAATGGATCGAGCCGGCATGTCGGGCGCTCCTCTTCCGGCACAGAGCAAGTTCTGCGCCACAGCAAAGCACAAGGTTTAAAGTAAGGCCCATGACCTCCAATAAGAACACCCGTCCGGCCTCTCCCGCGCGCGTGCGCGTCGGCCGCGAGGTCGCCGGCCGCAGCGGCAAGGGCGTATCCGTGATCTCGGGCCTGCCGCTTGCCGCTGCGGATCTCGAGGCGCTCGCCAGCCGCTTGAAGAGACTCTGTGGCGCGGGAGGCGGCGTTCGGAACGGGGTCATCGAGATCCAGGGCGAGCACCGTGACCGGCTGGTCGCAGAGCTGCGCCAGCTCGGCTACGACGCCAAACGGTCGGGCGGTTGAGATCACGGTGACGGAAAGCCGGAACCTGCGCATAATGTAGGAGTTTGCAATGAGCATTACCCAGGCAGAGCACAACGTGTCGAAAAACCAGCCAATACCAAGCCGGACACGAACCGGGGACGCCCTGCTGTTCGCCCGCAATTTCTTTCGCCACCCCCGCATGCTCGGCTCGATCGTTCCGAGCTCGAGATTTCTCATCAAGGAGCTGCTGCAGCCGATCGACTGGAATCAGGCGCGCGTCATCGTCGAGTACGGACCCGGAGTCGGCGTCATTACCGAGGAAATCCTGCGGCGCATGCGCTCGGATGCGATTCTGATCGCCATCGAGATGAACCCGGATTTCGTTACCCACTTGCGTTCCGCATTGCCCGATGAGCGGCTGCAGGTCGTGGAAGGCTCGGCGGAATTGGTGGGCGAGGTTCTCGAGCAATTCGGCCGCGGCAAAGCCAACTACATCATCTCCGGAATCCCATTCAGCACGATACCGGCGGAAGTGCGTGAGCGCATCCTGCGCAATACGTCCGAGGCCCTCGCGCCGGGCGGCGCCTTCCTCGTCTTCCAGTTCTCAACGCGTGTGCTCGAAGATCTGCAGCGCGTCTTCCATTACGTCCGGCGCAAATTCGAGCCGCTCAACGTTTTGCCGGCGCACCTGTTCTTCTGTCAACTCGGAGCCGCCTAGAGCGGCGGCGGCCGGACCGCCGCGCTTCACCGCCGTACGACTAACGCGCCGGGATCCCTTCGAGCGGAGCCGCGGCCGACTCCCGTACGATCAGCTCGTGCGGCACTAGGTGATCCACTGCCGCGCCAGGCAGACCGTCGCGGCGCTTCCGGATCTCGCGAATGAGGAGGTCGAGCGCCACTTCGGCCATGGTTGCAGTCGGCTGACGGATGGTAGTCAGCTCCGGCCAGACCGTCGTTGCGATCGCAGTGTCGTCGAAGCCGACGACCGAGAGATCCCGCGGCACATCGAGCCCGCGGCGATGCGCCACCGATACCGCCGCGGCCGCCATGTCATCGTTGCTCGCGAAGATCGCAGTCGGCCGAGGATTGCTCGCCAGCAGCTTGTCGGCCGCCTCGAGCCCGGAGCGGTAGCTGAAAAAACCCTGCTCGATGACGGGCGCCTGCGGCTTGCATTCCGCTTCGCGCAGCGCCGTCTCGAAACCGAGCCAGCGCTCACCGCTCGCCGTCTGGTTGGGATGGCCCTTGATGAATCCGAGGCGCCGATGCCCGAGTGACAGCAGATAGCGAGTCATCTCGTAGGCGGCCTTGAAGTCATCAATCCGCACGCAGGACGCGTCGGAGCGGAACCGGCCCGTCGCCACGGCCACAGTGGGAATGGCTGCCTTCTTGAGCTCCGCGAGGATGACGTGTGACTCGCAGACCGGCGGCGGCAGTATGACGCCCGCGACCGAGCCGTCGATCAGCCTACGCACCGCTGCCCGCTCGGCGGACGGCGAGCTGACCTCGCATTTCTCCAACAATAGCTGGGCGCTCTTGCGGCTGCTCTCATCGAGAGCACCGAGGAGAAACTCGCTCAAATACGCGGCGCTCGGGTTGGCGTAGAGCAGCCCGACGCGCAGGCTCTGTGCGCCGGCCAGACTGCGCGCGGCCGGATTGGGCGCATAGCGCAGCTCCTTCACCGCAGCCAGCACCGCCGCGCGGGTCGCTTCGCGCACATTGCGCTCGCCATTGACGACGCGCGAGACGGTCATCGGGGAGACGCCCGCTCTGCGGGCCACATCGTGGATGGTCGTGCCGCGCCGGCTGCGGCGGCTGGTCTTACGTGCGGGTGCGCGCCCGGAACCCATCATTTCGTATTCTCATGCGGCCCGCAGCCCGGGCCGTCACGCCGCATTCTACCGAAAGTCGCGGTAGCGCTAGCGGCCTTTTGCGCAGCTCAGGCCATCCCAGCCGCCCGGCGCTTGTCGGTCAGCCTGCGGTACACATGCAGGTAGCCTTGCGCCGTGCTCGCCGCTGACAGCCGCGCAGCGACCTCGGCAGCGCGTGTCGCAAGCTCCGTGCGCGCCGCTTCATTCCAGATGAGGTCCGAGAGCCGCTCGCGCAGCCGCGAGTGATCGTCGGGCGGCACATAGCATGCCGCATCTCCCCAGATTTCCCGCAGCGACGGCACATCGCCCAGGACGAGCGCACAACCTGAAAGCGCTGCCTCGAGGACCGACAGACCGAACGGCTCATAGCGCGCCGGCAATGCATAGATCGCCGCGCGCCCATACCACGAGGCGAGCTCCTCCGGGGTCAACGTCCCGAGAAAATGCAGGTTTGCGCCGAAGAGCTCCGCCCGTTGGCCGGATGGCGAGACGTCCTCGCCTGCAATGCAGATTGGCCATTCGACCAGCGGGGCCACGGCGGCGAGTGCCCGCGAGTTCTTGGCGGCATCCCACATGCGCCCGGCACACAACACCAGGTGCTCCTTGCGCGAGACTCGGGAAAACTGGACTGGATCACGACCGTTCGGCACGACGGCCGTAGCGGGTAGAGGGCCGTAATGGCGGCTGAGCGCGGACAGCATGGTCTGCGTCGGTGAGACCACAACGTCCGCTGCCTGGAGGCTGTGGCTGACTCGGGTCTTGTACGTCAACCATTGGGCAGGCAGAGGGGTGCCCCGCACCGCCTCCCACCACGAGGCGACGCAAGAGTGGCCCGTCACCAGCACGGGCGCGGCCCAGTGTAAATCGGCATGCATCAGATGGTTGAGATGCACGACGTCCGGCAGGTGCTCACGCTCGAGATGCAACAGCCAGTGCCCGGCAGCTTCCAGATCGGCCCACGGCTCAGTCATCCATTCGAGCTTGAAGGTGCTCTCCTCGAGCTGGGCTCCTGAAAGCCCGGCAACCGCCGCGCGCTGCATCGGCGTCAGCGGCGCTCCCAGGGTCGCCAGCACGATCTCCACACCATTTCGAGCAAGACACGCACACAGGTCGAGTGAATAGGTCCAGACCCCGCCCGCCGCATCGGCCGTCATGAGGACTCTCATTTCACGCTCGATTCGGCGCCCTCATGGGAGATCGACGCCCCGCAGCGCGGTGCAGCAGGCGGACGCCGCGGCTGCGGCTGCGCGAAGAGAAGTCCGAGATAGAGCCGTTCGAGACGCTCGGCGCTGTGGATCCACGTGAGCTTCCGTTCCGCGCGGGTCCGCGCGGCGCGCCCCATTTCCCGCAGCCGCTCCGGATCAGCTGACATGTCACGCAACGCGCGCGTCAATGCCTCAGTATCCAGACGGGGGAAGAGTTTGCCGCTCACCTCGTCCTCGATGAGCTCCGGCACGCCGCCGCTCGCGCTCGCAAGCACCGGCACGCCGCACGCCATCGCCTCCGCGACCGGCAAGCCGTATGACTCCTGCCAGATGGAAGGTAACACCAGCAGGTCGGCTGCCCGATACGCGCGGATGAGCTCGGGCTGAGGCACGGTGCCCAGATAACGCACGCGCCGTGCGGTTGCCGGCGAGAGTCGTGCACGCAGCGCACGCCCGTAGCTGCGCCGATGCCCGAATATCTCCTTCACGAGCCACGATCGAAGCGAGCGACCGTAGAATCCGCGCACGGCCTCGAGCGCTTGGGCGTCGCCGCCGAGCAGGCGACTCAGCAGATCATAGGGCAACAGGCCCGCCTTACCGATGAGCGTCAGCTCGAGACTGACTCCCTCGCGAGTCAGTTGGTCGAGGGCGTCCATCAGCAGATGCACCCCCTTGTCGGGGGCGATGCGCCCGACATAGAGCAGCCGCAGCGGAAGCCCTTGCGACTCTCGCTCGCGCAGCGCCCGCCCCCGCGCCTCCGGTCTGAACCGCAACACGTCCACGCCGTTGCCGACGGTGTGGATTCGAGCGGCCATCTCGGGCAGACGGGCTCGCGCCCCTGCTGTCACGAACTCGGAAACGGTTGCGACTGCATCAACGGAGGTCAGATCACGCCGCAGGAGCTCGCGATCGAGCTTCGCGAGCTCATCCTGATGAATATGAACGACCACCTTCACGCCGGGAACTGCGCGCTTGAAGAACCGAGCGAACTGCATCTGCTGCGGCAGATGGACGATGTCCGGTCGGCAAGTGGCGAGGTCCCGCGCAACCTGTGAGAAGTACTCGCGGTAATAGAACCGGGAAGTGAAATATGGCGGGCCCCACCCCAGACGCCCGGCAAGAAGCTGCACCACCTTGTGCAGGCGCCGGGCGACGAACGGGATCCGGCGTATCTCGATGCCACCCCAGCGCTGCACGCCAGACTGGCCGCGCGCCCGCGGTGCATAGACGATCACCTCGTGACGCCGGGCGAGGCAGCGCGCCAGCTCCCAGTTGACGATGGCAACGGAGCCGCGCTGTTCCTGGCCGGCCGCCATGGGGTCCTGGGGCTGATTGAGAATGGCGATCTTCATGGTTCCCCGGTGACGGCCGAGGAAACGGAAGCAAGATCGGGACCGGGCGCGACCGCCCGCGCCGGCAGGCCGGCCGCGCTAGTGAGTCGGGGCCTGAGGCGCGGTCGGGAAGTGCAGGAAGATCTGGCGAACCGCCTCGTCGATGGATTCCGCGGGATGGTCGAGCATCCGGCGCGTGAGCTCGGAGAACGCCGTACCGGTCCAGACAGCGGAGTTGTTCGCCCGGTCGATCAGGTCGATGCTGAGCGAGGCCGTGGTGACCGTCTGAACGTCACCGTAGTAGCCGTAGCCGCCACCCCAGCCCCACGGCCCACCCCAGCCCCACGGTCCCCAGGGTCCCCAGCCGAATCGCGGTCCCCCCCACTCGGCACCGAACGCGGGGCCCATCATGGTGCCTTCCACCCGATCGTGGGTTCCGACCGTGAAATTCACCAGCAGATCGGAGGCCTGGCCGGCGGCCGCAGGCACGTATCCGCGGGACTGAAGCTCCGCGCCCACATCCTTCTCGAGCTGCTGGGTGGTGAGGGACTTGTAGGCGCCCGTGTCCGTCCCTGGCTTGGCCACGAAAGCGTAGGTATGGAAGCTTGCCAGATCGACGTGCTGTGCCACCCGCGTCCGTACTACGGGTCCTGTGGCACAGGCCGCCACCAGCGCCATCGCGGCACACAGGGCAATGACCTTGAGCCGATTCATCTCCACCTCTTGGATATCAGACTCCTAAAACGATGCCGAGTTCTCATGGTTGACCGGAGCCAGGGCGGGGCTCCACGCCACTCTAGTACACTCCGGCTCGCCATGACCATCACGGTAGTGCCCGCCAACCGCCGCGCCGGTTTCATCCTCTGGTGGGCCACTCTTTCCTGCCTCCTCGCGGCCGCTCTGGCCCCCCTGGCAGGTGCCTCGGCAACGCCCGCGGTGGGCATCCCGCCCATCGACTCGCACACCTCACTCCTGGTCGTCTCGCCGCATCCCGACGATGAGACGCTCTGCTGCGCCGGCGTCATCCGGCGCGTGGTGGCAGCCGGCGGCCGTGCCAGCATCGTTTGGCTGACGAGCGGCGATGGCTCCGAGCTCGACATGCTCGTCATCGAAAGAGCACTGCGAATCCATCCGCAGAAGATGCGTGACCTGGCCGATAAGCGCATGCGCGAGGCGCGGTCGGCAGCGGCCGTCCTCGGTGTCCCGACTCGCCGGCAGTATTTCCTCGGATATCCGGACGGCGGGCTCCTTACGCTCATAACAGACCATTTCACGACGCCCTACTACTCGAAGTTCACTGGCGCCGTGAGCGTTCCCTACTCCGATACGGCCGCCGCCGGCCATCCCTATACCGGTGAGAGCCTGGAGCGGGATTTCGGGCGTGTACTCGATCGCGTACGGCCTACGCTGGTGCTCGCGCCAAGCCCGCAGGACGCGCATCCGGATCACCGCGCAGCGGGCATCGTCACATTGCAGGTGCTCAGCCGCCGACGGGAGCTTGCCGGTGCGCGCTTCTGGATCGTGCACGGCGGCCACCATTGGCCGAGCCCGCGAGGGTTGCGGATGGGGCTCCCGCTGGCCGCGCCGCCACGGGGCCGTGGCCTCGAGCTCACCGCCTTCGATCTCGACCCGCTCGAGGAAGGGGACAAGCTGGAGGCCGTGCGCGCGTACCACACGCAGTTGCGCGTGATGTCGTCCTTCCTGCTCTCCTTCGTACGCACCAACGAGTTGTATTCCTCGCTTCCCGTAGCTGCAGGCAGTGCGCCCGGCGGCGCCAGCCGACCCTGACATGTCAGTCATCACGCGGCCGGCGCCAGCGGTCGAGAATCCGGTCGAGCGCTCCGGCGATGCTCTCGCGCAGACGGTCGAGCACGGCGCGACGCCGCCAGTGGCGGCGGCTGAGCTGCAGCGACTCCTCGCAGTCGGCCGCGAAGATCCCGGCCGCCTCTGCGGCCAGCGCGGCGCTCTCGATCTCCTGGTTGGCTTCCAGGTTCCAGCGAAAGCTCCAACGGTCGAGATTGCTCGAGCCGAGGCTCACCCAGTCGTCGCAGAGCGTCATCTTGCCGTGCAGCACCCGCGGCTGATACTCGAAGATACGCACGCCGCTGCGCAGCATCTTGCCGTAGAAGCGCCGCGCCGCATGGCGCACCCAAGGATGGTCGGTCTTCGGCCCCGGCACCAGCAATCTGACATCGACCCCGCGTCGCGCGGCGCGCCGCAACCCTTTGCGGAAGCGCCGCGACGGTACGAAATAGGCGCTCATGATCCACGCGCGCCGCTGCGCACCATTGATCCGCCTCACGACGTCATTGGCCAAGAGGGAGCGATGCCCGGCCTCGCTCAGCGCGAGTCGGCCGAGCGCTCCGGCCGCAATGGCGGCTTCGTCCGGCGGCTCCGGCGCCACCTCGGCGATCGCCGGCGTGCCGCTGCTGCGACTCCAGTTGCGCGCGAAGGCGGTCGTCCAGTCACTCACCACCGGTCCCGAGATCTCCAACATGAAGTCACGCCAGGCGAGGCGGCCGCGTGTGCCGTCAATGAACTCGTCGGCCAGGCCAACGCCGCCCACGAAGGCCAGTGCACCGTCAATCACGAGGAGCTTGCGGTGATCCCTCAGGAAGTTCTGCAGGCGCTTGCGCAGGGAGAGCGGATTGAAGAAAGTCAGGTGCGCGCCGGAATCGCTGAGCCTGCGGCGGTCCGCCGCACGAAGAGCCAGAGAGCCGAAGCCGTCGAAGAGCATATGGACGCGCACGCCGCGCTGCGCACATCCGGCAAGCGCATCGATGAATCGCCGCGCTACCGTGCCGGATTCGACCAGATACATCTCGAGCAGCACCGACTCGCGCGCGGCCGCGATGGCCTCGAGCATTCGCCGGAAGATGCGATCGCTCTCGGCGAGCAGGCGGAAGCGGTTGCCCTGCCGCCAAGGCCAGCCGGCGGCGATTCCCGCCGCCGCATGCGGCTTGACCGCCAGCCCGACAGTACCCTCAGTGCTCGACATGCGTGGATATTCTATGCCCTGCGCGCGGCGCTCATTCTCGCAGTCTTCTGTCCGCTCCCCGCGCGGGCCAACGCGGTTGCTGCGGTCAATCGCGCGCGGATCACATACTGCGGTCTGCCGCGCACCTCGCATCACCTGCTCGCCGAGAGTCGCGAGCTCGACGAGGTTGCGCGCCTGCTTGCGCAGGGCGAATCCCTCGGACAGGCGGAGCTTCACACCGGCTATCGTGCGGCGCGATCGTTCTGGATCGAGATATCCGGCGCGAGAGACGATGTAGCGCTCGAGCAAATGCTGAGCCAGCGGTTCTGCGCCCAGCTCACGGATCCGAGTCTCATGCACGTCGGTGTATTCGGTCGTGGAGCGGACAGGCTCTGGATCGTGCTGGCCCAGCCCTTCACCACACCTGCCACCGAGGACTCGGACGATGTCAGCCGGCTCGTCCTCGCCCTCACCAACCAGGCGCGCGCACGCGGACGGACCTGCGGCGCGCAGTCCTTTCCGCCTGCACCGCCTCTATCCCTCGCGCCCGATCTGATGCGGGCAGCCCTCGCGCATTCACAGGACATGGCTGCGCACGACTTCTTCAGCCATACGGGCAGCGATGGCAGCACCCCGGGACTGCGCGTAACCCACGCCGGCTATCGCTGGAGCATGATGGGCGAGAACGTTGCAAGCGGTGTCAGAACGCCGCAGGAGGCGGTCGCGGGCTGGCTGGCGAGTCCACATCACTGCGCCAACATCATGACCGCCGGATTCCGCCAGATGGGCGTCGCATTCGCCGTCAACCGGCGCAGCGGCAACGTGATCTATTGGACCGAGGACTTCGGCAAACCGCGTTAGGGTTGCGCGATCGGCGCGGAGCCGGTGCCGGGAGCCCGATCGGCAATCTCGTATTACATTTCCGTTACGAGCCTGCCGCGCCGACGCCCACACACGATGACGACCCCGGCTATCGCATAGAGCAACGCGAACCAGGCCGTGGTCCGTGTGAGGAGCAGGTAGAAAAGACGGTATCTCGCCGGAGTGTGCCGGACGATGTGCACCACCGTCTCGACACCACCCGCAGAAGCCGCGAGCGCGAGCAGCACCGTCAGCAAGAAGATGCCGCCTGCGGAGCGGACCTCATTTCGCACCGCCGGTGCCGGCGCGGGTAACCGCGCGAGCCAGATCGCGAGCACGGTGAGGCCGAATACCGAGCTTACATACTGGAGCACGTGGCAGAGCTCGCCCGTATACGAGAAGAAGCTTACCGGCGCGCTCAACGCCGAAATGCGCGATACCATCCAGCCGTCGGCATGCGTGCAGGAGTCCCAGACGAGGTGCGTCCAGGCGCCGATGAGAATCGACAGCGGCGCCAGTGCCCAGTTGCTCAGCCGGGTACCGAAGCGCTCCAGAGCAGGCAGACACTTGGCCTCAACGCCAGGCCCGGGCGGTGCGGCGAGTGGCACGCGCAGCAGCCAGACGAGTAGCAGCATCACCAGTCCCATCGGCAGGTCCAGGGTAAACGTGCCAATGAAGGTATGCGTCTCCTGCGGTATGTGCTCCGCAATCCGCCAGGGAAAGTAATACGGCACATCCGGCGTCATGGCGCCGATGATGAGCGGTACGGTGCGCATCAACGGTACGCGCCGCAGCGGCAGAACGGCTGCGGGATGCGCCAGGGTGAAAGGCATGCAGGGGAGCCTCTCAGGCTTGCCCGTCGACCGCAAGTGGCGTCTGTGCGGCATCGTCGGCAGGCACCACGGCAATCCGGAAATCCCGACCGACCCACTCCTCGCCGGGCTCGAGGCGATAAGTCAGATCGATCGAGCGGCCGCTCTTCAGCCTCGCGGTATCGATTTCCACGGTGTGGAGCCCGAGAGGGGTAGCGGTCGTGCGCTCCTCGTGGATGTCCTGCCAGCCATCGAAGCCCCAGCGGAACGTCGCGGGCGCGGTCACAGCCACGGTCAGCGCGGCGCCTTCCGGAAGCTCCGAAGCCGGCGCATGCGCGCACCATACGACACGCTCCAGCCGCTGCCTCCTGCCGCCGTAGCGTTGCCATACACGCTCCGGCCGATCGAAGGGCCTGCCGAGCGAGCGGGAGACGACGAGCTTGATGTACTCCGCATGTGCCCATGCGAGCGGCATGGCGCTGCCCGTGGGACGTCCGGGCTCCAGACCGCGCGACGGCACGGGCGGGGCATCCCAGATCTGTTCCGGGAGCATGCCTCCGGGAGAGGCCATACGGACCATCGCGAGCAGGAGAGGCAGCGGGTCGCGTCCCGCGGCGACCTCATAGTGTCCTCGCTCGCCTGTCAGCAGAGGCCACGCGCGGCCCCTGCCGGTGCCATCGAATGCCGACCCGTCATCGTGCTCCCCGTAACCGTCGTCGTTGTAACGGTGCCAGGAGGGGCCGCTCGGTGTATCGACTTTGAGGAGCATGTCCGCGAGGCGCACGCTCCCGATGATCAGCGGGTCATCGGGGCGGCGCAGCCCGAACCGTACGAGCTGCAGGAAGTCCACGCCGATCTGCGCAAACGCCGGCAGCCCGGGGTCCACCGCCTGGTTCTTGACAGGCAGCACGCGCTGCAGCGCGCCGCGGTCACGCAGCGCATCTTTCGGCGCCACACGCACGTAGTAGCCGGGCAGCGCCTGGCGCCCGCAGAGCGGCGTGTCGGTGACTGCAGTCCAGGCATCGAGACTCGCATTCCAGTAATCGGCCACAGCGAGTGCCAGCTCGCGTGCCGTCGGGTCGAGGTGCGGCGCGCCACAAACGAGGGCCGCGATGCACGCCGCCAGCGTGAAGGTGTTGATTCCCGCATCTTCCTCCCAGCGATCCTGATCGCTCGCCGGGCCGTTGCACACGATGAACGCGAGGGCACGGCGGATCATGTCTCCGACCTCGATGCCATCCAACGCGCCGTGCTCCTCGAGCTGCGCGGCGAGCAGCACGGGAAATGCCGTCTCGTCGAGCTGCACGCCGGTCCAGTACGGGCGGCCGCCGAGCCATTGGTTCTGATTCCAATGGCCGTCGGCGAGCTGCGTCGCGCGAAGGTAGCGCAGCGTGTCGAGAGCCTCGCGGATCGCCCCTACCGCAAGGAAGGCGCCCGCGCTTTCGCAGAGGTCACGCGGCCAGACGAGGTGATATCCCTCCCGCTCCTCCTTGGTGTTGCCCCAGGGGACGCTGAGGCTCGCCACCATCGCCCCCGGGTAGGTCTTGTCGAGATGCGCACGCAGCGCCATGATCGACACCCTGAACTGACTCATGCACTCGGGTGGCAACCCGTCGGCGAGCTTCGGGCGCAGGGCGCCCGCCCGGTACCAAGCGGACCAGTCTTCGATCTGACGCTGCCAAACGGCCTCGAACGGCTCGAAGAGTGCGCTCAGCGCCAGCGTCGCGGCCGACTCCGTGCTGGTGCCGAAGCCGAGCGCGAGCACCGCCTCGCGGGGCAGCTCCCCGAGCAGCGCCACGTTGCCCGGGCCGGCGTTGGCATGCTCCCAGGTCATCGCGTTGTTACGCGCGAAGTCCTGCCAGCCGTCGCTGCTACCGACGAACCCGCAGCTCGCTCGTCCCCAGGCATCCTGCTGATCGGGCCTCACCGCCGCGAGCGCGAGCGCAAACGGTCCCTGCTCCGCCCAGAGCACACGGTGGCCGCGATGACCCGCGATTGCCGCCGAGTTGTTGTGGCCCGTGCCCCCGAGGTGAGGAGCGAGCAGCGCGTACGGGCGCAGCGACTCATCCCCGGTCAGCTCGATCTCCATGAGGAGCACGTCGCGCTCGCGCGACGGCGCGATGCGCAGTGCCAGCTCGAAGCGCTCGTGCTCATGCACGATGCGCACCGCCGGCACACCCGGCGCGGCGAGTGTCAGGGTGTGGCGGTACATCCGCTTGACCTCCACCCAGAACCCGCGCCCGTCCGCGACGATGATGCCGAGATCGCGGATCTGGGGAATGTCGACCCGCGGGTGGTAGACCTCGTTGAGAATCCCGCCGCCCACCGTGAACCACAGCCGCGAGGGGCCGAGCGAGCAGCCGACCATTTCCTTCGCGCTGCTCGACCAGGTCGGCGGCAGACCGGGGGCGCCCGGCGCGGTATCGGCGCTCATCGCCGCGCGCCCGGCGGCGGGGCCGCGCGTTGACGGCGCGAGATGCTGACAGCGAGCGGATCGTCGCCGCCCCAGAGATGCAGGCCGCCCTTGAAGGCATTCAGGTTGTCACCGAGGCGCACGCCCTCAGGCAGTTCCTTCAGGCGCGAGGCATTGCCGCCTCCCAACACGACGTAGTCGGCTTCGAGCACTTCCTTCAGTCGGGTCACCACTTCGGCCACCGCCTTGCGCCACTTCTTATTGCCGAGGTGCTTCCGCCCGCGCTCGCCCACATAGTCCTCGAAGGTCTTCTTGCGCTTGTACGGCATGTGACCGATCTCCATCGGCTCCACCGTGCCGTCGAGAATCAGTGTCGCGCCGAGACCGGTGCCGAGCCCCAGGAAGAGCATCCGGCCTCCCTCGTAGCTGCCGAGCGCCTGCATGGTCGCATCGTTGACCACGCGTACCGGCTTACCGAGCGTCTTCTCGAAGTCGTATCCCACCCAACCCTGGCCGAGGTTGTAAGGCTCCGCGGCGATCCGCCCACGCAACACCAGGCCGGGATAGCCGATCGCGACCGCCTCATAGGCGAGATCGCGGGTCAGCTTGCGGACCTGGCGGGCCATATCGGCCGCGGTCATGTCGGGGCCGGAGACGAACCTGCGGATCTGGCCGCGGGCGCCCATGCGGAATTTGACATGGGAGCCGCCAACGTCGATGACGAGGACGTGCGCTGCGTCCGGCGCCTTACGCGCGGCCGGCTGCCTGGGGCGGGCCGTCTTGAGGTGGGAACGGGTAGACATCTGCGAATTGTCACCGGAATCGGCGCCTTCGGCCAAGCGACCCGTTCCACACCTCAAGGTTCCCAAGGCGGTCGCGTGCGTTCGGTTAACATGCGGAATGCTCTGGCTCAAAGCGTTCCACATCGTCTTCGTCGTCACCTGGTTCGCCGGGCTTTTTTACCTGCCGCGGCTCTTCGTGTATCACTGCGCGGCAACCGATCCAATCGGCCGCGAGCGCTTCGTCGTCATGGAGCGGCGGCTCTTCTCCCTGATGAGCCTGGGCGGCACGCTCGCCATCGTATTCGGCATCTCGATGGTGGCCACCGCACCGGGATATCTCGATTTCCTCTGGCTGCGGGTGAAGGTCGTACTCGTGGCCGGGCTCATCGTCTATCACCTCTGGTGCCGTAGCCTGATGCATGGGCTGCGCGACGGCCGCAACAGCCACTCACAGCGGTGGTATCGGATATTCAACGAGGTGCCGATGCTCTTCCTCATCGCCATCGTCGTACTGGCCGTGGTCAAGCCCTGAGGCCGCCTCACTCTCCCCAGTAGCTCACCCTGTCCTGCCACTGCCCCCGCGCAGGCGGCGGGACCGCATCGGCGGGCGCCGTGCCGAGGTAGAGAAATCCCACGATGGTGGCCCCGGCCTGCAGCCCGAGCGCCGCCTTTACCGTATCGTCATAGGCGGCATTGCCGGTTTTCCACATGGCGCCGAATCCGAGCGCGGTGGCCGCGAGCATGATGTTCTGCGCGGCGGCGCCCGCAGCGAGGATCTGCTCGATCGGCGGAATCCTGGCCGCAGCGCTGCAGACCGCAGCCACCACGACGATGAGCGGCGCGCGCAGCGCTTTTTGCCGCTCGCGCTGCAGTGATTCCGTGCTGGCCGCGGGCTGCCTGCGCCGCAGTTCCTCCGCCAGGAGCGCTCCGAGGCGCTCGCGTGCGGCGGCACGGATCACGATGAAGCGCCACGGCCGCAGCCGCCCGTGATCAGGCGCACGGGCCGCGCTCTCGAGCAGCAGCTCCAGTGCGCCGGCATCCGGCGCGGGATCGGTGAGGGCCTTGGCGGAGCGTCTCTCGAGGAGCACATCGATCGCTTGCATGGACGGAACGGGCCTTCCGGGCGGTGTGGGGTCCCGGCGATTCTCCCAGATTCCCGCGCAGGCGGCCCGGCCGCGCTCCGCGGGAATGGATTCTGCTCATGGGACTGATCCGTCGCGAGGAGGCCTGGCCGATGCAATCGATCGCTTTTCCGGGCGACCCTGCCCCTTCGCAGATGGGAAGGCACTATCGCGAAGTGCGCGCGGTGACCGTGGAGCTCTGCGCACCGCTCGCTGCTGAGGACTACGTGGTGCAATCGATGCCGGATGCGAGCCCCGCGAAGTGGCATCTCGCGCACACGAGTTGGTTCTTCGAGGAATTCGTGCTGGCCCGCGCCCTGGCCGACTACCGCCCCTACGCCGAGCCGTACCGCTATCTCTTCAACTCCTACTACAACGCAGTGGGCCCCATGCACTGCCGCGCCGCCCGCGGCATGCTGTCGCGCCCCACGGTCGCGGAGGTCATGGCATACCGGGCGGCCATAGACGAGCAGATGACCGCCCTTCTCGCTGTGGGCGGGCTTACGGATGGACTCGAGTCGGTGCTGACGCTCGGCCTCGAGCACGAGCGCCAGCACCAGGAGCTGGTGCTCACCGACATCAAGCACCTTTTCTCTCTCAATCCGCTGCAGCCCGCCTATCGGCCGCGTCCGCGCCAACAGCCAACGCGCGCTGTGCCGCTGCGCCACGTGGGCTTCGAAGGCGGCCTCATCGAAATCGGACATGCCGGCGCCGGGTTTTGCTTCGACAACGAGCTGCCGCGACACCGCGCCCTGGTCCCGCCGTTCAGGCTCGCCAACCGGCTGGTGACCAACGGCGAGTATCTCGAGTTCGTGCGCGCCGGAGGCTATGAAGATGCGCGGCTGTGGCTCTCCGACGGTTGGGCGCTCGCACGCCGCGAGGGCTGGCGCCGGCCCATCTACTGGGCCGTCTCGCTGGAGGAAGAATTCACCCTGACGGGAATGCGGCCGCTCGATCCCTCAGCGCCCCTTTGTCACGTGAGCTACTACGAAGCAGACGCCTTCGCGCGTTGGGCGGGCGGGCGGCTGCCCACCGAGTTCGAGTGGGAGCTGGCCGCGGGCAACGCCCCCGTGACCGGCAATTTCGTCGAGCGCCGCCAATGGCATCCGCAACCCGTCGCAATGTCCACCGTGGACTCCGACGTGCCCGATGCGCTGATGCAGATGTTCGGTGACGTGTGGGAATGGACGCAGTCCGCGTATGCCCCCTATCCCGGTTACTCCCCCGCCGCCGGGGCGCTCGGCGAATACAACGGGAAATTCATGATCAACCAAATCGTCCTGCGCGGCGGATCCTGTGCCACAGCGCGGGAGCATATCCGCGCCTCCTACCGCAACTTCTTCCCCGCCGCCGCCCGCTGGCAATTCAGTGGTGTGCGGCTCGCCGGGGATGCCACGTGACAAAATCGCCGGGAGCGATTTTGGACGACGCGCAGCGTCGGGCCCGGTGGGCCGAGGCCCAGGATGGGCCGAGCAACCGGCGTGGGTCGCGGCCCGGAGCGGCAGACTGGCTGCTCATCGAGGAAGTCCTCACCGGACTGCGCGCGACACCGAAGCGCCTGTCGCCGGCCTATCTTTACGACCCCCGCGGCTCGCAGCTCTTCGAGGCCATCTGCAACCTCCCCGAGTACTACCTGACTCGCACCGAGACCGGAATCCTGGCGCGCTTCGCCGACGAGATGGCGGCGTGCATCGGCGAGCGGGCGCTGCTGCTCGAGCCGGGAAGCGGCTCCAGCCGCAAGACACGCCTCCTGCTCGATGCCCTGCCGGACCTCGCCGCCTATGTGCCGGTCGACATCTCCCGCAGCCACCTGCTCGCGGCGGCGCGTGCCATACAAACCGCTTACCCGCGGCTCGAGGTGCTGCCGGTCTGCGCCGACTTCACGCAGCGCTACACGCTGCCGGCCCCTCGGGGCCGACCGTCCCGCGTGGTCGTGTTCTTCCCAGGCTCCACCCTCGGGAACTTCGACGCGCCGGAGGCCATCCGCCTGCTCGGGCGCATGCGCGAGAATGCAGGCACGGGCGGCGGGCTGCTGGTCGGCATCGACCTCGCCAAGGATCCGGCCATCCTCGAGCGCGCCTACAACGATGCGGCCGGTGTCACGGCTGCATTCAACATGAATCTGCTCATCAGGCTCAACCGCGAGCTCGCGGGGGATTTCGACCCCGCATGCTTCCGCCACGAGGCGGTCTGGGTGCCGGCGCAGAGCCGCATCGAGATGCACCTGGTGAGCCTGCGTGGGCAGACCGTACATCTTGCCGGTGAGCGCGTGCAGTTTGCCGCCGGCGAGCGGTTGGTTACCGAGCACTGTCACAAGTACACCCCGGAGTCGTTTGCGAGTCAGGCCCGCGCGGCCGGTTGGACGCCGCGGCGCGCATGGACCGACACCGACGGCTACTTCAGCGTGCAGTACCTGGAAACGGTGTAGAGTCCGGGTCATGGACCCGACCGAACTGCAAGAGCTCAAAGCCTCCATCCGCACCATCCCTGACTATCCCCGGGCCGGGATCCAGTTCAGAGACATCACCACTCTGCTCGGCAACGCGCAGATGTTTCGCCGCGCCGTCAATGAGCTGGTGCGGCCATGGACCGGCTCGAAGGTCGATCGGGTGGCCGGCATCGAGGCTCGAGGCTTCATTCTCGGGGGCGCCATCGCGCATCAGTTGGCCGCCGGCTTCGTGCCGATCCGCAAGAAGGGCAAATTGCCCCACGAGACGGTGCGCGTGGCGTACTCGCTCGAGTACGGGTTGGATGAGATCGAGATGCATCGCGACGGAGTGGCCCGCGGGGAGCGGATCATTCTGGTCGACGACCTCATCGCCACCGGCGGTACTGCCGAGGCAGCCGTGAAGCTACTGCGCTCGCTCGGCGCCGAGATCCTGGCCGCCTGTTTCGTCATCGACCTGCCGGAACTCGGCGGCACCCGCCGGCTCGAGGCGCTGGAGGTGCCGGTGCGGACCCTTGTCGCTTTTCAGGGACATTGAGCGTCGAACATTACTTTCCGGTCATCCAGGCTCGTGGCGGCCGGCTTCCGGAGATAATGCCCCCCGTTCCGGTGCCTCGTCGGCCGGGCGCTTACTGACTGCTCTCAATCCTCGCTATCGTTTGGAGATGTCGATGCTCAAGAAGCTCGTTCCCGCCGCTCTCGGCGCGCTGCTGGTCGCCAGCCCGGTCATCGGGGTCACCACCGCGGTGGCCGCCCCCCAGACTGCCGCCGCTTCGTCCGACAGCAACATGAAGTCCGACAGCAGCATGAAGTCTGACAGCATGAAGTCCTCTCACAAGGCCGCCAAGCACAAGAAGTCTTCGCATCACATGATGAAGAAGCACTCGAAGTCGAAGAAGTCCCCCGGCTGATCCAGCCGCCGGCGAAAAAGCCCCGCTCCGGCGGGGCTTTTTTTTTGCTTGTGGGCCAATATACCCACATGCAACCCCAAGCACCCGCTCCGGACGCCCGTGCGGCGGCGCAAGCCGATCTGCTGCGCGGGCGCGTGCCGATGACATGGTCGGCGCTGCGGCTGCTGCCCGTACGGGCGTGGCTGGCGCTGCTCGGGGTGTTGTTTGTGGCGCTGGCCTCGGCAGCGATCGCCGGGTGGCTGGCGGAAGCTCCGCAGACTCAGGCCGCGGTGATTCTGCTGGCATGCCTCGCAGTGGGGCTCCTGATCGCGCTCAGCCGATTGCTCGCCGCCGACGCCGTCAGGCGCGAGGCTCTGCACGCCGCTGCCGAGCGCCACGCGAAAGATCTCGAGAGGCTGATCGAGGCGCGCACCCGCGAGCTCTCAGCCCTATCCACACATCTGCAGAGGCTCTCCGAGAAAGAGAAATCGGAGCTCGCCCGCAATCTTCACGATGAGCTCGGAGGGCTGCTGACGGCCGCGAAGATGGATCTCTCCTGGCTGCAGTCGCGCGTCCCCGAGCCTGCGTTGCAGGAGCGCCTGATGCAACTCGGGACGGTGCTCGATGAGGCGATGGACCTCAAGCGGCGCGTGGTCGAGGATCTTCGGCCCTCACTGCTCGACCATTTCGGGCTGCCCACGGCGCTGCGCGCCTATGTCGAGTCGGCTTGCGCCAAGGCCGGGCTGCGGGCGGACCTGACCCTGCCCGAGGATGGCGCACCGATGGCGAAGGAGACTGCCATCGCGCTTTTCCGCATCGTCCAGGAGGGGGTCACCAACATCATCCGCCATGCCGGCGCGCACTCGGTCACCCTGCGATTCATCGTGGAAGGAGACGCCTGCCGCTTCACGCTGAGTGATGACGGTCACGGCTTCGATGCGGCGGACCCGAGATTCCGCTGGTCGCACGGCCTCATGGGCATGCGCCAGCGCGTGCGCGCGCTCGGCGGTCAGTTCGAGATCCAGTCGGCCCCGGACGCCGGCGCGACGCTTCGGGTGAGCATCCCGCTAGGTGATTGAGCCGATCAGTTCGGCGGCGACCACTTGGAGTGGCCATCCGCGACCACCGCTTTCAACAGCGCGATATCGCGCATCTTGTCGAGGAAATAATCGGCGCCCGCCGCAAAGCAGTGGTCGCGCACGAAGTCCGACGCGTAATTGGTCAACACCACGACCAGCGGCTGCGCATCGGGCGGATAAAGCTGACGGACCTGGCGGATGACCGCCACACCGTTGCCCTCGGCCAGCTCGATGTCGACCACGAGCACATCATAGGTCGCCTCCTGCAGGCGCAGCAGCGCTTCGGTCTGCGTCGCCGCCTGCGCCGAGACCGAGACCCGCCCTGGCTCCGACAGCAGATCGATCAGGCGCCGCGACAGCACGGCCGAATCCTCGATGAGGAGGATGCGCCGCTCGCTGTTGGAAGAGCCGTTACCGCCCTGGGATCGCCCTTCAGCGCTCACCACACGCCTCACTGCAGCAGGTTGTTCTTGATGGCGTAGTAGGTGATGTCGGCGTTCGTCTTCATTCCCATCTTCTCCAATATCCGTGTGCGGTAGGTGCTGACGGTCTTGACGCTGAGGAAGAGGCCGGCGGCAATCTCGGAAACGCTGCGTCCCTCGGCAAGCTTGCAGAAGATCTGAAACTCGCGCTCCGACAGCACGCTGTGCCGCGGCTCGCCCGGAGCGCCCTGCATCCCGCTCACCAGCATCTCGGCCAGCTCCGGGCTCACGTAGCGGCCGCCCCGCACCGCAGCGCGGATGGCACGGCAGAGCTCGCCATCATCGGCGCTCTTGCTGACGAAGCCGCTTGCGCCGGCCCGCAGCACGTTGAGACCGTACTGACTCTCCGGGTAAGCGCTCAGCACCAATGTGGCCACCGACTCATGATGTGACTTGATGTGCCGGAGCACGTCGAGTCCCGACATGTCGGGAAGTGAGAGATCCAGCAGCAGCACATCACACGGAGTGGTGCGTAACAGCGTCAGAACCTCGCGTCCTGTACTAGCCTCACCCGCCCATACGAAGTCCGCCTGAGCTTCGATGATCTGCCTCAGCCCGATCCGCACGAGCTGATGATCGTCTACGACTGCGACTCGAATGGCCGGCATGGGTGCGTCAGGGGGTGTGTGTCGCAGTCACCTGCGGCGCTACGCGCATGAGCGTCCCATGCGCCGGGCAGCGTATCCGCACCCCGGTGCGCGCGCCTATGGAGGTTGTGGAAGGCGCAACCGGAGATGCGGCGCAAGGGGCTGTAGGAATCGTCTGACCCCCTCAACGCAGCGATTCCCGGCTGCTGTCGGACTCCTCTTCCTTACCCGAGGACGGAGGCCGGCTGCCCGAATCCCTGCCGTTATAGGTCTCGAGACGGTTGTAGAGCGTCTTCAGGCTGACCCCCAGGATCTCCGCAGCCTTGCGCTTGACATGGCCGCAATACGCCAGCGTGGCCATGGTGACGCGCCGCTCCACCTCTTCCAGGGGGGTGCCGACCCGGATGGTGATGGTCGTACCGTCATCGGGCTTGGCCGGAGCGTCAGTCAGCGTTATGTCGCATTCGATGATGTCGTCCGCCATGATGAAGGCTCGCTGCACATAATTGCGCAGCTCACGGACATTGCCGGGCCAGCCGTACTGGTAGAGGCGCACCAGCGCATCGCGCGAGAACGTCTTGTGCGTCCCCTCGGCACGGTTGAGCTCGTCGAGAAAGAACTGGGCGAGCTGCTCGATGTCGGTTTCCCGATCGCGCAGCGGCGGCAGGCGGATCGGGAAGACATTGAGGCGGTGATAGAGATCCTCGCGCAGCTTGCCGTCGGCAACAGCCCTTTCCGGCTCGCGGTTGGTCGCGCAGATCACGCGCACGTCACTCGCGATCGGTTGCGTGCCGCCCACACGGTTGACGGCGCCCGTCTCCAGCACCCGCAGGAGCTTCACCTGCAGCTCCATCGGCATCTCGGTGATCTCATCGAGAAAGATCGTGCCGCCGTTGGCGCGTTCGAAGAATCCCTTGTGCTGCCTATCGGCGCCGGTAAAGCTGCCCCGCTCGTGACCGAAGAGCTCGCTCTCGATGAGCTGCGGCGCGACGGCGCCGCAATTGAGCGGCAGGAACGCGCTCGTGCGGCGTCTGGAGAGCTCGTGAATGGTCTGGGCCGCGAGCTCCTTGCCGGTGCCGCTCTCACCGATCAGCATGACCGTGGCCAACGTCGGGGCTACCCGGGTGAGCTGGTCGTACAGCACCTGCATGCGCTGCGAGCTGCCGAGTATCCGCCCGAAGCGGCCCAGGCGGCGCAGCTCATCGCGCAGCTCGCCGATCTCGTGCTGCAGAGCCGAGGTTTTCTTCGCGTGCCGCAGCACCGCCTGCACCCGCTCGAGATCGGCCGGCTTGATCAGGTAGTCGCTCGCCCCCGCCCGCAGTGCGGCGACGGCGCTGTCGACGGTGGCGTGACCGGTGATGACGATGACCTCGGTGGCTTCCGGCTTCTCGAGCTCGCGCAGCAATTCGATTCCCTCCCCGTCCGGGAGCGCCAGATCGGTCAGAAGGACGTCGGGGCGTTGTCGGCCGAGCTCGATGCGCGCATCCCGAAGGCTCTGGGCGCGCGCGACGGTAAAGCCTTCCATGCGGGCGACTTCCTGCAGCCACTCCACCACATCTGCATCGTCGTCGATTATCAAAGCGTGTGCCATGTGCTCGCCTTCAGCCCGTAAAGGGCGGTCAACTGTATGCCCTCCGTGGCGCGGCGCCAAGCGCCAGCCGGGCAGCCGGGGGCGCCGCCCATAACGCGCCGGCCCGGCCGGTGTTCCCTGCCTCAGAGCGCGGCGCCGGGATTCGGTTTTCTGGCAGTCAACGCGGATACCGCGCCGGAAATGACCGATACGACGATCACCACCAGAGCGGCGTTCTCCAGTTGCCTGACGAATGCCGCCGGCAGGTCGTGGCTGGCGGCCAGCGCCAGACAGTAGAGCGCGGCGGGTCCCCGTGCCGCAAACAGCTCCAGAGACCGGCGCTGCACCGCTGTCACCACGGGCCGCCTGAGCCCGAGACGCACGGCCAGCGGCCGCGCCAGGATCAGCAACACCGCCGCGTAGAGCGCGTTACGGGGAGTGAAGTCCGCCGCGCCGAGCAGCGCGCCCAGCAGCACCATGACCAGCACCGCCGCACCGCGCTCCGCCCGGCCGGCAAATCTGAGCACGCGCATCCCGAGTGCCTGCTTGTGGGTCGAGCGCAGCCGCCCGCCGTGGGACAGGGCGAGCCCCGCTGCGAGAGCGGCGAGCAGCGCGTCGGTGCGCAGCGCGAGCGCGCACACGTAGGCCAGCGCACCCGTGGCGAACACGATCATCTCTTCGAGCAGGTCCCCCTGACGATCGCGGTCGATCAGCGCGAGCCAGCGCGAGGACGCCGCTCCGATGAGCCACCCGAGCACCGCCCCGCCGGCGAGCGACCAGAGCAGGGTGAGGGTCAGAGAACCGAGCACGGTTGAGCCCACACCCGTCACGCCCATCCGCGTCAGCACCAACATCAGGATCGGCGCGACGACCGCGCTGGTCACTGCCCCTTCCGCCGCGAGCGCAAACGGCACGACGTCCTGCTCACCGTCCGTCGGCGCATGCACGTCGGATGCAAGTACCGCATCCATCGGCACCAGGATCACTGCCAACAGCAGACCCTGCAGAGGGCTCATTCGAAAGATGACATAAGCCGCCGCAGCCGACAGCAGCGCCGCGCAGACGGCGGTGAGCGAGGCGAGCTGCAGCGGCGCCCGCCACGGCGCCCACTCGAACGGAGCGCGCAGTCGCAGGCCGGCGCAGAACAGGCAGATCAGCAGGACCGCTTCGCTGACCGATTGGATGAGTGAGGCGTCCTCGGTGAGCTGTGGCTCGATCAGCTTCAGACCCAACGGGCCCGCGAGCAGTCCGACACCGATCCCGACGATGACCGGGCTGGCGGACCAGCGTGTCAGGGGAAAGTCGGCCCTAGTGTTGACCTGCTTGTGCACCGGAGACCGCTGCCGCATCGCCGCGGGCAGCTCGCTGTGCGCGACAGCCGCGGAACGCTTCGTGAGTGCTCATCAGGACCTCGAACTGGCGCAGCAGGGTCTCGCGCACGAAATCCGGCAGGTGATCGTCCAGGGCATTGCGATACACCTCCAGGATCCAGCTCTCCCCGCGCTCGCACGCATCGAGAATAGCGCCCTCTTCCGCACGCGCAAGGGCGGCGCGCAGACCGGCCCAACCGCTGCGCCAGAAACCGGCCACCGCCCCATGCGCCTGGAGCTCGCCTCCCAGACGCTCGACCAACGCTTCGAGCTCGCGTGCCGCGTCGACGCACTCCGCGGCTCCCTGGACGCAAAGCTCTCTGAGTGGACCCGAGATCACCGACGCCGCGCACCGCCTCAATGCCTGCTCGCTGTCGCTGCGTACGGAAATGAGCTCCCTCAGCGCTTCGATGGTGTACTTATGATTCATGCGCATCTCCTCGCCGTTCCCGATGGCGGGGCGGCGGGACAAGGGAATTGATGACAGGGGAGTGCTCAAGCACGAGATGTGCCAGGACTGTCAACACCGCCCGAGCCCTACCCGCGGCGCCAGCTCGGCGGCAGAGCGCGCCGGACTCAACTGCACAATTTTCACCTCCTGTGCCTTTTTACCGACGCAGGTGCTCCCGCGGCCGCCCGCCGACTCGCCGGGAGCCTCGAAAATGGCGATCACGCGCCTGGCACGGCGATTGCAGGGAGACTGCAGACCCCCCGTTTGGCGGGCTGTGGTGCGACCAGCCCGCTCTTTTTTTATTGGCGCGAAGTGCGGCATCCTGCCGCTTCGCGCGAGCGCGGGGGGACTCACCTATTCGACCTCGCGACCCCCGGGAACGGCCCGGGGGTCGCTTAATGATTCGCTTTTGCACTTCGACAGAGTGGTGCTGGGGAGGGGCGCCCAGGGGTCAATCGACGGCTTGCTTTCGGGCAGCGGCGGGTTCAAATTCTGGCCATGATGAACGGGGAGCAGCAGGCCGCCATACACCAGGCGCTCATCTGCGTGCAGAGCACCGTGACCGGGATGACATTTCCGCGGTGCGACCAGGAAGATCTGATAGAGCTCATCGACCGGGTGGAGGAGCAGCTCCACTCCGCGCATCCCAACACCGGCCTCATGTGCACCTTCCTCAACTCGATTGCGCGCAGTCTGCGCGCACAGCCGGAGGCTCGCGAGGCCTGTCTGACGATCGAGCAGGCGATCGAAACCGCAGGCATGCCGAGCACCTGGCAGTCCGGAATCTGACTCGATAGCCGATCGATCAGTCGGAGCGGCGCCAGATGGCGAGGCGCCGTACGAGGGGCACGAAAGTGTCGAAGTCGACCGGCTTCGGCACGTGCAGATCGAATCCCGCATCCATGGCGGCTGCAACATCGTTGCGCGAAGCGTAGCCGGTCACCGCAATGGCGAGCATCCGTTTGCCCGCCTGGCTCGAGCGCAACTTGCGCATCAGCGAGTAGCCATCCTCCAGCGGCATACCGATGTCCGTTACGATGATGTCGAAGTGCGAGCCCCGCGCTTCCAGCTTGCGCCGCGCGGAGAGTGCGGAGTCGGTGACAGTGACGGCAGCCCCTTCCAGCCGCAGCATCTCCGCGACTACCGTGCGTGCTTCCAGCTCATCGTCCACCACCAGAATCGACAGTCCCTGAAGCGTTTGCCGTCGCTCCGGCGACTCGCGCTCCGTGCCCTGCGCCTGCCCACCTGTTTCGGGTAGCGGGGGCACCGTCGGCAATCGAACGCAGAATGTCGCGCCGGCGCCGAGGCCCGCGCTCCGCGCGGAAATGGAGCCGCCGTGCAGAGCGACGATCTCGTGCGCCAGAGTGAGACCGAGCCCGAGTCCGGACGCCTGCCGCGTGCTCGAGTTGTCGCCCTGCCGGAAGCGATCGAAGATGTGGGGCAGCAGCTCCGGCGCGATACCCTGACCGGTGTCTGCGACGGTGATCTCCGTGAAGCCGCCCTCCTCGCGCAGGCCGACGGTGATGCGGCCCCCGGCACCGGTGAATTTCACCGCATTGGAGAGCAGGTTGCCGATCACCTGCTGCAGGCGATCCGGATCACCGCGCAACTCGCCCATCGCGGCATCGAGCCGCGGCTCGATCTCGATGCCCTTTGCCGCCGCCGCCGGGCGCGCGGCATCGATCGCGAGCCGCGCCACCCGCGCGAGCTGCATGGAGCGGATCTCCACCTTGAGCTTTCCGGTGCTCACGCGCCCGAGGTCGAGCAGGTCGTTGACCATTTTCAACTGCGCCTTCGCGCTCTGCTCGATGCGCGGGGTGATCGCCCCGACCTCCGGATTATCGTGGCACTTGAGCGCGAGGATGCGATTCCAACCGAGGATGGCATTGAGCGGCGAGCGCAGCTCGTGCGAGATCACTGACAGGAACTCGTCTTTGGAGCGGTTGGCGGTTTCCGCCGCGTGCCGTGATTGCCGCTCGTGCTCGAGGAGCTGCGCGCGCGCATCCAGGACACCCTCGGAAGCCCGGTGCTCGCTCGTCACGTTGCGCGAGGTGATCACGAGATCCGTGGACTCGGCCTCGCTGCCACCCTTTACCACACAACCGCGCAGCGCCAGCCACTGCATCTCGCCTTCCGTCGGCCGCACCCGAATGGTGAGGTCCAAGGGCGCGGCGCTGGCGAGAGTCTGACGTACCGCATCCGAGAAGCGCGCGCGATCACCGATGTCGATTCGCGACTCCAGAGCCTCCCAGCGCAGAGCCTCATCGGGAGGCCAGCCCCATTCGGCCTTGAACTGCGAGTTGGCCGCCAATGTGCGATCGGCTTCCCGCAGCCTGCAGTAGCCGATTTCCCCCGCCGCGAGCACCGTTTCGAGCTCATCTTTGCGGCGCGCGAGGCGCTCCCATTCCGGCGCCGGCGGACGCGCGGGCGCGGTGGGCGCGCGTGCCGCATCTGGGCGGGAACCGGGGTCGTCGTCGTGAATTGATGTCATGTCGCTCGTATGGGAGTTTTGAGCCACGGCTCGGCGCGCATGGCGTTCTTACACGCCCTTGCAAGTTCTCCCCCGGCGGCATGCCGCGCTGCCGAGGCTGGGGCGCTGCTGGCTTGTAAGAGAGGGCTCCTCGATGTCCAACGCCGTATTGGGACTGCGCCTGAAGCAGCAGCTCACACTGACACCTCGACTGCAGCAGTCGGTGAAGCTGCTTCAACTATCAGCCCTGGAGTGCGTGCAAGAACTGCACCAGGCGATCGCGCAGAATCCCTTCCTCGAAGAGAACGCCGAATCGGCGGAGGCGTCCGACCCCCGCTCCGAGCGCGAAGAGTCGAGCGAGGACAGCTCCCGCGCGGATCTCGATTTCTCATCGACCAGCGGCAGCAGCGGTGGCGGCGGCGAGGAGACGCCTGATTGGACGGAGTGGACCGCCTCACCCTCGACCCTCCATGACTCGCTGCGCGAGCAGTTGCTGCTCCTCGGCCTGACGGAGCGCGATCACGTGCTCGCGAACCTCATCATCGACGCTTTGGACGATGACGGATTTCTGCGCCTTCCGCTCGAAGACGTTTCGGCACTCGCGCCGGGCGCCGCGCCAGGTGAAGTAGAGACTGCGCTGCGCATCGTGCAGACGCTCGAGCCGAGCGGCATCGCGGCGCGCAACCTCGGCGAATGCCTCGCCCTGCAGCTCGAGGCGATGGCTCGGGAGACGCCCGGGCGCAACATCGCGCTCGATGTAGTGCAGAACAGGCTTTCCATGATGGCGGCGAGAGACAACACGCGTCTGCTCGACGCGCTCGGCTGCTCCGCGGACGAGCTGCGTCTCGCCATGGATCTCATCCGCAGCCTCGATCCGCGCCCCGGCTCGAAGATCGGCACTTTCGAGCCGCGTGCGATCGTCCCCGACGTGATCGTCCGCAAGGACAAGAAGCGTTGGGTGGTTACTGTCAACTCGGCAATTTATCCGCGCATCCGCGTCAACCAACAGTACGCCGACTATTTCCGGCAGGCGCGCGATGGGGAGACCGCGCTGCTCGCGCAGCACCTACAGGAGGCGCGCTGGCTGGTGCGCAACCTCGAGCAGCGCTTCCTCACCATCCAGCGCGTGGCGGAGGCGGTGGTCGCCCGCCAGCGCAATTTCTTCGAGTACGGTGATCTGGCCATGCGGCCGCTCACGCTGCGCGAGATCGCCGATGAGCTCGGCCTGCACGAGTCGACGGTATCACGCGCCACCAGCCACAAATTCATGGCCACGCCGCGCGGCGTCGTCGCCTTCAAACGCTTCTTCTCGCGGCAGCTCGCCACGACCAGCGGCGGATCGTGCTCAGCTACGGCCATTCGCGCGCTGCTGCGCGAGTTCATCGCCGCGGAGGATCGCCGCAACCCGCTGTCCGACGTGCAGCTCACCGAGCTCCTGGCAGACCGCGGCGTGAAAGTCGCGCGCCGCACGGTGACCAAATACCGCCGGTCGATGCAGCTCCCCGCCGTCGATTTTCGACGGGCTTGATCTAAGGCGGCGGTTGCTCGGGGCTTCCAGCGCTTATCGCTTCACGCGAATCCTGTTATCGATGTCCTGCACGCCCGGGCAGGCATCGACGAGATCCTCGATCGCGTGCTTCATTCGCCGCTCCGGCACCGTGCCATCCAGCACGACCTTGGCACCTGACACCTCGACCGTCACATCGCTCGAATCGATGTAGCGAGCCTGCATGAGCCGGTCCGAGATATCCTCCCGCAGCCGCTCGTCGGAGCGCTGATAACCCTTCGGACCGGGTGGGTAGCGGCGCTGCTCGACGGTGCGCCAGTCAGGTGCGCTCTGCTCATCCTCACCGAGCGGGTGGCGACGGCCGGCCCGCCAGTCGGGCTGGAGCGTCCCGGTGCCGAAACCGTAGTAGCCGCCGGCGAACCCGGGTCCACCGCGCCCGGGAAAACCGGTGCCGAGATAACGCGGCGGCGGCCCGGCGCCGAACTGCCGGCCCTCGTCGCGGGGGTGGCCCGGCTCGAACGGTTCATAGCCCTCGGAGGGCTCGTAGGGTTCAACGTCCTCCGCTCGGTGCTCGAATCCGCGCCGGTATTCAGCATCGGGAGCGCGCCCTCCGGGCGACTCCCGATAGCGATAGCCAGGGCCCTGGGGCGGATCGCGGCGCCAGTCGGCGCGCCAGGGATCTTTCTCGTACTGTCCCTCATCATCATCCTGCCGGGAGCGATGCTGCCACTCCCCTGCCCTCATGCGCCGGTCTTGCTCGGATCTCATGCTGTCACCGCCTGATTGCGTTCTGGCGCGAAAGCGCCGCCTCGGAGAACTGGCCGGACTCGTTGGAGAATACGATGTCGACACGCCGATTCTGCTGCCGCCCCGCCTCATTGCCGTTCGAGGCAACGGGATAAGCCTCGCCCAACCCGATCGTCTGATACTGGTCCGGCCGTACCCCGCGCAACTCGAGCGCCTGCGCCACGGCCTGCGCCCGCGCGGAGGAGAGCGCCTGGTTACTGGAGGCATTACCCGTACTGTCAGTGTTGCCCTCGATCAGCACGCGCTCCTTGGGATGATCCTTGAGGTATTGCGCCAGACGCTCGAGCTGCAGGTGCGCGCCCGGTTGCAGAGTCGACTTGCCGGTGCTGAAGAGCACGTTGCTCAAAGTGACCACCATGCCCTGGTCGGTCTGCTTCGCGCCGAGCTGCTCGGTCTGCATCTGCTTGAACTGTTGGCGCTCGTTCGCGAGCTGCTGCTGCGCCAGCTGCGCCTGATTGCGCGCCTGCTGAGCCTCGTTGTTCGCCGCCTGCACCTGCTGCTGTGCGCTCTGCGCCTGCTGCTGCGCGTTCTGCGCCTGCTGTTGTGCCGTCATGGCCTGGCGCTTCTGCGACTCGAGGAGCAGCTGCTGGCGCTCCTGATTCGACTGCACGACCTCAGCCTGCGCGGCGGCGGCATCGGCGCGCGCCTCTCCGGCCTCGGCGTGCCGCAGCGCGAGATAGGCCAGATGGTCGACCTCATCCATGGGCTCGCCGTTGCGCAGCGCGAGATCCGCGCGGCTCAGCTCTGCGCGCGCTGCCTTCAGGTCGGGCCCTGCGGCCTCTATCGCCCGCGGCCTGCCCGAGAGGGTCTCGACCGCGCTACGGGCCTGATCGAGCTGCGGACTCTGCCGCGGTGTGGAGGCGCAGCCGGCGAGTATTGCACCCGCGGACGCGAGGACTACGAGAGCTCTCGTGCGATGTCTCATGGCAGCCTCCTCAAGGGTGATCCTGACCAGGTCCGGTATTGCCGGAAGGCGCCGGCCCGTTCTCTAACTGCTGCCTCAGAGTGTCGAGGCTTCGGTGGACTTCGTCCGCCGACTGCCGGGCGGTGCCCCTCGCGGCGCGCGCGCTGGCGAGATCGGCATCGGCAGCCGCCTTCTCGGCGAGGCTGCGCGCATCGTCGTATTTGCCGTCGGAGTCGGCGGTCTGCGCTTCGCTCAACTCATCGCGGGCGCGCTGCAGGTCTGCCGCTGCATAGCGTTGCGCCTGGCCTTTCTCCGCCTCGCTGACCAGGGTGCTCGCGCGCACCAGCTGCGCAGTGGGCTTCGGCCCGCTCGCACAGCCGCTCAGGACCAACGCGGCCGGAAGTAGTACCGCAAGGAGCGCGGCCGCGCGCGGCGGCAGTCCGCGGGCACCGCCCTCCGATCTCGTGAATCTCTTGATGAATATCGCTGCTTCTGACATTGCCCACTCCGTAAGCCCAAGCGTTTTGCAGGATGCCTGGATAGTCCCTCTTCGCCTCGCGGATCCGCCATCAGTCGGCAGGTGGCGACAGGGCGATTTGCTTCCGATGCCGGCGTAGGAAGTCTCCGACTGTCGGTCGCCGGCAACGGGTGCCTGGCCGTGGTAGGAATCGTCCGACACGAGCTTGGGAGACCAACCCCGTCCGTTTCGCACCCTTGCCGACTTCAGCGGCGCCCCGCAGCAATTAACTTGCCCATATGAGCAACGAAACGCGAATCGAGCCCTATTGCGGGCCCGGGGAAGAGGTGCAAATGGTGACCGACGACATGGTGGCTCTGGTGCCGCAGCTTCACACCTTTGCCCGCTCGCTCTGCCGGGACGGCGTACGCGCGGACGATCTGGTGCAGGAGGCGCTGATGCGTGCGATCAACAACATCCAGCGCTTCAAGCCAGGGACCAACCTCAAGGCGTGGCTGTTCACCATCGTGCGCAATGAGCATTACTCACAGCTTCGACGCAGCAAATTCGAAGCACACGGCATGGATATCGAGCTGTTGCCCGAGCCGAGCGTACCCCCCGATCACGACGGCAAGCTCGAGCTGCGCGACCTGAATCGCGCGCTCGCCTCGCTCTCTCCCGGCCAGCGCACCGCGCTCATCCTGGTGAGCGTGAGCGGCTTCTCCTATGAGGAGGCAGCGGAGATCTGCGGATGCGCGGTGGGGACGATCAAGAGCCGCGTTGCCCGCGCACGCGAGACGCTGCTCGAGATGCTGGAGGGCCGACAGCCGATACCCCCGGTCGAAGACGAGGACCTGCAGGTGGAGGACTCACTCCTCACACCCGCCCCGGGGCAGGCTCGCGCCCACCGCCGGCCGACCGCCGTCCACATCTCCATTTAGACAATCTCCTCTGACAGTGCCTTGGGCTCGCGGACTGCGAGCCCAAGGCGTATGCGTGGGCGTCCAACAGTTAGACTACGCCCATGCAGCCTCTCAGCCAGGTTTTGGCCCTCCTTGCCGCCGCGGTGCTGCTCGTCACCCTCGCGCGGCGGCTCGGGCTGCCGACCACCATTCCCTATCTGCTCGTGGGACTCGCGCTCGGCCCACATGCGCTCGCGGTCGTCGCCAGTACGGATACGACCCGCATTCTCGCCGAGCTCGGCGTCGTCTTTCTCCTCTTCACGCTCGGCCTGGAGTTCGCCCTGCCGCGCCTGATCGCGATGCGGCGCGAGGTGTTCGGTCTGGGCTCGGCGCAGGTCGCGGTCTCTGCCGCGGTGTTCGCCGTGCTCGCGCGGCTCGGCGGCATAGCCTGGCCGGCCGCGGTCGTCATCGGCGGTGCACTGGCCATGAGCTCGACCGCGATCCTCCTGCACCAGCTCACCGAGCGCGCCGAGCTCAACCGCACCCACGGACGGCTCGCCTTCAGCATGCTCCTCTTCCAGGACCTGGCCTTCGTCCCCTTCCTCGCGCTGGCTTCCGCCCTCACTACCGGCAGCGGCCGCTTCGATCTCGGCGCCAGCATCGAGGCCGTGGGCGGCGGTGTGCTCGCGATCGGAGCAGTGCTGGCAGCCGGCCGCTGGCTGTTGCGGCCGCTTTTTCGCGAGATGGCCCACAGCAGGCTGCGGGAGCTGTTCACGCTCGCGGTGCTGCTCGTGGTGTTGGCGGCCGCCTGGGTATCGAGCCTCGCCGGGCTGTCTCCCGGTCTCGGCGCCTTTCTCGCCGGGATGATGCTGGCCGAGACCGAGTACCGACACCAGATCGAGTCGGTGATCCGGCCGTTCCGCGACATCCTGCTCGGACTCTTCTTCATTTCGGTCGGAATGCTTCTCGATGTGCGGCTCCTCACCGGGGAGCTCGGCAAGGTCCTCTACTGGCTCGCAGCCATCATCATCCTGAAGACCGCGGTCGCCGCGCTGGTGAGCCGCCCCTTTACCGGCTCGCGCTTCAAGGCATTGCGCACCGGCATCGTCATCTCGATCGGCGGCGAGTTCGGAGTTGCCCTCTGCACGATCGCGCTCGCGACCGGCCTCATCCCGGGCAGCTTCGGCCAGCCGCTGCTCCTGGCCGTCGTGCTCTCGATGGTGTTGAGTCCGCTCATCCTCAACAACAACAAGCGCATCGCTCGTGTCCTGCTGCGTGAGTCCGGGCCACCCCGCACCGCATTCGAGCGCGAGACCGGTGCGACAGGCGACATCGGACGGCGAGATCACGTAATTCTCTGCGGCTTCGGGCGCGTAGGACAGAACGTAGCGCGGGTGCTTGAATCGCAGGGCTTCGAGTACATCGCGCTCGATCTCGACCCGGCCCGAATCGCCGCCGCGCGCCAGGCCGGCGACCCGGTCATCTTCGGTGACTCGGCCGACGAGTCGATCCTCGCGAAAGTGGGCCTCGATACGGCCACTGCCGTCGTCATCAGCTTCTCGGACCCCGCGACCTCGGTCGGGATCCTGCGCAGTATCCGCCGGCTGCGGCCCGATGTGCCCGTACTGGTGCGCACCCAGGATGACGCCCGGATCAAGGAGCTGCAGGATGCCGGCGCGACGGATGTCGTGCCCGAGACCTTCGAGGCGAGCCTCATGCTCGTCTCGCACGTGCTGATACTGCTCCACGTTCCGGTGTCACGCGTAGTCCGCACGATGGGTGACATCCGCAGCCACCGCTACTCAGTCCTCAGAAACATCATCCGCCGGGGCGATGCGCGGCCGCTCGACGAGAGCCATGAGTACCGCGAGGAGATCAAGTCCGTGGTCGTCCCGCCGGGGGCCTGGGCGGTGGGCCGGACACTGCGTGACGTTCGTGGCCGCGGCGTCGGTGTGACGTTCACGGGCCTCCGCCGCCAGGGAATACTCGGGCGGGAGCCGGCCGGCGATACCGTGCTGCGCGATGGCGATGTGGTGGTGCTGTACGGCCAGCCGGAAGAGCTGGAGCGTGCCGAATCCGTCCTGCTGGTCGGATAGCGCTGGATCCGGGCATCCTGCCCGGCCCAGCGCGCCTCCAGCACAAAATCGCCTGGAGCGATTTTGGACGACGCGTAGCATCGGCCCCGTAGGGGCGAGGCCCAGGATGGGCCGAGCAACAGCGCGGTTTTTTGCCCGAGGCTCCGCCACCTGCGGCGGCGGGGCACATCTCTGTGCCTGTCTCCCGGATCGTGCCACTGCTAC
The DNA here is from genome assembly GCA_036273735.1 of Steroidobacteraceae bacterium. Taxonomy (GTDB): domain Bacteria; phylum Pseudomonadota; class Gammaproteobacteria; order Steroidobacterales; family Steroidobacteraceae; genus 13-2-20CM-66-19. The sequence goes on along the minus strand of DASUHA010000076.1, from coordinate 16,622 downwards.
CATCCGCGGCTCTGTGAGCCGCAGTGACATTCATTTCCCGCCGAAGCACGAAGCCCTCCGCGAGGACGTGCACGCGCTCGGCATGCTGGTCGGTGAGATCCTGCGCGAGCAGGGCGGCCGGCAGCTCTTCGAGCTGGTGGAGCTCGACCGCCAGGCTGCCATCCGGCGCCGCGAGGGCGACGAGCCGGCCCGCCTCGAGCTCGCGGCTTCGGTGCGGGATCGGCCGCCGGCGCTCGCCAGCGATCTCGTGCGCGCCTTCTCCATGTGGTTCCAGGCAGTGAACCTGGCGGAAAAGGTGCATCGCATCCGCCGCCGCCGCGAATACTTCCGCCGCGACAGCGGCCGCCCGCAACCTGCGGGCGTTGAGGATGCGGTCGCCACCCTGAAGAGCCGTGGTCTGCCGTTCGAGGAAGTGCTGGCACTGCTCGCGAGCCTGCGCATCGAGCCCGTATTCGCCGCGCATTCCATGGAGTCGACCCGCCGCACGCTGCTGCGCAAGCAACAGCGGGTGGCGCAGCACCTGCTCGACCGCCTCGATCCGATGCTGACCCCGCAGGACTCGCGCAACCTCTGGAGCAGCATCCGGGTCGAGCTCACCACCGCCTGGCAGACCGAAGAGCTGCCGCGCGAGCGGCTGACCGTGGGCGATGAGCGCGAGCAGGTCCTCTTCTATCTGATCGAGATCCTCTATCGCGTGGTGCCTGCCTTCTACGAGGAGATCGCGCAGGCGCTCGAGAAGCACTATGGCGTGCCCGCCGACTCGATCGAGCTGCCACCCGTCCTGCGCTTCGGCTCCTGGGTTGGCGGCGATATGGATGGCAACCCCGACGTACACGCCAAAACCATTCGCGAGACCCTCGCCCGCCAACAGCAGGTGATCCTCAATGGTTATTTCGAGGACTGCCGCACGCTCTCCCAACGCCTCTCACAAAGCGCCGGCCGCATAACGGTCTCACCGGAGCTGAGCCAGCGTGTCGAGGACTACATGACGTTGGCGCCGAGCGCCCGCAGCGTGACGCCACTCCGGCACGACCGTATGCCCTACCGCGTGTTTCTCGCGCAGATCGGCGAGCGCCTGCGCCTGACCTACGAAGGCCGTGCCAACGGCTACGAGAGTGCACGCCAGTTCCGCGACGACGTGAGGCTCATCGCAACGAGCCTTGCCGCCAACAAAGGCTCCAACGCCGGCCTCTTCTACATCCGCAGGCTCCTGCGCCGCATCGACACCTTCGGCTTCCACCTGGCGAGCCTGGATGTACGCCAGCATGCCAGTGTCCTTCACGAGATCATCGCGCGTGGCAATGACGATCCCGCGTGGACGTCGCGTCCCGGCGCCGAGCGGCGGCGGCGACTGGCGGAGATTCTCGAGAAGGATGCCGGACCGCGTGTCGAGCTCGACGCGCTCGGCAAGCGCAACCTCGCCGTTTTCGAGGCGTTCGCCCAGGCGAGACATCGCTACGGACCGGATGCTGTCGGCTACTTCATAGTGAGCGGAGCCCGCGGTGCTGACGACGTTCTCGCAGCCCTGACGCTCGCCCGCTGGGCGTCCGTATACGACAAACGCACCGGGCAGGTTGCGCTCGACATCGCACCGCAATTCGAGTCGCTGGAGGCGCTCGAGCGCTGCGGCGAGACGCTGCGGGAGCTGCTCGCGGAGCCGGTCTACCGCCGGCATCTCGAGGCTCACGAGCGACGCCAGTGTGTGCTACTCGGGTACTCCGACAGCAACAAGGAAGGCGGGCTGTGCGCGTCGCGCTATGCCGTCCATCAGGCGCAGCGCGCGCTGGCCGGGATGCCGGCTAAAGACGGCGAGAAATACATCGTGTTCCACGCACGGGGCGGCAGCATCGCTCGTGGTGGCGGACGGATCGATGGGTTGGTGAGGTCGGCGCCGGCGGGCGCACTGAACGGAACTCTGCGGCTGCGCGAGCAGGGCGAGACGCTCAAACAGGGCTATGGCCTGCGGCCGATCGCGATGCGGACGCTGGAGCGCGCCTTCAACGCGCTCAGCCTCGCGACCGCCGGCCGCGACCGTACGACGCAGGACGCCGCGCATCTCGAGTGCGCGGTCACACTGGCAACCGTCAGCCGCGAGGCTTACCGGCAGCTCGTCTACGGCGACGGCGAATTCCACGATTACTTCCGCGCCGTCACGCCCATCGATGTGATCGAGAGAATGCAGGTCGGGTCGCGGACGGTGCACCGGGAGGACGGGCGCAGCATCGAAGGTCTGCTACCGGTGCCCTGGGTGTTCGCCTGGACGCAGACGCGTCACATGCTTCCGGGCTGGTATGGCGCCGGCGCCGGGCTCGCCGCGACCATCGAGCGGCACGGGGCGGAACAGGTGCGGGCGGCGTACTCGGCATGGCCCTTCCTGCGCAGCCTCATCGATGATGTCGAGACGATGCTCGCCCGCGCGGACCTGGAGATCGCCGCCGCCTACGATGCACTCGTGCCGCAGCCGCTGCAGCGATTCTCCGAGCAGATCCGTGCCGAGTACGCCCGTACACGCGAGCGGATGCTGTGGCTGAAAGGCAGTACGGACCTGCTCGACAGCGAGCCGACGCTGCAGCGCTCCATCCGGCTGCGCAGCCCCTACATCGATCCGATGAACCTCATGCAGGTGGACCTGCTCCAACGCTGGCGTGCCGGCGGCCGCACCGACCGTGATCTCTTCGATGCGCTGCTCACGAGCGCCGGCGGCATTGCGCAGGGACTGCAGAGCATCGCCTGACGAATGAGCTACATGAAAGAAACCATCTCCATCCGGCCGGCTACCCTGGGCGATGTTCCCCTGGTACTCGAATTCATCCGCGAGCTTGCGCGCTACGAGCATCTGGAGCACGAGGTCACCGCCACCGAAGCCGACCTCGGCGAGGCCCTCTTCGGCGAGCGCCGCTATGCCGAAGTCGTGTTCGCTTGCAGCGACGGGAAGGCGCTCGGCTTCGCGCTCTTCTTCCACAATTTCTCCACCTTCAAGGGACGGCCAGGAATCTATCTGGAGGATCTGTTCGTTCGCCCGGAGGCGCGCGGCCGGGGGATCGGCCGGAAGCTGCTCGCCCACCTCGCACGTACCGCGCTCGAGCGGCGCTGCTCGCGGCTCGAGTGGGCGGTCCTCGACTGGAACGAGCCCTCCATCGGGTTCTACCGCGGTCTGGGCGCGGTACCTATGGACGAGTGGAGCATCTTCCGCTTGACGGGCGCGCCGCTCGCGCTACTGGCTGGAAGCGGCGCGCAGCGCTAACGGAGACTCTGGCGCTGGAGCCGGCGCAGGTGCCCCCGGCGGCGGCGCTATGCCCTTGGAGTAGACGACGCGCCCGTCCGGACAGATGAAGACCGCATCGTACTGCGGCATGCTGTCTACGATCGCCAGTGTCTTTTCCGGACCCAGCACGAAGGCGGTCTTCGACATGCCGTCGGTCTGCGTCGCCGTGGGCGCGATGACCGAGGCGCTGCGCACCAGTTGCGCGGAGTGCCCGGTAAACGGGCTGAGGATGTGATCGTAGAGCACGCCGTGCTGCACGAAGCCGCGGTAGTAGTCGCCCGAGGTGGAGATGGCTTCGTTGGAAATCGGCATCAGCGTGACCACCTTGCTCAGGTCCCACGGATCCCGGATGGCAACCATCCATGGCCGGCCTCGACGGTCGCCCAGGATTCGGGTATCCCCTCCCGCCGTGACCAGCGCGTGCTCGATGCCTCGCGCCTTCAGGATGTCGATCCCCCGATCGACCGCATAGCCCTTGCCGATGCCTCCCAGGCCGATCGCCATGCCGGGCCGGGCAAAACGGACGCTGTGACGGCGGTCATCGAGGATGAGTTGTCGCCATCCCACCGTGGGCAACAGCGTCTTGATCTCATCATCAGTCGGGTGGATGTGTTGCCGGAAGTGATACAGGCGCCAGACTGACTCGACGGTAATGTCGAACGCCCCGTCGGTGATCTGTGAGTAATGGGTCGAGAGCTTGATCAGGTCGTAGAGCTCCGGGCTCACCACCACCGGATGCTGCGCCGCGTGCTCATTGATCTGCGACAGCTCGCTCCCCGGCTTGAAGTCGCTCATCACGTCATCGACGTGATGCATTTCGGCCATCACCGCATCGATGGCGGCATTGGCGTGTCTCGGGCTCGTGTCCCAAAGCTCGACGTAGATCCGCGTGTCCATGATCGCTTGTTCGCGCGAATACCACGCCGCGTGAGCCGGCGTTGGTGCGATGGCGAGTGAGAGAGCGCAGCCGACGAGGGCTGAAAGCCGCCGCAAGGCAGCGGCGGCGCGCTGCCGGAGTCCATTACTGCCGATCATCGATCCCCCGGGTCAGGCCGGGAAGAAGTCGATCGGCTTGGTCGCGGTCGTGGGATCGACCTTCTCCGGCTCGAAGCGGAACAGCATCACACGCGCGACGATCTCGTGCTCGAGCGCCGGGTCGTGCAACTCGCTCGAGACCACACGGCACCGCGTCACCATGCCGCTCGGAGCGATGGTGAACTGTAGCACGAGCTTGCCCTGCAGAGTTGGGTTCATGCGCAGCGCCCGCTCGTAGAGCGCGTAGATCGCGCCCTTGTTGCGGTCGAAGACCGTGGCGATCTCCTCCTCCGAGCGGCCCGCGGCTCCGCCGCGTCCTGCCGACGGCGAGTGCGCGTTGAGTCCCGATTGCATGATGGAGGAGGTGACTTTGGCGGCATCGGGGCCGTGGAGTGAGCCTGCGCCACCGCCGAAGCCGCGGCTCATCGGCGCGGAGGTGATCCCGGCGCTACCCTCGCCGGCGCGCGCCGTGATCAACGAGCGCTCGGCATGCGACTGGGCGCCGACTGCACCGGTGAGATTCCGCGTCTCGACCGGCGTATCGGCCATCTGCTGCCGAAGCTCGGCAAGTTGGTCCTTGAACTTATCGATCGAGTGTTGCGCGCGCTCCCGGGCGCGGTCGGTGGGCTCGGGGGCGGGTCTGATGGCCTCCTTGACGGCCGGCTTGGGCGGCACTTTGGCCTTCGCGATCGGTTTGGGCGGCGCGGGCGGCTTCAATTTCTCGATCATGATCCGTGCGAGCTGCGGCGGAACCTCCGTCTCCACCTCGGTCGGAGCGGGTGTCGGCAACAGCGGGAACAACACGCCGAGGATCGCGGCGATGACGAGCAGCGTCCGCAGAATGCGGCGAAAGCGCCGGCTGGAGTCGGGATCGCCGTCCCAGGCGAGCTCGTACAGGCGATGATAGGTGGCAAGGGCCATGCGCGCGGTCTCGTATCAGGACGAGCGCAGCTCGCCGGCCGCAACCGGCTTTTCCTTCTCGAGGACGGCCAGCGCGATGTGGCTGTAGTCGGCACCGGTGCAGGTCGACATCACCTTCTTCAGTACCTCGTAAGGCAGTGTCTTGTCGGCCATGATGGTCAGCTCACGATGCGCGGGGTCCCCGGAGGAGGTCGTGGCCCCGACGACCTGTGGGCTCACCAGGGCAGCTCTGAGGGCGGCAATGTCATTGCCCGTCTGCGCGAGCACCTGAGGGACGGTAATGACGCGCTCTCCCTGCACGTAGATGTCCGTCCGCGTGACGGTCACTACCACGGTCGGATGCGGCGCCTGCTTCGCGATGGACTCCGGCAGCGGGATGGCCTTGGCGTTGTGAATCACCTCGACCTGGGTCGCGTAGACGAGGAGGAAGGCCACCATCACGGTCAGAATGTCGATGAAGGGCACCAGATTGAGCTCGGCGTCGGCCCGGTGTCGAAGATGATGCTGCGCCATGCGGCGCGCACGGTTGGACATGCTCATCGGGTCACCTGCGCGAGCGGCGGCGCATCGCCGACGGAAATATCCGGAAAGAGCTCTGCCTGTATGGTATTGAGGCCCGCACTGGTCTCGAACACGCGTACGTGATCCATCACCTGCACCAGAGTGTCGTAGGGTGTATCGGGCTCCAGCAGGATGCTGGCGGCCGTCATGGTGGGGAAACGGGCCTTGACCTGCTCGAGATATTGAGTGAGTCCGCCGTAGTCATAGCCCTGCGCGGTGTTGGGGAACGTCGCGAGCGGTCCGCTGTTGCGGTCGGCGACCTGGAGCAGGTCCTTCCGGACCATCACTTCCAGGACCAGGCCCGGCGGCGGCTCGCGGAACTGCGACTGGGGAGCCGGCAGATGCAACTGCAGGATCACCGTGTGGGAGAATACGGCGGTCATGAGCAGGAACGTGACCAGCACCGTGAAGATGTCGATCATCGACACGAGCATCAGCTCGCCGGCCTTGCGCTGGTGTCGCAGGAGCTTGCGCGCCTGATAGGAGCGGCGCATCGGGTTGTCCTCGTCGGTTGCGGTACGCGGCGAAGGCCGGTTCTGCTCAGGCCGCGGCGGCCGGCGCCGGCGCCTGCCGCTCGGTGATGGCGTTCAGGAACTTGACGGACGCCATCTCCAGACTGTCGATCAGCTCCGTGGTCTTGGTCTGCAGGACCGCATGAATGAGGAGCAGAGGCACCGCCGTCATCAGGCCGAAGGCGGTGCAGTTCATCGCGACCGAGATGCTGGCCGAGAGGAGGTTCGCCTTCTGTGCCGGATCGATGGTCGCAACGGCCGCGAAGGCGCGAATGAGGCCCATCACGGTGCCGAGGAGCCCGAGGAGGGTCGCGAGGTTGGCAAAAGTGGCGATGTAGTGCGTGCGCTTCTCGAGCCGCGGCACGACCTCCATCATGCTCTCCTCCATCGCCTTCTCGATGTCATCCCGCCGGCGGGCGGACTGGATACGGGCGAGGCCGTAATCGAGGATGTGCCCGATGAGCGTGTCGGACTTGGAGGTGAGCTGTACGACCTGGCGGAAGTTGGCCTGCGCGAGCAGCGGCACGATCTCATTCCACATCCTGCGGTTGCGAGCCGCCGTGATGGTCAGGTAGATGTAGCGCTCGAGCGCGATCGCCGCGCCGAGCACGAGCACCACGGCGATCGGGTACATGAAGTCCCCGCCGCCCTGAAAGAATCTGACGATCAAGCTCCAGAGACCCATGTTTGACACTCCGCCTTCAGACCCGCCCAAACTACCGACAACCATCGAAAAAGCTGCGATGCCCCTCCCAAATTACCGCGGGCAGCGCGCCCCAGCTCACTGCCTGTCGCCAACTGGCGCCACTCGGCCGGCTGCCGGCTGCCCGCCGGCCGCGTTGAGCTGGCCGTAATATCGGATCTGGCGCTGAAACACCCCACGATCGACCGGCTCCAGCACCTCATCCAGCAGGCTGTCGGTGGGCTGGACCACCCCGCCTGCGCCCGAAGAGCGTTTCCAGGGCACGATGGCCATCACCTTGGGTAGCTCTTTGTTGCCTGTGATGTCGGTCGCACCCAGATTCACCATACCGCGAGCGCCGCCTGCCGGAGCACCCCCCTTGGCGGCAGCAGCAGCCCCGTGCGCCGGCGAATGCCGGGAGGTCAGCCGGCCGGCAGGGTGTGCCGTCCCGTGCCCCGTGGCCGCAGCAGCCGGTTGGCGCGCAGCAGTCGGTTGAGCAGCCGATTGGGCGGCGGCCGGTCCGCTGGCCGCCTGTTGCGTCGTGGCGGTCTGCGCCCCGGCGACGCAAGCGGCGGCCAGCAGGAGAATGGTCAGTAGAGGTAGCGATTTGCGCATGTCAGTTTCTCGCTTGCGGCGGGGCCGCCGGTGCCGGGCTGCGGGACGTGGCGGCAGGCGCTGCGGCCGACCCGGCGCGTGCCGTGGCGTGGTCGCTTCCAGCCGGTGCGCTCACGCCCGCCCGGTGTCGCAGCTCCGCGATCCAGAATTCAACCGGCTTCTTCTCGCCGGTGAGCTTGTGGTACTGCTCGAAATCGGCGAGCGCCGCAGCCGGCTGATCGAGATAAAGATCACGCAGCACCCCGCGATCGCGGTAGGCAGGTGCATATGCGGGATCTGCTGCGATGGCGCGCGTATATGACGTATCCGCTTCGTGAAAGTGGCCGCCGAGCCGTTGCGTGACGCCGAGCTCGGTCCAGGCGAGCGCGTTTTTCGGATCTCTAGCCAGTGCCTGCTGCAGGGCATGCGCAGCTCCATCGAGATTGCCGCTCTTGCGGTAGAGAATTCCGACATCCACGAGCGGCGTGGAGAGCTGCGGGTACTTCTGCGCAAGGCTCATGAGCCGTGCTTCCGCCGCGCCCTCATTGCCGGCGCGGGCGAGCGCCAGCGCCTCGTCGAATTCGTCTTTCGCCTCGGCGGGTATCTGGGCAGGGGCCGCGGCGGACGGCTTCCCGGCCGCCGGCTGTGTTGCTGTCGTTGCCGTGTGCACGGGCGCGGTAACGCGCTTGGGAGTAACGGAGCACGCCGCCATTGCCGCGAGCAGCGAAGGCATGAGGAAGTTAGTTGAGCGTCGTGACCACATCTGACATCAGCTCTGTCTTGGCATAGCGCGCCGGATCCAGCTGCGCGAGCGCATCGAAGCTCTTGCGCACCCACTCGTCATAGACTCCCTGGCTCGCCCGTGCGGCGTTCGCGCCGTAGATCTTGATGGCCTGTTCCTCGAAGGGAAACACCTGATCCTCGAGCAGGGAGTTATATTCGTCGAGCTCCTGGGCACTCAGCTTGCGCGGCCGCTCGGAGCCCATCACGTCGTGCGCCAGGGTCTGGTAGAGGCCGGCCATCTCGTAAGTCGCGGCGGTGGTGACCTCCGCGACCTCGTAGGCGGCGGCCAGCCGGTAGGCCGCCATCGCGCGCTCCATCGCTTTGCGCTTCGCCTTCAGCGTCCGCGTCAGCGGCAGAGTCAGGCGGATGGCTCGAAACTCATCCCGCGGCTCCGCTGCGAGGGCGAGTTGGGCCTTTGCGGCGAGATAGTGCGTTCGTGGCGTGCGCTGCGCGCCCGCTTCCGCGTCCACCTTCACGATCTCGCGGTACCAGCGGTCCCTGGTGAGTTGGTCGTGACCGGTCGCTGCATAGTCAGCCAGCCGCTGACGTATCTCCTGCGCATCCGCCAGAGGAGTTGGGTACTGCGCCACGAGCTTCTCGAGCACAGTCATGGCGCGGGGAACGTCGTGCGCCTGAGCATAGAGATCCGCCGAGCGCTGCAGCGCCTCTTTCCTCACTGCCGGCGTCTGCGCTGCCTCCCCTGCGATCGTCTCGAACTGCTGCGCCGCCTGCATGGGCTGGTGGGCGCCGGCGTAGGCCACCGCGAGCTTCTCGTCGATCTCCGCCGAGCGGGCATGGTGCGGGAATCGCGAGCGAAAGTCCTGAAGTACGTGAATGGCGCGATTCCAGTCCCGCAACTGAATGAGCTGAGCGGAGGCATCGTAGAGCGCCGTCGCGCCGATGGTGGAGCCCGGAGCAACCTGCTCGACCCGGAGAAAGTCCCGCACGGCGCCCTCGCCGTCGCCCGCCTGCCGCTTCGCGGCGCCCTGCCGGTACACCGTGGCCGCTATGCGCTCGGTGAGATCGGCGCTCAGCTTCGTGTCCGAGGCCAGCTCGCGCGCCTGGATGAAGGCGGGCTCGGCCTCGGCGAACTTGCCCTGGTTGTAGTCGGCCTGGCCGATGATGGTCCACGCGATCCGCCGCTTCGCCTGATCGGCGGGCGGCTTGCGCGCCAGCAGTATTCCGGAGATCTTGACCGCTTGCGGCAGATCACCTGCGGCGAACACCGCCTCATCGGCGCGCGTCAGCACGCCGGCGCTGTCAGGATGATCCGGAAACGCCTGCGCGAACTCGACGCCGGAATCGATTGCCCGTCGGCGCAGGTCGGTGAGCGCGCTGCCGCTCAGTCCGGACTCTGCCTTCTGATACGCGGTCAGTGCGGCATAGCCCGCGCTCTCCGACTGCGCATTACGCGCATAGTTGTATGCGGTGTGCTCGTATTCCGTCGCCGCATCCGCGTAATGCTGTGCAGCGAAAAGCGCGTCAGCCAGATGGTGATCCAACTGTCCGGCATCCGCGGCAGTCGGGAACGAGTCCAGGTACTGCCGGTACCAGCGCGCCGCCTCGGCGTAATCGCTCACGGCGTGCGTCCGCTGGGCCAACGCATGATCGTAGGTTGCCACGTCCCTGAGATCGGTTTCGAGCTCCGCGGTCACCTCGGGGTGATCGGCTCTCATGTGCGTGCGCCAATATGGGGACCCGAAACCATAGTGCTCGACGTAGTCCTGCTTCGCCTTGAAGACGAGCTGGCTGAAGCCTCCCTTGGAATAGGCCCGGATGGCCCGCGCTGCCAGGTCGGGCGCCGCATCCGATTGCGGATTGCCGTCGACGTAGGCGAGGTAGGTCGAGGCGGCATCCTGGTACCGCTGCTTCGCGACATAGAGATCACCCAGTCGCGAATAAAGCAGCGAGTCGTAGGGCCGGGAACCGTAGTGGCCCACGAACCGATCGATCGACTGCGCGCCGGAATCCTGCGAGAAGGTGACACTCATGACGCGCAGCGAGTCCTCGACCAGCTCGCGATCCGCACGCTTGAGATCGAGGAGCGGCCGCACCCGCCCCTCGGGAGCCAGAAGCTCGCTGTCGAGGAGCCGCGCGAAGAGCGGCAGGCTGTCATCGGGGAGCGACTCTTTGTAAAGCGACCAGCCGCTCTTGTATAGGCTCTGGAGGTAGAAAGGTGTGACCGCCCCGCGGGCGATCACCGCGGCATACGCCTGTTGCGCCTCCCGGTAACGGCGCGCCGAGAAGAGGAGCTCGCCGCGCCGGAACTGCACCTCATCGATGTCCCGGGCATCGGGGTAGCGTTGCACGATGAGATCCAGTGTGTGCAGCGCCTGGTCCGCCTGCCCCGTGGTGTCGTACGCGCGCGCGAGCTGGTAGAGCACCTCATCATTGTGCTCGTAGTTGGGATAGACCGAAAGGAGCGCCGTATACAGCTTGATGGCCTCGGCGCCATGCACGTCGATCGAGGAGAGCTCGCTCGCCATTCGCTGCACCTCGCCGGCATCGAGGTTGAGGTCCCCCAGCCGGCGCAATGCCTCGGCCCGCAACTTGGGATCGGTCTGCTGCAGCGCGAGAAACTGCTGATAGCTTGCCATCGCGGCCGCCTCGCTGGCGCTGACCTTGTCTCCCGTCACCGTCTGCGCCGGATGGGATTCGAGGTCCTGGATGGTCGGTGCCGGAGGCGGGTCGGACTCCCGCGGCTCGGCAACCTGACACAACGCAAAGCAGGCCGTCAGCACGCCGAGGAGCGCAGCCACTTGCCGGGCACATCTCACGGCCGCGATGCTCCGGGATTCGGCGGCGACGGAGCGGCGGCCGGTCCCCCACTGGTGTCGGAAGCGGGATGAGCTGCCTGGTCGTAGATCGTGGCGAGCGCGAATTGTGCCTGGATCCGGTAACCCTCCAGCCGCTTCTTCTGCTGCTCGAGGTCGTGCACGGCGAGCGCGGCGAGCGCCTGGCTCTGGGCCGTCTCCGCCGCCGCGAGCCTCACCTGCAGGGTGCCGATGCGCTGCTGCAACACGGTCACTCGCGCGGCGAAATCACCGGTTTGAACCGGCAGGGTCTGGCGGCCGCTCTCGAGCAGCCCCCAGCGCTCCTGTGCCTGGCTCAGCGAGAGATCGAGCCCCTTCAGCTGCCGCCGCTCCTGCCAGAGTCGCGCCGCGAACTCCTGGTCCATCTTATAGAGGAGTACTCCGCGGACCAGCGTCAGGCGCTCCCGGAGCTTCGCGTACGTCGGCGTGTCAGGATCGTGGGCGAGCTTCGCCTGCACCCGTTCCACTCGCGCCCACAACGCGCTTTCGTCGGGCGCGGCGAGCGCCGTGACCTCGCGCGCACGCTCTACCTCAGCCAGGCGGTTGACGAGCGCCGCGCGATGCTGCCTGAGCGCCGCGAGCCTGCCGGAAGTCAACAGCCCATCGACTTTGGGCAGGCGTTGCGCATAGGCGCTGTGCCGGGCCGCGATCATCTCCTGGAACGCATCCATGCTGGTCATCCATTGGCCGAGCATGCTCTCCATGAGCTCGAGGTCGCGGTAGTTGCGCAGTCCCTCCTGGAAGTCGGGACCGGCAAACACCGCATAGAGATAGTGGGATTCCGGGTCGTCGGGAATCTTGCCGAGCTGCCAGAACCAGCCGTAGCTCAGCCGATCGGGCAACGCATCGTCATCGAGGGGATCGTTGCCCACGGCTGCCGCCCCGGGCGAGTCGGCCTCACGCGCCAGAAGCTGGGTCAGCAAGCTACCGTTCCGTATGCGAGCGATCGCGCCATCGATCCGTGCCGACTCGTCATCGTAGGAGCGGAGCGCCGTCCGGTAGAACTGCGAGGCCTGACCCGGTGCGCGCAGCTCGAAGAACGCATAGGGCACCGTGAGATAGGCCTCCTGCACGGCGGGGTCGAGCGGGCTGCGACCGTGAAGCGCCATCCAGGGAACGAGCGCTGCGCGATAGTTGCCGTCAGCGGCCTGAGCCCAGCCGGCGGCGAGCAGCGCTTCGCCGGAGAAAGGCCCCTCGAGACGCACCCGATCGAGCGCCACTCGCGCCTTGGCGGCATCATTGGCCTTGAGGTAGGCGAGACCCAACGCCAGGTTGGCGCGGTCCTTGAGCGCCACCATCTCAGGTGCCAGGGCGTACATCGTGCCCACTGAGCTGAGGACCGGCGCCGCTTCGGCCAGGCTGCCCTGCCGCACCAGCGCGACTCCGAGGTTGAGTCGGGCGTAGGCGGTCCAGCCCTGCTGCGATCCGCGCCACTGCTCGAGGAGTTGCGCCGCCCGGTCGAACCGGCCCTCGCGCATCCATACATTGGCGAGGAGCAACTCCTTCTGTGACTCGAGATCCGGCGACATCCTGCCGTTGATGCGGATGAGATCGCGCTCCGCTTGGGCGTACTGCCCGCGGGCATAGAGAGCCTGGCCGAGGAAGAGCCAGGCGCGGTTGCGCACGCCCGTGGGCACATCGCTCGTCAACAGGCTTTCGAACGACTGGTGCGCCCGGTCGTACATCCCGAGCGAGAGATAGAGGCTGCCGAGGAGCAGCCGGGCGTCAGATCCGTGGTGGGGCAGCGCCTGCCAGTGCTCGTAGGCCGAAAGACGTGTGGCGGCCTCGAAGTCCTTGCCCTGATAGTAGTAGAAGAGGACATCGCCGTACGGCAGGTCCTGAATGCGTATCTCGGGAAGCGCCTCCGGATCGTGCAGCCGCGCCGCGGCGGGCGCTGCTCCGGCGAGCAGCGTCAGGGCCGCAAGAACGCACAGGCACGCCGAACGGGCCAAGCGTTACTCCCAATCCTTGATCCGGAACTGCGGCTGGAGCTTGCTTTGATCGTCGGTGATCGTGAGCTCGAGATACTTCGCGCCGATGTCTTTCTGGAAATTCAGCGTAGCGCCGCGGGTGTAGTCGCGATCATGCGGCCCCTTGCCGGTGAGGAAGGCCACCAGCTCGTGCTTGCCCACCTTGAGATTGCCGACGAACAGCCGCTGCACCCCACCCTGCACCAGTGCGTTGACCTCCCTCGGGGTGTAGAGGTAATTGGCAACCTCCTTGCCGTCGATCTTCAGCTGCACCGAGTCGAGGGCGAAGAAGGTGCCAGCATCGATCGAGACGAACACCGCGACCTGGGTGTTGGCGGGGTAGAGGAGCTCCTGCTCGAGCACGAAGAGATCACGGTTCAGGTCGAGCACGTCGCTCTTGAGTGACTGCACCTGTCCGTCCACCCCGCCTCCGCCGGCGGCGGTCTGCGTGGCAGGCGCGACGGCCGCCACGGGCGGCGAAACGCCTGCCGCGGCGGGCGCCGGGGCCTGAGCGAAAGCGACCGGGATGGACGCCAGGGCGGCAAGCACGGCGAGCGCGGCCACTTTGGCGGTCAAACACCTGCCTGCCGGCTGGCGTGCGAGGGGCAACGGGACTTCTGGCATGATGGCGGTCCGTTCATTCGGCAAGGAGCCTGCGCAGCTCATCCTCGCAGTCGCGTCGGCTCGTTTCGTTGAAGTCGCGCACTACCTGGCGAATTTTTCCATCGCGATCGATCAACACGGTCATCGGCAGGTTGTCGACGTCATAAGCCCGAGCGACGGTCTTGGCCGGATCGAGCAGCAGCGGAAATGTGACATGCGTCCCGCGGGCGAAGTGCAGCGCCGCAGCCTGGTCGTCGGCGACCTCCACCCCGTAGACGAGGAGCCCGTGTCCCTGGTAACGGGCGAAATCCTGATTCAGGGCCTCGAGCTGTGCCCGGCAGGCATCGCAGCCGCTGCCCCAGAACGAAATGACGACCACCTGTCCAACGTGCTCCGAGAGGCGGACGTTGGGCCCGGCGACGGCGCGGAGGGCGAAATCGGGAGCCGGCAGGCCGGCAGCGGCATGCGACCGGCTTGCGAATGCCGGCAGACTCAATAGGATCGCCAGCAGGGAGGCCAGTGCACACGAGCGGCGCAGACATGGAGCCGCCCAGGCCCGGACCGTGAGCCATGAAGTCAACCGACTGCGGCAGGCGTGCTGCTGTGATCGCGCCCCCATCTCAGACGATCGGCTGGAATGCGATGAGCGAGGCCTGATTGCCCGCTGAGCCGAGCCCCTGCGTGGGGAAGAGCGTACCGAACTGCGTCTCGAGGCCGTTGTGCAGACCCATGTAGTTGAGGACCACCGTCTCGACGAGCTGCACGACCGAGTTGGCCGCAGGGCTCGAGGTGCTCACCACCGAGCCGTCGGCGCTGAAATAGCCGATCTGCTGGCTGGCGGCGCCATTGCGCGGCGTCGGCCGGCCGGCGGGGTTGTAGACGAGGAAGAAGGTGGCTGCTGCGGCGGATGAATCGCCCTGCCAGGCGAGCTTGCCCCGGCCGTCGGTGCTCGAGTCGATCATGCTGCTCGAGGTCAGGGATCCATCGCTGAATACATAGATCATCACCGGCTTACCGATGCGCTGCGCGTACTCGAGCACTGCGCCGATCATCTGCCCAGCCTTGAAGTTTCGCATCTCGCCCGTCGCCCGGGTGCTGTCGTGATAGTCGAAGCCGCTGAGCGTGATGGTACCAGCGCCCGCGAAGCCGTTCAGCACCAGTTTCATGACGGTTGCGGTCTTCGCGATGTCGGAGTCGCTGAAGTCGGAGGCCGTGAAGATCGGCGTGCCGCCGATGATGGCCGTGTCCTTGGTCGCATCGAGGGCGCTCGGATCGCCGAACACGGCCGCGGTGTTGGCGGATTTGACGTAGTTGCAGCGAACCTGGTTCTTGAGAGCTGCGTCATCGGTTACCTGCTGCGGATCGGAGCTCGCGTAGAGCTGCACGCCCGGGGTTCCACCGTTGGGCTCGGTGAGTGCTCCGGTGAAAGCGGCGGCGGGATCGGAGGCCCCGGATGCGTAGGTGGCGGCACCACCGCTGATGCGTACCTGGGATTCGAGCACGGCGACCGAGAGCGGATCGGCGACCGCGCCGCCCGTGCTCACGAGGCCCGTCGCATCGCTCGGCTGGTCGAAGGTGCTCGGCTGCAGCCCGGGATCGATCATGACACCCCCGAGATTCGGGGGCGCCGCCGAGTTGCCGCCGGAGACCGTCGGCTCGGTGCCGGATAGCGTCAGCAGCGAGCCCTTGGCGCCCACCGTCGCGATGCCGTACATCGGGTTGTGGGGATTGATGCCGGTATCGTTCTCCGACAGTGCCGGGATCACGGCTCCATTGGTGCGGGCTGCGGTCGCAGCGCTCACCTTCGAGAGGATGCCGCGCAGGATGGCACCATCCGAATGCCATAGGAGCCCCAATGCACTGCTCACGAAGGCACTCGAGGTCGGTACCATGTTGCCCGGAAGACCGAGCTTGCCGTACCCGGCCGTGGACAGGAAGTTGGACTGCCCGCCTTGGACACCGACGATGACCTCCGAGCCGACGAGGTTGGCTCCGCCCGCGAGGTCGAAGCAGATGAAAGGAATCTTGCCGGCCCCCATCGTCACGTTGCACTGGCTGGCGGCGAGCAGCGCCTGCATGTCGGAATCGAGGGGAATGCTGCTCGCTCGGGCGCTCCCTGCTTTGAGCAGCGCGGCAACCCAGGCAGGCGCCGTGACGAGGGCAGGCGCACTGAGCAGTCCCGCCGAGATGAAATCACGGCGGCTGACGGGCCGCTTGTGGTTCTCGTGGAGGATGGGCTCGCCGAGAGCATGCGCTCGAGCGGGCTTCTTGCGGATCAGCATGGTCGTTCTCTCCTCGCGCCGCTCATTTCAGACTCAGTGCGGCGCTGCCGAGCACCGCCTCGCAGGCCGCCTGGGCGGCGACGGAGACGGTCGCGCCGCTTTTCAAAGAGGGCACCCGGTCGAGCAGTGCATTGAGCTCGTTCTGTGCGGCGGCATAGGCCGGCTCGGTATTGGTACCCACTACCGCGGTCACCAGAGGAGTGATCACGATATCGCGGTTGGCGTTGTTCCCCGCCGTCCCGAAGAATGTGGCCGAGCTGTTCGTCAGGTTTGTGTTGAGCGTACTGCTCTTGAAGAAAGCCTGGCGATACGAGCCGGCGTTCCCGGTCACGAGCTCGCGGCAATAAGCGTTCGCGAGCTGCGATATCGCCGTCTGCTCCGAGGACGTGAAGGCGTTGATCTGTGGTACCGACGGCAGCGATTGCTGCTCGGAGGCGTAGAGCGCCGCGACCACGGAGTCGGTGATCGGCACCCCGGTGACGTGTGACAGCGAGGCGTTGATCTCTGCGAAGGTGCGCACCCCGACATCCGGCTGCGGCGTATTGTCGGTCGTCACCGGATTGGGCGGCACGACCGGATCGACGAACACATGGGTGTTCTT
>DASUHA010000075.1:0-4535 GCA_036273735.1 Steroidobacteraceae bacterium | reverse complement strand
CGTCGCCGTAACATATCTGCGCCGTTGTCATCACTCTGCAACATTCTCCCGCTGTAATACCTGCGACCTGGCAAAACCATGAAGCGGCACGATCCCGTATCCCGAGGCACATGGATGTGCCCCGCCGCCGCAGGTGGCGGAGCAGCGAGCAAAAACCACGCTTTTTGCTCGATGCGCGCTGGGCCTGTCACGATGCCCGGATCCAGCGCCTCGAACTAGACGTCGGCGACCATGCACGGAAAACTCATTCTGGTGGTGGAGGACGAGCGGGCAATCCGTGACATGATCGCTTTCGGCCTGAAGCGCGCCGGTTATGGCGTACGCGAGGCTGAGGACTGCCGCTCCGCCCGTGAGGCGCTCGCGGACCGCCTTCCGGACCTGATGCTGGTAGATTGGATGCTCCCGGACATGAGTGGTCTCGAGCTCACGCGCTCGGTGAAGCGCGACCGCCTCACGCGCGAGCTTCCGATCATCATGCTGACGGCCCGGGCCGAGGAGGGCGACAAGGTCATGGGGCTCGAGAACGGCGCCGACGATTACATCACCAAACCATTTTCTCCCCGGGAGCTGCTGGCGCGGATCAGCGCGGTGTTGCGCCGGGCCGGCACAGTGGGGCTCAATCAGGTCATCGAGTTCGAGGGGCTCAGGCTCGACCAGCAAGGGCAGCGGATCACCGTCAATGATGAAGTCCTGGCACTGGCGCGGACCGAGTTTCGTATGCTGGAATTCTTCATGACCCGTCCGGAGCGCGTCTTCAGCCGCGAGCAGCTCATCGCACGGCTCTGGGGCAGCGATACCAGCGTCGAGGACCGCACGATCGATGTTTGCATCCGCAGGCTCCGGATGGCGCTCGAGCCGTACGGTCTGGACCGCTTCATTCAGACTGTGCGCAGCGCGGGCTATCGATTCTCCAACAAGGCGCAGTGAGGGCTCCGCTGCAACCCGCAACTCAGGCGTGGTGGTTCGCGGCCGGGCGGCTGGTGGGGACGATCGCCACCGGGCTGATCGTCGGGGCCTTCCTCGGCAGGATCTGGGCCGGGCTTGCCTGCGCGCTCACCATCCACCTCGCCTGGCAGCTCACCGTGCTGTTCCGGGTCGACTGGTGGCTGCGTCACCGCAGTCTCGCCGATCCTCCCGACATCCGCGGCGTCTGGGGCGAGATCATCTCGCAGGTCGTGCGCCTGCACCGGCGCAAGCGCTTCCACAAGCAGCGCTTCGTGCAGCTCATGCGCCAGTTGCAAAGCTCGACGGCGGCCTTGCCCAATGGAGTGGTCATTCTCAATCCGCAACGGGAGATCGTCTGGTTCAACCGCATGGCGGGCAGGCTTCTCGATCTGCGCCGCACGGCAGACTTGGGACTGAGGATCGAGAACCTGCTGCGCGAGCCGGAATTCGCGCGGTACCTCAAGCTGGAGGACTACTCGAGCCCGGTCGTCATCCGGCGTGCGACCCGGGAGGACTCCTATCTTTCGCTGCAGATCGTGCCTTATGGTGATGGTCAGCAACTGCTCCTGGCGGAGGACGTATCGCAGCAGATGCGCCTCGAGGCCGTGCGGCGGGATTTCGTCGCCAACGCCTCGCATGAGCTGCGCTCGCCGCTCACGGTAGTCTCGGGCTATCTCGAGACCTTGAGTCAGGATCCGGCGCTCGATCGGGAGCTTGTCGGGCCGGTTGCAGAGATGCGCCGCCAGGCCGAGCGCATGACCTCGATCATCCATGATCTCCTCGAGCTCTCTCGGCTGGAGCAAAAGGGGGAGTCGGTTGTAGGCGAGCCGATCGAGGTTGCGGCGCTGCTCGCGTTGCTGCGCAAGGACGTATTGGCTCGCCCGGTGCATCCGCGGGAGGTGCGCGTGCGGATCGATTCCGAAGCCATGCTCCTCGGCGAGGAGCCCGAGGTTCACTCCGCCTTCTCCAACCTCGTCGACAATGCTGCCAAGTACACTCCTGCGGAGGGCGCGATCGAGATGCGATGGTGGGTGGATGAGGACGGCGGACATTTCTCGGTGACCGACACCGGAATCGGCATTCCGCCCGAGCACATTCCCCGGCTGACCGAGCGCTTCTATCGCGTCGATCAGGGCCGCTCGCGCGCCACCGGCGGCTCGGGTCTCGGCCTCGCCATCGTCAAGCATGTCCTGCAGCGACACGGCGCCGAGCTCGAGGTGCGAAGCGCGCTCGGCAAGGGGAGCACCTTCTCATGTCACTTTCCTCCCCAGCGCGTGCAGCCCGCACGCGCTGTGACGGCCGTGTAGATGTCACATGCTGCAAACGTCACGTGCGCCTCACGTTGGCGTCATTGCGCTGTCATCTACGCGGAAGAGGATTGCGCTCGGCGTTTCGGCTATGATCGCGCCCGGGAGTCTGTCCGACCCATGAGGCACGCGCCGCAAGCCCTGGCCACATAGGCTCCCAGAGCCGGAGAACCATCCTGATGGAAACCGCCGACCTCAGTCACCACATCTCTCGCCGCTTCAATGAGGATCTCGAGCGCGTACGCAGCAAGGTGCTCGCGATGGGCGGCTTCGTGGAAGAGCAGCTGCAGAAGGCCATCACGGCGCTCACCGAGGGCGACAGCTCCCTCGGCGAGTCGGTGGCGCTCGGGGACCATCAGGTGAACAACATGGAGGTCTCCATCGACGAGGAGTGCAGCCGGATCCTGGCGACACGGGCGCCTGCTGCGGGCGACCTGCGCGTCATCGTGGCCATCATCAAGACGATCACCGACCTCGAGCGAATCGGCGATGAGGGCGAGAAGATCGGCTACATTGCCTCGCGCCTGGCGACCATGGAGCGTCCCGCCGACAAATATCGCGAGATCAAGCACCTCGGCCGCATCGTCTCGGAGATGGTGCATGATGCGCTCGACGCCTTCGCCCGGATGGATGCGGAGTCGGCCCTGCGCGTCGCGCGCCAGGATCGGCTGGTGGACGAGGAATACGAGGCCATCCAGCGCCAGAGCATCACCTTCATGATGGAAGACCCGCGCACCATTCGCCGCGCTCTGGATGTCATGTGGGTCGTGCGCGCGCTGGAGCGCATCGGGGATCACGCGAAGAACATCAGTGAGTACGTCATCTATATGGTGTTTGGCAAGGACGTCCGGCATACATCTCTGGATGACGTCGAGCGGCAGTTGAGGGAGCGGGCGCTGCCCGCCGGCGAGGCCCGCCCGACCAAAGCATCATGAGCACCGCGCCACTGCCCGTGAGCCGCTCCGCAGGCGCACTCGGCCGCCGCCCGGTCAACTTCGCAGGATTTCTCATCTGCGCGGGGCTCATCGCGTATGCCCTCTACGCGCAGCTCCATCTCGGCCTGGATCCCTGTCCGCTGTGCATTTTCCAGCGGATAGGCATCGCCGCCCTCGGCGTCGTGTTCCTGATCGCGGCGCTGCACAATCCGGGGCGCTCGGGCGCGCGCGTCTATGCCGTGCTGATCGCCATCGCCGCGCTCGCCACCATCGCGGTCGCCGGACGGCAGCTTTACATCCAACACCTGCCGCCGGGCGCGATTCCCTCCTGTGGCGCGCCGCTTTCCATGATGCTGAAGTTCATGCCGCTCACGACGGTCATCCGCAAGGTGCTCACCGGCAGCGGCGAATGTGGTGTCGTCAACTGGACATTCCTGGGCCTGGCGATGCCCGCGTGGGTGCTCATCTGGGCAGCGTTCCTAGGTTGTGCCGGCGCGATCGCGAATGCGCGGCGCGCCTGAGGGCGCCGCTAGGACAGCAGGTTCTTCAGCACGTTGAAATACATGCGATGGAGCGCGTCGATATCCGACAGCCGGACGTTCTCATTTACCTTGTGAATTGACGCGTTGACCACGCCGAGCTCGACGACCTGAACCCCGAGCGGCGCGATGAATCGGCCGTCGGAAGTGCCGCCCCCGGTGGTCATCTTCGGCCTTCCTCCGGTGACCGCTTCGATCGCCGCTCCCACGGCCTGCGACAGCGTCCCGGGTGGTGTGTAGAACGGCTCACCAGAGACGTACCACTCGAGCGTATAGCGTACTCCGTGCCGTCGTAGGACCCCCTCGACCGTCTCCTTCAACCCCGCGAGCGTCTGCACCGGCGAGTAGCGCAGATTGAACCGCGCCTTCAGCTCTCCGGGGATGACATTCGGGGCGCCGGTACCTGCATTGAGATTGGAGACCTGGAAGCTCGTCGGCTCGAAGTGCTCGGTCCCCTGGTCCCAAACCCGGCCCGTCAGCTCCGCGAGCGCGGGTGCGAGCTTGTGAACCGGATTCTCGGCGAGATGCGGATAGGCGACGTGACCCTGCACGCCGTGCACCGTCAGGCGGCCGCTGAAGGAGCCGCGCCGGCCGATCTTGATGGTGTCTCCGATCGAGGCCTCACTCGAAGGCTCGCCCACGAGACACCAGTCGATGCGCTCGCGCCGTGCCGCCAGCATTTCCATGACCCGTTTGGTGCCATCGACTGAGGGGCCCTCTTCGTCGCTGGTGATGAGAAAGGCAATGCGACCCCGGTGTGAGGGGTACGCGCCGACGAATTCCTCCGTCGCGGTAACCATCGCTGCAAG
>DASUHA010000074.1:0-10838 GCA_036273735.1 Steroidobacteraceae bacterium | reverse complement strand
ATCGGCCGCTCGCGCAGCAGCAGCACCCAGTCTCCGTTTTCCATCAGAGCCTCGCGTCCGAGCTCGCGCAGCAGCGCGACCAACGCGTGATGCTTGTCATGATGCTGTGGCGGATCACGCTCGAGGCGCTCCGCGAAGCGGCCGGCACGGCCGAAAATGCCTGCGAAACGCGCGTACTGATTGACCTGAGTGCGTAGCCCGAGGCGCTCTGCGTAGGTCTCCCAGAGGGCGGCGCCGATCGGCGCGAAACCCATGAGGACGACCAGCCAGCGGTGCCAGGAGGGTAGGGTCTCCAGGTGGTTCCAGAATACGACCAGGATGAAGGTGGCGAGGAGGCCGGCGCCGAGGAAGACTCGCGAGCCGCGCTCGAGGAGGTGCATGCGCCGCCGCTGCGAGTGGGCGCGATCCGAGTAATAAGCGGCCTGACCCCCGACCCAGTGCTCGAGCGCCAGCTCGGGATGCGCCGTCTCGGGCGGCGGCAGCGCGGCGGCAGCGCGCAACGCCTCGCGAATCCAGCGCAGCTCATCGAGCTGCTTGCGCAGGTAAGAGGATGAGGCACTGTCGGGAAGCCCGGCGAGACGCCAATAGAACTGGACGCGCAGCCCTTCGGCGAGCGCGCGATAGTCGAGATAGCGGCCCTGGACGTCGCGCCGGCTCTGCCACAGCAACAAGCCGGTCAGCGATGCGAAGAGGACGAGATAGCCGCCAGGCAGGGCTCGCCAGGGCATGACCTCCGCGTACAGCTCGAATGTCAGGGCAAGCAGGGCAGCGAAGAGCAGTGTGAGCCTCAGGACCGCGCGGGTGAGTCGCTGGTAGTGACGCGCGAGCAGGTCGGCGCTCGCGAAAGCGGCTGCGAGCGTCTGGTCACCGGCCGGCCGGGAGGTGATGTCGGGCAGGAGCCCTGCGGCCGCCTGTTGCAGCCTCGCGTTGATCGTGCCGTGCAGCGGCTCTTTGTTGAATCGCTCGATACGGCTGCAGAG
Source organism: Steroidobacteraceae bacterium (assembly GCA_036273735.1). Lineage (GTDB taxonomy): Bacteria > Pseudomonadota > Gammaproteobacteria > Steroidobacterales > Steroidobacteraceae > 13-2-20CM-66-19. The sequence goes on along the minus strand of DASUHA010000074.1, from coordinate 9,858 downwards.
CGTATGGAAGAGTGCCTCGTCTCCCTCCTGCGGAAAGAGCCACTCGGCTTCCTTCGTGGGCCCCGGGCTCTCGCCGGCCCGCGGCGCGTGAATGTGGTACACGGGGCCGCCGTCCTCGGCGTCGAGCGGCCGAAGGCCCGCCTCCGGCATGCCGGAGATTCCCTCCAGCTTGAGGCGCACGACGGCGCTCGTTCCTGCGCTCGAGTCGGTCGGCCGTCCGTCCCACAGCGCCAGCAACAGATGCGTCTGCTGTGCGAGGAACACGCCCACTGCACGGTAGCGCCGCTCCCGCTTCTCGTGCGCGCTCAGTAGCTCGTGCTCGGGACCTTCCTCGCGCGGCAGCACGAAGACCTGATCGGGCGGGATGCGCCGCAGGATCGAGTGAAATTCTGCCGTGCTCTCGGGAAAGTCGCGCTCGTAGTCCGCCGGCTCGAGCGGCAGGGGCACGAGCAGCTCGTGACCGTCCTCGAGCGCGACTTCGGCAACCAGACGGTCGGCGCCTTCGGCGAGCGCGGTGACGATCCGCAGCGGTGTCGATGGATAGCGCGCGCGCAGGCGCCTGAAGAGGTCGCGCACCTGCTCCCGGTGCTTCGCCCGGTCACTGGGACGCAGATGCCGATGACCGCTCACACCGATGACGATCGGCAACCGCCCGTCGGGCGCGCCGGTCGATGTGGCCTGCTCCAGGGCTGCGGCGCTCTCAACAGCGGCTGTCGCCATCATGGTCTGGCTTGGAGAAAGCGCTGCCGATCTTCGGGCGAGTCGAGCTCTGCTGCGAGACGGCGCTCGATCTCGGCGAAATCCGCGCCGGCGGTGGCTGCGCGGTCGACCAGGACCGCGGCAATCGGTCCGAGGATGTGGGCGAGCCGCATCTGGAGCCGGAGTAACTCCTCGGCGGAGACCCGCCCGCTCGGTGCGGCACCTGCACCGGACGCGGGGATGGCGGGCGGTGTTGTGGCCGCTCCGGCTGCCCTCGGCTCGAGAGTGGCGCCACTCAGCCAAGTCCGCAGGCATGCGCAGAGCCGCTCGTAGTGAGGCCCACGCGGCGGCAGGATTCCATCGAGCCAATGCTGGCTGCTCAGGAAATATTCGAGGCTGCTCGATGGCATCATGTCCTCGATTCGAAACGGCAGGATGCGCAGGCCCTTGTGAACCGCGCGCTCGACCTCGCGCCGGACCTGCGGGGAGCTGTTGCTGCTCGCGGAAAAGACGAGGACCATCACGCGCGCTGCGGAGATCGCCTCGATGATTTCCGCGGCCCACTCCGCGGCAGGTGATACGTCCCGCGGTGCGATCCACACCGTGAAGCCATTCGCCTCCAGATGATGTGTCAGCTCGAACGCGCAGTCCCGATCCGGCTGCGAGTAGCTGATGAAGATGTCACGCGCCACGCCCCGAGCCCCCGATCATCTTGATTGCCTTCTCCAGACTCTTGCGCATGCGCTCGAATGCTTCCGCCAGTGCTCCGATCTCATCACCCCGCGCGCTTGCGAACGTTACCCCGCCTGCCTGCCCGAGGCTGACCTCATTTGCATGCCGGGCCATCCGGCGCAGAGGGTGTACCACGGTCCAATATACCGTGGCATTGACGACGACCAGGAGCGCGATCAACACCACGATGATGAGCACCGTCACGCCGGAGAAAAGGCGCTGCGCATTCGCCGCAGAGTCCGCGAACGGCACGGAGACGATTTGAGCGCCGATGACTTCGTTCGGTTGCCAGCCGAAGCCATTGTCCTTGCCGTAGCGCGCAATCAGCGCGGCAGGTGCAGCCGTCGCCAGTCCATGACAGGCGAGGCATTCCGGCCGGGCGCGGATGGGTCGTGCCAGATACAGTGAGAGGCCTATCGGTGTGGGCCGGTCGCCTTGAATCTGCTGCGCGTCCGGATGATTGCGAAACTGCTCGATGATGTCAGCCTCCCAGTCAGTCGCCCGGTCGCGCGGATTGGTGGGGTTGAGCGTCGCTTCCTTGTAGGTGAAGTCCGGGTGCAGCTTGCGCAGCGAAGCGAAAGTCTGTGTGGCTGCGTAGAAGGGGATGCTCTGCGGCGGGAAGCCATCCTGCATGTGACCTACCAGCAGCGGATCGATCTCATCGGCCGTGTAGGCGCGGCTGGCGAGCGCACTGTCGAGCATGAGCCCCGCGGTGCCGAGCACTTCGCGCCTGGCCTCGGACCGCTGCAACGAATCGCAGATCGCGTGCGCGATCCAGCCCGCCAGCGAGAAGGCGATGACGAGCACTACGTTGAGCCGGACCAGAAGGTTCATTCGTCGCCTCGGCCTTCGCGGGGATCACCGCCCGGCCATGTAAAAGTTGGAGCGACGACGGGGAGCTTAACACGATGGGCTCGAGATTCGTTTCCGCAGCGCATGGGGCTCTCAGCCAAGTTATGAGCCGCCTTATCTGCGGCGGCCGCCGCCTCTGCGCGGGGCGCGCGCTTTGGGCCGCGCGGCCGAAGAAAGAACGGGAGGGCGGGCGCTCCAGCCCAGATCCTCGCTGATCCGGCGCGCGGCGGCCATCACGTCCTTGCTGAGAGCCTGCATGCGGTGATCACTCATGTACTGGGCAGCGCTCGAGACGCTCAGGGCGGCGATAATGCGCCCGGCAACATCGCGGATGGGGGCGGCGATACAACGGATCTGATCCTCATTCTCTTCCAGATCGAAGGCGTACCCGGCCTGCACGTAGCCGCGCATGCGCGCGAGCCATTCCTGCTGGGAGATCTCCACCCTTCGCCGGCCGCTCTGTCTGCCCGGCTCGGGACGCTCCCGGCGGAAGAACTCGAGCCACGCGCTCTCCTCGAGATCGAGGATCAGCGCCTTGCCGAGGCCGGTGGAGGTCACCGGCTGCAGCTCGCCGATCCGCGAGCTGATGTTGATGCGGCGCTTGCCCGGCACTTTGTCGAGATAGAGCACGCAGCCGCGATCGAGAATTCCAAGATGGACGGTGTCCTCGGTGAGGAGCGCGAGGCGCTCGAGGTGAGCGGCGGCGAGCCGCGGCAGGTCGAGCTCCTCGCGCACGCGAAACCCGAGCTCGAGCAGCTTGGGGCCGAGGCTATAGCCGCTCAATGGCGCGAAGCTGAGATAGCGCCGGTCGGCGAGCGCCGAGGCGAGCCGGTGTGTGGTGCTGCGGGTGAGTCCGAGGCGCGCGGCGAGATCGCCCAGCTTGATCGGTCCGCCGGCAACCACATCGATCACATCGAGGCCGCGCAGCAGAGTCTGACTGCCGAGGCGCGCGGCGGCATGCGGTGCATGCGCCGACGCTCCGGCGCGCGGTTCCAGGTCGGACGCGCGCCGCTCGGCATCGTTGCCAGGCTGCCCGGGTCGGCCGCTGACTCGCATGGTTCTCATTATGTGGTACCGGTATTATTATGTGGGACGCGATTCCCGCCCGCAACCTACTTCGAGAGACCCCGGATCCATGAAACTGCTGCGCTTCGGTCCCGCCGGCCATGAACAACCTGCAATCCTCGATGCCCACGGCCGCATCCGCTCGCTCGCGGGCACGATTCCCGACCTGACTCCACAGCATCTCTCGCCCGCGGGCCTCAAGCGCCTCGCTGCCATCGATCCAGCCTCGCTTCCGGCTGCGGCAGGCAATCCGCGGCTCGGCGTGCCCTTCGCCGGTACGCGCAAATTCATCGCCATTGGGTTGAATTATGCCGATCACGCGGCGGAATCCAATCTTCCGATCCCGAGCGAGCCGGTGGTGTTCATGAAGGCGGTGAGTTGCCTGCAGGGCCCCAATGACGATGTGATGATCCCCAAGGGCTCGCTGAAGACCGACTGGGAGGTCGAGCTCGGTGTCGTGATCGGCACTACGGCGCGCTATGTCGAGGAGCGCGGCGCGCTCGAGCACGTCGCCGGCTATTGCGTGATCAACGATCTCTCCGAGCGGGAATACCAGCTCGAGCGGGGTGGCACCTGGGACAAGGGCAAGGGGTGCGATACCTTCGGGCCCGTGGGTCCCTGGCTCGTCACCCGTGACGAGGTGGACGATGTGCAGAGTCTCGACATGTGGCTCGAGGTCAACGGCCGGCGGATGCAGACGGGCAACACCCGCACCATGATCTTTTCCGTCGCCCGGATCGTGAGCTACGTCAGCCACTTCATGACGCTCGAGCCCGGTGACATCATCACTACGGGCACTCCACCCGGTGTCGGCATGGGCCAGAAGCCAGAGGCGGTGTTTCTCGCTGCCGGCGATACCATCCGACTCGGAATCGGAAGCCTGGGTGAGCAGCGCCAGACCGTCATCCCCTGGAGGCGCAGCTGATGGAATCCAACGAGCTCCGCCGCCCTGCGTCTCACCGGTTGGCCTTCGCCCTCGCGCTCCTCGTGCCCGCGCTCGTGGGCGCGAGTGTTGTCACTGCCGCGCCCGCAGTGCCGGCGCCGGCGGATCACTGGACAGCCGCATGGTATTCGCCACCCCTGCCGCCGACCGCGGTGTGGAGTTGCAATCAGGTGCGCACCTTCAGCCATCAGACGGTCCGCCAGGTCGTGCGCCTCGAGGCTGCCGGCGAGCGCGTGCGCATCCGGCTCACCAACGAGATCGGCCTCGAGCCGCTGGAGTTCGGCGACGTGCATGTCGCGCTCTCCTCGCCGAATGGGGTCACCGAGCGCGGCATGGACCATGCGGTCACCTTCGGCGGCAAGAGTGGCGGAATCATTCCCCGGGGCGCGGCACTCGTCAGCGATCCGGTCGACCTCAAGGTTCGCCGATTCCAGGAGCTCGCAATCTCCGTCTTCTATCCGGGTCAGGCGGCCCCGGGCGGCCACATCACCAATCTCGAGATCTCGCCCTCGGGAGATCATGCCGCCGAGTCGGTCTGGCCGCGGGCCGGACGCGCCGACTCCCCGGGTATCGCGAGTGGCGTCGAGGTCGAGACTGCCGCACCCCAACAGGTGCTGGTGGCGTTCGGCGATTCCATCACCGAGGGCACCTGCACCACGCAGGGCACTCATCGGGACTATCCGGACCAGCTCTCGGTGCTGCTCGCGGCACAGCGCGGGAGCGATCAGTCCTGGGTCATCATCAACTCGGGGATCAGCGGCAATCGCCTGCTGCGCGATGGCACCGGCACGAAGGCGCTCGAGCGCTTCGGACGCGATGCGCTCGACATCACGGGAGTCAGGGCCATTCTCCTCCTGGAAGGGATCAACGACATCGGCCAGGCGTTCGGTCCTGAGGACAACGCCGGGCCGCTCTCCGCCACCGACATCATCGGCGCCTACCAGGAGCTCATCCGGCGGGCGCACGCGCAGGGATTGAGAATCTTCCTCGGCACGCTCACCCCGTACGAGGGCGCAGCTTACTCGAGCCCCGAGGGGGAGAAGGTGCGCGAGGAAGTCAATGCCTGGATTCGCAAGGCACAGGGGTTCGATGGGGTCGTCGACTTCGATGCGGCCCTGCGGGATCCGTCGCGCCCGCTCGAGCTCCTGGGCTCGGACCAGTGTGGCGATGACTTACACCCCAACGACGCCGGCTACCACGCGATGGCGGAGGCCGCTTTCCAACGCCTGTTTGCACCAGGATCATCGGCTCATGCGCCGCTCGCACGGGCGGCCTCGGTCGACCCTTCGGCGGCGGGTGCTGGTGGCGCGAGTCGGTGATTTTCGTGCATGCTCATAGAGACGAGCGTCCCGGTCACCCGCGTCGGAACGAGTCTCCGGTCCGCTGTGAGCCCGCTATGATTCCTGGCCCGGGACCGGCCTATCGAGGAGATCCAGCATGAGCCCCCGCAGGATCGGCCTGATCCATACCGCACCCCTGATGGTGAAGATCTTCACCCCGCTTTGTCGCGATCATCTGCCGGACGTCAAGGTGACGCAGATCATCAACGAGGCGATGATCAAGGACACCATCGAGGCCGGCAGCGTGCGCCAGCCCACGATCGATGCCCTCAGTACTTTCAGCGAGTCGTGCTTCAAGCTCGGCATGGAGCTCGTGATGGTCACGTGCTCCTCCATCGGACCTGCGGTCGATCTGATCCAAAAGCGCTTCAAGAAGCCCGTGCTGCGCATCGATGAGCCGGTGGCCGAGGCCGCCATCGCGCGCGGGCAGCGCATCGGCGTCGCCGCAACCCTGCGCGCCTCGCTCGAGCCTACTTCGGAGCTGTTGCGCCGCAAGGCGGAGGAGGCGGGAAAGCACGTCGAGCTCATCGAATGCCTCTGTGAAGGGGCGTTCGAGGCGGTGATGGAGGGCGACACCGAGGCTCATGACATACTCGTGTCCAAGGCCATGATCAACAGGCTCGGAGAGGTGGATGTCATCGTGTTGGCGCAGGCGTCGATGGCGCGTGTGGTCGACCGGCTTCCGCGGGGGGCCCTGATGGCGCCCGTGCTCTCGGGCCCGAAGCTCGCCATGGCGCACGTGTGCGAGACCCTGGCGCGGCTGCGGCCCAACTGAGCGGGGAGGGTCGCACCGATGGTGAACGGGTCTACCTCACCGGCTCTGCAGGGCAAGACTGCGCTCATCACTGCTGCAGCACAGGGAATCGGGCGCGCAAGCGCGCTCGCCCTCGCTGCAGCCGGCGCGCGCGTCATCGCCACGGACATCGATGAAGAGAAGCTGGCGGCGCTGCGGGAGCAGCCTGGGATCGAGATCTGCGGCCTCAACGTGCGGGACGCATCGAGCGTGGCAGCCGCCGTCGCGCTCGCCGGTATCGTTGACGTGCTCTTCAACTGTGCTGGGTTCGTGCATCACGGTACGGTTCTCGAGTGCACGGAGGAGGAGCTCGATCTCGCCTACGACCTCAACCTCAAAGGGATGGTGCGAACGATCCGGGCGGTTCTGCCCGGAATGCTCGCGAAGGGCGCGGGGTCCATCATCAACATGTCATCCGTGGCGAGCAGCATCAAAGGCGTCCCGGTGCGCTGTGTTTATGGGCTCACCAAGGCGGCCGTCATCGGGCTCACCAAGTCCGTGGCGGCGGACTTCGTGAGCCGCGGCATCCGCTGCAATGCCATCTGTCCTGGGACCGTGGAGACCCCATCGCTGGAGGGGCGCCTGAAGGCGCAGGGGAGCACCCAGGAGGACTACGAGAAAACGCGCGCCGCCTTCGTTGCACGCCAGCCCATCGGACGCATCGGACGGCCGGAGGAGATTGCCGATCTGGTGGTGTACCTCGCCTCGGCGAGCTACACCACCGGGCAGGTCCACATCGTCGATGGGGGTTGGTGCATCTGACGGCGAAGGCCAAGCCCGGGCCCGAGCCGGCTGGCCGTTTTCGAGTCAGGTGCCCTGCGTCGCAGGGGCCTCTCGCGTGGCCCGCCAGGTGTCGTAGCAGCGGGGGTGGAAGTGAAGCATGACGGTCTCATCGGCGATGCGCGCCTCGACCTCGTATTCGACCTCATCGCAGCCGAGCAGTACGCGGCAGAAGTCACAAGGCGCGCCACAACCCTTACCGCCCCACATGCGCCCAGGGACTGCGCTTCGCAAGGCAGCGACGGACAGCCTTCCCGACCGTTGATCCGGCCAGGGTTCTTCGAGCCCGGCCGGCTGCGACCCAATCATGGTGACCGTCCTACCCGCCCCACGAGGGCGAGGGTGCGATAAACCTCTAATCCCCGCTTTTTCACTATACCACTTTTCCCTTCGGCTGCGTCTCGGCTACCGCTCGCGAAATGCCCGGTCCGACGCTGGCAGATACCGGCGGCGGCGCCCGTCAAATACCCTTTACCTGAACGGCGCCTTTCCGCTATGGTGGACAGGATGGGTTCGGCCGGTGAGCAGGCTACCCGGTATCTATTACTAGAATCTTTCTGTCGGGGCTCTTGAGTCGTACGGAAATTCGAACGCAGCTTGCGGGGGATTGTCCGTGACCCAGAACGGACTGCCAGCGAAGCGGCGACTTGGAGCTGCCGCAACCGCCCGGCAGAACTCAGCATCCGGTGCCTCGAGCATCGGCGGTAGCCCTTTGCCGGCATCGACCGGCTCCAGCTGATTTGCTTCCTCGAGACCCGCGTCGCCCGTGGGCGGCTCGGCTATGACGGTGGGGTATGACGATGCATTCACAACAACAGGGATCCGAGCCCAAGCGCCGCAAGACGAACGGCGCAATGCGAGCCGAAGCCGATGTCCTTGATTTACGAGAAATTCTACGTGCGCTGCAGTCGGTACGCGACGGTGACTTCTCCGTGCGACTGCCGGGCGACAAGGCGGGACTGGCAGGCAAGGTGGCCGATACGTTCAATGAGATCGTGGGCTCGAACGAGCGTCTGGCGCGTGAGCTCGAGCGCGCCGGCAGCATCGTCGGCAAGGAAGGCCGCACCCGCCATCGTGTGAAGCTCGATCGGCGCTCCGGCTCCTGGGCTGCCATGGAGGGGTCGGTCAATACTCTCATCGACGATCTTCTCTGGCCGACCACGGAGGTGACGCGTGCCATTGCGGCGGTCGCGAAAGGCGACCTGTCGCAGACCATGAGTCTCGAGGTCGACGGACGGCCGCTGCAGGGCGAGTTCCTGCGATCTGCGAGCATCGTGAACACCATGATCGAGCAGATGAGCGCCTTCACCTCCGAGGTGACGCGTGTGGCGCGCGAGGTGGGCACTGAGGGCAAGCTCGGCGGCCAGGCGGCAGTCGCCGGTGTGTCCGGCACCTGGAAGGACCTGACCGACAGCGTGAACTCGATGGCGAGCAATCTCACCGGTCAGGTGCGCAACATCTCCGAGGTGACGATCGCCGTGGCGAGCGGCGACCTCTCGCGCAAGATCACGGTGGACGTGCGCGGCGAGATCCTGCAGCTGAAGGAAGCCATCAACACGATGGTGGATCAGCTCCGCTCCTTCGCCTCCGAAGTGACGCGCGTGGCGCGCGAGGTGGGTACCGAAGGCAAGCTCGGCGGCCAGGCGATCGTGCCGGGCGTCGCCGGCACCTGGAAGGACCTCACCGACAGCGTCAATGCAATGGCCGGCAATCTCACCGGCCAGGTGCGCAATATCGCGGAGGTGACGACGGCCGTGGCGCGCGGCGACCTCTCGCGCAAGATCACAGTGGACGTCAAGGGAGAGATCCTCGAGCTCAAGAACACCGTCAACACGATGGTGGACCAGCTCAACAGCTTCGCTGCGGAAGTGACGCGCGTGGCGCGCGAGGTGGGTACCGAAGGCAAGCTCGGCGGCCAGGCGATCGTGCCGGGTGTCGCCGGCACCTGGAAGGACCTCACCGACAGCGTGAACTCGATGGCGAGCAACCTCACCGGGCAAGTGCGCAACATCTCCGAGGTGACGATTGCCGTGGCGAGCGGCGACCTCTCGCGCAAGATCACGGTGGACGTGCGCGGCGAGATCCTCCAGCTCAAGGAGGCCATCAACACGATGGTGGACCAGCTGCGCTCCTTCGCGGCCGAGGTGACGCGCGTGGCGCGCGAGGTGGGCACCGAGGGCAAGCTGGGGGGCCAGGCTGCAGTGCCGGGTGTCGCAGGAACCTGGAAAGACCTCACCGATAGCGTGAACTCCATGGCCGGCAACCTCACCGGCCAGGTGCGCAACATCGCCGAGGTGGCAACCGCCATCGCCCGCGGCGACCTCTCGCGCAAGATCACGGCCGACGTCAAGGGTGAGATCCTCGAGCTCAAGAACACCGTCAACACGATGGTGGATCAGCTCAACAGCTTCGCGGCCGAAGTGACGCGCGTGGCGCGCGAGGTGGGCACCGAGGGTAAGCTCGGCGGCCAGGCCGAGGTGAAGGACGTGAGCGGTGTCTGGAAGGATCTCACGGACAACGTCAATTTCATGGCGAGCAACCTGACGGGCCAGGTTCGCAACATTGCGGAGGTCGCTACGGCCATCGCGCGCGGCGACCTCTCGCGCAAGATCACGGTGGACGTGCGTGGCGAAATCCTTCAGCTGAAGGAGACC
>DASUHA010000073.1:0-53758 GCA_036273735.1 Steroidobacteraceae bacterium | reverse complement strand
AAGGGGCGCGTTTCGGGGTGTGGCTGCCGCTCGCAGATCTCCCGCTGTTGCCCAATTACAACGGAAAAGTCAAGCTGGAATCGGTATGATTTTCGCTGAGAGAGCAGCTGTTGATGCGCACGCGCAAATGTACTTGCGGAGGATAATGAAGCAGAAAACCGGAGGTCGACGCGGGCACGGGTGACGGCAGTCGCAACTTTTGCAGCGACTGTCAGGAACGATCCAACGCGTGGAGTGACACGCGGGCCTTTTGAGATTGGGCCGGGGCAAGGTCCCAGCGTTTCAGCCGAGTAAATAGATGTCCGTGACGCAAGCTGACAGCGATCTATCGGGACACGTTCAATCAAAAAATTAGCCTGCCGGGGAAACTCGGCAGGCTTTTTTTATTGGCGCAAAGAGCAGCGTCCTGCCGCGTTGCTCGGCCCCGTCCCTGCGCCGAGCCGTTACTCGGCCGTCCCGGGCCTCGCCCCGTCGGGGCCGTCGCGCGCGGACGCGCTCGACGTTGCAGATCGCTCCAGGCGATCTGCTCGGGCCGGCATGCGCCGTCCAAAATTGCTCCTGCGATTTTGTGCGCGAGCGCGGCCTTGCACAGGATTCCTCTCGCGGCCCAGGGAGCGGCCCTGGGCCGCTTAGTCAATCGCTTTCGCACGGTGTTCTATTTTGGGTGGTCGGGTATTGCATTGCACAGTGGGTTGGATCAACATCCGCGCGCGTCGCGGGCCCGTGGAGGTGTGACGAACGACATGAAGAGCAAAGCGTCGACCGACAGCGACCCTGGGCCCTCTCTTCGCAGCGTCAACTCGTATCTCGAGAAGAATTTTCCCGACTTTTTCGCCGAGGCGCGCTTCCAGGTCGGGGATGACGACTATTTCCTCTACGCGCGCTTCGGCCAGTACCTGGCCCGCACCATCGAGCAGAACCGGGCCTCCCGAGAGAAGATCAATCGTGGCTTTACCGTGCTCAACAAAATGGCGCGGGCATCGGCGCGGCATCCGCACATCCGCCAGATGCTGGTCTCCGGACCGCTCGAGTACATCGTCGATGCGCCGAAAGCGCGTGCTCTGGCGCTGAAGCGCCTGTCGCCGGTAGCGCAGGGATACCTTGAAAGCCTCTGCGAATAACCCCGTAAGATATAGCCGATGGACGAGGCTCTCGAAGTCCGCCAGTTCTGGTTCGGAAGGCAGCCGCTCAAGCCTGACGGCACGAGCGAGCGTCTCGCGCTGTGGTTCGGCTCGGACGCCGAAGAACAGCAGCAGACCGATGAGCTGGTGCGCTCCCGCTTTGGCGCGCTCATCGAGCGCGCAGCGGCCGGGGATCTCATCGCGTGGGCGGACAGTCCGCGACGCTGCCTCTCTCTCATCCTGCTGTTGGATCAATTTCCGCGCCATGTCTACCGGGGCACGGCACGCGCCTTTGCCACGGATCGGGACGCGCTGGCGCTGACGCTTTCGGGCATGCAAGCCGCGGCGGACGCGGCACTGAGCCCGGTGGAGAGGATTTTCTTCTACATGCCGCTGCAGCACGCGGAGTTGCCCGATGCCCAGGAGGAGTCGGTGGCGGCATACCGCAGGCTTCTCAACGAGGCGCCGCGGGAGCTCCACTCGATGTTCGTGAGCTCGCTCGAGTCCGCCGAGCTCCATTATTCCATCATCGCGCGGTTCGGCCGCTTTCCACATCGCAACCACGTACTGCGGCGCGCCAACACCGCCGAGGAAGCCGCCTTCCTGCGCGAGGGCGGCGAGGCCTTCGGCCAGGCAAAAGCCGGTAATTGAGCGTCCGACGACCGCTTCCTATCAACCCATATCGGCGCGCGGATCGAATTCCGCGAGCTTGGCGCGCATGTCCTCGTACACCGTGCGTGCCTCGGGCGAGTTTGCCGGCGGCAGAACGACTTTGAGCTGCACATACGCATCGCCCGGCGGCTGACCGGGCAGGCCGCGACCCCGCAGCCGGAGTTTCTGTCCCGACTGCGCCCCGGCCGGCACGTGCATGTCGACAGCGCCTCCGAGCGTCGGCACGGTAACCGTCGCCCCGAGCGCTGCTTCCCACGGGGCGACCGGAAGCGTCAGAGTGACGTCACGCCCCTCGAGCTGATACCGCCGGTTCGGGCGAACGTGCACCTCGAGGTAGAGGTCGCCTGCGCGCCCACCGCCTGGGGCCGCTTCACCTTGGCCGGCGAGCCGAATCATCTGGCCATCGGTAACGCCCGCGGGAATGGTGACCCGCACGGTGTGGGAGCGCACCTCCAGCGTGCCGTCCGTCTTCAGCTCCGGCCGCTTCAGGTCGAGTGTGCGAATACCGCCGGCGAAGGCCTCCTCGAGGTCGATGTCGATGCGGGCATGATGGTCTCGCCCGGCCTGTGGCTGCCGTCGCGCAGCCCCGCCGAACGGGCTGGCGCCCCCGAATAGTGAGGAGAAGAAATCGCTGAAGCCTTCCTCCTCGAAGACCGGTCCGCGGCCGGCTGCGCGCGAGCGGGAGCCGCCGCTGAACTCGAAGCCGCTCGCCCAATCCGGCGGCGGCCGGAACTGCTGCCCGGACTTCCAGTCGCTGCCGAGCTGATCGTACGCGGCACGCTTCTCCGGGTCTTTCAGTACTTCGTAGGCCTCCTGCACTTCCTTGAACTTCTGCTCGGCGTCTTTTTCCTTGCTGACATCAGGATGATATTTACGGGCGAGACGGCGGTAGGACTTCTTGATGTCCTCGGCGGCGGCCGTACGGGCAACGCCCAGAATTTTGTAGTAATCCCGGTATTCCATGAGCGAGGCGGTCTTTTAGCGGAGGCTGCCCCCCAGATGGGGGCTGAGCGGTGCAACCCCAAGGGGAGGCGTCAAAGTCGCGAGAATTCAGGATCGGTCAGGGCCATCTGGGATACCGGGCCGTACTCGCCGAGCGGGCCCCGGATCCGGGCCGCATCACCGATCGCCACGATTGCCACGGAATCGGCAGGCGGAAAGGCCTCCTCGATCACGGCCTGCGCCTCTGCAACACCGACGGCCGCGAGCTGCGCAGGGTAGTCATCGATGTAGCCGCGCCCCAGCCGGTAGAGCTCGATCTCCGCGAGCATGGCGGCCCAGTCGGTGGCCGTCTCCAGGCCGAGCGGATACTGCCCGAGCATGTACCCTCGGGCGGAGGTGAGCATCTCCCCCGTCACTCCCTCCCGCCGCAACCGCTCGAGCGTGTGCAGCGCGAGATCGAGCGCCCGACCGGTGTTCTCCGTCTGCGCGAAGGAGCGGAGCGAGAACTCGCCGGGCACACTGCCGCGCGCAAAGCTCGAGCGAGCCCCATAGGAGAGGCCCGATTTGATCCGCAGCTCGGTGTTGAGAAGAGAGGTGAAGCGGCCGCCGAACAAAGTGTTGACCAGATCGAGCGCCGCGCGGCGGGGATAACGCTTCTCGACGCCCACGTTGCCGATCCAGAAATAGGTCTGCGCCGAGCCCGGGAAATCGACCAGCAGCACGCGCCGGCCGGCCAGGGCCTGCGGACGCGCCAACGTCGGTGCCGCGGTGGAGGTTTGCGGCCAGCGGGAAAAGCTTTCCGCAGCCATACGCGCCAGGAGGTCGGCGTCGATGTCGCCCGCGAGCACGAGAATCAACCTGTCGGCGCCGAACTGGCCGTCGTAGTAGCGCAGCACGTCCTCCCGGTCGGTGGCGGCGAGTGAGGCCTCGCTGCCGAACACCGGGCGTCCATAGGGATGATCGGCAAAGAGGAATGCGCGCCCGTAGGTGCCGATGAGCTCCGCCGGATCGGAGTCCTTGGCCGCCTTGATGAGCTCGATGTGCCGGGCAGCCAGGTCCTCGAGCTCCTCCCCATCCAACGCGGGTCGCAGCAGCGCGTCGGCCAGCAGCTCCATCATCAGTTGCTGGTCGCGTGCGAGAAACTGTCCGCGGACGGTGATCGCCTCCGGGTCGGCCACGGCGCCAAAGTTACCTCCTGCCCCTTCGACGACATCGGCGAAAGCATAGGCATTGCGCTCTCCCGAGCCTTTTTCCAGCAGACCCGCAACGAGCGAAGCGACTCCCGGGCGCGATGCGGGATCCGCGAGTCCACCCCCGCGCAGCACGGCATTGAAGGCAACCAGCGGAACGTCACGGCGGGGGACCAGGATGAGTGCCGCGCCATTGCCGAGCGAGAGCCGTTCGTGCTCCGGAACGCGTACCGTCATGCGCCAGTGCTCGGGCGAGTGGCGCGCCGGGCCGTCTCGGGGGGCTCCTCCGAAGGGACCAATACGCCGACCGTGCGGTGCCTGTCGTTCAGAATTTCGCCGGCGACGGCCCGCAGGTCCTCGCCGGACACCTCAGCGATCCGCACCGGCGCATCGAAGAGTTTCGACCAGTCACCGTGAAACACCTCGTATTCACCGAGAAGCTGTGCCTTGCCGTCGATGGTGGCGAGCCGCCGCCACAGGCCCACGGTGGCCAGGTTGCGTGCGCGCTCCAGCTCCGCCTCCGTCACGCCGTCTGCGGCGACCGCCGCCAGCTCCGTGTCGAGCGCCTCACGCGCTTCGTCTGGGTCCGCTCCCTCGGGCAGGATAAGTGACAGCCACAGGAGTCCGGGATCGAATCCCTCCTGCCAGTGTCCACTCACCTCGATTGCGACCTGCCTATCCTCCACCAGCGACCGATGCAACCGGGAGGCATCGCCTTCGACGAGCGCAGAGAGCAACAGGCTCACTGCCGGCGCACGCGGATCAGACGCTCGGGGCGCCTTGTAGGCATACTGCAGGAGGGGCGTCTGCGCCTTGCGCCGAATCAAGACGCGCCGCTCGCAAAGCTGCTCGGGCTCGACTGCGCGCACCGGCGGTGGCGGCGCCTGCGCGGGAATCGGCTCGAAATACCGCCGTGCGAGGGCAATCGCCTGCTCCGGGTCCACATCACCCGCCAGCGCCAGAGTCAGGTTGTTGGGAGCATAGTACGTCCGGTAGAACTCCTGCAGATCCTCCATCCGCCACGAACTGATGTCCGCCGGCCACCCGATCGTCGGGAAACGGTATGGATGGGCGAGGAATGCAGTCGCCTGAACCTGCTCCGCGAGCAGCCCATGGTTGTTGTCCTCGACGCGCAGCCGCCGCTCGGACGCGACCACACCGCGCTCGCTCTCGATCACTGCCGGCGTGAAAGCCAGGCGCGCCACCCGGTCCGACTCCAGTTCGAGCACGAGCTCGAGCGACCCGGCCGGGAACCAGTCCTGGTAGACCGTGACGTCATCGCTGGTGAAGGCATTGTTGGCGCCGCCCTGGGCTTCCATTAGTCGATCGAACTCTCCGGGCGGGTGGCGGCTCGTGCCGTTGAACATCATGTGCTCGAAAAAGTGCGCCAGGCCGGTAGCCCCGGGCGCCTCGTTGCGGCTGCCGGCGCGTACCCAGTTGTAGAGCGCCACGTTGGGAATGTTGCGAACCGGCCAGACGACCACGCGCATGCCATTCGCGAGCGTCGCAGCACGCACCACTTCGCGTCCTGACACGCAGAGACGCCGCGATGCCGCGAAGCGCGCGCGCTGCAGCTCCGGTGTCGGTTCGAGCGTGGCGGCCGGTATGGTCATGGCGTTGGTTTCGCTTCTCGACGGGTATGCGTTTTGCTCGACAAGCAGCAACCTACGCAACGGGGAATAGCTTGCATATTGCCCAGGTGGCACCGCTCTACGAGAGCGTTCCTCCACATCTTTACGGCGGCACGGAGCGGGTCGTCTCGTATCTCACGGAGGAGCTGGTGAGCCAGGGCCACCGCGTCACCCTGTTTGCGAGCGGCGATTCGCATACGTCGGCCGAGCTCGTGGCGATATGTGAGCGCGCCGTGCGCCTCGAGCCCGAGCCGCCTGCAGCCGTCGCGCTGCACACCCTTCTTCTCGAGGCGGTCTTCGCGCGTTCTGACGAGTTCGACGTGATCCATTGCCATACCGATAGCATCCATCTGCCCCTCGCGCGACGATGCGGCGTGCCTGTGATCACGACGCTGCACGGCAGACTCGATATCGCCGGGCTCGAGCCGCTGCACCGCGAGTTCGCCGAGCTGCCGCTGGTATCGATCTCCAATGCCCAGCGCGCGCCTCTGCCGTGGGCGAGCTGGGCGGGAACAGTTCATCATGGCCTGCCCCTCGGGCTGCATCGTCCGCATTATGACGCGGGAAGCTACCTCGTGTTCCTTGGGCGCATCGCCCCCGAGAAGCGGGTGGACCGCGCGATCGCAATCGCGCGCCGTGCGGGACTGCCGCTCAAGATCGCGGCCAAGGTCGACCGCGCCGACCAGGCGTATTTTACCGCCGAGATCCAGCCCCTGCTCGCTGGCCCCGGCGTGGAATACCTGGGTGAGGTCGACGAGAACGCCAAGACGGAGCTTCTGGGCGGCGCGCTGGCGCTGCTCTTTCCAATCGACTGGCCCGAGCCCTTCGGGCTCACGATGATTGAGGCGATGGCCTGCGGTACGCCGGTGATCGCGTTTGCCCACGGCTCGGTACCGGAGGTCATCGACCCCGGCGTCACCGGCTACATCGTGACCAGCATCGAGGAGGCAGCCGCGTGCGCGGGCCGCGCGCGCGGCCTCGACCGGCGGGCGTGCCGGCGACAGTTCGAGCGCCGTTTCTGTGCCGGCCGCATGGCGCGGGAATACTGTTCGATCTATCTTAACTGCGGGATGCGGTGGTGCCGGCAGCAAGCGTGAACACGGGGGCAACGGAGTTCTACATCCCGGCGCCGGAGGTCCCGGTGCCGGAACGCACCTTCGTGCTCAAGCACGACGAGACTTTCGGTCTCTTCAACGGCTTCGGTGACATCGCGACCGGCGCGCGCCACGAAGAGGGGCTCTATCACCAGGGCACCCGGTTCCTGTCGCGCCTGGCCCTCAAGCTCGCCGGCGGCCGGCCCCTTCTGCTCTCCTCCGCCGTGCGCCGCGACAACCTGCTGATGGGCGTGGACCTTACCAACCCCGACATCTATCTCGGCGGCGACCTGATGCTGCCGCGCGGCTCGCTGCACATCTATCGCTCCAAGCTCATACGCGATGCCGTCTGCTACGAGCACCTCCATGTCCGTAATTTCACACTGACGCCGCTCGACATATCGCTGACGCTCGAGTTCGCGGCCGACTTCGCCGACATCTTCGAGGTGCGGGGCGAGGAGCGCCGGCAAAGAGGCCAGCTGCACGAGCCCCGCCTCATGGACAGTGCCGCCGAGCTGGCCTATCAGGGGCTCGACGGCGTGGCGCGGCGAACGCTGATCGAATGTCAGCCGCGCGCGCGACGCATCTCCGGCTCGGAGATGCAGCTCGAGGCGCACCTCGAGGGTCGGTCCGAGCAGGTATTCGAGGTCAAGGTGACGTGCGCTCTCGATGTGCAGCGCCCTGCCGCGATGTCCTTCCAGGCGGCGCTCGCCCATGCGGAGCATGCCCAGGTGAGCGGCGCAAGACTGCTCTGCTGTGTCGAAACCTCCAATGACCAGTTCAATGCGTGGATGAATCGTTCGGCAGCAGATCTCAACATGCTGCTCACGGACACGAGCTCCGGCCTCTACCCATATGCGGGCGTACCGTGGTTCGATACCACATTCGGCCGTGACGGGATCATTACCGCGCTCGAGTGCTTGTGGCTCTCGCCGCAGATCTCACGTGGAGTCCTGTCCTTTCTCGCGGCCACGCAGGCGACGCGCGACCTTCCGGAGCGCGACGGCGAGCCGGGCAAGATCCTGCACGAGGCACGCCGGGGCGAGATGGCCGCGCTCGGTGAGATACCGTTCGGGCGCTACTACGGCAGCGTCGATGCAACACCGCTCTACGTGGTGTTGGCAGGGGCGTACTGGCGGCGTACCGACGATCTCGCCTTCATCGAGACGATCTGGCCGAACCTCCGGGCGGCGCTCGCGTGGATCGAGCACTACGGCGATCGGGACGGCGACGGATTCATCGAATACCAGCGGCGCTCGCCGCGCGGCCTCCTGCAACAGGGATGGAAGGACTCGAGCGACTCCGTGTTCCACGCCGACGGGCGCATCGCGGAAGGGCCGATCGCGCTTTGCGAAGTGCAGGCCTATACCTATGCTGCGCATGTCGCCGCGGCCGGACTGGCGCAGGCGCTGGGCCATGACGATCTGGCGCGGGAACAGCGCGAGCAGGCGATCGCTCTGCGTGAGCGCTTCCGCGCGAAGTTCTGGTGTCCCGAGCTCGGCCTCTACGCGCTGGCGCTCGACGGCTACAAGGAGCCTTGCCGCGTGCGCGCCTCCAACGCGGGACACTGTCTCTTTTGCGGCATCGCGACGCCCGAGCACGCAGAATCCATCGCCCGCACTTTGGGGCAGGATACGTTCTTCACGGGATGGGGCGTGCGCACACTCGCCGACCGCGAGGCGCGCTACAACCCGATGGCGTATCACAACGGATCGATCTGGCCGCACGACAACGCAGTGATCGCCGCAGGTCTCTCGGCCTTGCCCTCCAAGGACCTCGCCGTCAGGATCCTCTCCGCGCAGTTGGATGCCTCGACATTCTTCGAGTCGAACCGTCTGCCGGAGCTTTTTTGCGGCTTTCGCCGGCGCGAGGGCAAGGCCCCGACCAGCTATCCGGTCGCCTGCTCACCGCAGGCGTGGGCGGCGGCAGCCGTGTTTGCAATGCTGCAGGCGGTCCTCGGGCTCACGATCGATGCGGCCGCCCGCCAGATCGCCTTCCGCCACCCGCAGTTGCCGCCGCGAGTCGAGCGGGTCTCACTGCGCAATCTGACGGTCGGCGACAGCTCGGTCGATCTCACCCTTTATCGCTACTCCGGTGCGGTCGGACTCAACGTCGATCGGCGATCCGGAAAACTCGACGTGGCGGTGCTGACCTGACTTGCTCGGGCCAAAAAAATGTGCGCCGCGAGCGGGGGAAGACGCGTCGCGGCGCATGAGTTGAGCGAACACCGGGGAAAGTTGTTCGCAGTTCCACGGCGTCACCTCGCAAGAGGCGGCGCCCGCCGGTGTTAGAGCAAAGGCCGTGCCAGGGATGAATTACCTGATAAATCAGTCGCTTACTTGGCCGGTCCGGGTGACGCGAATTGTCAGGTTGTGACCGGCGGCCGTCGCTTACGGCACCGGCAGGCAGCCCTGGGAACGCTGTTGGAGTTGCCGGCATAGCCGGCGCGCGGCGGCGTCGTCTGCAACGCGAGTCTGCAGCCTGTAGAGGCTGCGACCTGACGACGCCACCGATACGATCTGCGGTGTGAGCCCCTGAAGCTCCGCCGGGAACCTGGAGGAGAGTTGGGTCCAGGCGTTGTTGGCGTTGGCGACAGTGCTGAAGGCGCCGAGTTGGACAGCGGAGCGTCCGACGCTGGCCGCTTGCTCATTGGGATGCGCCGCGGGCTGAGGTGTCGCAGGCGCCATTTTCTCCCGCGTCGGGGCAGCTCCGTCGACGGGGCCATCGGGTGTGTTGACGGGGCCGGCACCCGGCGGCATCGCCGGCGGCGACTCCTGCGGGGTCTGTGCCGCCAGGGTCATGGACCTGCTCTGCATCCGGATGCGCGCGTCCTGGGACCAGGAGCCGCTGGGGTACTGAGCCAGGTACTGCTGATAGGCGGTTATCGAATTCGCGCGCGTCGCCCGTTGCCACGCGGCTTCCTCGGTGAGCTGCGCGGCCCGCTGGCGCGCGACGGCTGCCAGCTCGCTGTCGCCGTGTCGCTCGGCGAAGACCGTGTAGGCCTGAGGGGTTCCGGCCTGCTGCGCGACCCGCCAGTCCCGCTGGGCGCGGCTGCATGCGGCCAGCAGAGCCAGCATGCCCACGGCTGCAATCGGACCTACCGCACGGTACGAGAATCTCATCGCCACCCCCAGTGGAGCTTCCCCCTATTATCGTCAAACGATGACCGAAACGCCCAAACGCCGACTGCTGGACCGGATGGGAGTCTCGCCGACCTTCGTCGCGGCAAGCTGCCGATTGACCGGGGACGTCGAGACCGACGGACCGCTGCTCCTCTGCGGGTCAATCCGGGGGGACGGCCGCGTTGGCGGTGCGCTGAGCCTCACGGCAGACGCCCATTGGGAAGGCGAGGTGCATGCGGTGGCAGCGGTCATCGCAGGTCGCTTCACGGGACGCCTGGTCATCGAGGGCAAGCTGGAGATCGGCTCGTCTGCAGTGATTCACGCCGACATCGTTGCGCATGCGGTGGCAATTGCGCGAGGCGCGGTGGTGGACGGCGATATGACGGTGACGGGCGGACAGCCGGTCGTGCACTTCGACGAGAAGCGCCATCATGCCCACGGGAAAGCGAGCCGCTAAGCGCTGGTGAGCGCCGGGTCGAGATTCGCCGGCTCCCCGGCGACATCGAGCTCGGCGATGATGCGCCGCTCCACCCAGGTGGGCCCGGTGAGACGGTCGAGGAAGCCGCAGTGCCCCCCAAGCTGCGTCACGACGATGCGCAGTGAGGCAGGTCGCGCCAGCCGCTCGAGCCCGCCTGCGGGAATGATCGGATCATCGAGCGAAGTGAAGATGGTGGTCGGCACATCGAGCCCGGCCAACCGCCGCCCAGTGATCGAATAGCCCTCGAAATATTCCTCCAGGGTGCCGAAGTCGGTGAAGCGGCGTATCAGCTCCGCCGTCAGGCGCCGCAGGTCGCGCACCCCGCGCAGCTGCGCGAAATCATAGTGACCCGGCCACGCCGCCTGCTTCTTCAGGAGCGAGCGCCACCATTTGCGCACGAAATACCGAGGATAGCCGAAGAAGCCGCCTTCCAGCGCGCGCAGCGTATCGCTTGGATCCAACACGGGCGAGACCGCGATGATTTTCGCGATATCGAGATCCGCTCCACGCGCCTGCGCACCGACGCGCAGCATGAAGTTGCCGCCGAGCGAGAATCCGACGAGCCGCAATGGGCCGCCATCCACGGCCAACTGCAGCGCACGCATGGCGCCGACCACTTCCGGCAGGAGGCACGAATGGAAGAGACCGCTGTTGAGATGGTGTGTCTCGCCGTGGTCGCGCAGATTGAGGCGCAGGACGTCGAACCCGCGATCGAAGAGCTGCTGACCGAGCGATAGGACGTAGAGCGACTCCGCACTCCCCTCCCAGCCATGCAACAGCACTACGGGAGAGCCCTGGACATCCTGAGGGGAGGAGCGGAAGCATTGCAGACGCACACCCCCGCCGCAGTCGAGCACCATTTCCCGCTGTGCAGCGATGAGCGCAGCGGCGCGACGTGCAATCGGGCCCCTCCTCGCGCCGGTGCTGGCCAGCATGGATTGCAGGTGGCGGTTGCGCAGCCACGCCGGGGGATGAAAGTCATCGGGACCGGCCATGTCACCGACCATTGCGCCGCGCAGGGTCCGCATCCCGGGACCCTCGCGCTCGTGGCGCAGCGATGAGCCCCGCCCGGTGCTCAGCGGAGGAGAATCTCGATTCGATTGTTGGCCTTGCCGGCTCGGTTCCATTCGCCTGCCGTAAGCTCGTCGGTTACCGGGGGGTAGGGTGCTTTGTTGGCCGCAGGATCGCCCACGGAGGTCTCGACGTCCAGCGCCCCATGGGTCGAGTCGCGGATTGCCGCGATCAGATTGGCAAGCGGCAAAGGCATGCGCTCTGCGGGGGGCAGGGCGTCGTCGGCGGGATTGCCGACCATGTCGCACTGAGCGAAGGGCGTTCTGCCCGGAGCGAGCACATACCCCTTTACCGGGTCCCCCTTGAGACAGAACCGACCGGCGAAGGTGCGTATCTGCACCAGGCCAGTGACGTGATCCGCAGCCAGGCGGTCGAGTGTCTCCCGGATGATATCGAGCCGCGGGCCACCGAGAGCCTCGGCGCCGTACGGGACCTGGAGCACGATCGGTTTCAGCGTGACCTGAGAGGAGGCATTCTGCGGCGGCAGAGCCGGTGCCATCGAGGCCGGGGCAGCCGCAGATGCCGCAGCCGCGCGCGCGGCCGCCGCCTCATGCAGCAGCGTCAGCTCAGCACGGGCCGCCTGCAATCGAGTGTGATCGCTCCACCAGAAGACCGTTGCGAAAAGGGCCGCAACGCACGCCACGATGGCCAGTCCCGAGACCCAGCCCGAATCGCGCGACGGGGCGGCCAGGAGCCCGCGGATTTCCGCGGTAATGCGCTCCGTCTGGGCATCGAGGCTGGCATGAAGCCAGCGGCGCAGACCACCGGCCGAATCGGACGGCTCAGTCTCGCTCTCGAAGGTCACGGGCGGCAATCCATCCGTGGCCTCTTTTGCGGCGGCTTCGCGCGCGACATGCGGCATGATCGCCTCGAGAGGGCGGAAGGTCGTCTGTTCGGAGCTGCGGCGGTCGGCGATCAGATGGAGCTGGTAGAGCACCTTCGAGACGTCAGCGTGCTTGATCTGTTTCGGCAACACGCCGACGGCGCCGAGCGCGCGCGCCTGACCCAGGTAGACCTCTCCCTCCTGGGAGGTATACATCATGATGGGGATGGTGGCCGTGCGGGGGTCGTTCTTGATGGCCTGCACCGCCTGGAAGCCGTCCATGCCCGGCATCATGTGGTCCATGAATATGACGTCGGGTCGATGGCCGCCCAGATAGCCGATGGCGGCCTCGGCGCTCTCGACGCTGTCGACCTCGATGTCATGCTTCTCGAGGATGCGCGCGAGGAATACACGCGCCGATCTCGAGTCGTCGACGATCAACGCCCGCTTCTGCGCCATGCGCAAGAGTCTTACATGCGCTG
Organism: Steroidobacteraceae bacterium; assembly: GCA_036273735.1. Taxonomy (GTDB): domain Bacteria; phylum Pseudomonadota; class Gammaproteobacteria; order Steroidobacterales; family Steroidobacteraceae; genus 13-2-20CM-66-19. The sequence continues at coordinate 41,132 of DASUHA010000073.1, read as the reverse complement.
TGCGCGCCGCGCAATGGGATTTGCTGGCCTCGCTACCCGGCACTCGAGTCAGTGACCCGCCCGACCACGCGACAGCGGCCGGCCGGCACGGACCGCCCATCGGCCCGCTGCGCCCCGGGGCCCGCGAGCCGATTCATGTATCAACTGAGCGACAGCCCCAACGGCGTGATGGCTCTGTTACAGGAGGCTTTTCCGGGGCGTGCCACGCGCCGGCAGCGGCAACTGCGAGCACAATCGGGCAAAGCGCGCCGCGGCAGCTGGCACGTGCGCGAAGAAGAGGGATGGCTCGGTGAGCTCGACCTCGAGGAGGCACGGAGCCCCGTCATCCGACCGGATCAGGTCGACGCGCGCGTAAAGAGGCGTCGCAAATGGCAGTGCCGCCAGCACCCTGTCCCCGACTTGCAACTCCTCGGCATCGGGCGTGCGCGCCGTGATCTCCTCAGCCGCAAATAGCGCCTCTGTTTCCGTGGCCCCGCGCTGCAGCAGCGGCCCTTTGCGGATGGCGTGACTGAAGCGCCCGGCGAAGTAGATGAGCGCCGTCTCCCCATGCCGGTCGACCTGCTCGAGATAGGGCTGCAGCAGCACACTGCGGCCGGCGAGCAGGAGTCGCACGATATGGTCGATGGCCGACCCCTCATCGCCACGTCCATAACGAGCCGCATCCACCGAGCCCGCGCCGACGGCCGGCTTCACGACCCACTCCGCGGGTCGTTCCCCCTCGGTGAAGCGCGCGAGCGCTTGCGCCGCATCCTCTCCAGGCTCGACGAATTGCGTCGGCACGGTAAAGACGCCGGCGCGCGCGAGCTCACGCAGGTAGTGCTTGTCAGTGTTCCAGCGAATGACCGGCGGCGGATTGAGGAGAGTCGTGAGCCGCGCCGCCCGCTCCGCCCACGCGAGAAATTCCGCAAACCGCTGCGTGTAGTCCCAGGTCGAGCGCAGCAGCGCCAGATCGAACGTCGCCCAGTCGACCTGCGGGTCGTCCCAATCGACAGCCATCGCGGGAACACCGGCCTCATCGAAAGCGGCGATCAGCGGCGGCAGGTCCTCATCGAGGTGGCGCGCGGCGCGCGCGCTCACCAGCGCAACCCGCCTCATTGGGCGGCCCTTCCCGGGCCTTGCCCCCGCATCGCGGCGGCCGACACACGCTCCGCGCGAGTCGTTATGACTAACGCCGCCGCGAGCGGCGTTGTACGCCGCAGGCGGGCCGAAGGCCGAGGCGCAGGGACCGCGCCGAGTAACCGTTCCGGACGGTTCATTCGCGGATTCCGGAACCGCGCTCCATCAGCGCGATCGCGACGACGAACAGCGCCACCGCGGCACCGACCATGATGGCGAACGCGGCGCCGATATTGACGTCAGACACCCCGAGAAACCCGTAGCGGAAAGCGTTGACCATATAGAGGACGGGGTTGAAGTAAGAGATCGGCTGCGCCCAGTGCGGCAGCAGCGGCACCGAGTAGAAAATGCCGCCGAACCAATAAAGCGGCGTCAGCACGAAAGTCGGGATGATGTTGACCTGGTCGAAGTTCTTCGCGAAGAGCGCGTTGAGGAAGCCTCCCAGGGAAAAGATGATCGAGGCCAGGAGCGCGGCCCCGACGATGATGAGCGGATGCAGTACCCCGAGATGGGTGAACAGGAGCGAGACGGCCGTCACGGCGAGCCCGACCAGCACCCCGCGTACGAGCCCGCCGGTCACGTAGCCTGAAACGATGAGCCAGCTGGGAAGCGGCGAGACCAGGAGCTCCTCGACGTGCTTGCCGAACTTCGCGCCATAGAACGAGGACACCACGTTGGAGTAGGAGTTGATGTTGACGGCCATCATGATCAGACCGGGGGCCATGTACTGCATGTAGCCGAATCCGCCCATGGGCCCTATGCGGTCGCCGAGCAGGCTGCCGAAGATGGCGAAGTACAGCGCCTGCGACACCGCCGAGGGCAGGATCGTCTGTGTCCAGATGCGGATGATCCGCTGGTACTCGCGCAGCACGACGGTCTTGAAGCCGATCCAGCGGACGCGGCCGAGATGCAGCGATTCCTCGGTAGCGCTTTCGGCCAGAGTGCTCATGCGGCGACTCCCTTGTCGACCAGGCGCATGAATATTTCCTCCAGGCGATTGACCTTGTTGCGCATGCTCACCACCTGGATGCCGAGCTGCGAAAGACGCCCGAAGAGGTCGTTGAGGTTCTGCTCGTTGGAGATATCGACCTCCAGGGTGTGATCGTCCGTGACTCGCACCGGGTAGCCGTCGAGCCGGGGCGCGGAGGTGACCGGCGCGCTGACGTTGAGCACGAAAGTCTCGGTGTGCAGGCGGCGCAACAAGGTGCTCATGCGATCTCTCTCGACGATGCGGCCGCCGTCGATGATGGCGATGTTGCGGCAGAGGGTTTCGGCCTCCTCGAGATAATGCGTCGTCAGAATGATGGTGGTGCCTCGCCGGTTGATCTCCCGCAGGAAATCCCACATGGATCGGCGCACCTCGATGTCGACTCCGGCAGTGGGCTCATCGAGGATGAGGAGCCGCGGCTCGTGCATCAGTGCGCGGGCGATCATCAGGCGCCGCTTCATGCCGCCGGAGAGCCCGCGCGAGGCCTTGTCGCGCTTGTCCCAGAGTTGCAGCTGTCGCAGGTACCGCTCGGCGCGCAGCCTCGCCTCGGCGCGCGGTATGCCGTAGAAGCCGGCCTGATTGACCACTATGGTCTCGGCCGTCTCGAACATGTTGAAGTTGAGCTCCTGCGGCACGACGCCGATGCAGGCCTTGGCCGCCTCGAGCTCACGGTCGATGTCGTGGCCGAAGACCACGGCCTCGCCGGCGCTCTTGGTCACGAGCGAAGTAACGATTCCGATCAGGGTGGTCTTGCCGGCGCCGTTGGGCCCGAGCAGCGCGAAGAAATCGCCCTGCTCGACCTCGAGGTCGATGCCCTTGAGGGCCTGCACGCCGTTCTTGTAGGTCTTCGTCAGTCCGCGGACCGAAAGTGCATTCATAACCCTCGAGAATCCTTCAGGCGCCGGCACGCCGCAATGCCCATTTCGGTAGAGCGCCCGTTTTACCGGTCAATCCTTGAAGTATCGGGCCAGGAATTCGTCGAAGGTGCCCTCGTCGGCGGCCTCGATCGCGCGCTGGCGGGCGAGCGACTCCTCGGCCTCGACCGCGAGCTCCCGCAGACGCGCCTCATTCGGCGGATAGAGGTCGAGAAAGTACCCCTTGTGGGTCGCCGACATGCGCAGCGCCAGGTCGAAGAAAGGCTCGCCGGTATCGGTGAGCTCTTTCATCATCCGCGCCGATGGGGTGAGCCCCACCTCGTCCACCTTGGCCGCCTGCGCGGCGAGCGCCGCCGTATAGGGCCGCGAGCCGTCGCCGCGATCGAGGATCTCGCAGATGCCGGTGAGCGAGTCGATGAGCTCCCGCGCCCAAGCGCGCATCGGCACGGTGCGCCCGTCCCGCCACAGGGTGAGCCCCGGCTCCCGGCCGCGGCGCGCGACCGCAAGGTGATTCTCATCCAGCGAGTGCTGCTCGTCGGCGCCGATCGGCGGGCTCTCCTTGAGCAGACACAGGGTGAGGAACGCCTCGAGAAAGCGCAACTTGTTCTGATTGACGCCCACGGGGTCGAAGGCGCTGACGTCGAGCGCCCGCACCTCGACGTACTCCACGCCCGCACGCTTGAGCGCCTTGGTCGGCCGTTCCCCGGAGCGAGCAACGCGCTTCGGGCGGATGAAGCTGTAGTATTCGTTCTCGATCTGCAGGATGTTGGCGTTGAGCTGCTGGTATTCGCCATTTACCTTGACGCCGAGGGCTTCATACGGCAGATGCGGCGTCGTGATGGCGCGGGTCAGATCGCGAACGTACTCCTCGAGGCTGTTGACCGAGACGGTGAGATCCGCCTGATTGCGGTTGCGATAGCCGATGTCGCTCATCCTGAGGCTGGTGCCGTACGGCTCGTAAGCGGTGCCGGCAGTGAGATCGCGCAGGGAGTAGTCGCGCCCTTTGAGGAAGGACTTGCAGACGACGGGCGAGACGCCGAACAGATACAACACCAACCACCCGTGGCGCCGATAGTTGCGCAGCAGGTCGAAGTAGCGCGCGGACCTGAAGGCGGCATCGCGTTGCCGCGACTTCACGAGGTCGGCATACGCATCCCAGAAGGGCAACGGGAAGGAATAGTTGAAGTGCACGCCCGAGATGGCCTGCATCATGCGCCCGTAACGCAGCCCGAGGCCGCGGCGGTATACCGTTTTCATCATCCCGATGTGCGAGCGGCCGTAGTCGGCGATCGGGATGTCTTCGTCGCGCGAGATCGCGCCCGGCATGCTCGTCGCCCACAGGAGCTCGCTGCCCAGGTGGCGGTAGACGAACTGATGCAGGTCGAGAAGGTATTGCAGCAGCTCCCACGTGGTGGTGAACGTGGGCGTGACGAGCTCGATCAGGGCCTCGGAATAATCGGTCGTGATGTGCTCACTGCTGAGCGCCGAGCCGAGCGGTTGCGGATGGGGTGTCTGGGCAAGGCGTCCCTCCGGGGTGACGCGCAGCGACTCTTTCTCCAGGCCCTTGCGGCCACCCTGCAGGATTTGCGGCTGTCCGCTGTTGATCAGCGCGGACAGGCGCCGCTCGAAAGCGATGTCAGGGCCAGGGCTGCTCATGAGGAACTTTCGGGAATCTCAGGACCGCAAAAGGCTCAATGCTCCGCCATCCGCTTGAGAAACGCGCGAATCCGCATGGCGTTCGTCCCCACATCGCCGAAGCCGACGCGCGAATCGGACCTGACGTCGACAAGCGACCCACTGCCGCTAGGGCGGACCCTGACGACGACGTCGTCCTTGAAGCCAAAGAACGCCGTCTGCGCGGTTGCCTCCAGCCGCCCGCTGGCCGGATCGTAAGCGTCGATCTGCCAGTGCATTTCGCCGGCCACACGTCGGGCCTTGCTCAGCGCCTGCGCCGGCGACACGGTCAGCTGTAGCGGCCGCACCTCCGGGAAGTACTGCCGCTGCAACGCGGGGACGTCGATGATCCTACCGCCGTGTGCGTGCACTTGCCGTATATATTGCGAGGAATTGACAGCATGCGCTTTCGCGCGCAGGGGAAGGACAGCGACGAAGGCGGGTGGATCGGCAAGGTCTGTGGTGATGTCATGGATCGGAGGCGTCGAGCGCGCGCGGCTCACCCAGCTGAGCATGTATCCGATGAGGACGAGCCCCACGATGATCCCGATGGCAGCCGCCATACCCGGGACGGATGAATGCTTTGCGGTGCCCCCGAGCACACCAATGATGGCAACGGCGGTGCCGATGACGGTGGTGAAGAACCCGACCGGGAGCAGCAGCAGCGCAAGTCCCAGATCGGCGATTCCGAGACGGTAGAGCGGCCCGGAGAGGGCCACGAGCAGCACACCGGCGGCGAGAATCCACAGGCCCACGCGCGTGACCCGTGAAGGCCACCGGGGTGCCTGCGGGGAGGCGAATGGGGCTGTATTCATGCGCTCTTCCCGTTGTTGTCAGGGTTGTTGGCCGCCGTCATTTGCGGCATCTTGCCGTCTCGCGGCCTGCCCGCGCAACGGAGAATTGGCTCATGATCGGCATCATCGGCGGCACCGGCCTGTACCGGATGGAGACCCTCGAGCTGCAGGGGACCCGAGAGATCGATACTCCGTTCGGGCGGCCCTCCTCGCCCGTGATGGTGGGTGCTCTCGGCGGGCGCAGCGTGGCCTTTCTCGCACGGCACGGGATGCGCCACGATCTGCTGCCAAGCGAGATCAACTTCCGCGCGAACATATGGGCGCTGAAGAGTGTAGGCGTGCGGACGATCCTCGGGGTCTCGGCAGTCGGCAGCCTGCGGGAGGAGATCCGCCCGGGCGACCTCGCCCTGCCCTCGCAGTATCTGGATTTCACCAAGGGGTTGCGCCCGGCAAGCTTCTTCGGGAAAGGAGTGGTCGCGCACATCTCAACGGCACACCCGGTGTGCGCAGTTACCGCGGCCCGCATCGCGCAGGCGGCGGAGTCGCTTCGGGTGCAGCTCCATAGGGACAAAATCTACGCATGCGTCGAGGGTCCGCGCCTCGGCACGCGGGCTGAGAGCTTCTGGTTGCGATCGGCGGGGGCCGACCTGGTGGGCATGACGAACGTGCCGGAGGCATTTCTCGCGCTCGAGGCGCAGCTCGGGTACTGCACCATCGCACTGGCAACCGACTATGACTGCTGGCTGGACGATGCGAGCCAGCATGTGTCGGCGGAACAGGTGATAGGGCTCTTTCGCGCCAACCTGGCGCGGGTGCAGCAGCTCATCGCCCGAGTGGTCGCGGAATATGTCGAGGACGAGTCGCGTCCCTGCAGGCAGGCGCTGCATGCAGCGCTGGTGACGCCGAGGGAGCAGATGACAGCGGAGCAGAAAGCGATCGTCGATTTCCTTTCGAGCTGAGGGCGACTCGCTGCGTGCGCTGCTGCGGAGCGGGAAGGCAAGGTGAGGCCCCGGGGCCATGCGCTCAGTGGGATTTGGCTTCGCTGCACGAGGCGCCGTATTTGAAGCAGCTGAAACAGCGGTGATGGCGCAACATGACACGCTTGAGGCGACTCTCCGCAAGCGTCGCGCCCTGATCGTAAGCGGCATCGTCATCGACCAGAGTGCAGGCGTAAACCCGCATTCGACCGCTCTGCTTGACCACCATCTTGCTGTAGGCACACATGAACTCGCGGCGGGACGTCTCCGTATGGTAGGTCGTCATGCAGCTCTCGGTGATGTGAGGCACCGGCGGACGCTCGCCGGGCGTGCCGAAGTCAGGAAACGCCACGATGTTGAGATCGACGGGCAGTGCAAGTGCGCGCAGCAGATCCCGGTAGGCCGCATCGACGGCGGCCGGGCTCTCGCCTTTCTCCATCTGCCGCGCGATCGAGATCCGGTGGCCGGCGGCGTGTAGGAGTTGCAGTGACAGGCAGGACTTGGCGAAGCTTCCGGCGCCACGCCCGAGGTCATGACGCGCGGCGTCGGGGTAGTCGAGACTCACGCGGAAAGCGAGCGGGTGCGGCCTGGCGCGCAGAGGCGCCAGCTTCTGCAGCCGCCGGGGCAACGCATCCACGCCATTGGTGAGCACGAGACAGGGAGCGATCTGCAGCGCCCGGTCGAGCATGCGCACGAGATCCTTGATGATGAGCGGCTCCCCACCGGTGAAGGAGAGCTGTCCGACACCGAGCTCAGCGGCCTCGTCGAGAAAAGGCAGGATGTCAGCGTAGGTGATGCGCTCGAGACGCCGATCACCCGGCTTGGAGCCCTCGAGGCAGAACGGGCAGGCGAGATTGCATGCAGTCCCCGTATGAAACCAGACCTCCGAAAGGGTATGAGGCTGGATGTAACCACGCGGGTCGCCGAGAGGCGTCGACAGCCAATCATCCCGAGTCTGTCCGTTGACGGCTGTTTCCGGGGTCGAGAGCGCCTCTGTCATGAGGAGTGATACCAGCGGGCCAGCCGGGACGGGGGGATCCCTAGTGTGTACCCGAGCGCAAGTGACCGGTTCTGAAGGGTCCTGCGGACGAAGCCGTCGCGCTCCCAGCGGCGCGGCGAGACGATGATGGGGAGCTTCAGCGCGGCAAAACGGCCGCTTTGCTTCAGATGGCGCACGAGCGGCACTTCCTCGAACAGCGGCTGCCGGTCGAGGCCCGGGCTCGCCTCGTAGGCGGCCCGGGTGACGAAGATCGCCTGGTCGCCGTAAACCATGCCCATACGACAGCGTAGCGCAATACAGCGCTCGAGAACGGTCTTCAAAGGTCCGTGAGAGCCCCCGAAGCGAAAGCGAAAGTAACCGCCTGCCGCCCCCCGCACCACGGCCTGACGGATGGCACACGCCGCCTGCCGGTGCGGCCGGCAATCGGTATGGAGAAACCAGAATGCTTCGACCGGCTGCGTCGCGATTTCCCCGGAATTTCGCTGACCTTCCCGGAGAATCTGTTGAACAGCGAGAACGCCGGCCGACAGCTGCACGCCCCGGCCCGCCGCGGAAGGGAGCCACCGTGCGTTGCCGCGGCGACAGATGTCGGCCGTGACCTCGCTCGATGCCCCGTCGACCACGAGGGTACGCTCAGGTGGCGCGTCCAGACTCTTTAGACAGAGCAAGAGCTCGAGCAGCTCCTCATCGTCGCGCCACGTGGGTACGATCACGCTGAGTCCCACTGCTTCGGGTAGCAACATGGGATCAGCGAGAGTGGCGCAACCACCACCCGAGCACTCGGGCCACTCGCGGCGTCAGGCGCTTGCGAGCATGAGCATCGGCGAGACGGCGGAGGTATTCAGATCGAGTCGGGTACGGCAGCACCAGCGAGCCGACGCTCTCGAGCCCTCGTCCGCTGGACATCAGCAGCAGGACTGGCGCGAGCTGCTCGCCCGCATCCCTGCCGACGAGTGTTGCCCCCAAGATGAGTCCTGAGGTCTGCGGAGTAAGAAGCTCCACATAACCGTCCGCGGCATCGTCGGTCACCCCACGATCCAACTCCCCCCAATCGACGCGGTACCTGTCATACGATACACCCCGCTCGTCGAGCTGACGCGCTGTCTGACCTACATGCGCGATCTCGGGCTTGGTATAGACGCAGCGGGGCACGACGAGGTGGTCCGCTCGCGCTCGCCCGCGAAACAGTGCGTTTCGAACCACGATCCGCGCGTGCGCATCCGCAGCATGAGTAAACTGATATTGCGAGCAGACGTCCCCCGCGGCATAGACATCCGAGTGCGCGGTTCGCAATCGATGATCGACCGCGACTGCGCCCCGCTCGTCGACTCTGACCCCGGCCTTATCGAGCCCGAGGCCCTCGACGTTGCGGCGGCGCCCCGCTGTGACCAGCACGCGATCGACGACGGTCCTGCCGCCGCCGCTGACCGCCAACTCGATGCCCTCCGGTGTGACGCTTACCGACTGCACCTCGCTGCCCATGTGCAATACCACTCCCTCTCGCGTGAGCGCCTCCGCGACGAGCACAGCGGCTTGCGGCTCTTCCACCGGCAGCACCTGGGGCGCGACCTCGAAGAGCTCGACGCGAGTCCCGAGCCGCGCGAACGCCTGAGCCAACTCGCAGCCGGCAGCACCCGCGCCGAGAATCGCGAGCCGTTGCGGCTGCACACCCAGCTCGAACACCGATTCGTTCGTGAGAGGTACAGACGCCTCGAGCCCTGCGATCGGTGGCAACATGGGGCGCGCGCCGGTGGCGATCACGGCTTTGCGGGTATGCAACGACGCCTCGCCGACCCGAATCAGGTGCGGATCTTCGAACGTCGCCTGTCCGAGATAGACATCCACGCCCGCGTGAGTGAAACGCTCGACGGAGTCATGCCGCGCGATGCGCGCGCGGACTGAACGCGCCCGCTCCATGGCCGCTTCGAAGGACAGCCCGGCGGTCGCAGCGGCCAGCAGCGTCTTTGATGGGACGCACCCGAAATTCAGGCAGTCGCCGCCCATGGCGTGACGCTCGATGAGCGCTACGCGAGCGCCCAATGAGGCAGCGGCCATGGAAATGACGAGGCCAGCGGGCCCGGCGCCGATCACTACCAGGTTGTAGCGCTTGGCCGGCCGCGGATTGCGGTACCCGGATGGAAACACCAATCGCCGATACTCGGCCTCGACAGCGGCGTCGGCTGCGGCGGGTGGTGCCTCGGGCCGATCGGGATGACTCACGCCGTCAACTCCCGCTCGAGTTGCCGGCGTGCGACGCGTGTGACCAACACTACGACCGCAGCGGTCGCTGCGAGGCCGACGCCCAGCAGAAGCCATCGTGAGCCGCCCAGCTGCACGCGGCCCGAGGCTGCCTGCGTCAGGCTGGCCGCAGCGGCGCCCGCATAGACATAGAGGGCAGTGGCCGGCAACATCCCGATCCAGGAACCGAGGACGTAGTCCCTCAGGCGCACCTCCGAAATGCCGTATGCGTAGTTGAGCAGGTTGAACGGAAACGCCGGTGAGAGCCGGGTGAGGAGCACGATCCAGAAGCCGCGGGCGCGCAGAGCGCGGTCGAGCGCACGGAACTTCGGCCACGCCGCCGTCTTGCGGGCGACCCACTCGCGCGCCAGCATCCGCCCCACGAGAAATGCGGCTGTCGCTCCAGCTACGCTGCTCACGGATACGAGGGCGGTGCCGGCGGCAAAGCCGAACAGCGCACCGCCGGCCAGAGTGATCAGGAGGCCAGGCACCAGGCATACGGTGGCGATGACGTAGAGCGCCAGGTAGATGAGGCCCGAGACCTTCCGGTGCAGAGAAGTCCAGGCCAGGACCTCGCGCACCCAGTCATTCACCGGCAGGAGCGCTGCCGCCACCGCGAGCAGCACCAGCGCCGCAGCCAGAGTCCATGCCGGCCTAACTCTCACCGCACGCCTGCCTGCTGCGCTGTCCCGGATTGCCCGACCGACGGTAGAATTGCGTCGGATGCTTGGACCAGCAACAGGCGAAGGCGTTTCCGGGCCGGGCGCAGGTCTTCCCCGAGCGCCTGAACGGCTCTCGCCAGATCCTGTACCTCGTCGATGTCGTAGGATGAAGCCAAACGGACGACCGTGCACCCTTTGGCGCGGCAGTCTCGCTCGAGCGCGTCTGCAAGGGCCGCCTCGCTCCACGGCAGGCCGGCGAGGTCCGGCCACCCGGTCCGCGAGCCCATGAGGGCAACGCCCCCGTCCGCCGCCGGAATCAGGACGACGTCGGCCTCCGCGAGCGCATCGCCTGCCGCGAGCAGATCATCGAGCTGCAGGGATGGCGCATCGCTGCCGATGAACAACACCCGATCAAATCCGAGCCGGCGCGTCTCGGCATCGACCTGACGCAGTCGTTGGCCGAGATTGCCCTGCGGTTGCGCAATCAACCGTTTCGGCCGGGCGACCAAACCCTCCGCCCACCCTAGATCCTCCTCGCACGCCGGGGAAATGACGAGGGCGCCCGGCCAGTCTGCGATGTCCTCCAGGGCACATTCGAGGAGCGCCGTCGCGATGGCGAGCGCACGTATCTCGCCCAGTGCTCGCGCGAGGCGCTGCTTTCCGATCCCGGGTGCCGGGCGACGGCAGAACAGCACCAAGGCAGCCGATGTGCGGCCGGGGACGGATAGCGACTGCGACATGCGAGCGCCGATCGTGGTTGCCAGGGCTAAGGCGCCATCCTCCAGCCTCCGCCCTACCGCGTCAACCTACCGGCGCATGCACCCGTCGACGCTGTCGAGCGCGCTTGACGGCGCGTTATCCAACATGCTCGGCCAACAGCACCGCACGCCGAGGTCGAGGCGACCCTGCAAGCAGCGGCACCTCCGGCCGCTACGCCTGCTCAGCGAAATAGGCCTCGATGCGATAGCCGTCCGGATCGATGAGGAAGGCGGCATAGTAGCCAGCGCCGTAGTCGGCGCGCAGGCCGGGGCGCCCGTTGTCGCGGCCTCCGGCGGCAAGGCCGGCCGCATGGAACGCGTCGACCGACTTGCGGCTCCGGGCAGTGAAGCAGAAGTGCAGTCCCGACCGCGGGTCGGACGGAACCGGCCGGTCGGCTGCGTTGATCCAGAGCGCCGGCGATTCGGCGCCATAGCCGAGAGACTCGGCTGAGTCGCTCAGACACCGGTAGCCGAGGGCCTGCAGCACAGCATCGTAGAAGCGCTTGCTCGCCGCAATACTCTTTGAACCGATTGAAATGTGATCGATCATCGCTTGCTCTGCCTCCAGGCCTGAAACGGACTTATCTCGGGAGGCAGGGTACGGCCAGGCGATACGCTGTCGCTTGGGAAAAATTGCTATCCTTCGCATATGCCACTCTCGGCAAGACTTCTGGCGGCGGGCAGCGGTTGGCGCGTGAGCGACGTGATATGTACGTCCGGCCCGCGTGACCCCTGTTATGTCGAGGAGCACACCGCATACAGCATTGCGCTCGTCACGGACGGCACCTTTCAGTATCGCTCCACCCAGGGCTCGGCCCTGATGACGCCGGGATCGGTGCTGTTGGGTAACGTGGGCGCCTGTTTCGAGTGCGGACATCAGCACGGCCGCGGGGATCGCTGCCTGGCGTTTCATTTCTCGCCCGAAGTCCTGGAGTCGGTAGTGTCCGCGTTACCAGGCGCCAGGCACTTGACACTGGCGGCGCCGCGGCTGCCACCCCTTCCGTCCGTACTCGCGGTCCTCGCGGCGGCACAGGCTGCACGGGATGACTGCAGCGGGCCTGAGGAATTCGGAGAGTTGGTGCTGCGGGTGGCCGGCGCGGTCTGCGTCGCGCTGAGTGACGATAACCCGGCCTCGCAGCGCGCGCCAACGCCGCGGGACGAGCGGCGGATCGCAATGGCGCTGCGCCGTATCGAGACGCAGCGCGGCGCGAGATTGTCGCTCGACGAGCTCGCCGCCGAAGCGGCGGTCAGCTCCTTTCATTTCCTGCGGATATTCGAGCAGGTCGTAGGTGTCACACCTGGGCAATACATGCTGCGTACGCGGTTACATCGCGCCGCTGTGCGGCTGCGCTCCTCCAACGATGCGATCGCTGCCGTCGCCCTGGATAGCGGCTTCGCCGATCTGTCGACTTTCAACCGTCAGTTCCGGCGTGCCACGGGTCTGACGCCGCGCGCTTACCGGACGCAGCGCGCCCGATCCTGAGCCCCGACTCTGCAAATATGACTGCAGCGGATTTCAACCGGCGGATCGAAGCCGTCTATCAGAGCGAGTCGCGCGCCGTGCTCGCGACCCTCATCCGGCTGCTCGGGGATTTCGACCGGGCCGAGGAGGCCCTGCACGATGCGTTCAGGGCGGCGCTCGAGAAATGGCCCGAGCAAGGACTGCCGGAGAACCCCCGCGCCTGGCTCGTCTCGGCAGGGCGCTTTCGCAGCATCGATCAGCTGCGGCGCCAGGCGCGCTTCGACTCGTTCGATCCGCAGACCCACGATACCGCGGGCGAGAACATCCCGGCCCCGGATGAGGATGACCCTGGAGTTGCCGACGACCGGCTGCGGCTGATCTTCACCTGTTGCCACCCGGCGCTCGCGCCCGACGCGCAGATCGCCTTGACGCTGCGGGAAGTCTGCGGCCTGACCACGGAGCAGATCGCGCAGGCGTTCCTGACACCCGTACCCACGCTGGCGCAGCGGATCGTGCGCGCCAAAGGGAAGATCCGCGATGCGCGGATCCCTTACGAGGTCCCCGAACCCGGGGAGCTCGCGGAGCGCCTCGAGACCGTTCTGCGAGTCATCTATCTCGTCTTCAACGAAGGCTATACCGCCAGCAGCGGCAGCGAGCTGATGCGCCTCGACCTGGCGAGTGAGGCGATCCGCCTCGGACGGCTCCTCGTCGAGATGCTGCCCGAGACCGAGGCGATCGGGTTACTGGCGCTGATGCTGCTCCATGACTCCCGCCGCGCGGCGCGCGCCTCACCTACGGGAGAGCTCATCATTCTCGAGGAGCAGGACCGCTCCCTCTGGAATCGGGCGCAGATCGAGGAGGGAGCCGCCATGGTCGAGCGGGCGCTCTCCTCCCGCCGTTTCGGCCCGTACTCGCTGCAAGCCGCGATCGCTGCAGTGCATTGCGAGGCCCCGCGCGCTGCCGATACCGATTGGAACGAGATCGTCTATCTCTACGATGTGTTGCTGCGGATCGAGCATACCCCCGTCGTCGAGCTCAATCGGGCGGTCGCGGTGGCCATGCGTGACGGCCCGGCAGCTGGCCTGGCGCTGGTCGATGACCTGCTCGCAAGAGGGGATCTGGCTGGGTACCGGCTGGCCCACGCCGCCCGCGCAGACCTCTGCCGGCGCCTTGGCAGGACCGCCGATGCCCGGCAGGCGTATACGCGCGCGCTGGCGCTCACCCAATCGGAGCCCGAACAGCAGTTCCTGCGTCGCCGGCTGGCGGAGCTGGGCGGGGACTGAGGCCCTAGGCTCCCATCACCCGGAATTTTTCGGCTCCGTGTCGATCCCCGCGATCCTCGTTCGGCTACCTGAAAAGTAATGCCTCCCGCCCTGGGTAGGGCCGGGGCATGTTTCAGAAGCCGCCACGGAGATCGCTACCATGAATGCCGCGCCCAAAGCCCCGCGCCCCAATCCCGAAGTCCTGGGTGGACCCGTCCCCTACCTCCTGGTCGAAGGCGCGCTGCGCGCGTCCGAGCTCTATCAGCGCGCTTTCGGCGCACGCGAAGCCGGACACATCCCTCCCGACGACAAGGGCCGGACCATGCACGTGCACCTCTATGTCAACGGGGGCTCCCTGATGCTCTCCGATGCATACCCCGAGCACGGCCACCCCTTCAAGCCACACCAGGGCTATACGCTCCACCTTCAGGTCGATGACGTCCAGGCATGGTGGGACCGCGCTGTCGCCGCCGGCCTCGAGATCGTGACGCCGCTGCAGGTCATGTTCTGGGGCGACCGCTGGGGGCAGGTCCGCGACCCCTTCGGCGTGCTGTGGTCGATGGGAGCGCCAGCCGCGTGATGTCAGGTCACGGCGCGCCGTGACGATCCGATATATTCAACGTGCAACCGTAATGGGGAGGGCTGGCCGATGAAATATCTGTGCCTGGTGTATGGCGAGGAGCAGAAGATCAGCGAGATGGACGACCGCAAGTGTCTGGCCTGGGACGCGGACCTGCGGTCGCGCGGGAAATGCGTCGCATCGGAGGCTTTGGAGTCGGTCGCAACGGCGACGACGGTACGCGTGCGCAATGGGCGTCTGACGGTGACCGACGGTCCGTTCGCCGAGACGAAGGAGCAGCTTGCCGGCTTCTACCTCATCGAGGCGCGGGATCTCAACGAGGCCATCCAGATCGCCGCGAAGATTCCCCCGGCCGAGGTGGGCTGTATCGAGGTCCGCCCCATCCGGCCCATCCGCGAGCACCCGCGAACCGGCGTGGAGCACTGACGGCGGCTGCGCAGGCTCGCCCCGCTCAGCGCGCGAGCTCGACCAGCGCCAGCGCGTGCGAGCGAAGCTGCAGGGTAAGCGTGGGATCTGCGGGTGCCAACGCCTCGACGCGAGGACCTGGCAGCGTGGCGGCCTGGAGCAGCGTCTTCTGCTGCCGGAGGCTCGGGAATCGCGGCTCGCCCATTGCCTCCCACGCCGCGAGCGCGGAGCCGTGATCGCGGTCGACGACCCAGATATAGGCACGGTGGGCGGCGGGCACGTTGCGGAACGAGAGCTGATAGGCTCGCGAGGTGCCCCCCGGCCCCGGCGGCGCGTAGTTCCAGACGGCAATTGCCAGCATGCCATCCGTTCGGCGCGTGACCAACGCAGAATCGGAGGCTACAGCCAGTCGCTGATTTCCCAAGCGATGCAGCAGCCGGAAATCGTTGAAGGAAGCCTTCGGGATACCGCCTGCCGCGATGAGACCGAAGCCACCGTGGAATGGAGACTTCGCCACTCCACCTTCCTCGAACACGTCCGAGAAAGTCCAGTAGGACAGCGAGTCCACGAGGCCGTCGCACATGCGGATGGTGTTGGCGAGCCAAGGGCCGATGTAGGGCGAATCGGTTACGTCGACTTCGGTACCGGTGTAAGTGGCGTTGAACTCGCTGAATATGATGGGAAGGTCCGGCAGCGGCGACGCCTTGACCTGTCTGTGGACCTTCTGCACCGCGCGGATCACCATGTCGCGCCGCGATATCTTCTCGTGAGTACCGAACACGTTGTCAGCCGTGTCATCGCCGTAGACGTGTGTAGAGAGGAAATCCACCGGTATGTGCCGGCCAGCGCAGTGACGGATGAATGCCGGGACCCAGGCAGCTTGCGCCGTCGCAGGTCCGCCGACCCGCAGCCGCGGACTGACTCCTTTCAGCGCGCGCGCGGTCAGGTCATAAAGATGAAAGTAAGTCGTCTGATGGGGCTCGCCGCCCCAAAACGTGCCATTGGGCTCGTTCCAGACCTCGAAGTACCACTGCGAGACCTCATCGATGCCATAACGGTCGATGAGATGCTGCGCAAGATGCCGGATGAGCGCGGTCCACTGCTGCCACTGCTTGGGTGGCGCGACGATCGGGTCGTACCAAAAGCCCATGCTCTGCTGGCGTGAGGCCATGTCCGGGGGCATGAAGCTCAGCTCGACGAACGGGCGCACACCCTGCTCGAGCAGCCCATCGTAGATCTGGTCGATGTACGTGAAGTTGTAATCCGGCCGCCCGTGCGCGTCGCGCGTGTAAACGCCAACGTCCCGATCGAGGATGCCATGGAATCGGACGAGCCTGAAGCCTGTCACGCCCCTGACCGCACGCATGTCGCGGCGGTAGCTGTCGCGCAATGAGAGGGTGGCGCGTCCCGATCCGAACATCTGCTCCCAGAAGTGCGGGAAAGGATGTGCCGAACCTTTGCCGTCGACCACCACGGAGATCGCCGCCGAGGAGGAGGCACGCGCCTGGGGCTGCCCTGCCGCAGGGAAGAGAAGCGCAAAGACGCCTGCTGCGATCAGTGCTCCGCGAAGCGAACGGACCATCATCGGAAGGGTGCTCCCAGGTGAGTCGGATCGGCGCGGTAGTCTGCCTCATCCGCTCCCATCGGTGCCATGTGTGGCGGCTGGTCGGCCTCGAGGTCCTGGGCTACCATCGAGCGCAAACGCGGAGGACGTTGTCATGCTGACGCTTTTTCATGCTCCCAGGTCCCGCTCCGGCAGTGCCGTGTGGCTGCTCGAGGAGTTGGGCGTTCCCTACGAGACCAGGATGGTCAACATCAGGCGCGCCGATGGCAGCGGCGCGCGCGACGCTGCCAATCCTCATCCGCATGGCAAGGTCCCGTGTCTCGAGCATGACGGACGGCGTGTGTTCGAAATCGCGGCCATTTCGCTCTATCTGACTGACCTATTTCCGGACGCGAAGCTGGGCCCGCGCGTAGGCGATCCGCAGCGTGGCGAATATCTTTCCTGGCTCGCCTATCGACCCGGCGTCCTCGAGCCCGCGCTCATGATGCGGCGGCTGCAGGTCAAACACGTGCCGGGCGCAATGGGCTGGGCCGAGGCCGGCGAGGTGGAGGATGTACTCAACTCGGTGCTTTCCAGCCGGCAATACCTGCTGGGCGATGTGTTCTCCGCTGCGGATATCTCCGTGGGCGGGACCATCAATTTCCTCATGAGCTTCAAATTGCTGAACGAGACCCCGGTCTTCAAGGACTATGCCGCGAGGATCACCAGCCGGCCTGCGTTCAAGCGGATGATGGAGAAGGATGCCGCGCAGTAGAGCCGGCGCACCTGCCGGTCAGAGGATCGACTTGAGCTCGCGGATCCCGGCGTTGATCTGCGGCACGGACGCGCCGCCATAGCCGAAAATCAGGCCGGCGCTGCCGGGTGGCTGCAGATAACATTGAGAGAGGGGCCTCACCGATACGCCCTTCCGTGCGGCAGCGCTCGAGACCGCCACGTCATCGACGCCGGACGGCAGCAGCGCGGCCAAGTGCATGCCGGTGTCGCTGCCCAGGATGCTCAAGCTTTCGGGAATGTGCTTTTCGATGGCTTGCACCAGTGCCGTTCGACGTTGCATGTAGAGCTTGCGCATGCGGCGGATGTGGCGGGCGAAGTGGCCTTCGCGCAGGAAGTCCGCCATGACGATCTGATACAGGGGCGACGAGAATGTATCCGTTGCATCCCGTGCGGCACAAAAGGCGTCACTGAGGTCCTTGGGCAGAACGATGTAACCCAGGCGCAGGGCGGGAAACAGTACTTTGCTGAAGGTGCCGATGTAGATGACACGGGCATCGGAGTCCAAGCCCTGCAATGCGGGAACCGGGTGGCCGCTGAAGCGGAACTCGCTGTCGTAGTCGTCTTCGATGATCCAGGCGCCACTGCGCGCGGCCCAGCTCAGCAACGCCAGCCGGCGGGCCGCACTGAGTGTGGTTCCCAGCGGAAATTGATGCGAGGGCGTGATGTAGACCGCGCGGGCATCAGGCCAACGGTGAATGCCCTGCGCGACATCCATGCCTTCGTGATCGACCGCAACCGGGCTCAGCCTGGCACCCGCCATCGACAGGGCCTGATGCGCGCCGGGATATCCGGGCTCTTCCATCCAGACGCGGCAGCCGGGATCGAGCGTTACGTGAGCGATGACCTGCAGGGCCTGCTGCGACCCTGTCGTGATCATGATCTGCGTCGCTTCGCAGCGCACGCCCCTGAACACGCCGAGGTATTCGGCGACCGCCTCCCGGAAAGGGAGGTAACCCATCGGATCGCCGTACGCCAGGAGATCGCTGGGGGGCTGGCGCGAATGCCGGCGGATCAGCTTCGACCACACACCGAGCGGCAGATGATCGAGAGCCGGCAGGCCGACCCGGAAGGCCCCGAGGTTTTTCAACCAGGGGCGCGGCGGTGACGGGATCGACCTGGCGCGCTCGGAGATCCCGCGCCCACGCACGGAACTCTGGGCGCGCGAGCTGCCGGAAGCCGGCTTTTTCTTCAGCCGCGCGTCCACGATAGCGCGAGCGACACACGTGCCCGCGCCGGTAAAGGCCTCGAGGTAGCCTTCCGCGCAGAGCTGCTCGTAAGCGGCGAGGACCGGTATGCGGGAGATCTTCAGCTCCTCCGCCAGACTCCGGGTCGACGGGATACGTTGGCCCGGTCGCAGCCGGCCCTCGATGATGGCGTGCCGGAACCACTCCGACAGCTGCCGGTACATGGGCCGAGCGCCCACGGGATCGAGCGCAATGGGAGGGAAGAAGCTGGTGTGAATGCGTGCCATTCGTACCACGCAAGTGGCTATATCGAATCGTAGCAGAATGGCTATTTTTGTGGGCCACCTGGCACCGTAGCCTGCCGAACACTGGTGGTGCTGCCGCACGGCATCCGGAGAGACACATGCTGTTGGCCAAGAGACTCGCGATCGGGGGCGTATGCGCAGGCCTGATGCTGTTCGGCGTTGCCGGTGTGGCTTCGGCGCAATCCCCCGCAAGCGATCGTACCGGTGGTCACGACTTCGATTTCAGCATCGGCGCGTGGAGGACGCACATCAGGCGTCTCACGCACCCGCTGACCGGCTCCCACACCTGGACGCAATGGAACGGTACCGTCGTGACCCGCAGCATCTGGGACGGCGATGGCGACCTCGAGGAGCTCGAGGCCGGTGGACCCGGCGGCCACTTCCAGGGCCTCACGCTGCGGCTCTACGACGCCAAAGCACACAAGTGGGCTCTCTATTGGGTGAACGTCGAAGATGGATTGGTGGGCACGCGCATGCTCGGCGACTTCGCACAGGGACGAGGCGTATTTTACGACAGGGAGACGATCAACGGCCGAGCGGTCGAGGTCAGGAACATCTATTCGGGGGCGACGGCCGATACGTACCACTTCGAGCAGGCTTTCTCGAGCGATGACGGCAAAAGCTGGGAAACCAACTTCATCGCAGACCTCACCCGGGATGCCCGCCGCGCGAGTGTCCCCGTGGCACGCTCCGCTGGCACGGGAGATGCGGCGCAGCATGCTTTCGACTGGCAGCTCGGGAGGTGGCAGGTCCACATGACGCGCCTGATTGGACCGCTGACAGGCACACACACGTGGCGGCCGCTGGACGGCAGCGTCGCCGTCGACAGAGTGGGGGGCGGCCGAGCCAATCTCGCGGTGATCGATACGCGGGGGGCCTCGGACCATCTGCAATTCATCTCCCTGCGCCTCTACAATCCGAAGGCGCGCCAATGGAGCCTCAATTTCTCGACCAGGGGCAGCGGCACGCTGGGCATCCCGATGCTCGGCACATTCAAGGATGGACGCGGGACGTTCTACAGCGGGGATCAACTTGACGGCAAGCCGATCCGCTGTCGTTTCATCTTCTCGAATCTCACCAGCGGGCCGGCCAGTGAGGAGCAGGCGTTCTCCAATGATGGCGGCAGGACCTGGGAGGTGAATTGGATCAACACCGCGATTGCGGCGAAGGGAGCGTCCGCGCCGCAGCGATGACGCCCGCGGCGGCCGCATGATAGCGGTAGCATTCAGCCACCGGACCGCTATCATTCCGCAGGCGCGCAGAAGGTGCGTGCCTCTTCGGAAGTCGGGTGCACACGATGGCGGAGCGCGACCGATCGGAGTTGCCGCGGCGGCAGCTTCGTCTCTCGGACATCACGCTGGAGCGCGGCTCGGCCGCGCTCGTGCGACCCGGCTATCGCCGCGCGCAGACGCGCATAGGCACGGTGCATTTCGGGCCGGGCGCGTTTCATCGCGCGCATCAGGCGTTCTACTTCGACCGGCTGCTCGAGAAAGATGCGACTCGCGCCATCTGTGCCGTCTCGCTCAAGACGGCCTCGCTGCGCGATGCTCTGGCCCCGCAAGACGGCCTCTACACCCTGGTCGAGCTCGACGAGACGCCGAGGCTGCGCGCGATCGGCGCGCTGCGCGAGTTGCTGGTCGCAGCCGAGACCCCGGCCGCCCTGAGCGGCCGGCTCTGTCATCCTGACACCTCGCTGATCACCATCACGGTGACCGAAAAGGGCTACTGCCTCGATGGCGGCGGCCGGCTCGATCCGGATCATCCTGACGTCGCTCACGACCTGCAGCACTCCGCGAGCCCACGGAGCCTCATCGGCTGGCTCGTGCGGGGCCTTTCGCTGAGGCGCGAGCGCGGGCTGGCTCCCTATCTCATCGTCTCGTGCGACAACCTGTCAGAAAACGGCCCGACCCTCCGGCGCGCCGTGCTCGCCTTCGCAAAGCGGTGCGATGCCGCACTTGCCGAGTGGATCGAAGCCGGCGCACGCTTCCCGCGCACGATGGTCGACAGCATCACTCCCGCCACCGACCAGGCGCTGCGTGAGCGCGTTGCGCAGGCGACGGGCCTCGAGGACGCCTGGCCGGTCCAGCGCGAGCGCTTCGTGCAGTGGGTCGTGGAGGAGGTCGACTTCGCGGCGCAGCCCGACTGGGCCTCGGTCGGCGTCACGGTGAGTCGCGATGTGACGGCCTATGAGCGCGCGAAGATCCGCATGTTGAACGGCGCGCATTCGACGCTCGCCTACCTGGGTCTGCTCGCGGGACTCGAGACGGTTGCCGAGGCCATGGCACAGCCCGCGCTGCGGGCATTCATCGAGCGACTGATGGTCGAGGACATCGAGCCGAGCCTCACCACACCCGAGCCGCACGCCCTGGCCGCTTATCGGCGATCGGTCCTGCAACGGTTCGAAAACCCGGCCATGCAGCATCAGCTCGCGCAGATCGCCTGCGACGGGTCGCAGAAGCTGCCGATCCGGATTCTCGGAACGATTGCCGATGCGTTGCGTGGCGGACGTCCACTGAGGCGGCTGGCGGTACCGGTGGCCGCCTGGATGTACTTCGTGCGCGTGCGGACCCGGGATGCCGTGGCGATCGCGGACCCCTTGGCTGCACAACTGACGGCAATCGGCCGACAGCTCACGGGCGACTCGCGCCACGACCTGCCCTTATTCTTCGGACTGCCCGCAGTGGTTCCGCCCGCGCTCGCGCAGGAGGCGCAATTCACGCGCGCAGTGAGCGAAGCATACGACCTCATCGCGGATCGAGGCGCGCTGGCCGCAGTCGCGGCGGCCAGGGCATCCGGGAGAGAGGCAGACGGGCCGTGAGCGCCACGCCGGCGGCACGCTCAGAAGCGGTGGCCGAGCGGGTCGGCAGATTCCGGTGGGTCATCTGCGCGCTGCTCTTCGCCGCCACTGCTCTCAACTACGTCGACCGCCAGATCATCGGGATTCTGCAGCCGATGCTGGCGCACGAGTTCCATTGGAGCGAGATCGACTACAGCAACATCGTGTTGTCGTTTCAGCTCGCCTACGCCATCGGGTACCTCGTGTTCGGCAGGCTGATCGATCGCATCGGCGCCCGGGCCGGATACGCTGTGGCGGTGGCGATCTGGACCGTCGCGCACGTCGCGCACGCGTGGGCGAGCTCGCTGACCGACTTCATCGTGATGCGCTTCGCCATCGGACTCGGTGAGTCGGGCAACTTTCCCGCGGGTCTGAAGGCAGTTGCTGAATGGTTCCCGAAGCGCGAACGTGCGCTGGCATCGGGAATCTTCAACGCAGGCGCCAACGTCGGCGCCATCGTCACGCCGCTCATCGTGCCGGCCATCACCCTGACTCTGGGCTGGCAGGCAGCCTTCCTCATCACGGGCAGCTTTACGGTGATATGGGTGGTCGTGTGGCTGGCCGTGTACCGCCCGCCGCGGCGGCATTCGCACCTCGGCGCCGCGGAGCTTGCGCTCATCGAGAGCGATCCGCCCGACCCGGTGGGATCGATCCCCTGGAGAAGACTGCTGACACTACGCGAGACGTGGGCGTACGCGCTCGGCAAATTCCTCATCGATCCGGTCTGGTGGATGTGGCTTTTCTGGCTGCCGGACTTTCTGGTCAAGCGCCATCACCTCGATCTCAGGACATTTGGTCCGCCTCTCGTCGCGATTTACGTCCTGTCGGACCTCGGCAGCATCGCCGGCGGCTGGATGTCATCGAGACTGCTGCACGCGGGCTGCTCGCTCAATGGGGCGCGCAAGTGGACCATGCTCGCGTGCGCGGTGTTGGTCCTGCCGGTCTTCGGAGTTGCCTCCATCGACAGTCTCTGGGGAGCGGTAGCGATAGTCGGCCTGGCGACCGCGGCGCACCAGGGCTTCTCGTGCAATCTCTTCACGCTCCCCTCGGATGTCTTCCCGCGCAGCGCCGTCGGCTCGCTCATCGGCATCGGCGGCACGGCAGGGGCGATCGGTGGCATGCTGCTCGCCAAATACGCGGGCTGGGTGCTCGACCGCCTGGGCACCTTCAAGCCGCTATTCATCTTCGCGGGCTGCGCCTACCTGCTGGCGCTCCTCGTGGTCCACCTGCTCTCGCCGCGACTCGCTCCGGCACGGATCGACTGAGGCGCCCGTTCGAGCGGCGCTGCCTCAGCCGATAGTTGCGCAGCGCAGCAGCGGCGAGTCCGCCGGCAGCTCAGCGAGTCTCCTGCTCGCGTACTCGTAACCTGCTTCGATCGCGCGGTCGAAGGCGTCCCAGTTGAGCATGTCGACCTCGGCGAGGGGGGGTTGGAGGATGAGGTCCGACTGGGCGCGGTGCGCAACGGTGCTCGCGTTGCTGTTGACCATGCCGGCGCGCCAGAGAATCTGGAAAATGGTAGGGCATTGGCGCCGCGCCTTGATCCACCGCAGGAGCTGCCAGGGCAACGGAACGTCGACCTCGTCGCTGCGGGCGCTGAAAGCCCGGTCGGCGCCGCCGACATCGCAACCGATCACCGGGCCACGGCCGAGCTCGCGCATCACATCGACCGGCAGATTGTTCATCGTGGCGCCATCGACCAGAACCTCACCCCGATGCAGCACGGGCGGCAGGACGCCGGGAACCGCCACCGAGGAGCGCAGCCAGCGCCACAGGGTGCCGCGCCGATGTACCATCGTCTGGCCGGTGGTGAGGTTGGATGACACGCAGAAGAAATCGATCGGCAGGTCTTCGATGGCGAGATCCCCGAACGCCTCATAGAGACGCCTGCTCACCTTGCGGCCGGAGACGAGCGACACGAAGGGCAACGTGTAGTCGCGAAGCGGCCTGGAATCGACGAATGCGCGCCGGAAGCGCGCTTTGAGCTCATCGGTGCTCCACCGCAGCGCGACACCTGCCCCGAGAATCGCTCCCATGCTCGTGCCGCCCACCAGGTCCACCGGAACGCCTGCCTCACGCAATGCCTTGACGACGCCAATGTGAGCGAATCCCCGCGCGCCACCGCCTGACAGCACCAACCCGACACCGCGTCCGGTCAACACCCGGGCGAGGCGTGAATAGTCGTCCGGCGACTGCACGTGGTGATGCGGCACCTCCGGCAGATCCGCCAGCCAACGCGCCGCGGCGCCGGTCTCGAGCGTGCTGTCGTGCAGCAGGACCAGCTCGGAGCGCTGCGGGGCCATGCTGTGATCGTGCGGCCAGCGCAGCGCAGCCCAGCTGCCCGCTGGACTCTCTGCGCGCGCGAGCAGCAGCAGGGCATCCGCCTGCCGGACGCAGAGCTTGGTCCAGCGATCTGGCGTCGGGTCGGCGACGTACACCACGTAGTCGTTGGCGGCCTCGATCCTGTTGAACCACTGACTGGTGTGGGTCTTGGCGCGCACGCTCCACACGAGCTCGGCGCGCCCGAGCTCGGCGAGCGCTTTGACGAGCCGACTGGCAAACCCGCCAAAATCGACCTCCATGCTCTGCGGCAGGACAGTGAACGTGCACGCGCCGCGGCTGCGGGCCGATGCCGCTGGCGATTGCGACTGCGCCAGGCGATCCACCGTGAGGCGCGCGATGCGCAGCATCGCCTCGGGCTGACCCCGCAACACCTCGTTGAAAGCCTTCGCTGAGATCCGGGCGAGCTCCGTGTCGCGCAGCGCTATGACATCGGCGCTGCGCGGGCGGCCGGAGATCAGGCCCATCTCCCCCACCACGTCGCCCGCAGCAACGCGTGCCAGGAAGCGCCGTCGGGCAGGATCAGCGGAGAAGGCGCCGAGACAACCGCTCAGCACCATGTAGAGCGCATCGGGCGGATCGCCGGCGGAGAAGAGCTTCGCGCCACCCGGAAGGGACAGCCATTCGACGACTGAGGCGATCTCCCGCAGTAGTCCGGGATCGAGCCCACTGAAAAGTGGCATCTCCCCGAGCAGGGTCCCCACGTCGGAGCGCAGCGTCGCAGTCTCTTCGAAAGGAGTGCCGTCCATTCGACGATCTCTATCGCACCCGGCGGTACGCCCCCTGTTATTTAGGTGTCAGTATATCCTGGGCGGTTCCGCCTGGAGTCAGCGCTCCACGATGGCTGTGACCCCCATCCCACCTGCGGTGCACACCGAGATCAAGCCCCGCTTGGCGGCCGGATCGCCTGCGAGGAGCTTCGCGAGCGTGGCGACGATCCGCGTGCCGGTGGCCGCAAAGGGATGGCCGATGGCGACGCTGCCGCCCTTGACATTGAGGCGCGCACGGTCGATCGCGCCGAGCGGTGCTTCGAGGCCGAGCGCCTCGCGACAGAACTCCGGCGACTGCCAGGCGGCCAATGTGCATAGCACCTGCGCCGCGAATGCCTCGTGGATCTCGTAATAATCGAAGTCCTGCAGCGTAATTCCGGCGTCACGCAGCATCGCCGGCACTGCATACGCGGGCGCCATGAGCAGGCCCTCCTTGCCGCTGGCGAAGTCGACCGCCCATACCTTGCCGTAGGACAGCCAGGCCTGCACGGGAAGGTTCCGGCGCGCCGCCCACTCCTCCGAAGCCAACAGCACCGCGCTCGCTCCGTCCGTTAGCGGCGTGCTGTTGCCGGCGGTCAGGGTGCCGTCGCGCGGATCGAAGCTCGCGCGCAGCCGCGAGAGCTTCTCGAGCGAGGTGTCGGGCCGGACGTTGTTGTCGGCCTTGAGGCCGAGATAGGGAACGACCAGGTCATCGTAGAACCCGTCCCGCCACGCCGCGGCGGCCTTCACGTGACTCTCGTAGGCGAGCCGGTCCTGCTCCTCGCGGCTGATGCCCCAGCGCTGCGCCATGAGCTCGGCGCTCTGGCCCATGGAAAGGCCGGTGCGCGGCTCGACCACCGCCGGCAGAACCGGCTTGAAGTAGCGCGGCCGCAGCCGCAGCCAGGGTGCCAGGCGCTGTCCGAGGCTTCTGCCCCGGGCGCTCTCGAGCAGTATCTGCTGGTAACCGCGCGGGTAGACCACCGGCGGGTCGCTGATCGTATCGACACCTCCGGCGATGCCGCAGTCGATCTGGCCGAGGGCGATCTTGTTGGCCGTGAGGATGGCGGCCTCGAGACTCGTGCCGCAAGCGCGCTGCAGATCGAGCCCCGGCGTCTGGGGGTCGAGGCCGGCAGACAGCACGCTCTCGCGCGTCAGGTTGTAGTCGCGCGAATGCTTGATGACGGCGCCGGCGGCAACGTCCCCCAGCCGCGCGCCGGTCAGGCTGAAGCGATCGACCACGGCCCGAAAAACTGCGGTGAGCATTTCCTGATTGCCGACCGTGGCGTATGCCGTGTGCGCTCGCGCGAACGGAATACGCACGCCGCCCAGAATGGCGACGCGCCGTGCTGTTGTGCCAACGAGCATGGAACCTCCAGTGGGGAAGCGCTCCCGACCCGCTACGCTACCATTGCTCGGCCCATCCTGGGCCTCGGCCTTTCAGGCCCGCCGCTTCGCGCCGTCCAAAATCGCTCCAGGCGATTTTGTGCTGGCCCATCCTGGGCCTCGGCCTTTCAGGCCCGGCGCGGCCACTGGCAGCGCCCCGGGCACCGGCGGTATTCTGCTCGGCCCCCATCCGCACCACTCGAAGAGATTTCCACCATGGGCGACTTCACGACCCTCATGGCCCGTGACGGTCACGAGTTCCAGGCCTACCTTGCCGCCCCGGCGGCCCGCCCCCGGGGTGCGGTCGTGGTGATTCAGGAAATCTTCGGCATCAACGCCCATATCCGCACCGTGACCGACGGCTTTGCGGCAGAGGGCTACACCGCAATCGCACCGGCGCTCTTCGATCGCATCCGTCGCGGCATAGAGCTGGGCTATGACAGCTCGGGCATGGACGAGGGACGGGGGTATATGCAGCAGCTGAAGCCCGAGCAGACCCTGAAGGACCTCGCGGCCGCCATAGCGGTCGTCCGGCATTCGGGGCGTGTCGGCACCGTCGGCTACTGCTGGGGCGGAGCGCTCTCCTACCGCGCGGCTTGCGAGCTGCCGATCGCCTGCGCGGTCGTCTATTACGGCAATCCGCGGGAGACCGACAAGACGCCCAGGTGCCCGGTCCTCTATCACTTCGGCTCTGCCGACAAGAGCATCCCGCTCTCCGAGGTCGACCGGCTGAAGGCGGCGCACCCGCAGGGGATCTTCTACGTCTACGAGGGCGCCGGCCACGGATTCAACTGCGATCAGCGGCCGAGCTACGACGCGGCCGCAGCCGCGCTCGCCCGTCAGCGCACGCTCGATTTCCTTTCGCGCAGGCTGGCCGGCGAGGGCCGCGCCCAGGAGAGCGAGTGATGCTGAACCTGCAGGATCCCAAGCTGCTGCGCCAGGAGGCCTACGTCGATGGCGCCTGGGTGAATGCCGACAGTGGCGCCACCCGTGAGGTCCTCAATCCGGCCACCGGCGGGCGGCTCGGCACGGTTCCTGACATGGGAGCGGCCGAGACGCGTCATGCCATCGAGGCGGCGCGCAAAGCTTTCCCGGCGTGGGCTGCGAGGACGGCCAAGGACCGCGCGACCGTTCTGCGGCGCTGGTATGAGCTCATGATGGCAAACCAGGATGATCTGGCCACGCTCATGACCGCCGAGCAGGGCAAGCCGCTCGCGGAATCGAAGGGTGAGATCGCCTACGCGGCTGCGTTCATCGAGTGGTTCGCCGAAGAAGGCAAGCGGCTGTACGGGGATGTCATTCCGGGCCACCAGAGCGACAAGCGCATCCTCGTGCTGCGCCAGCCCGTGGGCGTCGTGGCAGCGATCACGCCGTGGAATTTCCCCGCTGCCATGATCACGCGCAAGGCGGGCCCCGCGCTCGCCGCGGGCTGCACCTTCGTCTGCAAGCCCGCGATGCAGACCCCCTACTCCGCGCTCGCAATGGCGGAGCTCGCCGCGCGCGCCGGCGTACCCGCCGGTGTTCTCAACGTAGTGACCGGTAATGCCGCAGCAATCGGCGGGGAGATGACTTCCAACCCCGTGGTGCGCAAGCTGACCTTCACCGGCTCGACGGAAATCGGCAAGCGCCTCATGGCGCAATGCGCGGGCACGCTCAAGAAGCTGTCCATGGAGCTCGGAGGCAACGCGCCCTTCATCGTGTTCGACGACGCCGACCTGGATGCCGCGATCGCCGGGGCGCTCGCCAGCAAATACCGCAACACCGGCCAGACCTGCGTGTGCGCCAACCGACTGCTGGTGCAGGCCGGGGTATACGAGGCATTCACCCGCAGGCTGGTCGATGCCGTCGGCAGGCTGCGTATCGGCAATGGGCTCGAGGGAGCCACCGATCAGGGACCGCTGATCGATACCAACGCCCTCGCCAAGGTGGAAGAGCATATCGCCGATGCCGTGAAGAAAGGCGCCCGTGTGGTGCAGGGCGGCAAGCGTCACGCGCTCGGCGGCACGTTCTTCCAGCCCACCGTGATCACCGATGCCACCGCCGAGATGTTGGTGGCCCGGGAGGAGACGTTCGGACCGGTGGCGCCGCTCTTTCGTTTCGAGACCGAGGCCGACGCGATCCGGATGGCCAATGACACTGAGTTCGGCCTGGCCGCCTATTTCTACACGCGCGACCTCGCGCGCTCCTGGCGCGTGGCGGAAGCACTCGAATACGGCATAGTTGGACTCAATACGGGAATCATCTCGACCGAGGTGGCGCCCTTCGGCGGTATCAAGGAGTCCGGTACGGGCCGCGAGGGCTCGAAATACGGCATCCTCGATTACACGGAGCTCAAGTACCTGTGCACCGGGCTCTAGTTGAAGCGCTGGATCCGGGCTCCTGCCCGGCCCAGCGCGCCTCGAGCAACGCCGACGCGGCTAAGCGTGGTTTTTGCTCGAGGCTCCGCCACCTGCGGCGGCGGGGCACTTCCCTGTGCCTAATAGGTCTGCGCTCGTGCCCGGTCCGGCGCGCCGTCCGCCGCGGGGCACTTCCCTGTGCCCGTGCTTTCTCGGTATAAAGCTCCGACCGGCATGCGCTACATCAGCTCTCCCGATTTCCACCGCGATTCCGCCGAGCGTATCGGCGTCCTCCTCGTCAACTCCGGCACTCCGGCGACGGCGGAGCCGCGGGCCGTGCGCCGCTTTCTGGCGCGGCTGCTCGGCGACCGGCGGGTGGTGGAGCTTCCCCGGGCGCTCTGGCTGCCGATCCTCTACGGACTCATCCTGCCGCTGCGGCCGGCCCGGGTGGCGCGCAAATACCGCAGGATCTGGTCGCAGTCGGGCTCGCCACTGCTCGACCTCTCGGAGAAGCTGCGCACCCAGCTCACCGGCACCCTGGCCCAGCGGATGCTGGCGCCCTTCTCCGTGGAGCTCGGCATGCTCTACGGCGATCCGGGCGTCTCGCAGGGGCTCACCCGGCTGCGGGAGTCGGGCGCCCAGCGCATTCTGGTGTTGCCGCTCTTCCCGCAGTACTGCGGCGCAACGACAGGCGCCGTCTACGACCAGGTGAGCGCGGAGCTCACGCGCTGGCGCTGGCTGCCGGAGCTGCGCTTCATCGCGGAGTACCACGATCAGCCCGAATACATCGATGCGCTGCGCGTCAGCGTGCTCGAGCATTGGCAGACTCACGGCCGGACGCGGCACCTGTTGATTTCCTTCCACGGCATACCGGAGCGCTATTTCCAACAGGGCGACCCCTACTTCTGCAAGTGTCAGAAGACCGCGCGCCTGCTCGCCGAGGAGCTGATGCTGCGGGATGGCGAGTGGAGCGTCAGTTTCCAGTCGCGTTTCGGCCCCGCCGCCTGGCTCAAGCCCTACACGAGCGAGGTGTTGGCACAGCTTCCCGGGCGCGGAGTGCGCGATGTAACGGTGGTCTGTCCCGGATTCGCGATCGATTGCCTCGAGACCCTGGAAGAAATCGCCATCGAGAACCGCGACAGCTTCCTGCGCGCCGGCGGCGAGCGGCTCGAGTACGTGCCGGCGCTCAACGCACGCGCCGAGCACGCGAGATTCCTGGCGAGTCACATCGCGCGACACTGCCAGGGGTGGATATCGTCCGATAGGCCCGAAGTTGCCTACGGCGCTTCGGGCAGCCAGCCCATTGACCGCCACTGATCCCGCGGCGCCCTGAGATCCGCCAGTGTGGGCGGCAGTGCCTCGGCAAACGGGTGCGGCCCTGGGCCGTTTACTCAGTTGTTTTCGCACGGCCCCATGCTTGGACGTTTTCTGGAATTCGCAATTGCCACTGCCGACATCCGGGCCTCGGTGGAATTCTACGAGCGGCTCGGATTCACGCAGGCGCAGACCGGCGACATCTGGCCGCATCCCTACGGGGTGCTCACCGACGGGCGGGTGTACATCGGACTGCACCAGAGACGCATCGATTCCCCGGTCGTGACTTTCGTCCGCCCGGGAATAGCCGGACATGCACAGTCGCTCGAGCGCGCGGGCATCGGGCTCTCGACGGTCAGCGTCGGCGACGACGTCTTCAATGAGTTGGCTTTTCGAGACCCTGCCGGCAACGCGGTGAGACTGCTCGAGGCACGGACTTACTCTCCGGTCGATCGCTCCCCGCTCGAGTCATCGGACTGCGGACGGTTCAGCGGCATCAGCCTGCCCGCGGTGGACTTCGAGCGGGTGGGCGGCTTCTGGCAGATGCTGGGGCTATCGCCTGGCGAAGAGGAATCTGAGCCATACCCGCACCTTCCGCTCGGGAGCGAAGACTTTACGCTCGCCTTGCATCGGCCGAGATTCTTCGCGGAGCCGCTACTCGTTTTCCGCGACGGCGCGATGGCAGCACGGCTCGAACGTCTGCGCGAGCTCGATATCGGGCGATTTGAACCGCCACCCCGCGGACTCGATACCAACGCAAATTCGCTGCTGCAGGCGCCCGAGGGCACCGTGCTGCTGTTGCTGCAGGATACCGGCAATCTCCCTCGACTCACCGTATGACCGTCCGCAATACCCATGAACGCTGGGGCACGGTTTCCCAGCTGCTGCATTGGCTCATCGTCGTGCTGATCGCCGCGCAGGCCGCCCTCGGCCTCACAGGGATCATGCTGCCGCTCGGCGTCGGGAAGCTGGCAGTGCTGGCTACCCACAAATCGATGGGTGTCACGATACTCGGGCTCGCGGCGCTGCGGCTGCTGTGGCGCTGGATGAACCCGACGCCGCCGCTGCCATCCAATCTCAAGCCATACGAGCGCATCCTGGCGCATTTCACTCACAAGGGGCTGTACGTGCTGCTGTTCGCGATGCCGCTCACCGGCTGGATGATGACCTCCGCACGGGGCTTTCCGGCGAGCTGGTTCAACGTGTTCCAACTTCCCGATTTCGTGCCGAAGAGCGAGTCGCTCTACGACGCCATGGTCGTGACCCACGCGACGCTCGCGAGCTGCCTCGCGGTGATCGTTGCACTGCACATCGCCGGAGCGCTCAAGCATCACTTCGTGCTGAAGGACGACACGCTCCGGCGGATGCTGCCCTTCAGCCGGATGCCACTTGCCTTGTTTGCCGCGCTGCTGCTCGCCGTACCGCCGGCGCACGCCGCAGGCGGCGGTCCCGTCTACCGCGTAGTTCCCGCGCAGAGCTCGGTGACTTACACCTTCATTCAGGCCGGCGCCGCAAATCAGGGTCGATTCAAGTCCTTTGTCGTGCGCTTCGATCCGGCCGCGGGCGAGCTCCACGTCGTGATCGACATGCGCTCATTCGACACCGGCGACCAACAGCGCAACGACCTCCTGGGAGGCAAGGACTTTTTCGACGTCGCACAGTACGGCAACGCACGCTTCACCGCGGCGCACCTGGAACGCAGTGCAACCGGTTACCTTGCGACAGGATCGCTCACTCTGCGCGGTGTGACTCGCAACGTAGCCATCCCGTTCACCTGGCGCACCGCCACCGCGCAGGGTCGCACGCTCGGCTATCTCGCCGGGGAGATCACGCTGCAGCGCCTCGACTTCGGCATCGGCCAGGGACAATGGAAATTTACCGAGTGGGTGGGTAACGACGTGACGGTCCACTACCAGTTGGTCCTCGCCCCGTTGGTTCAGGCGTCGTCCGCAAGCAAATGAATGAGCGACGCCAGGTCCCACTACTCGCTTT
This sequence comes from Steroidobacteraceae bacterium, assembly GCA_036273735.1. Taxonomy (GTDB): domain Bacteria; phylum Pseudomonadota; class Gammaproteobacteria; order Steroidobacterales; family Steroidobacteraceae; genus 13-2-20CM-66-19. The sequence goes on along the minus strand of DASUHA010000073.1, from coordinate 9,567 downwards.
GATTCTGGCGCCGTCCAAAAGCACATGAATAAGCGGCCCAGGGCCGTTCCCTGGGCCGCGAGATCGAATGAGTAACTCGGCTGGCCGCGCAAAGCGGCAGGATGCCGACTTTGCGCCAATTAAGAAGGCCTGGCGTGGAGCTTCGAGGTGCAGAGGTCGTAGATCGAGGCCATCAGCACCTGCACGGAATGGGTCATCGCAATCTCGATGCCCTTCAGCGCCGCTTCCTTGATTGCGCCCGTCAGAAGATCGAGCTGCTCCGTCGACAGATTCTCAGGCAGTTTGGTGGTGATCTGTACGGTGGGCACTTCCTCCACGATCTGGCGCAAAATCTGGTAGACGCAGTCAGCCTTCGCGCGCATCAGCGCCTCGTCGTCGCCGAACAGCGAGCCGATGGTGACCAGGCCGTCGACCGTCTTCGCCCGAGTCTGCTCCCACTCGCGCTCCGTGCCGAAGGCCACATGTATGACCTCACCCATGTCTGTATCTCTCATGCATTTCGGCAGGTGACCCGACGCAAGTTCCGTGCCCCGGCGCTGTCGGAAGCGAGCCTTTACGGGACCCCAGAAAGCGCGACCTCCCGCTGCCGGTGACCGGAAGGGCACGGGGAGGCGGCCCGGGATGTGGGGCTGGAAACGGGCAACGGGATACGCTCGAGCACGAGGCGCAAGCCCATGGCCTTCAGCAACACGGTCGCACTCCGCAGCTCCGGGTTGCCACGCCGACACAACGTGCGATAGAGCGACTCGGCGCTCAGCTCCACCTTCTCCGCCAACTTCGGGCCACCGCAGGCGCGCGCGATGCGACCCAGAGCGGCAGCCAACTCCTCCGGGGCGGCATCTTCAAGCATTGCGTTGAGATAAGCCACAGCGAACGCATAGCGTGCCTGCGCGGACGGCGGCGCCGGCGGGCGGTTCTTCTTGCGAGCCATTTGAGCACTCCTCGAGGTATCGACTACCGGCAGCGTAGGCCCGCGCTTTGCCATGGGACAGGCGGTCTTTACGGCGCGTTTACGCAGATTTGCGGCAAATCAGCTGGATACCGATGACATTTGCCGGCGCGGGTGGCCCGGTCGGCCGCCAAAGCCGCGGCCTGCGCCCGCCGCGGGGTATACTTTCGCTCGGCGGCCGGTCGGCCAAGAAGAGGGTAGCTGTCATGCTGGTCGTCACGACAGAGAACGTACCGGGTTATCACGTTCGGGACGTCAAGGGTCAGGTATTCGGCGTCGTGGTACGCAGCCGCGGGCTCGGTGGCAACATCATGGCAGGGCTGCGCTCGCTCGCGGGCGGCGAGATTACCGAGTACACCCAGCTCCTCGAGGAAGCACGCCGACACGCCGTCGACCGCATGGTCAAGAACGCGACACTCATGCAGGCGAACGCCATCATCATGATGCGGTTCGATTCGGCCGAGATCGGGCAGACGATGAGCGAGATCGTCGCCTACGGCACGGCGGTGGTGCTGGAGAGGGCGTCCGCGTGACGCTGCGCGCAATAGTCTTCGTGCTGGGCGGCATCGCCGTCGCTGCAGGCGCGCTGCTCGTGAGCGGGGGCAGCCGGGGACCCGGCATTTATCTGATCTGTGTTGGATTCACCATGGTCCTGGGCACGGCATTCGAGCGTTGGCGGTATCGCAGCGCTCCTCCGGCCGGCGCGCACTGGGAGCCCACTGGTGAGCGCTTCGAGGACCCGACGACCGGCGAGACCTTGGAAGTAGATTACGACCGGACGAGCGGCGAGCGACGCTACATCCGGGCCAGCGACAACGCCCAGCGTAGTTAGACGTTATCTTTGACGCCGATGTCTGATACCGATCCTCAAGCCCCCGAATCGTCCGATCGCCGTCGTCCCACCGTCTTTTTGAGCTACGCTTCGGAAGATCGCCGGGCGGCGCAGGTTCTCAGAGACGCTCTGCCTGCCTATGGACTCGAGGTGTGGTACGACGAGAGCGACCTGGTCGGCGGTGATGCATGGGATCAGAAGATTCGCCGTCAGATCCGCGAATGCGATTACTTCATGCCCGTCATTTCGGCGCATACGGAAGCACGTCATGAGGGCTACTTCCGCAGAGAGTGGCGGCTCGCCGTCGAGCGGACGCTCGACATGGCTGACGACCACATTTTTCTCCTGCCCGTGGCGATCGATGCCACCACCGAAGCCGGCGCGCGCGTTCCCGAGAAGTTTCGCGCGGTGCAGTGGCTGCGGCTTCCGGGCGGGCAACCGAGCGCGACGCTCGAGGCGCTGTGTCGCCGGCTCGTATCCGGCGCGCCCGAGGAGCAGGCGCCGCCACGCAAGAGTCAGGAGCCGCGCGCTGCAGGTCGCCGGCCGCCCCGCCGCCACTACGAATTTCCGGTATTTCCCCGCGAGGAACCGGGACAGAGGATCCGCTTCTGGTTCCAGGTCCTCGGCTGGTCGCTGCAGTCGAGCTGGGTCGCTTTCAGCCGCTTCCCAGGATGGGTGAGAATCGGCATCTACTGCTGGCTCGCCATCGTACTCATGCAGCGCGGCTGCTCCTCCTCGGAGCGTCCTCACGCACCGCCGAAGATTTCCTCCGCGGAGCATCCTTTCGCGCCGCCGAAGATTTCCTCGCCACAGGCAGAGAAGCTCAGGGACCTGACGGAGCGACTGGGGGTGAATCATCCCGGCCCCTGGACGCCGGCCGATACTGCGCAATTCATCTCGCAGATCGCGAAAGCAGTCCCCGAAGATGCGGGTGACTCGACGGATGACTCGGCCACATACGCGCCGGTGCTCGCAATTCCATTCGCAACGCCCACGGACGACGAGGCTGCGCGCAAGCTGGCGAGGTCGGCCTTCGGCCAGATATACGGACAACTGGCCATCGCCCGTCACGGACATGTCGCATTGGCCGACAAGCCACTGCCGATTCTGGATCCGTCGGTAGCTACCGTGATGGGACGCGCTCACCATTCGGCCTACATCGTCTACGGCACCACAGACGGTAACGCCCCCAATGCGCAGCTCACCGTCAAAATCATTGCGGTGGATGATGGCTCGGTGAAGTGGTCGAAATCGTACCCCGTGGCGGGTGCCGATGCAGGCAACATCGCGGCGGAAGTGAGCTCCAACGTCCCAAGCTCCGACGACGACTGACCCGATGCCGAAGGGGCTGAGCAGAACTACGGCCTCGCCTCGAGCACCAGGTTGAAGGGCGTTTGCGTTGCACGCCGGAAACGCGTGAAGCCACCGCTTTCCATCACCTGACGCAGGCATTTCTCCCCCGCCTGCGCGCCGAGAGCGGGACCCTTCCGCGCCAGGGAAACCGGAACACAGATGAGCGAGGATGCACCGTAGTAGACCCGTCCGACAGGATTGCGGTTGTCCTCGACGGTATCGCCTGCCATCGGCTCCACGAGCATGCAGACTCCATCGGGCTTGAGAGCGTCGCGTGCATGGCGCGCGGCACCGACCGGGTCGGCCATGTCGTGCAGGCAGTCGAAGAAAGCGATGAAGTCGAGATCGGCCGAGTCGTAACTGACGGCATCGGCAACCTCGAACTGCGCGTTGCGCACGCCGGCCTCGGACGCGCGCTTGCGCGCGGTTTCGATCGAACCCACGTGATAGTCGTAGCCGATGAACTGCGCGTTCGGAAACGTCCTGGCGAGTAGAACCGTGCTCGCACCATGACCGCAGCCGATGTCGGCAGCGCGGCCGCCCCGCTCCAGCTTGGCCACCACCCCATCGAGCGCCGGCAGCCAAGCGCCAATGAGGTTGGTGTTATAGCCTGCGCGAAAGAAACGCTCGGTGCCGTGGAACAGGCAAGAGTGATGCTCACCCCATTCCATGCCCTCACCCGTGCGGAAGTTGCGCAGAGCGCGATCGCGAATATGATAGAGATCCTGGACGATGAGATACGCACCAGGCAGATCGACGGGACCTGCCGGGTCCGTGAGGCAGGCTGCCTGTTCCGGGGTTAGGTAGTATCGGTCCGTTTCCGCATCATGCTCGACATACCCTCCGGCCGCCTGATTGCCCAGCCATTCGCGCACGTAGCGTGTGTTGGTTCGGGTCTGTTCGGCCAGCTGCGCTGCGGTCATCGGCTCTTTGGCGAGAGCGCGATAGAGGCCGAGCTCGTCGCCGATCGAGACCAGCACGGCACTGACGGCCGCGCCGAGGTCGCTCACGGCTTTGCCGAGAAATGCGTTCAGTCGGTCATTATCTATTGCCATGACGAGACCTCCCGTGGCTACCGAAGCGCGGTCGCCGGACCGCGGCCACGGATACACTCATACACCCGGCCCCGTCGACCCGCCTCCCTCAACTGGGATAGGGGGCTCAGATGTCGAATCACATGCCGAATCACACTTCCCTGCCGCAGCTCCCGTCGCAGCTCCCTGCCATGGCCAAAATGGCACCGCAGCTCCGATCCGCCCCCAGGGCGGAAGGCCCGATCGCTGCGCTGCAGGCCATGCTGGATGCGATCGGCCCGCCGGTCCTGCTCGTGGATGACGGCGCAAGGCCGATCTTCGTCAACCGACGCGCCGCACAGATTCTCGCGCGAGGCGATGGCCTGGCGATCGGCGCTAGCGGACTGACGACTCGCTCCAGGAAGGCGACAGGCGCGCTGCGCGCCGCCATCACCGGTGCAACGGCGAACGCGCGCTCATCACAGACCCAGCCGTTCACTTTGCACGTTACCGTGGCGCGGCTGCGTCCGCGGCCGCCATGGCTGCTGTCGATCCTGCCGATCACGGATGGCGGCTCGGGCGCCGGCACGGCCGGCTATGCCGCGATCTCCATCACCCAGTCCGACGTGCATACTCAGATTGACCCCGCGAGCGCCGCAGACTATTTCCTGCTTACTCCACGCGAGACGGAGGTCGCCGCGTTGCTCGCCGCCGGCCGCAACTCGAAGGAGGCCGCGAGGACGCTGCGCATCGCGATCGGCACAGTGCGCACGCATCTGAAGAGCCTGTTCGAGAAGACGGGTGCAAGAAGTCAGACGGCGCTGGCGCTCAAACTGCAGGCGTTCGCGATCCACGACTAGGTCGCCTCACGACTTGCATCGACAGGTGCGACAGCGCGTCTGGGCCTCGCGTGAGCGAAGGCGAGGACGGAGACAGGCCGAGTAATGAGATCGCGTGACGAGGTCGACGGGCCTGCGGGCTACCGGTCCGCTCGAATCACGATCGCATGGATGTTGGCCGTGCGGAGTTGATCGCGGACTCTGGCCAGCTCGGCATCGCTCAGCGGACCGATGCGGACCCGATTCCAGATCCGGGTGCCGTCCACGGCGCGTTGCACCTGAGCGGTGATGCCCGCGTGTGCGAGGCGGGCGCGGACCTGGTCGGCTTCGGTCCTGCTACGGTAGGAGCCGACCTGCAGCAGGTATGAGCGTGCGCCGGCGCTGCGCGGGGGTTGGCTCGTTTCAGACGGCTTCACCTGCAGCGGCGGCGGCCGCGACGTGTGCTCGGCGTCGTGCGGAACTGGCACCTTGAAGCTCGGCAGCATCTTGTAGAAGTCGTACTGCTGAGGCTGCGCGGCTGCGTGGGCGGAAGCCGACTGCGGTGACGATGCAGTGTCGTCGGCAGCGTCCGCGGGGTCGGAGGAAGTATCGTCAGGCGCCGGAGCGTGTGGCGCAGACCCTGACGGGTCGCCGGCCGCATGTCCGTGCGCGGCAGCGGCCGCTTCGTGGCGCGCGCGGGCGCCCACGATCAGGAATGCGGCGCTGGCGAGCAGGGCGCCGACGAGAACGCCGAGCCCGAACTCCTTCAGCCTGCCGGCGCCGGAGACGCGGGAGGTCCGCTTGTAGTCGCGCGTGGTCAACCGGGGCATGCTGTGGACTTACATGCTCTCCGGCGCGGAGACCCCGAGCAGGGTCAAACCGTTGCGGATCACCTGCTGCACCCCGAGCACCAGCGCGAGGCGGGCGTTGCGCAGCCCGGAGTCGCCCACGATGAACTGCTCGGCGTTGTAGTAGGTGTGCAGGGTGTTGGCAAGGTCGCGCAGATAGTGAACCAGGGCGTGCGGTGCGCGATTGGCGGCGGCCTGCTCCAATACCTCGGGATAGCGCGCCAGCGTCCCCAGGACGGCCTGCTCCTGCGATCCATCCAGCAACTGGACGTTGGCGAGCCCTTCGGCGCGGTCGAAGGACAAGCCGCGCGCGCCCAACTGCTTGATGACGCTCGCGACGCGCGCGTGTGCGTACTGGATGTAGTAGACGGGGTTCTCGTTGGTGCGTGACTTGGCCAGCTCGAGATCGAAGTCGAGCGGCTGATCGTGGCTGCGCATGAGATAGAACAACCGGCAGGCGTCGTTGCCGACCTCCTCACGGAGCTGGCGAAGCGTCACGAACTGCGCCTCGCGCTTGCCCATGGGCACCTTCTCGCCGCCGCGGAACAGGCTCACGAATTGAATCAGGTTGACTTCCAGAGAGTCGCCGGGCTCCCCCATCGCAGTCAGTCCGGCGCGCACGCGCGCTACGTAGCCGTGGTGGTCGGCACCGAGCACGTCGATCAGGCGCTGGAAGCCGCGCTCCCGCTTGTCCAGGTGATACGCGATATCGGAGGCGAAGTAGGTTTTCTGCCCGTTCTCGCGCACCACGACGCGATCCTTCTCGTCGCCAAACTCGGTGGCGCGGAACCAGGTCGCCCCATCCTTGACGTAGAGGCGCGACTCGCGCTCGAGTCGCGCGAGCGCACGCCCGATGGCACCGCCTTTCTCGAGCGCGCGCTCGGAATACCAGTGGTCGAAGCTGACTCCGAACTGGCCGAGATCCTGACGAATATCGGCGAGCATTGCCGCGAGGGACAGCTCCAGCACCCGGCCAAATGCTTCCGGCCCGATGAGGTCACGCGCGCGCTCGATCAGCGCATCGATGTAGCCCTCCTTGTCTCCCGCCGGCGCATCCGGTGGCAGGCCGTCGAGCACCGTTGACGCGGCTCGCCTCAGGCCGTCGCCCTCGATGGTGAGAAGCTGCTGCGCCAGCTCGCGCACATAGTCGCCGCGATAGCCGTTCTCCGGAAAGGGCAGCTGCTCGCCACCGGCTTCCAGGTATCTGATCCACGTGCTCACCGCGAGGATGTCGACCTGCCGGCCCGCGTCGTTGATGTAATACTCGCGGGAGACCTCGAATCCGACTGCGGCCAATATGTTGGCCAGCGTTGCTCCGTATGCCGCCTGGCGTCCATGGCCGACGTGCAATGGCCCCGTCGGGTTGGCAGACACGAACTCGAGCAACACCCGCTCGCCGCGGCCGAGACTGCCCTCGCCGGCGCTTCGACCGTAGCGCTCGCCGCGCTCATGGATTGCGGCCAACTCACGGCCGTAGGCATCGGCGGTCAGGAAGAGATTGATGAAGCCGGCGCCCGCAATCTCGGTACGCGCCACGAGCGGGCTGGCAGGCATGGCGGCAACGATCTTCTGCGCGAGCTCCCGGGGCTTGCAGCCGGCGGCCTTCGCCAGGCGCATTGCGGCGTTGGTCGCGAAATCGCCGTGCTGCGGATCGCGCGTGCGCTCGATCGTGATGGACCCGGGCGGCGGCGGCCCCGGCAGCACGCTGCCGACGAGCACACTGACCGCGCGCGCGAGTAGCTCCTCGATTTCCTGCTTCAAAACGTTGGGCGATATGAGGTGGATGGATGGATCGCGCATCTTACCCGCCGGATGCGACTTCGATCCAATGAATGCGAAGCCTGATCGAGAGCGCCTGGGCAAGCGGCCCAGGGCCGTTCCCTGGGCCGCGAGGCCGAAAAGGCGATGCGGCGGGCCGCGCGACAAAATCGCAGGAGCGATTTTGGACGGCGAACGCCGGCCCGGTAGGACGCGGCGCGGGACGGGGTCGCGCAATCGCCGTGAGCGATTTGCGCCAATCAAAAAATCTCGATGGGATCCACGTCCAGGGCCCAACGGACGCGGCGCGCGCTGGGCAGAGCCTGCAAGGCCGGCAGCCACTCATCGAGGAAGCGGTGCAACGCTGCGCGATCCGCGCTCTCGATGAGCAATTGCGCGTGGTGCCGCCCCGCGCGCCTGCCCATCGCCGCGGGAGCCGGCCCGAGCAGTCGCACTCCGCCGTGGGCGGCACGCAAATCTTCACCAGCTCTGCGGGCGTCAGTCAGAAACGACAACGCGGCCTCTGCGGTCTGAGCGGAATCGCGCACGGCGGCAAGCCGGCTGAACGGCGGCCACGACGCCTGGCTGCGTTCCGCCAGAGCCGCGCGCGCAAAGCCGTCATAACCTTCCGCCAGCAGGCTGAGGAGCAGAGGATGATCGGGGAACTCCGTTTGTATGAGCACTTCCCCTGCCTTCTCGCCACGGCCGGCGCGGCCGGCGACCTGCACGATGGTCTGTGCAATCCGCTCCGGCGCGCGAAAGTCGGTACTGAAGAAACCCTGGTCTGCGTTGAGCACGACGACCAGCGTGACGTTGGGGAAATCATGCCCTTTGGTGACCATCTGCGTTCCGACGAGGATCCTCGCTTCGCCCGAAGACATCCGCTGCATCGCCGTCTCCATGTCACCTCGGCGCCTGACGACGTCGCGATCGAGACGGATGCAGGGGACGCCCGGAAAGAGCGTCGCGAGCGTCTCCTCGATCCTTTCCGTACCCTGCCCGACGGGCTTTACCGCGAACCCGCACTGCGGGCAGCGCTCCGGCAACGGGGTGTCGGCTCCGCAGTGATGGCAACGAAGCCGGCCAGCCGAAAGGTGCACGGTGAGGCGGGCATCGCAATCACGGCACGGCGCCATCCAGCCGCAAGCCGTGCAGAGCAGCGTTGGCGCATAGCCGCGCCTGTTGAGGAAGACGAGCACCTGGCCGCCCGCGCCGAGATGGCGCTCGATCGCCTGCACCGCAGGCGTCGAGATACCGGCACGTGCCGCGCACGACCGCAGGTCGATCAGCGCGATGCGCGGCGGCGCCGCTTCGGCGGCTCTGCGACTCAACACCAGGCGCGTGTATCGCCCCGTGGCGGCATTCTGCAGCGTCTCGAGCGCCGGTGTCGCGGATCCCAACACGACGGGGACGCCTGCCCGATGCGCGCGCACCACCGCGAGGTCGCGTGCGGAATAGCGAAAGCCGCCTTCGTGCTGCTTGAACGAGCTGTCGTGCTCTTCGTCGACGACGATGACACCCAGGTCCCGCGCCGGGGTGAACACTGCAGAGCGCGTGCCGAGGATGACTCGTGCCTCTGCGCTGAATGCCGCCCGCCATGCGAGCAGCCGCTCGTGATCGGTGAGGGCCGAGTGCAGCACGGCCATCGGCACTGCGAACCGCTGGCGAAAGCGGCTCACGAGCTGCGGCGTCAGCCCGATTTCCGGCACGAGCACCAGAGCGCTGCGGCCGAGCCGCAAGGCGCGCTCGACCACTCTCAGATAAACCTCGGTCTTGCCGCTGCCCGTCACTCCATGGAGCACGAAGGCACCGAAGGCACCGAGCGATCCACCAATGCGGCCGATCGCCAGCTGCTGCTCCTCGTTGGGATCCGGGCCGGGGCCCATGGCAGCGGATGCGAGCGCCGGCGCAGAGGCGGTCGCTGAGGTCGCTTCGAGACAGATGAGCCAGCCGCGGGCAATGAGCGCACGAGCCGCGTCCCGCCACGACTCCAGCC
>DASUHA010000072.1:0-10555 GCA_036273735.1 Steroidobacteraceae bacterium | reverse complement strand
TTGGGGAGTGCCTCGAGGACCAGCGCTGCCGGGATCGGGCGGGTCATGACGGGCTCGTCACCCAATATGAGCACCCGCTCCACTTGGGCTTCGACATCAGGGTCGAGATTCAGGGGCAGGTAGGGTGTAACACCGAGGGCGTACGCTACTCCTTGGGATGCAACCATGCTTGCCGCCAGCAGCAGCGCCGTTCTTCTCATCTTTCCGCCGACATAGCCCATCACGGGCGGGCACGGTATCGGGCCGGAGAGGAAAGATCAATTGTCGTAAATTACCCGACACTCGGCGCCGCGCTCGAGGATCTCACCGACGCCGGCGGTGATGACGGCGTTCTCGCCGAAGGTGACGCCGAGCAGCTTGCGGTCGAAGCGGAACGCGCGCAGCACCGCCACAGGGTCGAGGCCGCGCACACCCGTGCGCTGGTCAGTCGAGGGGATGATGCAACGGGTGCAGGGCTTGACCAGGGTCAGCGTGACGGGTCCGATCTCGAGCGATGCGATCCGATCTTCCGCGTAAGGCGGCAGCCCGGCGAGCACCAGGCTGGGACGAAATCGCTCCATCGGCAGTGATTCAGGAAGGCGTCGGTTCAGATCCTCGAGCGACGAGCGAGTGCAGACGAGCATGGGATAGGCGTCAGGAAAAGCGATCGGCGCGACGGCGGAGCCGGCGAATTCGGGATCTGCCCGGCGGCCGGGCGTTGCCGGCGTGCGCACGATGCGCGCGGGCTCGCCGAGTACTCGGCTCACCCATGAGGCGGCCTCATCGCCCTGATCCAGCCCCTCGCAGGAATCTTTCCAGATGCGGACCGGCCGGCCTGCGCCTCGGGGCGCGAGCGGCAGCATCAGTGGTGGCAAGCCTGCCGATGTCAGGGTGAGCCCTTCGTCCGTCAGGTCGGTCACGATCTGGGTCAGCAGAGGGTGAGTGCGCTGCGTCAGAAACATGCTGTCTTCGCGAATCACCAGCCAGTGGCGATCCCACTCGAAGCCGGTTGCGGCAAGGCGTACCCGTGTCTTGGAGATCCCACGGGCCGATTTCAGGGGATAGACATTGAGCGCTTCGATGAATACGGCCGCCATGGCGCGAATTCTAGCCCGGCGGCAGTTCACTCTGGGTTCAGCGCTTGGCGCCCATAAATGGCCTCATGCGGCCCAGCGAGCGCGATAGCCCCGGCAGAGGATCTTCAAGGCGGCAGGTCGGCGAAACCGGCGCTGCGGCGTTCTGTCCAATGGAATGTCCGCTCTGCGGACGCGTGACGAGGGCTATTCCTTGGGCGAGGCCGGTATGAGAACCTCCCGCGGTCAGCATCGGAACGTATCGATATGAGAGTGCGAGCCTTATCGACCTTCGGCGCAATCGCCACCGGAATGCTGATCACCCTGGGCGCCTTCTCCGCGGCGCCGGCGCAGCAGGCGCAGGGGGATGACAGCCAGGTGATCGAGCAGCTCGGGGAAGACCCTGATCAGGGGTCGAACCCTCCCGGGCGCGTCGCCCAGCTGAGCTTTGTCGAAGGCAGCGTCTCACTGGAGCCCGCCGGCGCCGATGATTGGACCAGCGCGACCCTCAATCGCCCGCTGACTCTGGGAGACAAGCTCTGGAGCGACCAGAGCTCGCGTGCGGAGCTCGACATCGGCGACGCCGTCATCCGGTTAGGCAGCTCCACGGGCTTCTCCTTCCTCAACCTTGACGATCAGACCGCTCAGATGCAGGTGACCGCGGGGACCTTGATCGTTCACGTCCGCACGCTTGCCAATGGCGCGCACGACGAAATCGACACGCCCAACCTCGCCCTCACCCTGGATCAGCCCGGTACGTACCGCGTAGAGGTGAGTGACAGTGGTGACACGACCATCGTGAAAGTGGACGACGGGGATGCACTCGCCACCGGAGGCGGCCAGTCCTACCCCATCACAGCTCAGCAGAGCGTGACGTTCACCGGCACGAGCACGCTCGCGGCCGATTTCGCGACGCTCGGCGCTCCGGACTCTCTCGATGACTGGTCGATGCAGCGCGACCAGCAGGCGCAGCAGCAGGCCTCTGTCGCGCAGCAATACGTACCGCCCGACATGGTGGGAGCGGATGATCTCGGCTCCTACGGCAGCTGGGAATCCACGGCGAATTGGGGTTATGCATGGTTCCCGACGGTCGCCGTGGGATGGGCGCCCTATAGCCTCGGCCGGTGGGTGTGGATATCGCCCTGGGGCTGGACCTGGGTCGATCAGGAGCCGTGGGGCTTTGCGCCGTTCCACTACGGCCGATGGGGGCGCTGGCACGATCGCTGGTGTTGGGTCCCGGGTCCACGCCGGGCGCGTCCTTTCTATGCGCCGGCGCTGGTCGGCTGGGTTGGAGGATCGCACGCAGGCCCCCGAGGACATGTCGGCTGGTTCCCCCTCGGCCCGCGCGACGTATATGTACCCGGCTATCGCGTGAGTCCCGGTTACGTCCGAAACATCAACGTTGCGAATGCACGGTACGTCAATACGACCTACATCAACAATGTGTACGAAGGGCGTGTTCACGGTGTTCACTACGTCAACAGCGGAGTGCCTGGCGCGATTACCGCTGTTCCACGCAATGTGTTTACGTCGGCCCAGGTCGTGGGACCTCATCGTGTGATCCTGCCGCATCGCGGTGGCTTCAATCTGCGCGCAGCGACCGCAGCCCCGGCCATTGCGCCCGTACGGCAGAGCATTCTTGGAGTGAATGAGGGCCGTGGCGTCAGGACGCCGCCGCGCGCGATCATGAATCGGCCGGTCGTTGCGCGGCTCGCTCCGCCGCGTGCGCCGGTGTCCTTCAGCAGAGAGCAGGCGGCCATACGCGCGAATGGCGGCCGCCCGGTGCCGGTGGCGGAGCTCGCGCGCATGCGCCCGGTTACGCCCGTGGCGCCCGTGCGCTTCGCCACTCCTTCAGGGGCGAGACCGTCAGGGTTGGAGCCGCACACGGCGCCGGACGGGCGCTTGCAGTCCGCCAGCCCCGGAATGACAGCTCGTGAGCATACGCTGCAGCACCCGAGTCTGCCGCCGTCGCACGCGCCGCGAAACGATCGCCCGTCCTGGGCCGGAAGCCGCGCTGCGGAGCCGGGAGCACCCATGGTGGCCCCACGGCAGCAGACATTCGCTCCGCGGGACCGCCCGCAGCCCGAGCGGCAGGCCCCGGAACAGGAATGGCACGTGCCACCACAGCCGCAGCGACGCGTCGCCCCGCCGCAGCGTCAGGCCGCGCCGCCGCCGGGATTCACGCAGCCGCAGCGTCAGGTCGCGCCGCCGCCGGGATTCACGCAGCCGCAGCGTCAGGCTTCGCCACCGCCGGGGTTCACGCAACCACAGCGTCAGGCCTCACCACCGCCGGGGTTCACGCAGCCGCAGCGTCAGGTCTCGCCACCGCCGGGCTTCACGCAGCCACAGCGTCAGGTCTCGCCACCGCCGGGCTTCACGCAGCCACAGCGTCAGGTCTCGCCACCACCGGGATTCACGCAGCCACAGCGTCAGGCCTCACCACCGCCGGCATTTACACCACCCCAGCGTCAGATTCCACAGCAGCGATTCGTGACACCTGATTTCAGGACGCCGAGCGACAACACACCACGCTACAGCATGCCTCGCGCGGAGCGGGCGCCTGCCCCTCGAGCCGAGCCACCACCACGGTCGCCGCCGCCCGCACCTCGCGGCGGAAATCGCCCGCCCCGATAGCCTCCGCAGCGCAAATCGCGGCGGCTACTTGGTCGGACTCAGGGTCGGATAGGCCAGGGCGTTGCGCTCGCTCGCCGGCGCCATGTCCCGCATCCTGACGAAGACGGTCAGCGCACCGACGTAACACGCGAGCGCGATCAGAACGGCGAAGTTGAATCCCCTCTCGAAGGAGAGGAGCACGCTCAGCAGGCCGCCGACCACGGTGAAGATACCGTTCATACCCCAGGCCCACGCCACCGCGCCTCGCGGTTGACCCTCGATGGCGAGGATACCTAGCGGGAACGGCATACCCAGGAAGAACCCGAGCGGCAGGAGCAGCGCGCCCGAGACCACCACACGGCCCGCAAGAGGCAGCGCCAGGACCAGACTCGCGATGGCGGGATACCAGACGAGGAGCGCGAGGCCGATGGCGATCACGGCGAGGAACGGCCGCGACCAGTGTTGCTGCGGTCCGATCCCCAGCCGCTCGGAGGCGGCGCTGCCGAGCCCGGCGCCGCAGAGCATCGTGAAGATCACCGTCGAATAGGTGTAGAGCGGGCTGCCGATGAGGTTCATGAATTTCTGGATGAAGACGAGCTCGAGGATGATGAACCCCGCACCGAGACACGAGAAATAAGTGAGCAGGGGCACTGCCGCTGCCCCTTCCTGCCGGCCTACCTGAGAGAAGCGCAGCGGCACCAGCACGAGAAGGACGAGGAACACTACCGACCCGCCGGCCGTGAGGAAGAGGTGGATCTCATCCATGGGTATGCCACGGATGATCGAGGAGTTGAGGACGAACACCGTGCCCGGGTCGAGGAAGTTGCCCGGCCTCGCCTCGACGTGGCCCAGGTGCTCACGCAGCGCGCCGAAGTAGGGCAGATCATCGGTGGCCGGCGAGAAGTCGGCCGGCACCTGCTTCGCGAGCCAGGGGGGATAGGAGCCGGAGTAGAAGAGCGACGGCAGGAAGCTCTTCGTCGGATCGAGCGGGTCTTCCGTGAGATACAGCCGATCGGGAGCCGCCAGCTTGGGCGACCCCACGAAGGCGTTGAGCTCCGCGATTTCCGCGGGCGTCCACGGCTGCATCTTGAAGAGGAGCGTGGGCAGCGTGGGTTGGGACGGGCACAGGTAGACCACCACATGGCGCTGGAAGTCTTTGAGGCCCAGCCTCTTCCAGGCCAGCGCGGCAGTGGTGATCATCCGCGGGAAGGCGAAGTTGTTGACCTGCAGCACGCCGTTGCGTGTCAGGTGGGAGAAATACTGCTCGTACGCCTCTGCCGTCTGCAGGTACATCGGCGCCATGGCACCCGTGCCTTGCGCGATGCTCGAGCTCGTGTAGTCGCTGTAGAGTTGGATGATGTCGTACTTGCGGGCGGAGTGCTGCAGGAAACTACGCCCGTCGCCGACGTGCGGGTGAACCGCGGGGTTGTGGAAGATGTTGCCGATGTAGGCGGCGTAGCGCCCCCGTGCGAGCTGCATGACCGTGGGGACGAGCTCGACGGAATCGACCCGCTTCGCGCCATACATCAGCGCCGCCTTGGTCTCCTCGCCGCCGGCGCTGCCGATGACGAGCACGCTCTGTCCGGAATCGCGCTTCAGGTAGTGCGCGGCCAGGACGCCCACCTGCCAGAAGTCGACGGTAGCGAGCTGCGGGTTCTGCTCGATGCGCTCGCGCAGTGCCGGCAGGTTGCCATCGAACCGGTAGAAATAGCTCGTCTGATTGCCGCCGTCATACTGGATGGCCCTACGGTAGCCGGTCTCGAGCGCCGGCAATGCGCCCTCAGGCCCAGGGGTCTCATCGATGATGTCGATCTTGGAGATCGGATCCCAGCGAACGAGCTCGTCACGGCCTTCCTGCTTTGCGGCGAGGACGCCTCTCTTCTCCATGTGATAGCGATACGGAATGTAGTTCTGCCCCCGGATCGCCGGGATCGCGGCGATGCCGAGTGCCACCACCACGCAGACGGTGCTCATCGCGCGCGAGGCGGTGAAGAGCGCCGCTGCGATGAGCCCGAGCGCCGCGGCACAGACGATGAGGCCGCCTGGGCCGATCTGGATGATGAAGGGCACGACAAGCACCGTGCCGATGCCGGCGCCGATCAGATCCCAGAAGTAGAGACGTTGGATTCGTGACGCGTAGGTCGAGAAAACGGTGATCAGCACGTAACCCGCGAGACCGAAAGGCACGAGGAGTGTCAGGTAGAGCGCGCAGAAAGCCCCGATCGTCGTCAGCGGCGCCTTCACGATCTGGTGATAATCGAGGGGCAGCGTGTTGATGATCGGGTTGAGGAGCAGCGTCGCGACGGTGAACCCCATGCAACAGGCAACCAGCACGCCGCGGATGTCGCGCTCGGGATCGAGCGGCCTCAGGGTGGCGAAGAGACCCGCCAGCCCAAAGGAGAAGATCGCGAGCGAAACCACGAAATAAGACAGGTTGGGGGTGAGCGTGACGTCGAAGACCCGCGTCAGCATCAGCTCCAGCACCAGGGTGGAGAGCGCGATCAGCAGGACACCGAATGAGAGTCTGCGCATGCGGCTTTGCTCGGGCGTTATGCCGGGTATGGGCGTTGGGGCAATCAAGCATTTCTCGGACCTGCGCCTGAGCAATTGGTATGATTATTGGAAAATTGGGCCGAAGCCGCCTGGCGGCGCTTCGGCCGGCCAGCCCTGTTACGGGACCTGATCCCGCGGCGACGAAATGACGCCGGCGTTAGCCACGAGGTTGATTCATGCATCCGGCAGCCATCGACTGGACGATCATGGCGGTGTACTTCGCGTTCGTGCTGGGCATAGGCGCGTCGCTGAAGCGCTACATGCGTACGAGCACGGACTACTTCCTGTCCGGTCGCGCCATTCCGGCGTGGATCACGGGCCTGGCCTTCATTTCCGCGAACCTCGGGGCCCAGGAGGTGATCGGCATGGCCGCCTCCGGCGCCAAGTACGGCATGGCCACCAGCCACTTCTACTGGGTGGGGGCCATCCCAGCGATGGTGTTCCTCGGCATTTTCATGATGCCTTTCTATTACGGCTCACGGGCCCGCTCGGTACCGGAGTACCTGAAGCTGCGGTTCGATGAGAAGACCCGGGGACTGAATGCCATCTCCTTCGCGGTCATGACCGTGTTCTCCTCGGGCATCTCCATGTATGCGATGGCGCTGCTTCTGAAGCTGCTGCTCGGCTGGGACTTCACCACCAGCGTGCTGCTCTCCGCGGTCATCGTCCTGGTCTACATCTTCCTCGGCGGGCTGACCTCGGCGATCTACAACGAGGTGCTGCAGTTCTTCCTGATCGTCTTCGGGTTTGCGCCGCTCGTCTTCCTCGGCCTCAAGGACGTTGGAGGCTGGCACGGCCTGAGCACGGGCCTGAGGCAGGTGGCGCTCTCCAGCGGCTTTGCCCCGGATGCCTGGACCAGCACCTGGAGCGTGATGGGAAGCCCCTCCTCCAATCCCATGGGGGTGGAGTGGCTCAGTATCGCGATGGGACTCGGGTTCGTGCTCTCCTTCGGGTACTGGTGCACGGACTTTCTCGTCGTGCAGCGGGCGCTCGCGGCCGATTCCATGGAGGCCGCCCGCCGTACCCCGCTCATTGCGGCGGTGCCGAAGATGATCTTCCCCTTCCTGGTCATCCTGCCCGGGATGATCGCCATCGCCTCGACCCTGCACGGCGGGGCCAGTGGCCTGACTTTGCCCCACAAAGCTGACGGTTCGCTCAACTACGACATGGTAATTCCGCTCATGCTCGGGCATTACTTTCCCAATGGGATGCTCGGGCTCGGGCTCACGGCGCTGATGGCGAGCTTCATGACCGGCATGGCGGGCAATGTCACCGCCTTCAATACGGTGTGGACCTACGACATCTACCAGGCCTACGTCCGCCACGGCGCGAGCGACCGGCACTATCTCAATATGGGGCGGATTGCCACGGTAGCCGGCATTGGCCTCTCCATCGCCGCGGCTTACGCGGCAAACCGCTTCAATAACATCATGGACCTGCTGCAGCTCCTGTTCGCATTCGTGAATGCCCCGCTCTTCGCGACCTTCCTGCTCGGGATGTTCTGGAAGCGGGCTACGGGGCATGGGGCCTTTCTTGGGCTCCTTGCCGGCACGGCGGCCGCTGCCGTGCACCATGGGCTGACGCTTCCCGCCGGCAGCGCAACGGGCATCAAGGGAGGCTGGATCGCGGTGGTACATCTCTACGCCAGCCAGATGGCCCAGAACTTCTGGACCGCAATCTATGCTTTCGGCGTTTGCTTCATCGTCACCGTGGCGGTGAGCCTGGTGACCAAGCCCCGGGCAGAGGGTGACCTGACAGGTCTCGTCTACTCGCTCACGCCGCGATTGCGGGCGATGGGCGAGCGATGGTACGCGCGCCCGGCGGTGCTCGGGAGCTGCGTGCTCGCGGGGGCTGTCATTCTCAACGTCATCTTCAGGTGAGGACCCATGGGCCTCGACATCCGCATACCGATCGGCAGCCTCTTCGTCCTCATCGGGGCGCTCCTTGCAGGCTACGGGCTTCTCAGCGATCCCGGCATCTACCAGCGCTCGTTAGGCCTCGACATCAATCTCTGGTGGGGCGGGGCGCTGCTCGTCTTCGGGTTCGGGATGCTGGTGCTCGCCTGGCGGGCCGCTTCCATACGGACTCGCGCGGCGGCCGCGCCGCAGGATCTGTCCGATACCCTGAGTTGACTGCGCGCCGGGGATGGAGTGAGACGATCAGTCGTATCGTTGGTGTTGGGGATGGCGCTGCTGGCGTGCGTCGTCCTTCCCGCGCAGTCAGCCGATCGAGAGCCCTGGACGGCGGCACGGGCGCAGGCCTGGTACGCCGCGCAGCCCTGGATTCTCGGCAGCAACTACATTCCGAACGATGCGGTGAATGAGCTCGAAATGTGGCAGGCGGCCACGTTCGATGCCAAACGGATCGACCTCGAGCTCGGGTGGGCGCAGGGTCTCGGCATGAACACCATGCGGGTGTTCCTCCACGATCTCCTATGGAAGCAGGACCCAGCAGGCTTCAAGCAGCGGATCCGCGTGTTTCTGCGGATTGCGGCCAGACACCACATCAAGCCCATCTTCGTACTGTTCGATTCCTGCTGGGACCCTGACCCGCGGCTGGGGCCCCAGCATCCCCCGATTCCCGGCGTCCACAACTCCGGCTGGGTACAGGCGCCCGCGGCAGCAGTGCTGGATGATCCCAAGCAGTACGGTCGCCTCGAGGCGTACGTCAAGGACATCATCGCAACTTTCGCCAAGGACGATCGGGTGCGTGCCTGGGATGTCTGGAATGAGCCCGACAATTTCCTCGGCGGCGACGCGGCCGTTTACCCTGGAGAGCCCAAGGACAAATTCCAGCGCGTGGCGACACTGCTGCCTCAGGTTTTCGCCTGGGCGCGCAGCCAGCATCCGACTCAACCGCTCACCAGCGCCCTCTGGCACGGTCCGGACTGGAGCAGGGCCGCGGGCCTGAACGCCATCGAACAGACTCAGGTCGCCGAGTCGGATGTCCTGAGCTTCCACAATTACGAGTGGCCGGAGTCCTTCTTCCGGCGGGTGAGACAGCTCGAGACCTATGGCCGGCCGATCATCTGCACGGAGTACATGGCGCGGGGCGCCGGATCGACCATCGACGGCATACTGCCGGTCGGCAAGCGAATGAATGTCGGGATGATCAATTGGGGATTCGTCGAGGGGAAGACGCAGACCAACTTGCCGTGGGACTCCTGGGAGCGCCCATACGTTCTCACTCAGCCGGCCGTCTGGCATCACGATCTGCTGCGGCCGGACGGCACGCCTTATCGCGGGCGGGAGGTGGAGATCCTACGGGCGTTGAGCTCTGCCCCGAGGGGCGTAGTGCCTGACACGCTGCGGCTCGGTAGCTCCGAGGCGCGTTGAGCCGAAAGCTCTTTTTCGCGATAGGCGGAGCGCATGGCGGGTCTGATCTTCGGCAACTCCGTGCCGAACCATACGGCGCCGGCAAGGCAGAAAGTGCCTGTCAGCATGACCGTGTACGGCGCTCCGATGTGCTGGGCGAGCCCGCCGGCCAGAAGGCTGCCGAAGGGCGCCGCGCCGAAAAAGGCCATGGTGTAGTAGCCCATCACCCGTGCCCGCTTATCATCCGGCACGAGCGACTGGATGATCGTATTGCTGACAGCGATCGCCTGGATGAGGCCGAAGCCGACCACCATCATCAGCAACAGCGATAGCCAGAGGACGCGCGACAGGCCGAAGAGGATGAGTCCCAAACCGAGCAGGATAGCCGCGGCCTGCAGTGTGCGGGTCAGGCCTGCAACCGACTTACGCATCGCCAGCGCGAGGGCCGAAGAGAAGGCGCCGACTCCTGACGCTGCGGTGAGCCAGCCCAGGGTGTGAGCACCGCCGTGAAGCACCTGGCCGGCAAAGACAGGCAGCAGCACCGAGTACGGCCAGCCCATGAGGCAGATGAATGCGAGGAGCAGCAGGATGATGCGGATCGGCCGAAAGCCGCTGACGTAATCCCAGCCCTCGCGCAGCTCCTTCAGGAGGCTCTCGGATTGGCCGCGGGCATCGAGCGGTGCCAGCCGCATGGCGAGGAGCGAAGCGATCACGGCGAAGTAGGAGATGCCGTCGATGAGGAAGCACCATCCCTCACCGAATCCCGCGATGACGAGGCCTCCGATCGCAGGGCCGATGAGGCGCGCACCGTTGACCATCGAGGAGTTGATGGCGATGGCATTGGCGAGATCGGCTCGGTCCTCGACCATCTGGACGAGGAAGGACTGGCGCCCGGGCATGTCGAAGGCGTTGATGAGTCCCTGGAAGACGCTGAGCGCGAGGATCTCGTGGATGGTGATGATCTTTGCCAGCGTTAGCGCAGCGAGCATCAGGGACTGAACGCCTGCCAGCACCTGTGTGCAG
>DASUHA010000071.1:0-91518 GCA_036273735.1 Steroidobacteraceae bacterium | reverse complement strand
CGAGGTCCAGGTGCTCGCCCGCGAGGCACGCGGCGAGACCCGCGTAGTATTCGAGACAGTCGGCACCGGAGAGCACATCGACCGCGCTCGTCTCCTGGATGGGCTTACCAGTGTCGCGCGTCTCCAGCTCCGCGAGCTCGGCGTTACGGGCTCGAAGAATGTCGGCGGCACGCCGCAGGATGCGGCCACGCGCAACACCCGGCAGGCTCGCCCACTCCTTCTGCGCTGCCGAGGCTCTGGCGACCGCTGCTGCGACCTCGGCTGGACCGTCGACCGCGATTTCGGCCAACACTTCGCCGGTCGCCGGGTTGATCGTCTTGAAAGATCCACGGCCCGAGCCCACCGGCCGCGGCGAGCAGACGCCGGCTCCACTGGTCGTAGCGGCCACCCCCGTCTCGGGTCGCGAGGATTTCTGCAGCCGGCTGTCGACGAAGTCCGTGAGCATCGCACGCGCACTCTCGCTGTCAGCTTCCTGCCAGCGCGAGAGCGCCGCACGCAGCCAGACGCCATCGATCATGGCGGCAATCATCGCGGCGAGGCTGTGCGCCTCATCGGCCGGCACCAGGCGCCGCAACGCATGGCGCAGATTCGACAGCATGCGCCGCTGGTAGACGGTCTGCACGCGCTTCAAGCCCTTTACGTGCAGAACCTGTCCCCAGAACGCCAGCCACGCCGTGCCGGTGCGCTGATCGAACTCCTCCGGAGCGAGGTTGGTGTCGATCACCGCTTGCACACGCCCGCGCGGCGTGCGGGCACGCCTCAGCCGCTCTCGCATGCGCTCCCCGATGCCGCGCGCCAAAGTGCGGAAAGTAGCCTCGAGCAAACCGTCCTTGTCGTCAAAGTAGTGCGCGACCAGTCCGGGGGAAACACCGGCGCGTTGCGCGATCTGCGCCAAGGTGCTGCCGACGTACCCGACGTCAGCCAGGCTGTCGATCGTCACCTCGATGAGCTGTTGCCGGCGCGCTTCCTCGGGCACCTCGCGCGTTCCTGCGCCATCCGACGGATCGTTGCGGCGAGAGCTTGATTGCTTGTTCAATTCAGTGCTCCGGAAGACGCTGGCAGGGGTTGCCATCGAGCCGAGCGGGGCCGTGCGTTACAAGATATCTTTATGGTGATTCAGTGGCTTGCTGTCGTCGTGCGCTGCGGCGAGCAATGACTTGAACAAGCGTTCAAGGCCTCCGGATCATGAAGTGACGGCAGCATGCCGTCAAGTCCTGAGGCTGCAGTGCGACGCTCACTCGCGACGAGTCGCCCAGACGTGTCGCATTCGTTCAAGAAGCAGGCGCCCACATGCTCGTAACCGTCAGCGGCGCCCGGCATCATCGCCGCCGACTCCCACAGCTCTGTACAACGGATCAGACGATGCAGCGCTTCTCCGGCTTCTCGCTCTTCAGGCGAGGCCTGTCCGGTCACCGTGACTGGCAGCCGCAGTGGCGCAAGGCAGAGCCGAAAGCCGCTTACGATGCCATCATCGTAGGCGGCGGCGGCCACGGGTTGGGCGCGGCTTACTACCTGGCCAAGGAGCACAACCTGAGGAACGTGGCCGTCCTCGAGAAAGGCTGGATCGGCGGCGGCAACACTGGCCGCAACACCACTATCATCCGCTCGAACTACCTGCGTGATGAGAGCGCGGCCCTCTACGACCACGCTCTGAAGATGTGGGAAGGGCTCTCCCAGGACCTCAACTACAACGTGATGTTCTCCCAGCGCGGCGTCATGATGCTCGCGCATACGGTACACGACGTGCAGGTCTTCAAGCGGCACGTGCACGCCAACCGCGCCAACGGGGTCGACAACGAATGGCTGACGCCTGATGAGGCGCGGGCCGTCTGTCCGTTGTTGCAGATTGACGATATCCGCTATCCCGTCCTTGGGGCCGCTTTCCAGAGACGCGGCGGCACCGCGAGGCATGACGCGGTAGCGTGGGGCTACGCGCGCGCCGCCGATGCTCTCGGCGTCGACATCATCGAGAATTGCGAGGTCACCGGCATCCGTCGCGACGCCAATGGCGCGGTGGAGGGCCTGGAGACGAGCCGCGGTGTCATTCGGTCGCGCAGGATCGGCGTTTCCGCCGCGGGCAACACCAGCGTCATTCTGAGAATGGCGGGAGTGCGGCTGCCGCTCGAGAGCTATCCCCTGCAGGCGCTGGTCTCCGAGCCCGTCAAGCCCATATTCCCCTGCGTGATCATGTCCAACACCATCCACGCCTATATCAGCCAGTCCGACAAGGGCGAGCTCGTGATCGGCGCGGGCACCGACGCCTATACGTCATACACACAGCGCGGCGGTCTACACGTCAGCAGCCATGCGCTCGAAGCCGTCTGTGAGCTCTTCCCCATGTTCCGCCGGATGCGGATGCTGAGGAACTGGGGCGGAATCGTCGATGTCAGCCCCGACCGTTCGCCGATCATCGCCCGCACGCCCGTGCCGGGCCTGTACGTCAACTGCGGCTGGGGGACGGGAGGCTTCAAGGCAACGCCAGGAGCCGCGCACCTCCTCGCCTGGACGATCGCCCACGACAGACCCCATCCCATCAACGCCCCGTTCACGATCGAGCGCTTCCGCGAAGGGCGGCTCATCGATGAGGCCGCGGCGGCGGCCGTCGCGCATTAGTTATGGGAAAAACTGGCCTGCGGCCGTTTTTATGCCTGCCCATCCCTGGCCGGCACCCTTCGGGTCGACCTCCGGTCGTTCAAACGCGCTCCTGCGCGTTTGTCGGACATCGGCTCGGCTGCCGCGGGCAAAAGGCGGCTTTTGCCCGCTGTGCCCTGTCACTGAGAGGCTGACTGCGACATGCTGTTGATTGAATGTCCTTATTGCGGCGTGCGTCCGGAGCTCGAGTTCGTCTACGGCGGACAGGCCCATATCGCGCGCCCGGCCAACCCGGCCGCGTGCAGTGACGAGCAGTGGGCGGATTTCCTCTACTGGCGTGAGAACAACAAGGGGGTCCACGCCGAGCGCTGGCGCCACACCCACGGCTGCGCACGGTTCTTCAACGCCCTGCGTGACACCACCACCGATCACTTCATCGCCACCTATCGGGTGGGCGAGCGACCGCCTGCGGCGGCACTCGAGGGTGCATCGGGGTCGCGGTCATGAGCCGGGTGTGCCGCACGGCGAGCGGGGGCCACATCGACCGGGGGCGCCCACTCCACTTCAGATTCGACGACCGCGAGTACACCGGCTTCGCCGGCGATACGCTGGCCTCGGCGCTCCTCGCCAATGGCGTGCATCTGTTCGGGCGCTCCTTCAAATATCACCGGCCCCGCGGCCTCCTCGGCGCCGGACCGGAGGAGCCCAACGCGCTCGTCGCGGTGTGCCGGGACTCCGCTCGAGTGACCCCCAACGTGCGAGCCACTCAGGTCGAGCTCTACGACGGCCTCGAAGCCTACAGTCAGAACCGATGGCCGAGCCTCGCGCTCGATTTCGGCGCGGTGAGCGGCCTGCTCGCGCCTTTCATTCCGGCGGGGTTCTACTACAAGACATTCATGTGGCCGCGCGACGCCTGGCGGCGGCTCTACGAGCCGAAGATCCGCGCCGCGGCAGGTCTCGGGCGCGCCCCCGAGCAGGCGGACCCCGACACCTACGCCAATCGATTCGCGCACTGCGACGTGCTCGTGGTCGGAGCGGGTCCCGCCGGACTGGCGGCTGCGGCCGCCGCGTCTGCGTGCGGCGCGCGGGTCATCCTGTGTGATGAGCAGCCTGCACTGGGCGGATCGCTGCTATCCGAGTCTACTACTCACTCGGACGCCGTGATAAACGGCGAGCCGGCCGACCGCTGGCTGGCGAGCACCGTACGGATGCTGGCGGCACATCCTCGAGTCAGAGTGTTGACCCGCACGACCGGGTTCGGCTACTTCCCGCACAACCTGCACGGGCTCAATCAGCGCCTGAGCGATCATCTGGCGCGGCCCGACCACAACCAGCCGAGGGAGCGCCAGTGGCAGGTGCGCGCGAAGGAAGTCGTGCTCGCGACCGGCGCCCTGGAGCGTCCCCTCGTCTTCCCGGGCAACGACCGGCCGGGAATCCTGCTCGCAGGGGCGGCGCGGACTTATTTAAACCGGTATGGGGCGCTCGCGGGATCGCGGGTAGTCGTGGTGACCGCATGCGATGCGGCATACCAGGCCGCACTCGACCTGCACCGTGCCGGAGCGTCCATAAAAGCCATCGTCGACGTGCGTGTCGGCTCCTCTGACGGCGAGCTGCCGGAAGCCGCACGGCGCGCGGGACTTTCCATCGAGACACAGTGCACGGTGCTCGGCACGTCCGGCCGTCTCCGTGTCCGCGCGGTCCGCATCCAGAAATTGGATGCTTCCGGTGAGCCGGCCGGCCCGGCGAGGCGCATTCGTTGCGACCTGCTCCTGATGTCAGGAGGTCTCACCCCGAGCGTGCACCTCTTCTCGCAATCGCGCGGCAAATTGTCGTGGGACGAGCGCCTCGGCGCCTTCCTGCCCGCACAGGCCGCGGAGCGGGTCCGCTCGGCGGGCGCGTGCCGGGGAGTGTTCTCGCTCGACTCCGCGGTCCAGGACGGCGCGCACGCCGGACTTGCCGCCGCGCAGAGCGCCGGACTATCCGTCGCCGCCTCCCTACCCGAGCTGCCGCCTCCCGAGAGCTCTGCCTCTGGCGTGCTCGGTGCGCTTGCCCAGCCGCCGGGCGCCCGTGCCGGCAAGGCCTTCGTCGATTGGCAGAACGATGTCACCTCGCGGGATCTCACGCTGGCAGCCCGTGAGGGCTTCCGCTCGATCGAGCACGTCAAGCGCTACACCACCACGGGCATGGCGACCGATCAGGGCAAAACCTCCAACATCAACGCACTCGCGATCGTCGCCCGGGAGTTGGATAAGCCCATGCCTCAGGTCGGGCTGACGACCTTCCGCATGCCCTACACGCCCGTGAGTTTCGGCAGTTTTGCCGGCTTCGCGCGCGGCGAGCTGTTCGATCCGGTACGGACGACGCCGATGCACGACTGGGCCGCTCGCCACGGTTCCGTTTTCGAGGACGTCGGCTTGTGGAAGCGTGCCCGCTACTTCCCCCGGCCTGGTGAAGGCATGCACGCCGCAGTGGCGCGTGAATGCCTCGCGGTCCGCCAGCATTGCGGCATCTTCGACGGGTCCACGCTCGGCAAGATCGAGGTCGTCGGAAAGGACGCCGCGACTTTCATGAATCGGATGTACGTCAACGCCTGGACGAATCTGGCCGTCGGACGCTGTCGCTACGGAATCTTGTTGAGGGATGACGGCTTCATCTATGACGACGGTGTCGTGGCGCGCATAGCAGACGACCGGTTTCACGTCACGACGACCACTGGCGGCGCAGCAGGTGTCCTCGCACTGATGGAGGACTATCGGCAGACGGAGTGGTCCGATCTCAACGTCTGGCTCACTTCCACTACCGAGCAGTGGGCAGTGATCGCTGTACAAGGCCCGAGCGCGCGGCGTGTTTTGGAGCCATTGGTGGAGGACATCGACATCTCAGCTGCCGCCATGCCGCACATGAGCGTCGCGCGCGGGCGGATTTGCGGAGTCCCCATGCTCCTCATGCGCGTCAGCTTCACCGGCGAGCTCGGATTCGAGGTCAATGTACCCGCGGATTTCGGGCTGGCGGTCTGGCAGGCGATCCACACCGCCGGGCAGGAGCATGGAATCACTCCGTATGGCACCGAGACGATGCACGTGCTGAGGGCCGAAAAGGGCTACATCATCGTCGGCCAGGACGCGGATGGCACGGTGACACCCGATGATGCGGGGTTGTCGTGGGCCATCGGCAGGAGCAAACCCGATTTCGTCGGCAAGCGCGCGCTGCAGCGCCCCGCTTTTGCCTCACCCTATCGGAAGCAGCTCGTTGGACTCGCGACGCGCGATCCGCAATGCGTGCTCGAGGAAGGCGCGCAGATCGTGCCCGCCAGGCAGCGGGCAGCGATCCGGGAGGTCCCCATCGGTCATGTGACCTCGTCGTATCACAGCGCGATTCTCGGCCGATCCATCGCGCTCGCGTTGGTGGCGAGCGGCCGCTCGCGCCTGGGCGAAACGCTGTACGTCGCCATGCCCGACGGCGATATCCCCGTACAGGTGGTTTCGCCCGTGTTTTACGACGCGCAGGGGAGTCGCCTCAATGGCTGACCTGTCCACTGCGCGGCAGCAGCAGATCGTGGCCTCCGGCCCGCTGCTCCGCCAGCTGCCTCCGGCTTCCAGGCTGGTACTGCGCGGTGGCCCGCTGGTACTGGCTGCCGCCGCGGACACCCTCGGTTTGCAGCGAAGCGAAGCGCCCTGTCGTGCCGTGCGCAACGATGGGCGGGCGGCACTCTGGCTGGGACCCGACGAGCGGCTATTGATCGGCCCGGCCGATGCGATCCAGGAGATGCGGGGGCAGTTGCAGCGCGCCCTGGGAGGAATGCCGCACTCGCTGGTGGAGATCAGTCACGGGCAGACCGCGTTCGAGCTGAGCGGCGCGCGTGCCGCCGCCGCTCTCAACATCGGCTGCCCGCTCGATCTCGACCCGGCGGCGTTTCCGGTCGATATGTGCACCCGCACGGTGTTCGCGAAAGCGCAGATCGTGCTGTGGCGCACCGGTCCCGAGACGTTTCGCGTGGAAACGGCGCGCTCGTTCGCCCCCTACGTGACCCAGATTCTGGCACTGGCGGCACGCGAGCCGATGCCCTGACCGCAGCCAATTCCCGTCGGGTCGTCTAAGATGACAACCCGGGAGCGCGTCGCCCAGTGCTGGCCGCCTCACCCCGAGCGACGCATGCTTTAGAGGCACTGCTCATGGGCAATCGAATTCTCGTCCTCTACGGTTCTTATCGCGCCGACCGCAAGGGCATCCGCCTGGCCGACTTCGCCGTGCGCAAGCTTCGCGAGCGCGGCGAGGACGTCGAGCTGATCGACGCCAAGGCGGTCGGTCTGCCGATGCTCGATCGCATGCTCAAGGAATATGCGCCCGGCACTGCGCCCGCGGCGATGGCGAGACTCGGCGCTCAGATCCGCGAAGCCGATGCTTTCCTCTTCGTGGTCGGCGAATACAACTGGGGTATCCAGCCCGGGCTCAAGAACCTGACCGACCACTTTCTCGAAGAGTGGTTCTGGCGCCCGGTGGGGATAGCGAGCTATTCGGCAGGCCGGCTGGGGGGCGCCCGGTCGAACTATGCCTGGCACAATACGCTGTCCGAGATGGGGATGGTGGTCATCTCGGGCACGCTGGCGGTTGGATCGATCGGCCAGACGCTGGACCAGGCGGGCTCGCCGACCGGTGAGAATGGAGCAGTTCTCGAGCGTGCGTTCGCGCGGTTCGCCGACGATCTCGCGTGGTGGGCCGAAGCTGCGAAGACTCAGCGTGCAAAGCGAGCGCCGCCATACTGATACCGTAGGGTGCCGCTACCAGCTTGGATGCAAGCTGCAGTATCAGCGCTGTTGGCGCACTCAGTTTCCGTGCCGCTTGAAGCGGCTCAGGAGCGGAGCGACCGATGCCAGCCCGTCGCCGCATGCCAGCCGGTAGAGCAGGCGCGCCGGATGTGCCCTGTGGTCGCTGCAAAACTGTACGGCATGTCCGTAGGTTACTTCCCGCGGGCCCCATCTCGTCTTTGCGGCGATCCGTCCCGGCGAGAGATCGACGCTCTTGAGTCCACACGCGATCGCGTACCTGATCCCCTCGGCCAATAGGGTCGTTGCCACGCTGTATCTGGCCCAGCGGGGGTTGAAACCGCTGTAGTACATGTAGAGGGTGTGCCCGACCGCAAACCCAATCCTACTCGCTACGACTTGCCCGCCGACTTCGAGCTCGAATACTCGCGCGATCCCGCGTGCAGCCAGTCTCGCACACACGTCCCGCAGGAACTCACGCGCCCCCTCGCTTCTGAAGCGGTCAGGGTGCGAGGCGGCACCGCCAAGCTGGGCACGCATCGCATGCAGCTCGAAAAAGCGCTCGAGCGCCGCCGCGATCTCCACACCCTCCGTATGGACCGTCAGCTCGAATTCGAGCCCTTCGCGCTTCAGGGAGTTGTAGCAATGGCGCAGGGACTCGCGAATGTTGCGCTTGAGGCGTGCGCGCAGCTGCTCCCAGCTCGGCGGCAGGTCTATGAGATAACCTCGCTGAGGCTCCAACCACGCTAGCTTCGCGTGCCGTCCCAGTGCCTGCGCAAACTCCGGCGACAGGCCGCTCCAGTTCACCCAATCCCAGTCGGGGGTCGCGGCAAGATACTGCTGAATCGCCGCGGCGGCTGGCGCCTCGAAGCCGGGCTCGACCAGTGAGGGGTGAACCTCGCTCAGAGCCGGATCAGGCCCCAACATGTTGAAGGAGCATACTTGGAACGGCCCGAATGCGCGTACCGAGCGGAGCATGGGGACTATGGCGGCGCAGAGTCCGGTACGATCCCGCATCACGTGGACTGCGAGATCGTCCTGCACTCGCGGATTGCAGTTGAGCCACTGCCTGCACCAGCTCAAGTGCCACCCGCGCAACGCGAACGGCACTCCGTTGCCCGTCACGCGATTCAGTCGGTCATACTCTTCCTTGAGCGCCTCGATCCCCTGCATGCTCGTCACCGTTTCGAGGCTCAGCGGACCGGTTCGATCGAGGGAGCCAGCCGTGAATCCGCGCTGCAGGCGTGGACTTGCCGCAGCTTCAGGGTCGTGGGCCGGCACAATGCCTCCTTCAACCAGCGGCTGCCTTTCCGTTTCCAAGGTCGACATGCAACTCCAGGATGGGATCAGGTCCGGGCGGGTGGTTATGGTAAGTTGTTATGGTAGCTCAGTGGGCACCGGCAGAGTAAGCAAGCAGCGCTCCCGGGTCCCGCACCGGAGCCTAAGTCGACCGCCTCCGCGATGGGCGGCGTTGGGAGGCGCCTGGCGCCGCGCCGGCCTGACGATCCATCTCCCCGCGCAGCTGCGCCGCGGCTCCCGCCGACAAGCCCCCGAGTCGCGCCTCGATCGTCTCGATCGAGGGCTTGGGTCCCCGGACATGCGCTTCGAGCGTTTGGCGCATCGCGCGCAGATGTTCCGGCGTGGTGCCACAGCAGCCGCCGATAATTCGCGCACCGCTATCGAGCGCAAGGCGAGCGTACTCGGCCATGATTTCGGGCGTTCCGTTGAACCGGATCGCCCCATCGACATATTGAGGTATTCCGCAGTTCGCCTTCGCGACGAGGATCGCCGACGGATCGGCCGCCGCTGCGAGGTTGACGATCGAAGCCACCAATTCCGCCGCACCGACACCGCAATTGCTGCCACAGGCAGCCAACTGATGCTTCCGGGAAAGACCTGCGAGCTCGGCGGGTGTGATGCCCATCATCGTCCTGCCGTTGGTATCGAAGCTCAGGGTCGTGACGATCGGAAGCCCCGTCCGGCGCGCTCCTTCGATCGCCGCTTCGGTTTCCTCGGCCGAAGACATCGTCTCGATCCATAGGATGTCGGCGCCGCCGCGGCCGAGCGCGGCCGCCTGCTCCGCGAACGACTCCCGCGCCTCGGCCGCCGACAGAGGCCCAAGCGGCTCCAGGATCTCTCCAGTGGGTCCCATGCTGCCGCCCACGAGCACGAGGCGGCCCGCCCGATCCGCCTCGGCGCGAGCGAGCCCAGCCGCGGCCTCGTTCAGCTCCGCGACCCGACCTTCGGCCTTGTGCAATTTCAAGCGATGCCGGGTGCCGCCGAAGCTATTCGTGAGGACGATGTCGGCACCGGCCTCGATGAAGCCACGATGCAGCTCCCGGATCCGCTGCGGATGCTCGATGTTCCAAAGCTCCGGGGCATCTCCGCTCGTCAGTCCGCGCGCAAAGAGGTTGCTCCCCGTCGCCCCGTCGGCGAGCAGCCACGGCCGCTGCGCGAGCAGTTGCGTCAATCGATCAGTGGTCATCGTCGGTCCTGCGTTCCAATACGTATCGAGCTTAGCACGACGCAGGGAGGAGGCTTACCGTGCGCGCTGCCGCAGAGGCAATTGTGGAATACTGGCCTACAGGTTCATCCAACGAGGAGGTCACGGTGACTACTTCGAAGGGGACAAGAGCAGCACGGTTTCCGGTCAACACCAGCGATGCCATTCATGTCTACAGCCATGACGGTCATATCTGATGCCGACAACCCACGGCTCGTGTGTAATTGGATCAGGCGGCAGGAATCGGACCTGCGTGGGCTGCGTTCAGAGCGCAGCTGGGATGCCAGCAACCCGCACCTGCGTATTGGCGGGCCAGTAAGGAGTTGCACCCTACTTCCGGGCTTTGGAGACCCGTACCTCGCTACGAGGACCGACCCACTGTCTGGCGGAGAGCAGACCACTCGAAGGCCATGCCTGAGAGGGCACCCATCGGCTTCCAACCGTGTGCAGCACCCTGACTGCTTTACTCTCCGAAATTTGGCGGAAGGCGGGACTAGTCGAAAGCCATGCCCGAAGGCACCAACCGGGTTCGAGCCGGTGACCGCACCCTGACGGCTTCACCTTCCGGAAATTGGCGGATGCGGTAGGATTCGAACCTACACGGCTGTTACACCATCACGGGGTTCAAGCCCGATAAGCACGCCAATGCGCGCATCCGAAAATGGCGGATGGTGCAGGATTCGAACCTGCGGAGCCTTTCGACCCCGGAGTTTAGCAAACTCCTGGTTT
The DNA here is from genome assembly GCA_036273735.1 of Steroidobacteraceae bacterium. Classification (GTDB taxonomy): domain Bacteria; phylum Pseudomonadota; class Gammaproteobacteria; order Steroidobacterales; family Steroidobacteraceae; genus 13-2-20CM-66-19. The sequence continues at coordinate 80,931 of DASUHA010000071.1, read as the reverse complement.
AAGCCTCTCACCCAACCATCCGAGAATTGGAGCCCATCGAGTGACTTGCGCACTCCTGTGCCGCCTACAAGGCGGCTGCCTCGCTCTCTAGGCGTGGTGGGCAAAATGGTGGGTCCTGCAGGAATCGCACCTGCATCACTCGGTTTAAAAGACCGGTCTCTGTCTCGCTGAGTTAAGGACCCAAGTTGGTGCCCCACGATCGAATTGCACGATCCACCTCCGGGTTACGAATCCGGCGCTCCGCTGTCAGAGCTTGAAGGGCATATTTGGAGCCGAACCTGGGGCTTGCACCCAGCGTCTCGCCCTTACCAGGGGTGTGCTGCGCTATCTCGGCTTGATCGGCGTGTGTGGCCTCCCAAGTTGGAGTTGAACCAACGCAACCATCCTTCGGAGGGACAGTGCCGGATTCCGCCGGCTGGGAGAATCGTGGTCGTCCGTCTGGGAATCAAACCCAGCCGTTCCCGGTAATCTGCCAGGTCTCCAACGCTTATAAGGCGTCGGCGCTCACCAGAGTCGTCGGTTTAGAAGACCGTCTACCGTCCATCGGCCGGGGCATTATTGGAGCGGGCGAACGGAGTCGAACCGTCCCGTGCCTCGTTGGCAACGATGCCGCGCACCGTGCGCGCCCGCAACTTGGTCAGGGTGGCAGGATTCGCACCTGCGGCCTCCGAGTTCCGGGCTCGGTCGTCTGACTACTGACTTACACCCTGAATGTGGTGCATGCCGAAGGATTCGAACCTTCTGCCTCCGGATTATCGGTCCGGTGCTCATCCAGATATGAGCTTGGCATGCGAAGCTGGTCTGAATGGCAGGACTCGAACCTTCGTGGACTTGCTCCCAAGGCAAGCGGTCAACCTCTAACCCACACTCAGATAACTGGACGCTCGGACTGGACTTGCACCAGCGATCTTACCGCTTTGCAGGCGGGTGCCTTTGCTACTCGGCCACCGAGCGATTTGGGGTGACGGGCTGGGATTGCACCAGCTACAGCAGGGTCACAACCTGCGAGCTATCTATTCGCGTTCCGCCACGTAATTGGTACCTCACGATGGACTTGCACCATCTTCCCAACGCTTAAGAGGCGCGGCTCTACTACATGAGTTAGTGAGGTATGGACTGGTGGCGCTGGCAGGATTCGAACCTGCAACCCGGTGCTTTTGAGACACCCGCATCTGCCGGTTGTGCTACAGCGCCGAAATGCCTCCCGAGAAGGATTCGAACCTTCGACGGCGACGTTCGTAGCGTCGCCTCCGTCCACCGGCCGGGAGAAATTGGTAGCGGGGGTGCGACTTGCACGCACCTTGTTCGGCTTATGAGACCGTCGCGAAACTACCTTCGCCTACCCCGCTAAATTGGTGCTCCAGGTGGAATTCGAACCCACAGCGCATGCGTTCTAAGCGCATCGTCTCTGCCGATTGGACTACCGGAGCATTAATTGGTGCCGCCGACAGGACTTGAACCCGTACGCCGAGGCATGGGCTTCTCGAACCCACGTGTCTGCCTATTCCACCACGGCGGCATGATTTGGTGAACCGTATGGGTGTCGATCCCATCATGACGGCTTGAAAGTCCGCCTGCTTCGCCGGCTGCTCACGGTTCATGTATGGCGATGCTCCCGGAACTCGAATCCGGTAGGCCACGCTTGAGAGGCGTGCTGCTCGGGCCACTTTGCATTGAGCATCGGGTCATCGCAAACCTGCGCGCCTCAGATCCGCTTTTGAAGCGGACCGTTTCTCGGCATGATACCGCAGGGGTTTCAATACACGGGATCGTCCGCCGACGCGGCTGTACTGCTCGCGAGCGTCTTCCTTGTATGTGCCGTCGAATACGTCAGTTACCCGCGTGGAGACGAATCGCCAGCCTCCTTTCGTATCCTGACGCCACTGGCCGGAAGGGACGTCCGCCATCGTGAAGTGGAACCAGAGACCGTTCACCTTGCGCAGCACATGATCACGGTCGAGCTCGACGAGAGTGACCGGCAACTCTTTGATCGGCTCGCGGTATCCATACCAGGGGTTGCGCTTGATGATGCCATCGCGCGGGTCTACGTAGAACTCTACGTTCCGCTGATCCCGCAGACGCCAGCCGCCATAGCGGAAATGCCTTGGCCCGACGTAGATCTCGCCGTTCTTGATATAGCAGTCCTTCTCAAAGCGGTCGTAGAGGTGCTGCAGGATGTGCGCATTGATGACCGATCGAGCATCGAAGTTGCGCCGAAGATCGGAATACAAATCGTCCCACCGTCTCCCGAGCGCTTTTCGGACCTGACCGTAGAGCGGGCTCAGGTGCTCACCAAAGTCCTTGATATTCCCCCCGTATCGAGCCTTCATGCTCTCGAATGCCGGCGAATCCTCATTCAGTGCGAACGACTTTTTGTGCCGTACCTGACGATAGGAGTCATGTGAGCCACGGCGCTCATGCTCACAGATGACCTTGTTGAGATCGGAACGCATTGTCAAACCCTTTCAGTTTCGGTGCCTACTTACGTGTCATGTGAATCTCCTCGACTTAACTTTCGAACTAAGGCGAATTGGTGCGTCATCAAGGAATCTAACCTTGCGGGCCACTGGGACAACCGGGTTACAGCCGGTTCAGCCTACATAGCTGGCTAATGACGCATGACTGGTGCCTCGAGAAGTGCTCGAACCTTCGTCTCTCCCTCTTCAGGGGAGCGCTTGAACCATCTCAGCTATCGAGGCAAACGCTGGTGGAGCATCAGGGACTCGCACCCTGCAGGCTAGAATCTTGCAAGGATTCTCCGGGTTCCTTGCCCATGCCCCATGATTTGGTGCCCCAGTAGCGGAATCGAACCCTATCCGACAACTTTGTAGGAGTCGTCTACCTCCAAGGTCCGGGGCAAATTGGCGACCTGTAGCGGTAACGATCCGCTCTCACCGAGTAGACAGCTCGGCTGCGACACCTGTCGCATCACAGGCCGGAAGGGCTGCCGACCTGCGACTCGAACGCAGCACGTCCGGATTAACAGTCCGGTTCCCACGCCCGGTGGGACTGTCGGCAAAAATATGGTGGAGCGGAGTGCGGGAATCGAACCCGCCTCATCTGCTTGGAAGGCAGAGGCCCAAAGCCACTAGACCAACCCCGCTCAAATCGAGGGCTTTGTGTGTCGCTTGACGGCTCCCCGTCTCCATGCGACGGATCGTAGCGTGCGCCGGACTTTGGGCGGGGGTTTTGGGCGGTCAGAGAGCGGGACTGCTGCTCTCGTGACCTGTCTGCCCCCGGCCTTGCGCCGGAGGCAAGGCCAATCAGGACTCGGTCGGGTTGACTCGGGCCGGATATTGCCCGAGCAACATATGCGACCGCGACGGGCTGAAGCAGCCTGCCGCGGCACGCGTATCGAGTGCTTTTCTGATTGAAGTGATCATGAGTTGGGCTTTTTACTCGCGACGAACTCAGAAGTCAAGTGTTTGTCAACACTTCGGCTAACCCTTTGTTGTTTGGAGATAAAGGGCGCAGCGTCCGAAGAACGCGTCTCGGTCCGACGCGGGCTGCTCTTGATCGTTAAGCCGCTACGGGAGCGATTTCATTCTAATGTGGAGGAGCCCACAAAGGATCGTCGACTCAATCGGCTCAATGAATTGGGCGGCGGGGCCGGAAGCCGGCGGCGGTGAGACAGTGCGGCCATCCGTCATCCTCCTTGCCATTCGGCGCCTGTATCAGGACTTTGGACGCTCGTTACCCGGATCGTAAAGCGCCCGCTGCCCCACTCCCGCCACCCGCAGCGGGTAGTGCTCGCCGAAATACTCCATGAGGAGCGCACGCCCTTCCTGCGCATATTGTTCCGGCAGATAGCCGAGGGCGATGTTCTTTCCCACCGACGGACCAAAGGCGATGCTGGTCGTGGATGAGCGGCGTCCGACGTCATCGATCAGCACGTCGCCCGAGTCCGGATCGAGTATGGGCCACTGCCCCACCGGATAGCGGGCCACCCCAGCGGCATCGGTGTTGCTTTCCATCGTGAGCGTACACAGGTATGCGGGCTGCCGCGGCCGCTCGCGCTGGGCAACGTAGGCGGCCTTGCCGTGAAAGGCGTCAGCCTTGACCTTGGGTCGCGCGAGGCCGGCCTCGTAGAGGTTGTACTCCGTGAGCAGGTCTGCGTTCTGCAGGCGCAGGCTCTTCTCCATCCGCCGGGTGTTGGCGTAGGTCTCGATGCCCACGGGTATGACTCCCTGCTCGTACAGCAGGTCCCAGAGCCCCAAGCCGTAGCTCGGCGAAACGTAGAGCTCCCACCCCTGCTCGCCCACGTAGGAAATGCGGAATGCCCAGACCGGCAGGCCGCGTACACGGATCGATCGAGCGGCCGCGAACGGGAAGCGCTCGTGTGTCAGCGCCTCCGGCTCGTCGGCCACGGTCTGTAAAGTGCGTCGCGCGTTCGGACCCCAAAGGCCAAGGGTGACCAGGTCGTCCGAGCGGTCAGCGATATGCACCTTGAATCCCCGCGCATCGCGGATCAGTCGCATCCACATGAGGTCGCGAGGTCCGGTGCTGCCGCCGCACACGACGCGATATTCGGAAGCACTCAGTCGGATGATGGTCAGATCCGAATGCACTCCTCCGGCCTCGTCGAGGAAATGCGTGTATACGCCCTGCCCCAACGCCGTCCCTCCTCCGACCTTCGCGACCGAGAGGTATTCGAGGAATGCCTCGGTATCGGGGCCCGAAACATCGTAGATGGCGAAGTGCGACAGGTTGATCATGCCGAGGTTGTCGCTCATGGCGAGCTGCTCGGCATTGGAGACGGGCCAGAAGTGGCGCGCATCCCACTCATTGCGCCGCTCCGGCACGCGCGTTCCGTATGTCTCCAGCAGACGCTCGTTGGCGCTGTAACCGTGGGCTCTCTCCCACCCGGCAGCCTCCATGAAGTAGCCACCGAGCTCCTTCTCGCGTGGCCAGAACGGACCGCGGCGCAGGTCGCGCCCGGTGAGGTACGGCTCGCGCGGGTGCACGGCCGGGTTATAGACTTTCTTGGCCGTCTCGAAGCAGCGCCCGAAGACATAGCCCGCCGTCTTCTGCACCGCGTAGAAACGCGCGATGTCGATGGTGCAGGTATCCCATTCCGAACGGCCCGTGGTCATCCATTCCGCCAGAACCTTGGCGACTCCCGGGGCATCCTTCACCCACACGGCCTCGGCGAACCAAAGACCGCCGACTTCCGGCGACTCGCCGACGAGCGGTGAGCCGTCGGCCGTGATGGACATGAGGCCGTTGAAGGAGCGCTTAGAGTCCCATCCCAACTCCCCGAGCAGCGGCACGAGCTCGGTGGCGCGCTCATAGGCCTGCATCACCTGATCGATGTCCATATCCCGCATGGAGGGCGACAGGCGGGCCTCACCGGGCTCGGCGATATCCCGCGGATAGACCAGGCGAGGCTCGTTCTGCTCGTAGTAGCCCCACTCGAGCTGGCCGCCCTCTGCGGTCTTGGGATCGCCGGTATCGCGCATGTACGCGGAATTGCCTTGATCGCGCATCAGCGGATAGCCGATCTCCTTGCCGGTCCCGGCGAACTCGTTGAAGGGTCCGAAGAAGAGCAGCGGATGCTCGAAAGGCATGAGCGGCAGCGGCGACCCCATGCGCGTGGCGAGCAGCGGTCCCCAGATGCCGCAGGCGAGAATGACGACGGGAGTCTTGATGTAGCCCTTGCGGGTCTCCACACCGCATATCCGTCCGTTCTGGATATCCACCGACAGCGCCGGCGTGTTGGCGAAGGTCTGCAGGCTGCCGCTCGCCACCGCACGCTCGAGCAGAACGCCCGCAACCCGTTGCGAGCGGGGAACCACCAGCCCGGCGTCAGGATCCCAGAGCGCGCCCTGGATCACCCGTTCTTCGAGCAGCGGAAAATACTCTTTCGCGCGTGCTGCGGAGATGAGATGTGCCCGCGCACCGAAGGCCTTGGAGGATCCCACCTTGCGCTTCAGCTCCTCCATGCGCTCATCGTCGCCCACCCGGGCCAGCTCGAGGCCGCCGACCCGGCTGTAGTGTCCCAGGCTCTCGTAGAACTCGCGGCTGTAGAGGGTGGTGAAGACCGACATCCTGTCGTGACTCGTCATGTAGCAGAAGTCCGAGGCATGGGCAGTGGAGCCGATGTCGGTCGGAATGGCCGATTTGTCGATGCCGACGAGGTTCTTCCAGCCGCGCTCGATCAGATGGTGTGCGACCGCTGCGCCGACGATCCCTCCCTGGCCGATGATCACCGCAGCCGCTTCCTGCGGGATCCGTCTTTCACCCGTGCTCTGACTGCTCATTTGGGGAGTATGGCGCGGCACCGCCGAGACCGCCTGCTCGAATTGCGTCATCGGCTTGTCGAGATACGTCCACTCCTTCCAGACCATGCCCCTGGGGACCGGACTCGCGCCGCCAGCGCTGGGCCGGGCAGGAGCCCGGATCCAGCGCTATAAAACAGGCTCCCCGGCCATCTCCAGGTGCAACGCCGCATCCGCGTACGGATGCGCAGCGGCAACCGCCTCATCGAGCTCGACGCCGAGCCCCGGCTCGGTCGGCGGAATGACGTAGCCTTCCTCCCAGCGGATCGGCTTGCGCAGCAGTTGCGCGTGCAGGCCCTGCCAGCGCTCGATGCCCTCGAGGATGAGAAAATTCGGGCTGCACGCAGCGAGCTGGATGTTCGCAGCCCCCACCACCGGGCCGCAGTACAGGTGTGGCGCGATCTGCGCGTGCTGTACCTCCGCGAGCGCCGCGATCTTTTTGGCCTCCAGGAGGCCGCCCACGCGCCCCAAGTTCGGCTGCAGGATGGCCGCGCCGCCTGCCGCGAGCAGCCGCGCAAAATCATACTTCGTGGCGAGACGCTCTCCGGCCGCGATCGGCACGCGCGTGGCCCGCGCTACCTTGCCCATTTCCTCCGGTGCATCCGGCGGCACCGGCTCCTCGAACCAGAGCGGATCGTAGGGCGCGATGCGATGCGACAGACGGATGGCCCCCGCCGCGGTCAGCTGCCCGTGCGTGCCGAAGAGAAGATCGGCCTTCGAGCCCACCGCGCAGCGCAGCTGCCGCATGAAACGCTCGCAGCGATCGAGCGCCGCGAGCGAAGGCTGCCGGCCGTCGAAGGCCGAATAGGGTCCGAGCGGATCGAACTTCAACGCCGTGAATCCCTGCGCAAGATATTCCGCCGCCCGCTCTGCCGATAGATCCGGATCCTGATAGATGTCCGTGCGATCTCCGGGCCTGGCATAAATGTAGGTGTAGGTGCGCAGCCGCTCGTGCACGCGGCCGCCGAGGAGCTTGTAGACCGGTTGGCCCGCCGCCTTGCCGATGATGTCCCAGCAGGCCATCTCGAGCGCGCTGAGGATGCCCATGAGAGTGAGGTCCGGATGTTGCGAGTAGCCGGAAGAGTAGACGCGCCGCCAGATCCGCTCGACGTCGTGCGGGTCTTCGCCCTCGAGATAACGGCCAAACACGTCCTCGATCAGCTTCGCGACATGATGGGGCTCGAACGGGACGCCATACGCCTCGCCGATCCCCGAGATGCCATCGGCAGTCGTCAGTTTGGCGAATACGAAGTAGCGCCCGCCGTTGTGCGGTGGCGGATTCCCGACGACGAAGGTACGGATCTCCTGCAGCTTCATGAGCGCATCCGCGCGCCGCTCGGGTCGTATGCGCAGGCGGCCAGCCGCTCCGCCGGCCGCCGCTCGCCGATGAGCTCGATCTCGAACCCTTCGCTCGCCGCCGCCAGCGCCTTCGGTACGTAGCCCAGCGCGAGCGAGCGCCCGACCCGATGGCCGAAAGCGCCGGAAGTGACCCAGCCGACGACCCGGCCGTCGTGCCAGATCGGCTCATCCCCGATCGCATCGGCAGCAGCAGCCTCCGCATTGTCAGCAGCTTCAGCGGAGTCGGCAGCCGCGACGGCGAACGCGACGAGGCGCAACTCCCCACCGCTCGAGCGCGCATCGACTGCCGCAGCCCGCCCGATGAAGTCACTCTTGTCCAGAGCAACGAAACGCCCGAGTCCCGCTTCGTAGGGACCGCAGATCGGGCGGAACTCCCGCGCCCAGTTGCCGAAACCCTTCTCGATCCGCATGGCGTTGAGCGCGCGTGCACCGAAGAGTTTGAGGCCTCGCCCGCTTCCCGCCTCCAGCAGCAGCTCATACAGCGCGCGCTGGTAATCGGGCGACACCCAGATCTCGTAGCCCAGCTCGCCGGTGAAGGAGATCCTACCGACCAGCGCAGGGATCATGCCGATGTCGAGGCGGCGGAAAGTCAGGAATGGGAACGCAGCGTTGGAAAGATCGTCGCGCACCAGACTTTGCAATAGCTCGCGCGAGGCCGGTCCGGCTACCGACAACCCGACGTGCTCCATCGCGCAGGCTCGCACCTGCACGCCTGTGGGCGGCAGATGCTGCTCGAACCAACGCAGGTAGTACGTCTCCGCGGCCAGAGTTCCGATGAGGAGCACCCGATCCGCCGCGAGCCGGCACATCGTGAAGTCACCGATCAGCTTGCCTCGGTCATTCAGCATCGGCGTCAGCGCGATGCGCCCCACGGCCGGCACACGGTTGGCCATGATGCGCGACAGCCAATCTGCGGCTCCGGGCCCGGAAATCTCGATCTTGCCGTAGTTGGATGTCTCGATCAGTCCAACCCGCTCCTGCACCGCACGGCACTCCTCGGCCACGTGCGTATGCGCGTTCGAGCGGTGGAACGTGACATTTTCCCGCGCCTGCGCATCGGAAGGCGCAAACCAGAGCGGATGCTCGAGCCCACAGTATTCCCCGAAAACTGCATGCGCCTCGCGCAGCCGATCGTAAATCGGTGTCGTGCGCAGCGGCCGGCCCGCCGGCAACTCCTCATTCGGAAAGCGGATCCTGAACCGGCGCGAGTAATTCTCGCGCACCTTGGCATTGGTATAGGCCAGTGTCGCCCAGTCGCCGTAGCGGGCAACATCCATCGCCCAGATATCGGAGCCGGGATCGCCGTTCACCATCCATTGTGAGAGCGCGAGGCCGACACCGCCGCCCTGGCTGAACCCCGCCATCACCCCGCATGCCACCCAGAAATTACGCAGCCCCGTGATGGGTCCTATGAGCGGATTACCATCCGGGGCGAACGTGAAGGGGCCATTCACGACCTTGCGCACGCCGACTTCCCCAAGCGCAGGAAAGTGCTGAAACGCCACCTCGAGGCTCGGAGCGATCCGTTCCAGGTCGTTGGGCAGCAGGCTCTGGGCGAAATCCCACGGCGTCGTAACCGGCGACCAGGGCACGCCCGCGCGCTCGTAGGTGCCGAGCAACATCCCGCCACGCTCTTCGCGCAGGTAGAGCTCGCCCTCGAAATCGATGCAGTGCAGCTGTTCGGGCAGACCCGCAATCTGCGGCACCTCCTCGGTAATCAGGTACTGATGCTCCATCGCGAGGATCGGCAGCTCGAGCCCGACCATTCTGCCCACTTCGCGCGCCCAGAGTCCTCCAGCGTTGACGACATACTCGGCATGTACATTCCCATGATCGGTGATGACATCCCATGTACCGTCGGACCGCGGCTTCAGATCAACCACACGGGTGTGACGTACTATCTCGCCACCCGCAATCTGTGCGGATTTGGCATAGGCCTGCGTGACGCCGTAAGGATCGACGTGACCCTCGACGGGGTCGAATATCGCGCCGACGAAATGTCGCTTGTCGAGAAGCGGGAAGCGGCGCGCAGCCTCATCGACCGTGAGCATCTCCAGGTCCATGCCGAGATAGCGGCCGCGCGCCTGCGCCATGCGCAGCCAGTCGAGACGCTCGCGGGTGCCCGCCAGCATGAGGCCGCCGGTGAGATGCACCCCGCAGGACTGGCCCGAGATGCGCTCGATCTCGCGGTAGAGGTTGATCGTGTATTGCTGCAGCCGCGCGACGTTGGGATCGCCGTTGACGGTATGCATGCCTCCCGCGGCATGCCAGGTCGAGCCACACGTCAGCTCATCCCGCTCGATCAACATCACGTCGGACCAGCCGGCTTTCGTCAGGTGATAGAGCACACTGGCGCCGACCACGCCGCCGCCGACCACCACGACACGCGCGGTACTTCTCATGAGCCCTGCCGCTCCACCTTCTCCCAGTCGTTGGACACCGCGAGTTGCACCGGCGGATTCGCGGGCACGGCGCTCGCCCCGAATCGCCCGATCAGCCACGATCTGAAGAGGCTGATCGCCGTATCCGCGAGGCCCTCGGGATGCGTCAGAAGGTAGTAACCATAGCCGTTGTCGACGGTCGTATCGAACGGCCTCACCAGACGCCCGCCGCGGATCTCTTCCGCGAAGAGGTTGGTATCGACCAGCGCAATGCCCTGCCCGCTCAACGCGTACTGCGCGGCGAGCATGGCGGTGTCGAACACCAGTCCGCGCTCGACATTGACCGGACCGAGCCCGGCATGGCGCACGAACTGCGCCCAGGCCTCGTGCCGCGGCAGCTCGTCGATGCGCACGTGCACGAGCTCGTTCGCCTCGATGAACCCGGCCAGTCCCTTGGCAGCGTGCTGTGCAGCGATCTGCGGGTGGCAGAGGATGCTGAGCCGCACCGGCCAGAGAAGGTCCGCGACCAGGTCGGTCACCATGGGCCTCGAGTAGACCACCGCCACATCGACATCACCCAGCGGTGGACCTGCGGCCGTCGGGCTGATGAGGTCGATGTCGACCTCCGTACTCGCCTGGCGGAAGTCCCTGAGAATGGGCACCGCGAGCTGCATTGCAAAGCTCGGCGGCATGCGCACGCGCAAGGTGCGCTGAGCAGGCGCGCCCTCGTTACGGATGTCGTCGATGGCGTATTCCAGCCGATCGAAGGACTTGGCCACGGCCGGCAGCAGATGTTGCCCCGCCTTGGTGAGCGTCAGCGCGTGCGGGCGTCGCTCGAAGAGCTGCACCCCGATCAGGCGCTCGAGCGAGATGACATGCCGTGAAAGCGCGCTCTGGGAGATGAGCAGCGCATGGGCGGCGGCCGTGAAGCTGCCGTGCTTGGCCACCCCCTCGAACGCGCGCAGCGCATTGAGCGGCAGCCAACGGCGATCGATCGTTTTCTTGCCCATCTGTGCCTCCCGAGCGGCTGAAACCATAGTAACTGCCGGTGCGCACCGCGGCGCACGGCGTTCGATGCCTTTTTTCGATGCGGGTAGCCAAATTCTCGGCTTGGTCGGCGATGGCGATTGTGAAAGCCTAGATCGAGCCCCCATGAACGCGTTGCCCCAGCAACCTGCGCCCCATTCCTCGGGGCACCGGATCGCCGCGATCCGCATCACCCATCATCGCCTGCCGCTCGACCCGCCGTTCCATGCGAGCTGGGACACCCGGCCGCGGGTGCATTTTGACGCCACCATCGTGCGGGTCACCACCGACACTGGGCTCAAAGGCTACGGATCGGGCGACCTGATGGTCGGCTTTGCAGGGCACGAGCCGCTGTTCGTCGGCCAGGATGCGCTCGCCCTCGAGCGACATTACCGCGTCCTGTCGCACATCGATTTTCACTACGGGCGCTGCTGGCCGCTCGATCTCGCGCTCTGGGACCTCGCCGGCAAGATCACGGGTCAACCGTGCTGGCGCCTCTTGGGGGGTCTCTCGAGCCGGGTGCGGACCTACGCCTCCTCGGGCACGCTGCGCGATCCGGCGGCACTCGCCGCGCAGGCGGCGCGTTATGTCGCCCAGGGCTTCGGTGCCATGAAAATCCGCTTTCAACGCGGCGACTGGCGGCAAGACATTCGTGCGCTCGAGGCCGTCCGCGGGCGCATCGGCGAGCGGCTCGAGCTGCTGGTCGATTGCAACCAGGGCTGGCGCATGCCGTGGGACACGCAGGCACCCTGGAGCCTGAAAGATGCGCTCGCGGTGGCCCGGGAGCTCGAGCGCCTCGATGTGTTCTGGATGGAAGAGCCTTTGCACCGCGCCGATCACGCGGGCATGAAGGCGCTGCGCGGGTCCACGGAAGTGAGGATTGCGGGGGGTGAGATGACACGCCAGCTCCATGAGCTGCGCGATCTGATCACCAGCGGGTCCGTCGATGTGGTCCAGCCCGATGCGGCCCTGGTCGGCGGCATCACGGGACTGAGGCGGATTGCGGCGATGGCGCAGGAGCATCAGCTCGTCTTCACGCCCCACACCTGGACCAACGGCATGGGCCTCACCGCCAACGCACACCTGGTCGCAGGACTCGCTGATGCGCCTTTCCTCGAATATGCGTACGACCCGCCGGAGTGGACGCTCGAGCGGCGGGACTTCATGATGGCGGAGCCGCTCGTCGCCGATGCAGAGGGCTGGCTCCATCTGAGTAATGCACCCGGCATGGGCTATGCGCTCGATGAGCGCGCGCTCGCGTCCACGGCGATCTAGCTTGTTGCCCGCTCGGCACACCGTCGTCCCTAACCTCTGAGGCGCAGTCCTTCCGGATCGTAGAGCGCTCGCAGGCGGACGATCGCGGCGCGAGGCTCACCGAAGACATCGATCTGGAAGGACTCTCCGTCGCGGGCAAGCGCGGCCGGCACGTAGCCGGCAGCGAGGCTCTTGCGGATGCAATGGCCATACGCTGCCGAGGTAACGTATCCAACCGCCGTGCCGGCCTTGATGATCGATTCGTAACCGACCGCCTCCGTATCCGCATCGGGCAGCTCGAGGACTACGAAGCGTCGCTTCGGGCCAGCGGCGCGCTCGGCGAGCGCGGCTGCGCGTCCCACGAAGTCGGGCTTGTCGAAATCGACGTAGCGATCGAGGCCGGTTTCTCCAGGCGTGTAGTCCGGGCGAAAGTCCTTGTTGAATGAGCCGTAGCCCTTCTCGAGCCGGAGCGAGGACAGCGCGCGTCCGCCGAAATGCGTGAGGCCCAGGTCGCGCCCCGCCTCGAGCAGATCATCGTGGAGCGTCGCGAAGTAATCGGGCGTCGTCCAGACCTCGTAGCCGAGCTCTCCGGTGAAGCCGGATCGCATGAGAATCGCCGGCGCGAACCCCACGGACGTCTCGGCCACCTGAAAGAGCCTGAACCCGCCGCCGGAAAGATCGAGCCGGACGAGGCGCTGCAAAAGCTCCCGCGATCTCGGGCCCGCGATGGAGAATCCCGTCAGCGTCGATGCTGCCGAGCGGACGAACACGTCGGCCGGAATGTCGGACGCCCAGAACCACCGCAAGTGGAATTCCTCGGCGAAGCCGGATCCGAAGATCAGGTACCGATCGTCCGCGAGACAGGTGATCGTGAGGTCACCGACGATGCGCCCGGCCCGATTGAGCATCGGCGCCAGCCGCAAGCGCCCCGGCGGCGGAATGCGCGAGGTGAAAACCCGATCCAGCCAGCCGCGCGCACCGCGGCCCGTCACTTCGTACTTTCCGTAGTTGGTCGTCTCGTAGATGCCGACTGCGCTGCGCACGGCGCGGCATTCTTCACCAACGTGAGGGAACGCCTCCGAACGGCGATACGTCGGCGTCTCGGCCGGCGCCACGCCGGGAGGCGCGAACCAGAGCGCATGCTCCAGCCCGAAATTCGCGCCCATCACCGCCCCGGCGGCCTTGAGCCGGTCATGGATTGGCGAGCGCCGCACGGGGCGCGCCGCGGGAAGCTCCTCGTTGGGATACGCCAGGCGGAATCGGCGCGAGTAATTCTCGGGAACCTTGATGGAGGTGTACTTGGGCGTCGCAAACGCGCCGAATCGCGATACATCCATCGACAGGATGTCCTGTCCCGGGTCGCCCTCCGCCATCCAGCGCGACAGCACGAGCCCGATGCCGCCACCCTGACTGAAACCCGCCATCACGGCACAGGCGACCCAGAAGTTCTCGAGGCCGCGAACGGGCCCGACGAGCGGGTTGCCGTCGGGCGCGAACGTGAACGGCCCGTTGATGGCCTTCTTGATCCCGGCGCGCCCGAGCGCGGGGAAGTGTTGGAATCCCACCTCGAAGTAAGGTGCCAGGCGCTCGAAGTCCTCGGGCAGGAGCTGCATTGAGAAGTCGTCGGGTGTTTTGACGGGCGCCCAGACCACACCGTGCGGCTCGTAGGTGCCGATCAGGGCGCCTGCCCGCTCCTGCCGCATATAGATCTCGCCCGCGTAGTCGGTCGTATTGACGATCTCGCGCTCGCGTCCCTTGAGCTCCGGAATGTCCTCGGTCACCAGGTAGTGGTGCTCCATCGCAAGCACCGGCAGATCGATGCCAACGAGACGTCCGATCTCGCGCGCCCACAGCCCTGCGCAGTTGATCACGTGCTCGGCATGCACCGTCCCCTTGTCGGTCACGACGTCCCATGTACCGTCGCGACGAGGAGTGAGCGCCAGCACTCGCGTGAAACGCTCCACTGATGCGCCGAGCTGGCGAGCCGCCTTGACGTACGCGTGGGTTGTTCCGGAAGGGTCACAGTGCCCGCCGTCTGCACGCCAGAGCGCGCCGATGAAGAAGCTCGTGTCGATGAGCGGGTTCAGCCGCTGCGCCTCTTCGAGGGAGATCATCTCGGTCTCCATGCCAAGATAGCGCGCGCGGGAGCAGATGAGCTTCAGGCTGTCGAGCTCCCCGGGAGTTGCGGCCAGCATGAGGCCGCCGTTCGGATGCAGGCCGCACGACTGGCCCGACAGCGCCTCGATCTCGCGGTAGAGATCGATCGTGTATTTCTGCAGCTTGGAGATGTTCGCCTCGCCATTGAACGTGTGCATGCCGCCTGCCGCGTGCCACGTCGAGCCGGCCGTGAGCTCGCTTTTCTCGAGCAGCAGAACGTCCTGCCAGCCGATCTTGGCGAGGTGGTAAAGCACGCTGGCGCCGACGACTCCACCCCCGATGACGACGGCTTGCGCTGAACTCTTCATCCCCCCGATGATAACGCTTGACTCGCAACGCACCAGCGGACACCGTGTGTGCCATAGGGGTAGAGACCGGACGTGGCGCGATTCTTCAAAGCGCTCTGGATGGCCGCGACAATCGCGCTCATCGCCCCCGCGCTGGCGCGGGCCGGCGCCCCCGTCGTCGTATCCTCGAAGCTCTCGAGCGAGTCAGCGATGATCGGCGAGATGATCCACCTGGTCCTGAGCGCTGCCGGAATCCCTACCGTCGATCGCCTCAAAATCGGCGCAACGCCCGTCGTGCGCCGGGCCCTTCTGGATGGCGAAGTAGACCTTTACGTCGAATACACGGGCAACGGCGGTAACTTCTTCAATATGCCTTCGGACCCCGCGTGGAAGGACTTCAGGAGGGGATACGAGCTCGGTGCCCGCCTCGACTACGCGAGGAACCGGATCGTCTGGCTGACCCCTGCCCCCGCGAGCAATGCGTGGGCGCTCGCGGTGCGCCGCGATGTGGCCGATGCCCACCATCTGCGCACGATGAGCGACTTCGCGCGCTGGGTGTCCGGGGGCAGCCAGGTCGTGCTCGCCTGCTCGGCCGAGTTCGCCAACGCCGGGACGCTGCGCTCGCTCGAGGACACGTACGGGTTCAAGCTGACGTCCGACCAGCTCATCGTGCTCGCGGGAGGCGAAACCACAGCCATGATCACCGCCGCTGCGGCGCGGACGAACGACACCAACACAGCGATGGTCTATGCCACTGACGGGGGAATCGCCGCAGCGAGCCTCGTCGTCCTCGAGGATGACAAGCACGATCAGCCGATCTACGCTCCCGTCCCTCTCATCCGGGAATCCGTGTTGCGCGCGTATCCCGACATCGCCACCCTCGTCAAGCCTCTCATGGAGAGCCTCGATCGCGACACGCTGCAACGTCTCAATGAGCGCGTGCAGGTCGACGGTGAGGCGATCGAGTCCGTGGCCAAAGACTATCTGCAGCGCAAGGGCCTGTCGAAGTGAGCACCCTCGGTTTCCTGCTGCGCCGGCCGGCCTCAGCACGGGACACTGAGGCGGTTGCAGGCATCGATCGCCTGGGTGCTCTGCTGACACTGGTCGGAGCCGCCGGACTCCTGCTGCTCCCGTTCGTCGCCTTCAAAGCAAACCGCATCGTACCCGGCGATACACGCGGTCTGGTGGAGGTCCTTCCGACGTGGGGCGCTCTCGGCTGTTGGGCGACGCTTGCGACGGTAGCGGCCGTGGCGCTCCTCGTGGCGAATGCGCCGTTGCGCCTCGGCGCAGCGCTCGCCGGCCTCGTGGTCACCGCGATGGCCCTTGCTGGCGCAGCGAACGCTTTGACCCCACCCCATGACCTGATCGTACGGGTCGCGCCGGGGGCAGGCTTCTGGTTACTGCTGGCGTCGCTCGGCCTCCTGGCGACCGATGCGATCACGCGCATGCGTCCAGGGCCCGGTGTGCGCGTGCTCCTGCTCGCACTCTTCCTCGGCCTCGCGGGACTCGCTCTGGCGCGCGGCATCTTCGACAATGTCTCGGTGATGCGCGAGTACGCCGTGAACGCGGCGGCTTTCGCGCTCGCCGCGCGACAACACATCCTTCTCTCGTTGGGCTCGCTCGGCGCCGCCGTCATCGTCGCGCTGCCGCTAGGGGTTTTCTGTCACCGCGCGCCACGACTGCAGCCTGGTGTGCTCAGCGCGCTCAATATCATCCAGACCATCCCTTCCATCGCGCTCTTCGGCATCCTCATGGCTCCGCTCGGAGCGCTCGCCGCGCACGTTCCACTCGCGGCGGCCGTCGGCATCCGCGGCATCGGTGCCGCCCCTGCAGTGGTGGCTCTGTTCCTTTACTCGCTGCTGCCGATCGTCGCCAACACGGTCGCCGGCCTCAAGCGCGTCTCGCCCGCGACCGTCGAAGCCGCCCTCGGCATGGGAATGACGCGGTGGCAGACGCTGATGAGCGTAGAGCTCGTTCTTGCGCTTCCCGTCATTCTCACGGGCATCCGGATCGTCCTCGTGCAGAATATCGGGCTGGTCACGGTCGCGGCGCTCATCGGCGGTGGCGGATTCGGCACGTTCGTCTTCGGCGGGATCGGGCAGGCGGCCACCGACCTGGTGCTGCTTGGGGCGATTCCGACGGTGGTGCTCGCCTTTTCCGCCGCCGTGTTGCTCGATGCGCTCGTCGAGCGCCTGGAGCGCGTACCCCCATGATAGTCATCGAGAGCCTCACCAAGCGTTATGAGTCGATGACAGCCGTCGATGACGTGTCGATGGTCGTCGAGCGTAACTCCATCACGGTGGTCGTCGGCACCTCGGGCTCGGGCAAATCGACACTGCTCAGGATGATCAACCGGCTCATCGAGCCGACGAGCGGCCGGGTTCTCATCGACGGTCGCGATACGGAGAGCGAGGCCGGACACGTGCTGCGGCGGCGCATCGGCTATGTGATCCAGGGGCACGGCCTCTTCCCGCATCGGACGGTGGCGGAGAACATCGGAACCGTGCCGCGTCTTCTCGGGTGGGAGGAAAGCCGCATCCGCACACGCACCGCCCAACTCCTCGGAGCACTGCAGCTCGACCCCGGCCAATATTCGGAAAAATACCCGCACCAGCTCTCGGGCGGCCAGCAGCAGCGAGTCGGCGTGGCGCGTGCGCTCGCGGCGGAGCCGGCGGTGCTGCTGATGGACGAGCCGTTCGGGGCGCTCGATCCGATCATCCGGGAGAAGGCTCAGGACGATCTCCTCGACATCCAACGGAAATTCGGCACGACGATCGTGCTCGTCACACATGACATCGACGAGGCATTCCGCTTGGGCGACCGCGTCGCCGTCATGAGCGCCGGACGACTGATCCAATACGATCGGCCCGAGGTGCTGGTGACGCGGCCGGCCGATGCGCTGGTTGCACGCATGACCGGCAGCGCCGAGCGCGCGATGCGCCTGCTCTCGCTCACTACAGCCGGCGAGGCCGCACTGCCCTTCTCGGCATGCGAGGCCGCCGCGGACGGAGTCGTGGTTCCAACATCCGCCTCCCTGCGTGAAGTCCTGTCGGAGCTCCTCTGGCGGGGCAGCGAGTGCGCTACGGTCCTCGATGCCGACGGGACACCGTGCGGGCGGCTCACGGTCGCATCGATCATGGCACGCGGGCGGCCAAGCTGATGCGCCGCGCCGCCACGATCCTGCGCCTCGCCGCACTCGGCCTGCTGCTCGCGTTTCTGCTCGTCCCGCAGCGCTTCGCGCCGCTATTTGCGCCGCTCACCGCCGGCGGCGCCCCGGCGATCTACGATCAGGGCAACCTCTGGACGCTGGCACTATCGCACCTGGCGACGGTGCTTGCGGCGTGCGTAGGGAGCATCGTCATTGCTGTCGCGCTTGGCATTCTGGTCACTCGTCCGGGCGGCCAGGAGTTTTTGCCGCTGTCTCGTGCTGTCGTCAACTTTGGGCAGACGTTTCCTCCGGTCGCCGTGCTGGCGCTGGCCGTGCCGTTGGTCGGTTTCGGCGAGAAGCCGACGCTGATCGCGCTCTTTCTCTACGGGCTGCTGCCGATCTTCGAGAACACGGTCGTAGGCTTGGGAACCTGTCCGGCCACGGTTCTCGAGGCGGCGAGCGGCATGGGAATGAATGCCCGCCAGAAGCTAGTCTCCGTCGAGCTTCCACTAGCTATGCCATTGATTTTAGAAGGAGTTCGTATCTCGCTGGTCATCAACATCGGCACGGCGACCCTGGGCTCGACGGTCGCGGCCAAGGGCCTCGGCGAGGTGATCATCGCCGGCCTCCTCTCCAGCAACATGGCTTTCGTCCTGCAGGGAGGGCTCGCCACGGGCCTGATGGCCGTGCTGCTCTACGATGGCGTCGCGGCCCTCGAGCGGCGGCTCTGCCGGACCGCTCGCATCGACTGACGCCACGAGGCGACACCCCGGCTGTCGCCACGCGACACCAGCTTGAAAACCCGCGACCTACTTAACAATTCGCCCGATTCCGGCGCCTGCGCAGGTGTTATGATCGGGCGAGAAGTTGTAGGTTTCGATGTTACCGACCCCAAACGCATCGTCCAAACAGATCGTGACTTCAGGCGTTGGCCGCAGCCGGCCCGCCGTTGAGCTTCCCACCCTCTTACTCCTGATTATCGCGTACGGCGGCTGGCTCGCCGTCACCGCAAAGTACGGGCACTGGCCGCTCTGGATCGTTGCGCCGCTCGCAACGCTGCTCATCACCCTGCACAGCTCGCTGCAGCACGAGATCGTCCACGGACATCCCACGCGCTGGAAGCCCCTCAATCGCCTGCTTGCCATCGTGCCGCTCGGGCTGTGGATTCCCTATCAGCGCTACCGTGACCTGCATCACAAGCATCACTGTGACGCCCGGCTGACCGATCCCATCGATGATCCGGAGTCCTATTATTGGACAGCCGAGGGCTGGGCAGGATTGAGCCCCCTGATGCGCGTGGCGCTACGCATCGAGCAGACCTTTGCCGGGCGGCTCATCCTCGGGTCCTCCCTGCGTATCGGTATGTACCTGCGTTGGGATCTGCGCAATGCCTGGCGCGGCGAGCCCGGCATTCGCGCCACCTGGGCCGAGCATCTCCTCTGGTGCATCCCCGTCGTCCTCTGGGTGAAAATTGTTTGCGGCATCCCGCTCTGGCTCTACTTCCTCGCCATGGTGATACCGGCCAATGCCATTCAGCTGATCCGGTCGTTCGCCGAGCACCGTGCGCGTCCCGGTGTGCGCGAGCGGGTCGCGATCGTCGAGGACTCGTGGATCCTCGGGCCGCTCTTCCTGTTCAACAATCTGCATTCGCTGCACCACGAGCAGCCGGGCATCCCCTGGTACGACCTGCCCGCACGCCACAACCAGGAGCGCGAGCGGCTCATCGCCGAGAATGGCGGTCTCGTTTACCGCACCTACTTCGAGGTTGCGCGGCGATACCTGTTTCGCCAGCACGACGTGCTGCAACATCCGACGGAACGCGTGCCACTCGCGACTCCGTGAAGCCGGCTCAGGCGGGCTCCACGTAACCCGCCGCCTTCGCCCGGGCGTCCCATTCCAGGGCGGGATCGAACGTTTCCCGACTGGCCGCCGCGAAACCTTCCAGCATCAGCGGCTCGGCGAGATCATCGAACCATGACTTCGCCGCGGCGCTCGTGAAGGCGCTGCGAAGCCGTGCCACGACTTCCGCCGGGACGTGAGCTGCCGCCACGAAAGCCGGCATCGGCGCGACCGCGGTCGATGACAGAACGCGCACACCCTCGCAGAGTTGGGGAGCGTGCCGCGCGATCAGCATATGCCAATAGGCATCCAGTGGCCCTACGTCGATGCGTCCCTCACGCACGGCATCGAGCACGTTTCGCGCGGTCACGAGATTGCCGATCATCTGGCGATACAGCTTCGGGCGCTGTGGCGTGCGGTAAGCGAGCAGGTGATGGCGGAAAGCATTGAAGCCCGAGTGCGAGTGCGCAACGGTCCAGCCGGCGCATCCGCTGAACGTATCCTCTAGCTGCGTGAAGGGCGCGTCCTCGCGAACGATGAGATCCGTCCGATAAACCGCGCGCCCCGCGGCCCACGCTACCCGTGGAATCGGCGCGGCGATCGGCTGCACGTGAGCAAGCTGCAATGCAATGGGATAGCCGCACATGAGCACCGCACCCAGGTCCGGCCGCGACCATAAATGCTCCAGCGGTTGCGGCGCGGGATACGGCAGATACTCGAGCGCGACGTCCGCTTCCCCGGCAACTTTCGCGAGGAGCTCGCGCCAGACCGACTCGACTTGCGGGGTGACCGCGTACATCCGTGCGTTCGCGACCCGGGAGCTCAACCGCTTGCGCTCAGCTCGTTCGTTCTGCGCGCCACGTAGTCTGCGATCGCTTCCTTTACGGCCGGATCGAGCGGTGGCGCGACGTACTCGGCGAGCAGCTTCTGCCAGATGCCGGTCGCGCGCTCGGTGGCGTTGCGCGCACCCGCCTCCGTCCAGCTCTCGAAGTTGGACCAGTCGGAAAGGAGTGGCCGATAAAACGCGGACTGGTAGCGCGCCAGGGTATGAGGCTCGCCAAAGAAATGCCCGCCCACCGCCACCGCCTTGATGGCCTCGACCGCGAGATCATCGTCATCGAAGCTCACCGGCTTCAGCATCTCGGCCCAATTGCGCAGCAGCTCGGCGTCGACGATGATCTTCTCGAGCGAGGCGGAGAGGCCCCCTTCGAGCCATCCGGCCGCATGATTGATGAGGTGGCTATGGCTCAGGATCGCTGCCTGCAGCGAGAACGCCGTCTCGTACGTCGCTTGGGCGTCAACGACGGGTGAGGCGTTCACCGCGCTCGTGCGCACGGGAATCTTCAGGCGCCGGCCGATCTGCGCAGCGGCGATCACCGCGTGCACGTACTCCGGTGTACCGAAGGCCGGCGAGCCGGTTCGCATATCGACGTTGGAGGTGAATCCCCCGAGGACACAGGGTGCTCCCGGCCGAAGCATCTGACAGAGCGCGATGATGCCGAGCGCCTCGGCAGTCTGCTGCACGAGCGCTCCGACCAGCGTGACCGGCGCCATCGCCCCCATCAGCGTGAACGGCGTGATGACGACACACTGCCCGTGCCGGGCCATGATCATGATGTTGTCGAGGATTTCCTCATCGACCCGGCGCGGCGAATTGACGTTCGTGACCGTCATGAGTGTCGGGCGCGAGGCGAGCTCTTCGACCGTGCATCCATGCTCGATGGCCGACATCGCGATTGCATCCTGCGCCTGCACGCCGCCTATGCCGCGCGCGGCCCAGACGATGTCCGCGCATTCGATGTGCGCCTGGTAAACGGAGAGATGCCGCACGGGCACCGGCAGATCGACGGGCTCCACGACGATCCCACCCTGCCAGTGCAGGACACCCAGCGAATGGGTGAGGCGCAGAATGTTGCGGAAGGACTCGATGTCGCCGTAACGCCGGCCATGCTGCCGATCGTTGATGTGCGGCGCGCCATTTACGGGACCAAAGTTGACCACATCGCCGCCCACGTGCAGGTGTCGCTCGGCATGGCGGGCGTGGAGCACGAAGCTCGCGGGCGCGAGCCTGATGTGGGCTTCGACGATGTCACGCCCGAGCCGGACCATCTGCGAGCCCTCATCCACCAGGGCACCGGCGCGGCGATAGACTTCGCGGGCCGCCGTGCTGCGGATCTCGAGGCCCGCTTCCTCCAGCACCCTGAAAGCGGCGAGCACGATGCGCTCCACCTGCTCGCCGGTCAGGATCTCGAGCGGCGGCCAGCGGTTGGCCAGGCGAGGTATGGGCGCGAGCGAGGGGCCGGTGGAGCGCGCGCCGCGCCCGCGCTCGCGGCGCCGTTGCGGGGCTGGAGGTTCGGTCATGCTGGGTCCTCCGCAAGCTCCCCGAGTGCCTGCGCGAGCGGCCCGAGCCAGGGCTCGAAGTGCCGCCATTGCTCCAGACCCTCGGTGTTGATGGGCCGGCGCACCTGCTCGGAGCTCGCCGTGTGCACGCGGCGCGAGGTCTTGTGGAACTCGAGGCAGCCCGGCTCGAAGTCGAGCCCGCAGAAGTCGAGGATCCGGCGCACCTGAGGCTCGAAGTCCGCGACCAGGTCCTCGTGCTGCACTCGCAGCACTCTGCCCGGCAGCGCCCGGTCCCAGTGCGCCATGAGCTCGACGTAGGTGCGGTAATAGCGGGCGATGTCCTCGAGGGAGTAAGTGAACTGCTGTCCCGAGGCGAAGAGCTGCTTGAAGTTGCTGAAGCAGCAGGCCATTGCGGCGCGGCGTGCATCGATGATCTTCGCGTTGGGCAGGATGAGATGCATCAGGCCGATGTGCCGGAAGTTGTTCGGCATCTTGTCGATGAAGCGGGGCTTGCCGGAGCGATAGAGCCGCGTGTCGGAGAGATATCGCTCGCCGAAGCGCTTTAAGTCCTCCGGCGCCAGCTCGGCGAGCACGCCCGGGTAGCGCGGCCGTGCTTCGCCGCTCTCTCGCCCCTGCAGACTCTGCGCGAGCCGGGGAATGTCCGACAGCTCCATCGTCCCTTCCACGCGGGAGTGCGAGGCGAGGATCTGCTCGATGAGCGTCGAGCCCGCCCGCGGCAGGCCCACGATGAAGATCGGTGCCTCGCTCGGGTCTCCCCATCCCTGGCGCGCGGCGAAGAGCTCAGGGGTACAGACTTCGATCTGCAGCCGCGTGTTGCGCTCGATGAACTCCGGGCGGTAGCGGCATTCGCTCTTCTTGAGCGCGTTGCCTCGCTCGTAGTACGAGAAAGACTCTGCGTACTCGCCACGGTCCTCGAGGGCCTTGCCGAGCGCAAAGCACAGATGGAAGCGATCCTTGAGAGCGGCGCGCGGCGCGGCTTCGGCGGCGCGCATCGCTGCCAACTCACCGTCTGTAAAGCGGTATGTCTTGAGGTTCGCCAGGCTCCAATAAGCATCACCGTAGCCGGGTCGCAGCTCGGCGGCGCGCCGGTACGACCTGATGGCGTCCTGCTGCCGGCCGAGCGTCTTCAGCGTGTGCGCCATCGAGAGGTGCAGCTCTTCGTGATCGGGCGTCTCCTCGAGCAGCCGCCGGTATTCGCTGAGCGCCTGCTCGCACTCGCCGAGCTCGGTCGAGAGAGTCGCCTGGGTGATCCGATAGGAGCGCTCGCCGGGCTCCGCCTGCTGCAGCATCCGGATCTGCTCCCGGGCCTGGCGGTGCTTGTGCCGTTGCAGCAGCACCTGTGCGTAGTCGTAACGCGCCGGCCGGTAGTCCGGCGCCCGCTCGAGGACGGTCTCGAGCAGCAGCTCCGCATCATCGAGCACGTCGAGCTTCATGCCGATCTGGGCGAGGAGGCGCATCCCCTCGATGTGATCGCCATGCTCGATGAGATAGCGGCGCACGAGCGCCTCGGCAGCCTCGATCTCACCGTCCGCAAACATGCTGCGCGCCGTGACGATCGCAGTGGGCAGGCTCGCGAGCTTGGTGACGTGAGCGGCGGCGTTCTCCGCATCGGATCGTCGGCCCACCATGGTGTAGAGCGCCTGCAGCGTCCGCCAGCTGCCGGGCAGCGCCGGATTGAGCGCCACCGCGTGCTCGAAGGCGGCTATCGCCGGTGCCAACGAGCGCTGCGCGACGTGGCAGTGGCCCCTCTCCTGGTATAGGCGCGGGTAATCCGGATGCAGCTCCTCGAGGCGCACAAGCGTCGCGAGCGCCGCAGGAATCCTGCCCAGATAGCGCTGCGCGACCGCAAGCATGTAGAGGAGGTCGCGGTCCTCCGGAGACCCGGCCAGCAACGCCTCGGCGGCCCGTGCCGCCTCGGCGAACTGACGGCGATCGAGGAGTTGGCGCACGCCCGCCGAGGCGCTCACTGGCCCCGGCGATGCGGCACTGTCGGCTTGCATGGGGAAGGAGTCTACCGCAATCCCGCCCCGCATCGTCCCTTGGGTCAGTGGTGCTCGGTGAAGGCGTAGCCGAACGTGAGCTCGATCGTTCTCGGACGCATGGGCGTCTCCGTCAGGATGAACTGGCGGCTCGTGGTGAAGAGGCTCTTGTTCGTATTGGTGATGTTCGTGCCGACGAGCGAGACCGTCCAGGTATCCTTCGCAATCCCGGCGGCCAGGTCATAGGTCGTCCAGGCCGGCTGGTCGTACGCCTCCACGTGGCCGGAGGCCGACAGCGAATGTGACTGGTGCTGCATTCCCGCCTGCACATACGGCAGGTAAGTGCCCCACTCCCAGTCATAGCGCACGCGCAGGTTCCCCTCGAACGGCGGGGAGTTGGCGAGGGGGCTCCCCTGAGCGCCGTACACATCCTGCACGGGCCCTCCCAAAACGTACGTTCCGGTGGCCTTGTCCTTCACGTAGAAGGTCGTGATCGGCTTGCCGAAGCTCGTGCTGCCGGGGAGATTCCCGATCAGTGCCGGTGAATTCTTGAGCTCGCCGCTGTTCCAGGCGGCCGCCCCATTCACCGACAGCCCGCGCCACAGGTTCGCCGCGATCTGCAGCTCCACGCCCCGCACACGGTAATCCGGTCCGTTGGTATTGTAGGTCAGGTTGCCGAGGCCGCACTGCGGACAGAAGAAGCTGACCTGGGCGTTGCTCCAGTTTTCCTGGTAGACCGCGCCGTTGACCTCGAGCCGGTGGTCGAACCACATCGTCTTCCAGCCGACCTCGTTGTTGGTGAGATTGTCGGACAGGTAGGTCTTCGGCGTGGCGTACTGGTTGTTGCCCTGGGCATCAGGCAGGTGGTTGGAGCTGCCGCGATTGAAGCCGCCCGGCCTGAATCCCTGTGAGTAGGTGTAGTACACCAGGATGTCGGGAGTAACGTGATATTCGAGGTCACCGCGGCCGCGCATTCCTGATTCCGTCAGCGTGTGCGGATCCTGCTGCGCGAAATCGGTGCCATAGGGAGCCGTGCACGGGCCAAAGTAGGTCGTGGGCGTGCCGAATACCTTGCAGAAGAAACTGCCGACGTCCCCGCCGAGCTCCGAATTGTACATGTGGAAATAGCGCACGCCGCCCGTGACAGTCAGCTTCTGCGGAATGACGTCGAAGGACACGGACGTGTAGGCCGCCTTCTGGATGAAGGTGCGCTGGAAGTCATCGAAGAAGCCCGTATTGGCATTACGCAGGCCGGGCCGGTTGGCCGGCACGTCCGGCCAGGGCTGGATCTGCAGGAAGCAGTTCGTCGTGGGCCCCGTGGGCGCGCAGTTCGGCACGCTCTTGTACATCCACTCCGTATCGTCGTAGACCTTGTAGTCCTCGTAGAAGACGCCGACCAGGCCGCGCAGGCGCCAGTCCTGCGGGGTGCTCAGGCGCAGCTCCTGGCTCACGTGCTTGTCGTGCTCCGTATCCGTCCAGACCGAGCTCGGCGAATAGCAGGTTCCCTTCGTGGGGTCTCCCGCGGAGTAGCCGGCGCACTGATAGTAGTACCCGTACCGGCCGCGCGCGTAGTTGGTGTAATCGAGGGCCTGGTCGATGTGCCGGTCGAGGAAGGACCCCGAGTAGACGAGGCTCAGCGGCCCGACCTTGCCACTCACCGTCAATGCGGTGTTCTCGAACTTGTCCTTGTCGAAGGATGGATTGAACAGGTTCACCGAATAGGCCGGCAGCGGCTGGCCGCCGATCGGCACGCCGCCGGGATTGGTGAGGCCGGCGCCTTCGCTGCCGCGGGGCATCTCGTAGAAAACGCCCTCCGCGTCCATGTTCTGATACATCTGACTGAGCAGCACGCTCCAGTCATCGTTGACCTTGAAGAGGAGCTCTGCACGGATGCCGTTGTAGGTGAGCGGATTGATGTTGTTGGCGGCGATCTGGTAGTTGTTGATCACCACGCTGTCGTTGGGTACGACCCCGCCCAGGGCATCCGCGATCCCGAGGTCCTGACTGCCGCGGGCGAAGAAGGCCGGCTGATTGTCGATGTATCCGCCGCGCCGGTCGTTGAATATCGCCACGCGGGCCGCCAGCCTGTCCTGGATCAGCGGGATGTTGAAGGTCGCGTTGACTTTGGTGCTGGGATCGCCGCCGGCGGTGACGCCGTAGCCGGCGGTGGCGTCGACCGCGAACGTATTGAGCTTCGGCTTGTTGGTGATGAAGCGCACCACACCTGCCTGCGCGCCGGCGCCGAACAGCGTCCCCTGCGGACCCTCGAGAACCTCGATGCGCTCCAGGTCCACTGCGTAGACATCGAGGTCGCGGCCCGGGAGCAGCTCCGACTGATCGTCGAGATACACGGCAACGTTCGGGAAGAGTCCGACGGAGCCCTGTCCTTGAGTACCCAGTACGCCCGTCGACAGTCCACGCATGAAGAGCGTGCCCATGCCCGGGCCCTGGGAACCCGTGCTGACGTTCGGCAGGTACTTCACGTAGTCGGCGAACGTCTGCACGTTGAGGCTCTGCAGCGTCTTGCCGGTCATGGCCTGGATCGTGATCGGTACGTCCTGGATGTTCTGCTCACGTCGCTGCGCGGTCACGATCACCGTTTGCAGGGAGCTGGAGCTCGCCTCGGCCGCCGCCGGCGTGTCTGCCGCGGCAGGTACATCGGCAGCCGCTGGCGCCGCATCGGCACTCGTTGGGCCGGCGTTCGCGGCCAGTATGGCGTGCGCGGCGGAGGCACTCAGGATTGCGGCGATGGTGCGCGACAGCTTGTGATTCGGTTTCATTCGGTGACCTCGGCGGTTACGAACTTGTTGTCTTCCCGGCGGTAGGCCAGCCCCCTTGGCGGCCGGGCGCCCCGTCGCACCGGCTCGCGTTCGATGCTCCCGTAAACGCGGCGCCGCGGCTTGTGAGTTCGCGACGCGCGGATTGCGGATTTACGACACCCCGCCAATAAGCCCGATGCAGGCTTCCACATGACCCCACGGCGCGAAAGCCGAGAATTTCTATGGACCCATCGGAAAAAGGCATGCTGCCACGGGTCCGCCCGGCGCGGCGCCGAGCTATGCTGCCACGATACATGGGGGAATTCGACTACATCATCGTCGGTGCGGGCTCTGCCGGCTGCGTACTGGCCAATCGCCTGAGCGAAGGCGGCCGGCATCGCGTGCTGCTCCTCGAGGCCGGCGGCAGCGACTTCAGTCCCTGGATCCGCGTGCCGGTTGGCTACGCGCGCACTTTCACCGACCCGCGTTACAACTGGATGTATCGGACGGAGCCCGAGCCTGCGCTGGACAACCGCAGTGCCTTCTGGCCCCGCGGCAAGGTGTTAGGGGGCTCGAGCTCGATAAACGCCATGGTGTTCGTCCGCGGGCAGCCCGCGGATTACGAGGACTGGCGCAGCGCTGGAAATCCGGGCTGGGGCTGGCAGGACGTGCTTCCGTACTTTCGTAAACTCGAAGATCACGCCTGGGGCGCCTCGGAGTACCACGGTGCCGGCGGGCCCGTGCACGTTCACGATCCATCCGCTACGGTCCACCCGCTCTGTAAAACCTTCCTTACTGCCTGCGCCGAGGCCGGTATCGCCCTCACCCGCGATTTCAACGGCGCCGAGCCCGAAGGCGCAGGACTCTGGCAGGTCACGATCCGGGACGGCGTACGCGTCTCGAGCGCCAGCGCATATCTGCGACCGGCGCTGCGCCGGCCCAACCTCGAGCTGGCGACTGGAGCGCGCGCGGCCCGTGTGCTCTTCACGGGGAAAGCGGCGAGCGGCGTGGAATACTCACGCGGTGGAGCGAGGCTCACCGCGACCGCCCGGCGCGAGGTCCTTCTTTCGGCGGGCGCCATCGGCTCGCCGCAACTCCTGGAGCTCTCGGGCATCGGCGACCCGGCGCTGCTGCGACCGCTCGGCGTCCCGGTGATCGCCCCACTCCCTCCGGTCGGGCGGGGTCTGCAGGACCATGTTTGTGTGTCGTATTTCTACCGTTCCAGGGTGCCGACCCTCAATGACGAGCTCGGGCCCCTTCTTGGGAAGGCTCGAGCCGCCCTGCGCTATGCGCTGCGCCGCCAGGGTCCGCTCGCGATGAGCGTCAATCAGGCCGGCGCCTTCGTCCGCAGCCGCCCGGAGCTCAGCCGCCCCAACCTGCATATCTACTTCAACCCCGCGAGCTACAGCACCACGACCAGCGGCCAGAGCCGCCGCATGCTGAATCCCGATCCGTTTTCGGGCTTTCTCATGTCGTTCAACACCTGCCGCCCGACGAGCCGTGGCAGCGTGCACCTGCGCAGCCCCGACCCGATGGCGAGCCCCACGATCGCTCCCAACAGTCTGTCGACGCCCGAGGACGTGGCGGACGTCTACGAAGGGGCTCGCATGCTGCGGCGGATCTCCGCCGCGAAGCCGCTCGCAGCCGTGATCGAGTCCGAGCTCCTGCCGGGAGAGCGAATCCGCTCCGACGCCGAAGTCCTCCAGGACTTCCGGCGCCGGGCGGGCTCGGTATTCCACCCCTCCGGCACCTGCGCGATGGGCCCGCAGGCAGCGAGCTCCGTAGTCGATCCACGCCTGCGGGTCCACGGTGTGGCCCGACTTCGTGTGATCGACGCTTCCGTTTTTCCCGCGGTCACCTCCGGCAACATCAATGCGCCAACCCTGATGGTGGCCGAAAAGGCCGCCGATCTCATTCTCGAGGATAACCGCGGATGAATGAGACACGGGTCGACCTCGATTCCCCGGCCCCGCTCGGCGAGCGCGGCCTAACGACAGCCACCTCCTCGATCGCAGAGCGGTGGTATGTCGCGGTGATGATGTGCGTGGTGTACACGCTGAGCATCTGCGACCGTTATTCGATCTCGACCGTACTCGAGCCGATCCGCCGCGAGCTGCATCTCTCCGACGCCAACATCGCCTTTCTGACCGGCGTCTCGCTCGCGATCTTCTATGTCATCTTCGGCTTCCCCCTCTCCTGGCTGATCGACCGTAAGAGCCGCCGCGCCATCATCAGCGTCTGTCTCATCGTCTGGTCCGCCTTCACGGTCGCAACCGGCCTGGCGCGCAATTACTGGCAGCTGCTCTGCGCGCGCATCGGCGTCGGCGTCGGGGAAGCCGGCGGCACGCCCGGTGCCAACTCGCTGCTGTCGGATTATTTCCCGGCTGCGCGTCGGGCAATGGCGCTGCAGATGTTCTCACTCGGGGCGCCGATCGGCGCCTGGCTCGGCTCACAGGTGGCCGGAGCGATCGCCTACCGCCTCGGCTGGCGTGTCATGTTCCTCGCGCTCGGCGTCCCCGGCATCGTGATCGGCGCCCTCGTTCTGCTCACGATTCGCGAGCCCAGGCGCGGCTGTCTCGACCGCGGCGGGGACCCACCCGGCGCCCCGCCCGTCCTCGAAACGATGCGTTTCATGCTGCGCCAGCCCTCCGCACTGCATCTGATCGCCGGCGGCTGCGTGGTAGCGCTGTGGGGCTGGGGACTGATGTGGTGGACACCCGCCTTCCTGATGCGCAGCTACGGACTCAACGTCGATCAGGCGGGCGCGATGCTCGGACCCATTCACCTCTTCGGGGGCAGTATCGCCATGATCGCGAGCACGTGGCTCCTGTCGCGCCCATGGCTTTCGAGCTCACGACGCGTCCTGCGCCTCATCGGTGTCAACATCGCGCTCGCCACCGTGGTGACGGCGGTGATCTATTCCACCCACTCGCTCGCCCTCACCCGCGCGCTCTTCTGGCTCTACATTCCTTCGATCTATGTCTACATCGGCCCGGGCTTCGGCATTCTCAACAATCTCGCGCGACCGGCCATGCGCGCGGTGTACTGCGCCACCGTGCTCTTCGCTGCCAATGTAGGCAATCTCATCGTCGCCCCGCAGATGGTCGGCATCCTGAGTGACTGGTTCGCGCCCCACCACGTCGCCGACGCCGAATCGTTGCGGCTGGCGATGTTGTGTCTCGTACCGACGGGGTTCTGGGCGGCATGGCACTACTTCATGTCGGCCCGCCACGTCCTTGCCGACGAGCAGCGCGCCGCCAGCGACGGCTAACAGTCTTCTTCCAGGCACAGGAATGTGCCCTGCCGCCGCAGGTGGCGGAGCTTTGGGCAAAAACCACGCTTTTTGCCCAAAGCAGCGCTGGGCCGGGCAGGATGCCCGGCTCCAGCGCTCAAACAAGAGGTGGCGCACCGCCCTCGGCGGTCCGCCGGGCAATGAGCTCATCGAGCGCCTCAGCGCAGGCGGTCGCCGCCGGTGGAGCGGCGAACTCGGCGAGCACCTGCTTCCACTTCGCGTGCGCCCGGTCGGTGGAGGTGAGCGCGCCGCGCTCGGTCCAGGTGCCGAAATTCGACCAGTCCGCGATCATCGGCTCGTGAAATGCGGTGCGGTAGCGCGCCATGGTATGGGCTGCCGCAAAGAAGTGCCCGCCGGGCTGCACCTCGGCGATGGCGGCATACCCGAGCGCCCCCTCGTCCGCCTCCGGCGCTGTGCAGAGCTCGGCCAGCATCTGCAGCATCTCTACGTCCGTCACGCACTTCTCGTAGGAATTGGTCAACCCGCCCTCCATCCAGCCGGCAGCGTGCAGGCACACGGTCGCTCCGGCGAGCACGCTGGCCCAGAGAGAGAACTGAGTCTCCAGGGCCGCCTGCGCATCCACGACGTTGCCGGCGGTACCGGCGCCGGCACGCCACGGCAGCCCGATGAGGCGCGCGAGCTGACCTGCGCCCAGCGTCGCCTGCAGGTGCGTCGGGGTGCCAAAAGCAGGCGATCCCGACTTCATGTCGACGTTGGATAGAAAGCTGCCATAGAGCAGCGGCGCGCCGCGACTCGCGAGCTGCGCGAGTGCAATGCCCGCGAGCGCCTCCGCATGCTGCAGAGTCAGGGCACCGGCAATCGTGATGGGCGCCATGGCGCCCGCGAGGCAAAACGGTGTCATGATCACGAGCTGCCCGTAGCGCGCGAAATCGATGATACCCTGCGCCATCGATCGATCGAGGGTGCGCGGCGAGTTGCTGTTGATCACCGTGTAGGTGTAGGCATGCCGGCGGAAGTCCTCTGCAGATTGCCCGCGCGCCACGCGGATCATCGCGAAGCTGTCCTCCACCTGAGCCGTACCGCGCGCCATCACGACGGGCATCTTGTCGGAGAGCGTCAGCTGCGCGCGCATCATGGCGTAGTGACGCAGGTGTACCGGCACGTCCTGGGGCTCAGTGTGGTTGCCCAGCATGTGCAGCACATCGAAGTGCTGGCTGAGCTTCACCAGGTCGATGAAGTCGCCCAGCGAGCCCGGACGACGCCCGCGATCGAGATCGCTCACGTTGGGGCAGCTCGAGCCGCCGATGAAGATTTGCGCACCGGCAGCGAACTCGACGGCGCGCCCCGGGTCGCCCCCGAGCCCCTCGAACGAGCGCGGACAGCTCGCGAGCGTGTCCGCAACGATGTCCCGGCCGAGCCTCACGATCTCGGTGCTTTCATCGACCAGGGCACCTGCGCCAGCATAGAGCGCGCGCGCCTCCGGCAGCAGCACCTTGATGCCGAGGTTCTCGAGAACCTGCAGCGCGTTCTCGTGCATCGCCGCTACGGCGTCGTCCGAAAACACACCTTGCGGAGTGAAAGGATTGCGCAATCGCCGGTATGCGGTCGCGCGAGCGTGGCTGGGAGATCGAGTCGCCGCACCGGATTGCCGTCGGTTCTGCCGCATGAGCACACTATAGCCAACCGCAAGAGCGACGCCGATCACAAAAACTCATACGCTGATCGCGCCGGTGCATCCGGGTAGAATCCCCAACAAATGAGCGCAATCGCGGCGACCTGGCAACTGCTTCTCGGCATGGGCATCCTGATGCTCGGCGCCGGGCTGCAGGGTACGGAAATCAGCCTGCGCGCGACGCTCGAGGGGTTTCCCGCGCCGCTCACCGGCGCGGTGATGTCGTGCTACTACATCGGGTATCTCGCCGGCACTGCGCTCGCGCCGCGTCTCGTGCGCCGGGTGGGCCACATCCGGGTCTTCGCCGCGATGGCGGCGCTCGCCTGCGCGTCGATCCTGGCCCAGGGTCTTTTCATCTCGGCGCTGCCGTGGGCGCTGTTGCGCGGACTCTCCGGCCTCGCGTTTGCTGCGATATACGTGGTCGCCGAGAGCTGGCTCAACGATCGCTCGAGTCGCGCCACCCGCGGCAGCCTCTTCGCGGTCTACATGGTGGTGCTCTACATCGGGCTCGGCAGCTCGCAGTTCCTGCTGATCCCGACCGACCCGCGCACCTCGGCGCCCTTCATGCTGGTGGCGATTCTCATCTCGCTCGCCATCGTGCCGATCGTGATTGCGGCGCAGCATGCGCCGGAGATTGCCCTGCCGCAGAAGGTGAGATATCGCGATCTCTACCGCGACTCGCCGCTCGGCGTGGTGGCGGTGACGGTGGCGGGCATGGTGACGTCGAGCGTCTACTCGATGGGCCCGGTGTACGCGAGGCTCAGCGGCCTCGACACCTCGGGAGTGGCCACCTTCATGGGCGTCAGTGTCCTCGCAGCCGTCATCCTGCAAGTCCCCGTCGGCCGCCTGTCGGACCGCATGGACCGCCGCACCGTGATCGCCGGGATCTGCATCCTCGCAACATTGAGCGCCGCCGTACCCACGGCCTTGCGTGCCCTGCCGCACGGGCTCGTCCTGTTGGTTACCGCCGTGTTCAGCGCACTCGCCTTCACGCTCTACTCGCTCGGTGTGTCTCACGTGAACGACCATCTCGAGCCCGCACAGATGGTGGCCGCGAGCGGCGCGCTGCTGAGACTCAACGGAATCGGCGCCGCCTTGAGCCCGGTGCTGGTGGGGAGCCTCATGGCGCGCTTCGGCCCGCAGGCCTACTTCGGCAGTCTCGCCGGGCTCACGGGCCTCCTCAGCATCTATGACCTGTGGCGCAAGATGCGCCGCCGGTCCCCGCCGCCGGAGCGCAAGCAGCCTTTCGGGCAGCGAAAGAGCATGGTTTGAGGCCGCCATCTCGTATTGGCATAATGCCTTGCAAATCCGCATCGTGGCTGTCGCCTGCGGACATGCGGGGGTCGCAAATTCACCCCATGAGGCAGCCCCCCTCGGCTACCATTTTTCCTCGAGGGCGTACGCCCCCGAGCCGAGGGCCGAGCATGCCAGAGCAGTCCGAGTTCAACCTGCGCGATTTGAACGACCAGGAGCTCACCGAGCAGGTTCACGACGATCTTTACAACGGTCTGCGCGACGAGGTCGTGGAGGCGACTCACATCTTCCTCGAGCGCGGCTGGGGCGCAGAGAAGGTGCTGAACGATGCGCTCGTCGAGGGAATGAGGATCGTCGGCATCGATTTCCGCGACGGCATCCTGTTCGTTCCCGAAGTGCTCCTGGCGGCCAACTCCATGAAGGCCGGAATGGAGATCCTGCGCCCGTTGCTCGCGGAGACGGGCGCCGAGCCGATCGGCAAGGTCGTGATCGGCACGGTCAAAGGTGACATCCACGATATCGGCAAGAACCTGGTGTCGATGATGCTCGAGGGTGCGGGTTTCGAGGTGATCGACCTCGGCATCAACAACTCGGTGGAGAAGTATCTCGACGCCCTCGAGAAGCACAAGCCGGACATCCTCGGCATGTCGGCGCTGCTGACGACCACCATGCCTTACATGAAAGTCGTGATCGACAAGCTGCGTGAGGAGAACCTCCGCGAGAAGTACATCGTGCTGGTCGGCGGAGCGCCGCTCAACGAGGAATTCGGCAAGGCCGTCGGCGCCGATGCCTACTGCCGCGACGCGGCGATCGCGGTCGAGACGGCGAAGAGCCTCATCGCCAGGCGCCGCTCCATGCGTGCCGCCTGAGCGCCATCGGAGCGGATCGAGTGGATACGGCACGCGGCACGCTGATCATCGCCTGCGGAGCACTCGCGCAGGAGATCGCGGCTCTGCGTCGCGCGAGCGGCTGGACCGCCCTAGATGTCCGCTGCCTGCCACCGGAGCTGCACAATCGTCCCGAGCGGATCGCCCCGGCGGTGCAGGCGAAGATCCGTGAGCACCGCGGCGAGTACCGCAGCATCTTCGTCGCCTACGGCGACTGCGGCACCGGCGGCAAGCTCGATGAAGTCCTCCAACAGGAAGGCGTGGAGCGGCTTCCCGGAGCCCATTGTTATGAGTTCTTCGCCGGCGCCCGCGCGTTCGCGGAGTTGGCGGACGCGGAGCCCGGCACCTTTTACCTGACGGATTTCCTCACGCGCCACTTCGAGCGGCTCGTGGTGCAGGGGCTCGGCATCGACCGCCATCCGGAGCTGGCGCAGGAGTACTTCCGCAACTACCGCAAGGTGGTCTACTTCGCGCAGATGCGCTCTTCCACGCTGCTCGAGCAGGCCCGCAAGATCGCCTCGGATCTCGGCCTCACCTTCGAATACCGGCACACCGGCTACGGGGAGCTGGGAGCCCACCTCGCCGCTCTGGTAGCCGCCGACCGCACGCCGACATGGCCAGCCTGATCATCATCGGCTGGCGCGATATCCCCGCGCAGGTCGTCGGACGCAAGGGCCGCGAGACCGCCAAGGCGCCACTGTCGCCGCGGTTTCAGGAGGCCGTGGACCGCGCGGCGATGCGCGCCGGCCGCGGAACCTCGAACGCCTACCTCGAAGACTGGAAGCGCAGCCCTCCCCGTCCGTGTGGCGAGGACATCGCGGCGGAGGTCGCCGCGGAAGCCGCACGGCTCGAAGCGCGCTACACCGATGAGTATCTCGAGCGGCTGGTGAAGTCCAAGGGCATCGATCCGGACGCGGCCCCGGGCAGCGCCGCGCCGGAATCAGCCGGTGTCTGATGTACAGCGTACGCCTGTGGTCGGTACGGCATGCTCGTGGTCTCAACAGCTTCTACCGCGGTTTTGAGCGGGCGCTGACCGGACTGCACCCTCTCTTCAAGCGAATCGGCTATGAGCGTCTCGAGCGTCCCGTGGCGGCGGTCGAGCGCTCGGTCAAGGGACTCCTGTTCGACTGCCGGATGTGCGGGCAGTGCATCTTGAGCTCGACCGGCATGTCCTGCCCCATGAACTGTCCGAAGGGCCTGCGCAACGGACCCTGCGGCGGCGTGCGCGCCAACGGCAACTGCGAAGTGCGGCCCGATATGAAATGTGTCTGGTATCTGGCCGTTGCCGGTAGTGCCCGTATCCCCGGTGGCCCCGAGGCACTGAGCAACGTACAGCATCCGGTGGATCACCGGTTGACCGGAAAATCCTCCTGGCTGAGGGTGGCGCGCGAGCGCGCCGGAGACGCCGCTTGATCTTCGAGGACGAGCCGGTACCCGGGTATCCGCTGCCGATCCTGCCGGGCCACACCTCCCCGGGCCGTCTGGAGCGCGTTCTGCGCGCCCGTCAGTTCGCACTGACCACTGAAATGGCGCCGCCCGACTCCGCCGACCCGGAGGAAGTCTACAAGCGCGCGCGCATCTTCGACGGTTATGTCGATGCCATCAACGCCACCGATGGCAGCGGTGCCAACTGTCACATGTCGAGCGTCGCCGTCTGCGCTTTGCTGACGAGAGTCGGCTACGCCCCCGTCATGCAGATCTCCTGCCGCGACAAGAACCGCATTGCGATCCAGGGCGACATCCTGGGCGGAGCCGCGATGGGGGTCTGCAACATTCTCTGTCTGACGGGTGACGGCGTGCAGGCCGGCGATCATCCGCAGGCGCTGCCGGTGTTCGACCTCGACTCGGTAACCCTGCTCGAGACCGCCCGGATGATGCGTGACGAGCACCGCTTCCTGAGCGGCCGGAAGCTGACCTACTCGCCCAGGGTGCTGCTCGGCGCCGCCGAGAACCCCTTCGCTCTGCCGCTCGAGTGGCGCGCGCAGCGGCTCGCGAAGAAGATCGCCGCCGGCGCGCAGTTCATTCAGACGCAGTACTGCTACGACGTGCCGCTCCTCAAGGTTTTCCTGCGCCACATCGAGGATCTCGGCCTTCTCGAGAAGATCTTCATCCTGGTCGGGGTGGGGCCGCTGCGCTCCGCCAAGGCCGCGGAGTGGATGCGCACGCACGTTCCCGGGCTGCATATCCCCGACGAGATCGTCGCACGCATGGCAGGCGCCGCCGACCAGGCACGCGAAGGCCGCAATCTCTGCATCGAGCTCATCCAGGAGATCCGCTCGCTGCCCGGTGTGAGTGGCATCCATCTGATGGCCTATCGACAGGAAGACAGCGTCCCCGAAATCGTCGAGCGCTCCGGCGTGCTAGGTGGGCGCATCCCCTGGTATCCCGGCCGCGACCCACAACGCAATCCCAACAGGCTCGCATCATGACCGACACCGTCATCAGCTCTGCAACCCGTGAAGTCGTGATCGGCTTCGAGCGCCCGTTCGTCATGATCGGCGAGCGCATCAATCCGACCGGGCGCAAGATCCTGGCTGCGGAGATGGGCAGCGGGGATTTCACCCGCGTCGAGGCCGATGCGCGGGCGCAGGTGGCCGCGGGCGCTCACATGCTCGATGTCAATGCCGGCATCCCGCTCGCGGACGAGCCGGCGATACTGGCAAAGGCCGTGCAGCTCGTGCAGTCGGTGACGGACGTACCGCTATCCATCGACTCCTCAATCGTCGCCGCGCTTGCAGCAGGCCTCGCAGTCTACAAGGGCAAGCCGCTGGTCAATTCCGTCACCGGTGAGGAGGAGCGTCTGGAGTCCGTGCTGCCACTCGTGAAGAAGTACGGGGCGGCGGTGGTGGCAATCTCAAATGACGAGACCGGGATCTCAGAGGACCCGGACGTGCGCTTCGAGGTGGCGAAAAAGATCGTGCACCGCGCGGCCGATCACGGCATTCCCGTATCCGATGTGGTGGTCGACCCGCTCGTGATGCCTATCGGCGCCATCAACAAGGCGTGCGTCCAGGTGACGCATCTGCTCAAGCGGTTGAGGACCGAGCTCAAGGTGAACACGACGTGCGGCGCGTCCAACATCAGCTTCGGGCTGCCGGCGCGCGAGGGAGTCACCTCTGCATTTCTCATCTCGGCGATCGGCGCGGGCATGACCTCCGCGATCATGAACCCGCTGCATACCGAGATCGTACGGGCCATCATGGGAGCGGACATCATGATGGGACACGATCCGGACTGCATGCGTTGGATCCGCAGGTTCCGCGATGCAGCGCCGGCACAGGCCCCCGCAGGTGCGGCGCCCGGCGAGGGCGCTGCGCGCGGCAGGCGCGAGGGAGGCCATCGTCGCCGTGTCACCTGAGCCGGACGCGCTCGTCGTCTTCACGCCGTCGGGCAAGCGCGGACGCTTCCCGCTCGGTACCTCTCTCTTGCAAGCCGCACGCTCGCTGGGAGTAGACGTCGACTCCGTATGCGGGGGCCGCGCCATCTGTGGACGCTGTGAAGTGCTGGTCATGAAGGG
The DNA here is from genome assembly GCA_036273735.1 of Steroidobacteraceae bacterium. Taxonomy (GTDB): domain Bacteria; phylum Pseudomonadota; class Gammaproteobacteria; order Steroidobacterales; family Steroidobacteraceae; genus 13-2-20CM-66-19. The sequence goes on along the minus strand of DASUHA010000071.1, from coordinate 43,520 downwards.
CGATTTCGCCAAGCACGGCGTGGTCTCCCGGCCGGAAAACCTGTCGGCACTCAGCGCGGCCGAGGAAAATCCCGCCGGCCGCCGGCCTCTGCCGGCCGGCCACCGGCTCTCCTGTCAGGCGCGCATCCAGGGTGACCTGGTGGTGGACGTGCCGCCGACCAGCCAGGTGCACCGGCAAGTCATCCGCAAGGAGGCCGAGGCACGCGCCATCACCCTGGATCCAGTGGCGCGCCTGCATTACGTCGAGGTGCGCGAGCCCGACATGCACGATCCCGCGGGCGACCTGCAGCGTCTCGAGGAAGCCCTGGAGCGCGAGTGGCAGTTGACCGGCCTCAGCTGCGACTTGCATATGCTGCAGCGGCTGCAGCCGGCGCTGCGCAAGGGAGACTGGAAGGTGACGGTCGCCGTGCACGGCGGCGAGCGGATCATCGGCGTCTGGCCAGGCTTTCACGAGCTGGCGCTCGGTCTCGCCGTCGACATCGGCTCGACCACCATCGCCGCCCACCTCTGCAATCTCGAGTCCGGCGAAGTGCTCGCCTCGAGCGGTGTCATGAACCCGCAGATCCGCTTCGGCGAGGATCTGATGAGCCGCGTCTCCTATTCCATGATGCATCCGGGCGGGGCGCAGCAGATGACTGCCGCCGTGCGCGAAGCGCTCAACCGGCTCGCGGCCGATGTTGCACGTCAGGCGAAGGCCCACACCGACAACATTCTCGAGGTCACGCTGGTCGGCAACCCGATCATGCATCACCTGCTGCTCGGCATCGACCCGGTGGAGCTCGGAGGCGCGCCCTTCGCGCTCGCGACCGACGAAGCCTTGGAGTTTTGGGCCACGGAGATCGGCCTCCACTTGCACCGCGGTGCGCGCGCGTATGCATTGCCTTGTGTCGCCGGCCATGTCGGAGCGGACACAGCCGGTATGGTGCTGGCCGAGCGTCCGGACCTTGGCGAGGACGTGACGCTGCTCGTCGATGTCGGCACCAACGCCGAGATCGTATTGGGCAACCGGGAGCGCCTGCTCGCCTGCTCGAGCCCGACTGGCCCCGCGTTCGAGGGCGCACAGATCAGCTGTGGCCAGCGCGCCGCGCCCGGCGCGATCGAGCGCGTGCGGATCGACCCGGCGACGCTCGAGCCGCGCTTCAAGGTCATCGGCTCCGACCTGTGGTCGGACCAGCCGGGGTTCGAGGAGTCCGTGCAAACGAGTGGTGTCACCGGGATCTGCGGGTCGGGCATCATCGAAGCGATCGCCGAGATGTTCCTCACGGGCATCATCAGTCAGGACGGTGTGGTCGATGGAGAGCTCGCCGCGCGCAGCCCACGCGTCGTGCCCCAGGGCCGCACATTTGGCTACGTCATCTACCAGGGGACGCAAACACTCGCGGTGACTCAGAACGACGTACGCGCCATCCAGCTCGCCAAGGCTGCTCTCTACGCCGGCATCCGATTGCTCATGGACCGCTTCGGCACCGAGCAAGTCGCTCGGATCCGGCTCGCGGGCGCGTTCGGTTCGCACATCGACGTCAAATACGCGATGGTGCTCGGGATGATTCCGGATTGCGATCTGTCGCAGGTCTCGTCCGCAGGCAACGCCGCGGGGACAGGAGCGCGAATCGCACTGCTCGATCTCGGCTCGCGCAAAACGATCGAGACGCTGGTACACAATGTCGAGAAGGTGGAAACCGCGATCGAGCCGCGGTTCCAGAGCCACTTTGTCGAGGCGATGGGAATTCCCCACTCGACGGCGCCCTATCCGAACCTTCGCAAAGCCGTCTCTTTGCCGGCGCCGAAAGCGCCGACTCCCCGTGCCGGCGCGCGCGGCGCCCGCCGCCGGGCCGCTGCCCCTGCGCCGAAAGAGCCTTAGCCGGGGCGGCCTATAAAGAGGAGTCCCCGGGCGTGGAGGGGCGTTTTCAGTTCATTCGGCGACCTCGGTGCAATGAGTCGATTGCACCGAGTGTATTATCGCGATTGCACCGACTTCGCGCGCGGTCGTGGAATCGTGGCCTATGACCCTCTGCCTCAGGAGATGCTTCTCGCCTAAAGGCAGCCTGCTGACGTGCAGGTCACTTTCACAGCCGGCAGCCACCATGGGTCCACGGATGCGCCACCACGAGCATCTGTGGCTCGGGCATCATCCGATCAGTCGACGAGATCTCTGGAGAGGCTCCGTGCCGCCGCAAGTTTCCGAATCCACGCTCGAGCAATTCTGCCAGGCGGCTGCGGGCCAACAGCCGACGCCAGCCGGCGTCGCCGTAGCCGCCGTCTCTGCCAGCTTCGCGCTCGGCCTCCTCGCGAAAGTGCTCACAATCACGGGCCGTCGAAGGGAGTCCTCCGCAAGCGTTCCAAGGCTCGAGACACTCACTGCCGCGGCGCAAACCGCATCGCAGCGCATGTTGCAGCTCGCAGGCGACGACAGCGCTGCATTCGACGCATACCTGGCCGCCCGACGGCTGCCGCATTCGACCGACCCCGAGCGTCAGGCGCGAGAGCAGGCCATCAGTTCCACCGTCCGCCATGCAATCGATCTGCCTCTCACGGCCGCGCAGGAAGCCGCAGCAGGCTTGAGCCTGTGCAGCGAAGCGTCCGCTTTGACGCCGCTGGCGTTGGTCGCCGATCTCGGCGTCGCCAGCACTCTTCTCGCAGGCGCGCTCCGGGGCTTTGTGCTCTGCGCGGAATCCAACGTCAGGCAGCTGGCACCGGATGCTGCCTCGTACCGCATGCAGCTCACGGCTGAATCCAAGCGGCATGAGGAGGCCCTTCGTCAGGCGGAGACGGTGCTCGAGCGCGCGGGGGCGGCTGTTAAATGAACGCTGGATCCGGGCATTCTGCGCGGCCGTAGTTACGACAGACCGAGTACCCGCCCCGTTTCAGTATCCAGATCGATGTCGTAGTAGCCCGGACGCGTGGGTAGGCCGGGCATCGTGCTCATCGTCCCGAGGAGCGGATAGAGAAAGCCCGCGCCGACACTCGCGCGAACGTCTCGAACCGGAACGGTGAAACCCAACGGCGCGCCCTTGAGGTTCGGGTCGTGGCTCACGCTCAAATGCGTCTTGGCCATGCAGATCGGCAGGTTGGCAAATCCCAACCGCGTATAGAGCTCGATCTTCTTCTCCGCTTCCGGCAGGTATTCGACGCTGCTGCCGCCATAGATCTCCCGGACGATCGTCTCGATCTTCTGCTTGATGCCCATCTCGAGCGGATAGAGGAACCGGAACCTGCCTGGCAGCTCGCATGCGGAGATCACCGCCCTGCCGAGGTCCGCGGCACCCGCCCCGCCTTCGGCCCAGTGATTGGTGGCAACCGCTTCGTGCGCGCCTGCCTGCAAAGCCACTCTGCGCACGAGCTCGATTTCCGCCGGCGTGTCGTGGGCGAAGCGGTTCACCGCGACCACCACGGGAATTCCGAACACCCGCGCAGCCTGAATCATCTTGACGAGATTCGAGCAGCCCTTCTCGATGAGCCCGAGGTGCTCCATGGTGTAATCCGGATGCAGCGGCTGCCCGGCCGTGACTTTGGGGCCGCCGCCGTGCATCTTCAGGGCACGGATCGTCGCGACCAATACTACGCAGTTGGGGACCAGGCCGCTGTAGCGGCACTTGATGTTGAAGAACTTCTCCATCCCCATGTCGGCGCCGAATCCCGACTCGGTCAGCACGTAGCCATCCGGCCCCACGAGTTTCAGCGCAATCTGATCGGCGATGATCGACGAATTCCCATGCGCAATGTTGCCGAACGGCCCGGCGTGCACGAAGGCCGGTGTTCCCTCGAGCGTCTGCAGCAGGTTCGGCATGATGGTGTCCTTCATGAGCACGGTCATCGCGCCGCCCACACCCAGATCGTCCGCAGTCACCGCATCGCCTGCGCGGTTCGTGCCGATCACCACGCGGCCCAACCGCTCGCGCATGTCGGTGAGGCCGGTCGTCAGAGCGAGGATCGCCATGACTTCGCTTGCAGCCGTGATGTCAAAACCGGTGACACGCGTCATTCCCCTCTCTTCCGGCCCCTGCCCCACCGTGATCTGACGCAGCAGGCGGTCGCTCGTATCGATCACCCGCCGCCAGGTAATGGTCCCCGGATCGATGTTGAGGCGCGCGAAGCGGCTGCGCTCCTCGGGTGTGAGGTCGTTGGGATCGGTCCTGCGGATATCGAGCTTGCGCAGCCGCCGCAGCATCACGGGCGAGAATCGCCGGCTCCCATCCTTCCCGGGTGGACAGAGCCGATCGAACAAAGCCTCGTCGGTCTGCGCCGTCTCGTGCAGGAGGCGGGCATCGATCGCGGCCGCCAGCAGATTGTTCGCCGCGGTGATCGCGTGGATGTCGCCGGTGAGATGGAGGTTGAGATCCTCCATCGGGATGATCTGGCTGTAGCCGCCGCCTGCCGCACCGCCTTTGATGCCGAACGTCGGTCCCTGACTCGGCTGGCGGATGCAGGTGAAGACTTTCTTGCCAAGATGCGCGCCGATGGCCTGGCTCAGTCCCACCGTGGTCGTCGTCTTGCCTTCACCGAGCGGTGTGGGCGTGATCGCCGTGACGACGATGTATTTTCCGTTCGGCGCGTCCTTGAGCCGGTCGCGCACCGCGAGGCTCACTTTCGCCTTGTATCGCCCGTATGACTCGAGCTCGTGCGGAAGGATGCCGGCCTTCGCCGCCACCTCCCCGATGGGCAGCAGCGTCGCGCTCTGCGCGATATCGATATCGCGCGGCACGGGTACAGAGGTTCCCCTAGGCCCAACGTCGGTCTTAGCCATCGCGGAGCTCCAGCATCGGGAGGCGAGAGGGGTAGTTTGCTGGCCGCGGCCGCTGCCGCGCAACCCGACGGTCTCGGATTTCCCTCAGCCCGCCTCGGGGACTCGAGCGCCCGTTGCCGGGCGTCCCGTTGCCCGGCCACGGACGGTGGCCTCGGCAAGATATGTGTCGCCGGAGCTCGACGAGGCGCGCCGCTCGGTGACGGACGTCTCCACATGGGGATCGGTTGCGCCAGCGCGGCGCGCGGCCGCGAGCGCGAGCTCCCGTGCGATGACCTTTGCCGCGGCAATTGCCTCATCCGCCGCGGTAAAATCCCGGATGCCCGCCGGATCGTGCACACGGAACACCTGCCACTGCGGCTGATTCACGAGGATGTCGACCGTCTCTGAGACGACGCCGGTAACGGCGCCCACGGCATTGCAGACTGCGGCGTGCGCGGGAACGATGAGCCGGGCGCCGAGGCGGCGCGCAACTTCGGGATAGAACACCGCGGCCGGAGCGCCGATGGCCACCAGCGGATTCGCGAGGCGCGGCTGGGCATCGAGGAGTCTCGACACAGGGCGGCCCTCCACCACGCGATCGATCAGGATGCCGAGCGGCCCCCAGCGTCCGTTGTGCGGCTCGACACCCGGATCCTGCGCGAGCGCACTCTCCAACACCACGCGCGCCGCCTGCCGTATCACGAGCTCTTGAACACGCTCGGACAACACCTCGGGGGAGTCCTTGCCGCTGCGCGCGGTCACATTGCGCTCCTCGGTGGCAAGGATGGCCGCCCCGAGCCGTGCCGCATCGCAACTCCAGTCGCCCTGGCGACCCAGGACGTGCAGCGCATCGCTCGGCGTGAATCCCGCGAGAGTCGCTAGCCCGCGGTCCACCAGCCGACGTAGCGCCTCGACGCCCTGGGCGGTGTGCGCGACCTGGTCGAGCCGCCGCGGTGTCGTGCCGAGTGCGTGCCAGACCCGCAGCTCCAGTCGATCGAGATCCGGCCCCGCCTCGCGGCCGGGATTGCGATGGCCGAACTGCCCCGCAAACGACGGCAGTCGCTCCGCCGCGGCCAGGCGGGTGAGCTCCCCCAGCACCTCGGGAAATTGATGCGCGAGCAGGCTCAGGGGCATGACTCTGCGCGGCCCGACGCTCAAACGGGCTTCCCGATCGAAATGCACCTCGCTGTCTCCGCCGAGACCGCTGGTATGGACGTCGATGGCCTGGACCATCGTCCGCCAGCCGCCGATCACGGCTCCGTCGGGCCTCACTACGGGACGCTCGTCCATGATGATCGCCACGTCGGTGGTCGTCCCTCCCATGTCGGCGACCGCAAAATCCCTCAGACCCGTGAGGAAGGCCGCGCCCACCACACTCGCCGCTGGTCCCGAGAGCACCGTCTCGATGGGATAGTCGATGGCGATGCTCGCCCGCATCAGGGTCCCGTCACCCTTCACGACCATCAACGGAGCACTGATCGCCTCGCGCTCGAGCGTCTGCCGCACGGCATCGAGCAGGTGCCGGATGTGCGGCACCAGGCGCGCATTGAGCGCGGCAGTGAGCGCCCGCTTGGGCGCATTCAACTGCGTGCTCAGCTCGTGACTGCAGGTGACCGGCTTGCCGCACAGGGCCCGAATGCGCTCGCGCATCCGTAGCTCATGCTCCGGGTTACGCACCGAGAATTGCGCTGCTACGGCGAACGCCTCGACCCGCGGCCCGTGCTCCCGTACCGCCGCTTCGACTGCTGCCTCATCGAGCGCGTGTTCCTCCACGCCGGTTGGATCATGTCCGCCGCGCACGCGTACGACGATGCCTCCCAGGTGCCTCTCGATGCCCGTCTCTGCGGCCATGCGGTCATTGAAGCCCACGAGCATCGCGCAGATCGGACTGAAGCGGTTCTCCACGACCGCGTTGGTCGCGAGCGTCGTCGAAACGGAAACGAGCGAGATGTGTTGCCAAGTGCCTTCGGGCAGCGCGGTCAGAACGGAGCGCAGCGCCGCTGCCAGTCCCACCGAAAGGTCCCAGTGCGTGGTGAGCGCCTTGGCGCTGGCGATCACCCGGCGGCCGCCTTCCAATGCGACCGCGTCCGTGTACGTGCCGCCCGTGTCGAGCCCGATCCAGACCTCCCCACTCACCGGCGCATGGACTCCGCCCTGCGGGCGGCAGCCTCGGCGGCGTTCGACAGCAACATCGCGATCGTCATGGGACCCAGGCCGCCGGGCACCGGAGTGATCCAGCCCGCGCGCTCGGCCGCCCGCTCATAGCCGACATCGCCCACCATCCTGCCGGCGGGGTCGCGGTTGATGCCAACGTCGAAAACAGCAGCTCCGGGCCTGATCCAGTCACCGGGGATGAAGTGCGGCTTGCCTACTGCCGCAACGACGAGCTCCGCGCGTGCGACCTCGGCCTCGACGTCGCGGGTGCCGGTATGGCAGACCGTCACGGTCGCTCCGGCCAGCATCAGCTCGAGCGCCATCGGGCGGCCGACGATGTTGGAGGCGCCGACCACGGTCGCCCTCAGGCCCCGCAGCGCAATGCCGTACTCGGCGGCCAGGCGAATGACGCCATAGGGCGTGCAGGGACGCAGCGCCGGGCGCTTCTGCGCCAGGAGGCCCGTGTTGACCGCGTGAAAGCCATCGACATCCTTGCTCGGGTCGATCGCATCCATGACACGGGTTGCATCGAGGCCCTTGGGCAGCGGCAACTGGACGAGGATGCCGTCCACTCGCTCGTCGCGGTTGAGCTGGTCGATGAGCGCGAGCAGGTCCGAGCCGCTCGTCGTTGGCGGCAGGTCGTAGGCGAAGGAGACGATGCCGGCCTCGGCGGCGGCTTTGCGCTTGTTGCGCACGTAGATGCTTGAGGCGGGATCCTCTCCCACCTGCACGACAGCGAGCCCCGGGGGTCGGCCCATCCGGGCGGTAAGAGCCGCGGCGCGCGCCGCTACCTCGTCCCGCACCTTTCGGGCGACGGATTTGCCGTCAAGTAGGATTGCCGTACCGCTCACTGCTCAGGTATCGCCGCTGCCCGCACAGTAACTGACGGCGCTAAACATTGGAATCCGGGAACGATGCCTTGCGCCGATTCATGTAGTCGAGCAGGGCCTCGTCCGTCGCCGGATCGAGCGGCGGCGCCTCGTACTCGGCGAGCTGCTTCTTCCACAGCGTATTGGCGCGCTGCGCCATGTCCGTCTCGCCCTCCGCCAGCCACTGCTCGAAGCTGTTGTTGTCGGCGAGCGGCGAGCGGTAGAAGGCGGTCTCGAAGTTGGCCTGCGTGTGGGCGCAGCCGAGAAAATGCTTGCCGGGTCCGACCTCGCGGATCGCATCCATCGCCTGGCCGTTGTCACTGAGATCGACGCCCTGCAGGAGCGTGTGCATCATGCCCGCCTGATCGGCGTCCATGACGAACTTCTCGTAGCCCATCGCCAGACCCCCTTCGAGCCAGCCGGCGGTGTGCAGCACGAAGTTGACTCCGCCGAGACAGGTCGGCACCAGCGTATTGGCCGACTCGAAGGCGGCCTGAGCATCCGGGATCTTCGAGGCGCACAGCGCCCCACCCGAGCGAAACGGCACACCCAGCCGTCGCGCCAGGGCCGCCATCACGTAGAGCACCAGAGCCGGCTCGGGAGTTCCAAACGTGGGCGCTCCCGATTGCATCGAGAGCGAGGAGGCAAAGCTTCCGAGGACGACGGGCGCGCCGGGATTGATGAGCTGCGCCACCGTCATGCCCGCGAGCGACTCGGCAAGGGTCTGCGCGACCGTGCCGGCGACCGTAACGGGCGACATCGCGCCCGCCAGGATGAACGGAGTGACGATCGTCGCCTGGTTCGCACGCGCATAAGTCTTCAACGCGCCGAGCATGGTCGCATCCCAGGTCATCGGGGAGTTGGCGTTGATCAGGCTCATGACACAAGTCTTCGGCTTGCCCGTAGCCGGGTCCATGTACTCGTCCCCGAAGAGGATCCGCGTCATCTCCACGGTGTCGGCCGCGCGCTCCGCATGCGTCACCGAGCCCATGTATGGCTTGTCGCTGTACTTCATGTGGCTGTAGACCATGTCGAGATGCCGCTTGTTGACGGGCAGGTCGACGGGCTCGCAGATCGTGCCGCCGGAGTGATGCAGGGACGTTGACGAGTAGGCGAGCTTGACGAAGTTGCGAAAGTCCTCGATGCGTGCGTATCGCCTGCCTTCGTCGAGGCTGCGGATGAAGGGCGACCCATAAGCAGGCGCAAAGACGGTGCGACCACCGCCGATTACGACGCTACGTGCAGGGTTGCGTGCGTGCTGCGTAAACTCCTTCGGAGCCGAACGAGTCACGATGCTCCGGCACATGCCGCGGGGGAAGCGTGCGCGTTCGCCCTGTACGTCGACGCCGGCGTCGCGCAGGATTTTCAGGGTCTCAGGGTCATCGCGAAAATCGATGCCGATCTCTTCCAGAATCGTATCGGCATTGTGCTCGAGTAACTCGAGACCCTCCGTGCCGAGCACCTCGTAATAGGGAATGTTGCGGGTAATGAACGGGACCGAAGAGTGGCTGCGCGCGGTACGCGCGGCTCGCTTGGCGTCCCGCCCGCTAGGACGGCGAGAGCGTAGGGTCTGGGCTGGCTGCTCGTCCATGGGAACTCCGCATCATAGGGTTTGCCGTGGCGGCGCTTGGCCAAAGTATGGCTGCCGGCTATCCGGCTGGCTAATCGAATTGCGGCATCCACTTGCCGGGATACGTCCACCCTCGCCCCTGTCGCGCTCGGGCACGCCTATGTCGCAAATCCACCGACCGCGCAGGCGGCCCGGCATTACCATCCGTAAAAGGCCACGATCGGCTCATCGCTGCGCGCTGGAGCGAGCACACATGTCCACAGGTCTCGAAGAATTGACGCCCGCCCCTGTCCGCAAGGAGCAGGGAGCGGCAGCACCCGCCGGTGCGGCGCAGCGCTCTGCCGGCGCCCCGCGCCTCTACATCCTCACCACTCGATGCCCGGACACGACGGGAATCGTTGCCGGCATCGCGGGCTTCCTGGCGGCGCACAACGCGACGATCGCGGAAGCGCAGCATTACGACGACCCTTACAGCCGCACGTCGTTCATGCGCACGGTGTTCCACGACAACGGACAGGGAATGCCGTCCGTGGAAGAGCTCGATCGCAAGTTCGCCGAGGCCGTCGGCCGCCGATTCCAGATGGAGTGGCAGTTCAATGAAGTGCGCCGCTGCCGCGCGCTGATCGCGGTCTCGCGCCAGGGGCATTGCCTCAACAGCATCCTGCACCGCTGGAGCACTGGCACGATGCCCATCGAGGCGGTGGCCGTAGTGTCCAATCATCAGGACATGCGCAGCCTCGCCGAGTGGCATGGCGTACCCTATCACTACCTCCCGATCATTGACGACCGCAAGCAGGAGCAGGAGCGGCGGCTCATGGAGCTCTTCGAGCGGGTCGAAGCCGAGATCCTGGTGCTCGCCCGCTACATGCAGGTGCTCACCCCCGAGGCGTGCCGGTACTTCGAAGGCCGTGCCATCAACATTCATCACTCCTTCCTGCCCGGCTTCAAGGGCGCCAAGCCCTACCACCAGGCGCACGCCCGGGGAGTGAAGCTGATCGGCGCCACGGCGCATTACGTGACGACCGATCTCGATGAAGGACCGATCATCGAGCAGGAGGTCTCGCGCGTCGACCACACCCAGTCGCCCGAAGACATCACCGTCGTCGGCAGCGAGCTCGAGACGGTGGTTCTCAATCGCGCCATCAAGTGGCACGCGGAGCGGCGCGTATTTCGTAACGGCAGCCGAACCGTCGTACTGAAGTAGCCCGTATTGCGGGCCTGCGCGGCGTGATCGCGAATTAGTCGCGAGCGAACGCATCGTTAAAGGCCGGCGCGTAGGCATCATTGCTCGTCATGCTCGGCAGGCCGAGCGCGGCCTCGATGGTCCGCGCCGCGCTGTAGTGATCGTAGCGTCGGTGGCTTACGAAACCCGCCTTCACCGTCCCGCGCGAGCCGACCACGATCGTCGCAATGTGGTTGTTCGCCACCGTGTTGGACTCGTCCCAGGTGAGGATGAGCAGGCTCCTTTGCTCACGCCATGCCGATGAGGCGAAGAGCGGATCGAGCGTCTGCTTGAGCCACGCGTCCTGCACCCGAAGGCTCTTGGGCGATCCGTTGCCGGATATCTCGCCATCATCGTAATCGTCGGCCGCGAGCCACGCGAAAGCAGGTGTCGTTGCGGTGCGCTCGAGGTCCGTGAACCACTCGCTCAGATCGACGAGGTGGGCGCGGCAGCGTGCCGGATCGTTCTGGATGTTGCTGAAATTGATGAACGGCGCATCATCGGGCTCGAAATTCTGATCGTATCGGGTGGTCACGTTGCACGGCGTCCCCATCCCCTCGAGGTATGACTTCCAACCCTTGCCAGCCGCCTCGATGAGATCGCCGAGGTGCCGCGCCGCGATGTGGATCTTCGGGTAATAAACGCCACCGCCGACGAAGGTGTCCCCACCCGCGATCGCAAGATAGTTCTCATCGCTCGGATGGTAAAGGGCCTGGTAATTCGCCAACAGGGTGCCGCGAGCGGCCAGCGCAATCATATACGGCGCGTTCTTCGCATCGCCGATCAACTGCCCGTAGTCGGTGTTCTCCATCATGATCAGGAAGACATGATCGAAATGCGGAACCCGCGCCGGCGGCGGCGCTGGCCGCGTGAAGGACACGGGCGGCTCTGTCTGCAGCCTCATCGTTCCAATGTAACTCCTGGCAACTCCAGTCCTGCCACCCAACTCGAGGCGGAGCTCGATCCCGATCGCGCCATCCGGAATGGCTCCCGCAACGCTACGCAGCTCGAAGCGCACCGGGACCTTGCGCCCATGAGCCCGCGGCCCACGCAGCAGGACCGGAGCGCCGAGGCGCTGACCCGATGCACCCAGAAACCGCCCCATCAGAGCTGCACGCTCAGAGCCGCGGCCGAACGCACCGAAGGATGCAGACAGGGTGAAGCGGCGACCCCGGGATGCCGGGGTCCCGAGCGAAATCAATCGCTCGAGAACGCTCGCGCCATACGGCCCGTTGGCGATGACGGCCCGCGGTGTGGATCGCGAGGGCCAGATCGCAGGTAAGGCGCTGCCGCAGCGCAGCGCGGGACTTCCCGAGACGATATTCCACCCCGGCACGGTCGATGCGGCCTGTGGGTCGGGAGTGCAGCGAAGGGTGTCGGCGAAACCGAGTGCATTCAAGCTCCCGGCACGAGCCGTGGCGAGTCCGGCGAGGCCCATGGCCGAGATGGCGAGCCATGCGGCGGCTGTCAGTTGGACGTATCTCACCGGGGCGCCCGCGCATGGCAACCCACCGCCGGGGCAACTACAATGATCTCGTGCCGCAGCAGAGTAAAGAGGACGTTCGGACCGCATATTGGCGTGCTCTCGAGGCCGTGCGGCTCGGGCGTTTCGGGACGGCTGAGCGTCAGCTGCGGGAAATCCAACGCACGAGCCCGGGCGAGATCAACAGCCTGCACCTCCTGGGAGTGGCGCTCCTTTCGCAGGGCAAGCTGGCACCCGCCCTGGTCATCCTCGAGCGCGTCATCGCCGAGGCGCCCGGCTTCTCGCACGCGCGTATCGATCTCGCACGGGCCTATCGTCAGGACGGCCGCCTCGAGGCAGCGTGCACGGAGCTGCGGCGGGTGTTGAAGGAAAAGCCGTCTCTCGAGCCCGCCTGGCTCGCCTACGGCGATGTCCTCGTGGACATGAACAAGCTCGCGGAGGCGCGCTACGCCTTCGAGCAGGCGCGGCTCCTCGATCCGCAGCGCCAGCGCATCGAGGCAGCGACGGCCGCGCTCGCAGGCGGCGACTATCGTTCCTCGGAAGGAATGTTCCGTGAAGTTTTGAAGAGCGATGCGAGTCACCTCGCGGCGCTCGCGGGGCTTGCGGCCGTGGCCATCCGGTCCGCAAATACACAGGATGCCGAGCGGCTGCTTAAGCATGCCCGCCGCCATTCCGCTCACCACCCGCTCGTGCGGCGCGCGTGGGGTCATACTCTCCTCGCCGCGGAGCGGCTCACCGAGGCGGAGCAGGTTTTCCGCGACCTCATGCAACTCGAGCCGCAGAACCCGCAGAACTGGGCGGCGTTGGGGTCGGTGTACATCCGCCTGCTGCGCCAGCAGGAGGCGCTGGCCGCCTACGAGGAGGCTGCTCGGCTCGATCCTTCGCAGGCCGCATTCCGACTCGCCATCGGGCACGTCAACAAGACACTGGGACGGCGGGCGCAGTGCGAGGATGCCTATCGGGAGTGCCTCAGGCTGAATCCGAAGTACGCGGAAGCGTACTGGAGCCTCGCGGACCTCAAGAACTATCTCTTCAGCGACGCCGAGCTTACGGCGATGCAGGAGCTCCTGGCATCTCCGGCGGCCAGCACCGACCAGGCGCAATTGCATTTCGCCATCGCGCGAGCCCTGGAGCAGCGCGACCGTTACGCCGAGGCGTTCAGCCACTATGCCGCGGGCAACACCCTGCGCAAGAAGACCTCGCCGTTCTCGATCGCCACCTTCGAGGCCAAGTCCCGGCGCATCGCCGCGTGCTATGACCGCGAATTCTTCTCCTCGCGGACGGCGGCGGGTTTTCCGGATGCTGCGCCCATTTTCATCGTGGGCCTGCCCCGGTCCGGCTCGACGCTCGTCGAGCAGATCCTCGCGAGTCATTCGCTGGTCGAGGGCACGATGGAGCTGCACAACATCCCGGCGCTCGTGCGCGAGCTCGACCATCGGGGCGCGGATCGGGACGGTTATCCGGAAACCGTGCGTGCACTCTCGGCAGAGGAGCTTACCGGCCTCGGCCGACGCTATGTCGAGGACACCCGCGCCGTACGCGCCGGCAAGCCACGCTTCATCGACAAGATGCCCAACAACTTCAGTCACATCGGGCTCATTCACGCCATGCTGCCCGGCGCCCGGATCGTCGACGTCCGGCGGCATCCCATGGATACCTGCCTCAGCAACTACAAGCAGTACTTTGCACAGGGCCAGTCCTTCAGCTACGACCTGGAAGACCTCGGACGCTACTACCGTTGCTATCTCGCCCTGATGGACCACTGGGACGAGGTGCTCCCCGGCAGAGTGATGCACCTGCAGTACGAGCAACTGATCCGCGATCCTGAGGCTGTCGTCCGGCATCTCCTCGATTACTGCGGGCTGCCGTTCGAGGCGGCAACGCTCAGCTTTCACGAGAACCGCCGCCCCGTGCGCACGGCGAGCGCCGAGCAGGTGCGCCAGCCGCTCTACGCCTCCGGAGTGGGTTACTGGAAGCGGTTCGCCGGCGAGCTCGAGCCGCTGCGAGCGGCCCTCGGCGATTGCCTCGCGCGCTTCGGCTCATTCGATTGAGGCCGCGTCATTTGCCGTTGAAGTTGTAGCTGACGTGCATGCCGATCACGCGCGGCTCGTTAGTCGTCTCGCGGCGGTCGTAGTTGCCCGTGTTGACCAGGATGATCGCGTTCGTGTTCCAGAGGTTGGTGACATACCCTTCCAGGGTCCAGGCGCCATCCGGACTCTGGACACCGACGCGCACGTCGGAGATGTTGTATTCAGGCTCTATGACGCGTGCCGAGCCCGATCTACTGCCGAGCGCCGGGTTGGCCAGCGCACGCAGGTCGCTCCATCTGTCGCCCTTGTGCGCGATGTCGTATTCCAGGAACCCGCGCAATTGCGCGCCGAGGGATCGGTCGTAACGGATGTTGGCGCTGTAGCTGAAGTAGGGAACGAAGGGCAGCGTTTCGTTCGGCACGATCATCTGCGTGAGCACGCCCGAGAAATTCGGCTGTATGCTCGTGAGGCGCGAATCATTGTAGTTGGCCGTGGCCTGTAGGGTCAGGCCCTCGGTGATCCGATAGGCGACGTTGGTCTCGCCGCCGTAGATCCGCGCTTTGCCGAAATTTGCATTGAAAGTCGTCGGGCAGATGGAATCATCGAAAATGGGCGCCTGGTAGCCGTCCCAGCGCATGTAGTAGAACGCGCCGTTCCACCGCATGCGTCCGTCGAGGAGCCCGGTCTTCCAGCCCACCTCGAAGTTGTTGAGGGTATCCGGCTCATAAGTGAGAGGCACGCCGTTCTGATAGCAGGACGATGAGGCTCCCGCGTTGCTCCCGCCCTGGCGGTACCCCTGGCTGAAGGTGCCGTACAGAAGCACGTTGGAGGTCGGCTTGTAGGAGATGCTCGCCTTGCCGCTCAGCTTGTGCCCCGAGACGTCGGTCAGGCCGGACGGCGTCTTCGGTGCCCAGAAGTACCCCGCCCACTGATCGCTCGAGCTGAAATCCCAGTTGAAGTAGCGCAGCCCCGCCTCGATGGTCCAGTGCTTGGTGAGGTCGAAGCTCACATCGGCGAATTCCGCGGTATTGCGGGAGTCATTGCGGTTGAGGCTGCTGTACCACTCGTGCGGCAGGGGCGCGGCGGTGCCCGTGTAGTAGTAGCTGTAGAACGAGAGCGCGCTCTGGTAGGCCTCGCCATCGGGCTGCAGCCCCGGCAGGAGGTAGTAGGTGTCCCAGATCTGTCGGGTCTTCTGCCAGTAGAGGCCCGCCAGCCAGTGCAGGCGGCCGCCCGGCTTCGACTGCAGGCGCAGCTCGTTCGACCACTGCTGCGTCCATTGGTCGTACGTGTAATACATGTTCGGCGCCTGGCAGCCGCCGTACGAGTCGGTTCCACCCTCGATCGTGGGACCGGTCTGGCAGGTCAGGCTCTGCAGCAGGGGGGGCGAAATCTGATAGTAGTCCGGGAACGGATTGTACTGGACGTATTCGGAATACTCGGTGACGAAGTGGTAGGGGTACGACCAGTACGTCGAGGCGAACACCAGATCGCCGATTCCAACGTCCCCTTCGACGTTCAGGTTGTAATCCGTGAAGGAGTCGGAGATGCCCTCGGGCCCGAAATGCGCCACCTGGCGCAGCCCATAACGGTCCGGATCCTGCGTCCACGATCCTGCAGTGTTCTGCCGCTGATAGTTGACCGTGAGGACGGCCTTCCAGGAGTCGCCGAGCCGCTGGGAGATGGCCGCGCGTCCGCCGAATTGCCGCTCCGTGTTGTAGTCGTTGCGGGCCCACTGCGCGTTGGTCGATACGACCCCGTTCACCCAGTCTCGGGTTGCGAGCCGGTTGTCGATGTAGCCGCCCTCGTGGACCACGTAACCGGACAGCCGCAGCGCCGTACTGCCGCTGATCAGGGGAATATTGACGAACGCCTGGGCGGTCGTGTCGTTGCCGCCGTGCTCGATCTTGCCGTAGTCGAGGTCGGTGCCGGCGCTGAAGGCGTGCGCGTCGGGCTTCTGGGTGATGACGCGGATGGCGCCCGACATGGCGCCGGCGCCGAAGAGCGTCCCCTGCGGACCATCGAGCACTTCGATCCGCTCGATGTCGTAGAGATGAAGGTCCGGAATGTAGCCGTAATAGCTCGTGGACGCGTCGTCGAGGAAAAATCCCGTGGTCGAGATGTTCGAGGCGTTCGCGCTGCTGCCGTCCGATACGCCGCGGATGTAGAACATCTGATCCGTGGGCCCGATGCTCTCGTAGGAGACCGTCGGCATCGCGCGCACGATGTCCTCGAAATGCGTGATGCCCAGGTTCTGGATATCACTGGCACTCAAGGCCTGGATGGTTTCCGGGATGCTCTGCAGGTTCTCCTCCCGCTTGGTCGCGGTGACGATCACTTCCTGGAGGACTTGGGGTCCGGCGGGATCACTCCCGACAGCCGGGTCAGCGGCGAGCGCGAGGGGGACGCGACCCGCGGTCACTCCGTACAGGGCGGCTGCGACCGCGACGGCGATTTTCGAGCGTCTATGAGCCCCGTCGGATCGGGCACGCTCGCTTGCAGGCACGGTTCGAGGATTTTTCATACGCCCCCTTGACGGCAACGATAGCACCAGCCACTGCCATCGTCTATATGACTATATAAATTATCCGCACGGAATTAAATAGAGATATAAATACGCTCATGAGCGACCCCGTCACCCCGACCCGTCGCGCCCGCGACAGCAGGCGCGCGCGAGCGCGCACGCCACCTGCGAAGTATCCCTATATCCGCCGGCATCTGCGCCCCGTGGAGCTCCTGAGCACGGAAGCGATCGAGATCATCGAGGCGAACGCCGAAACCATCCTCGAGGAAATCGGTATCGAGCTGCGCCGCGACCCGGAGTCATTGCGCCTATGGCGCGACGCAGGGGCCGACGTGCGCGGCGAAAGGGTACGCATCCCCCGAGGCCTCGCGCGCCGCCTGCTCGCGACCGCGCCGGCCGAATTCACCGTCTTCGCCCGCAACCCGGCGCGTGACGTCCGCTTCGGCGGCAACGCGACCGTATTTTCTCCCGTGGGCGGGCCGCCCTTCGTCACCGACATCGACCGCGGCCGCCGCTATGGCACGCTCGAGGATCTGCACAACTTCATCAAGCTCGCTCACATGGCGCCCGCCATCCATTTCTCCGGCGGCAGCATGTGCGAGCCGATGGAGATCCCGCCCAACAAGCGCCATCTCGACGTGCAGTACGCCTTTTTCCGCTACTCGGATCAGGGGTGCGAGGCCACCCCGGAGACCGCCGGTCATGCGGCGGACGCCGTCGCCCTCGCGCAGGTTCTGTTCGGCGCCGATTACCTCGAGACCCACCCCGTGGTCCTCGGCAACATCAACTCGAATTCCCCGCTCGTCTTCGACGGACGGATGCTCGGCGCGTTGCGCCAGTTTGCCGGGCACAATCAAGGCACCATCGTCGTGCCCGCCATGCTCGCCGGCGCCATGGGTCCGGTGACGCCCGCCGGATGCATGGCCGAGCTCCTCGCCGAGGCGCTGTGCGGGATGGCGTTGACGCAGCTGGTACGGCCGGGAGCGCCGGTGATCCTCGGCTCCTTCGTCGGCGCAATCTCCATGCGCACGGGGGCACCGACCTTCGGCACTCCGGAGGCGACGCAGATGATCTTCGCGACTGCACAGCTGGCGCGACGCCTCGGGGTCCCCTGCCGCAGCGGTGGCTCCCTCTGCGCAGCCAAGACTGCCGATGCTCAGGCCGGGTACGAGAGCGCCCACACGCTGCTCCCCACCCTGCTCGCCGGCGTGAATCTGGTGACGCATGCGGCGGGCTGGCTCGAAGGCGGGCTGGTGGCAGGCTATGAGAAGTTCGTGATGGACGCCGACCAGTGCGCCATGATGCAGAGCCTCGCGCAGGGCATGGATATGTCGGAGCGCGGCCAGGCGCTCGATGCCATCCGCGAGGTCGGGCCCGGAAGCCACTTCCTCGGCTGCGCGCACACTCAGGAGAACTTCGAGACCGCGTTCTACCAGTCGACGATCGCCGATTACTCTTCCTACGAGCAATGGTCGGAGGAGGGACGCCTCACGGCGGAGCAGCGTGCCAACCGGGTGTGGAAGCGGATGCTCGCCGAGTATCAGGACCCCGGCATCGACCCGGCAAAGAACGAGGCCATGCTAGATTTCATCGCCCGTCGCAAAGCGGTGCTGACGGACGACATTACCGACGAATGAAGCCGACTCACATGGCCCGCAATCCTCGCTACGACGTTCTGTTCGAGCCCGTCAGGATCGGCCCGGTCACCGCCCGCAACCGGTTCTACGCCGTACCCCACGCGAGCGGCATGACCAACTCGATGCCACACATGCGGGCGGCGTTCCGCGAGACGAAGGCCGAGGGGGGTTGGGGTGTAGTGTGCACCGGCTACGTCTCCATCGATCCTGCTTCGGATGATGCTCCCCTACCCTACGCCACGCTGTGGGACGAGGATGACGTGCGCGCCCATGCCCTGATGACGGCAGCTGTGCATCGCCATGGGGCGCTCGCCGGCATCGAGCTCTGGCACGGAGGCGGCTGCGTCACGAACCGGCTCAATCGAATTCCCTCCATGTCTCCATCGGGAACCTCGTGGATGCCGACGCATGTGAGCTACATGGGTCATCAGCGTCCCCGGGTCATGGATCGCGAGGATATCCGGGCGCTCCTCGATGCGCAGAAACGCGCTGCGCAGCGGGCACGCAGCGCCGGGTTCGACATCGTCTACGTGTACGCGGGAATGGGCTATCTGCCGTACGAATTCCTCCTGCCGGAGTGGAATCACCGCACGGACGCCTATGGCGGGAGCCTCCGCAACCGGGTGCGCATCGTCCGGGAGTTGCTCGAGGCCACCCGCGACGGAGTCGGCGGCGACTGCGCGGTTGCCCTACGCATCAGTCTGGAAGAGCTGCGCGGCCGGCCGAGCGAGTGCGCCCCTTCGGAAGCGCACGAGGTCGTGCAGTTGCTCGCCGACCTGCCGGACCTGTGGGACGTAAAGATGGATTCCGAGTCGACCGACTGCGCGCCCTCGCGCTTCACGCCCGAGGGCAGCCACGAGCCGGTGATTGCCTTCGTCAAGTCGCTCACCGACAAGCCCGTGGTCGGGGTGGGACGCTTCACCTCCCCGGACGCGATGGTAGGTCAGATTCGTCGCGGCGTGCTCGATCTCATCGGCGGCGCGCGACCATCGATCGCCGATCCGTTCCTGCCGCGAAAGATCGACGAAGGACGCGAGGAGGACATCCGCGAGTGCATCGGCTGCAACATCTGTATCTCGAGCTGGCACGACGGTGTGCCGGTGCGCTGCACGCAGAATCCGACCATCGGCGAGGAATGGCGCCGGCAGTGGCATCCGGACCGCGTCCCGCCTGCACCGCGCGGCGCCGGCACCGTGCTCGTGGTCGGCGCCGGTCCCGCGGGCCTCGAGTGCGCGCTGACACTCGGGCGCCGCGGCTACGAGGTTATGCTCGCGGAAGCCGCGGACGAGCTGGGCGGCCGGCTGCGCTTCGAGACCCGGTTACCGGGGCTCGCGACCTGGTCGCGCGTCCTCGAGTGGCGGCGCAGTCAGCTGCAGCATCTGCCCAACGTGTCGATCTATCGGGGCAATCGCCTCGGGGCCGATGACATTCTCGAGCTCCGGCCGGCGCACGTGACGCTCGCCACGGGCGCTCGCTGGATGCCTTTCCTCTACTCGCCGCTCGAGGTGCCCGCGGGCACTCTGGACAGTCCCGATATCTATACGCCCGATGACGTGGCCGCAGGCGTTGTGCTCGAGGAGCCCGTGGTCGTGTTCGATTTCGACAACTACTACATGGGCTCCGCTCTCGCCGAGCACCTGGCGAGAGCTGGACGGCAGGTCCGTTACGTGACACCGTCAGGATACGTTTCCGCCTGGGCCGTCATGACCAACGAGCAGCCGCAGACCTATCGCGCGCTCGAGGCAGCGGGAGTCGAGGTGCATACCCTCCTGCGGGTCGAGTCCCTCAAAGACGGCGAGCTCACGCTGGTGAATGTATTCACCTCCGCGCGGACTCGGCTTCCCTGCCGTGCATTGGTGATCATCGGCGCACGCCTGGCGAATGACGCCCTCTATCATGCGCTGACGGCCAGGCACGAAGAGGTCGCTGCAGCCGGCATTGCCTCAGTCACGCGGGTGGGCGATGCGCTCGCACCGGGTGCCATCGCGCATGCGGTCTACAATGGCCACCGCTATGCGCGGGAGCTCGAGGCAGGGGAATCCGCGCGCATCGTGAGACGCGATGCCCCGCTGCGCAGCATGATCGCCCCTGAAACTTCGCCGCATGCGTAACACGTGGGCTGTCGTTCTCGTGCTCGTCCTGTCGGCGAGTCCGGGCCGCGCTCAGGCCTATGAGAAGCCATCGCCGCCGGTCTATGGCTTTACCCTCGAGCGGGCCACGATTCCCATGCGTGATGGCGTCACGCTCGCTGTGACGCTCTACATGCCAAAAGGAGGACCTCACGGCGTTCGCTTCCCGGCTCTCCTCAACTACCTGCCCTATCGCAAGGACGACGACGAGATTGAAGAGCAATACGGCCTCTTCAGCTACTTCGCGCGCCGCGGGTTCGTGGGCGCAGCCGTCGACATCCGCGGCTTCGGCGCGAGCGGCGGCACGCCGCCCAACCGCGAGTACTCGGCGCAGGAGCAGGCCGACGGCGAGCAGGTCATCGCCTGGGTCGCCCACCAGCCCTGGTCGAACGGCAACGTCGGGATGTTCGGTATTTCATGGGGCGGCTTCAACTCCATTCAGCTGGCGATGCGCAATCCGCCGGCGCTGAAGGCCATCGTGGCGGTGGCCGCGACCGAGAACCTCTTCAAGGAAGACGTGCATTACATCGACGGTGTGGCCCATATCGACGAATTCGAGCTGACCATGGATCTCGGCCAAGGTCGCAGTGGCGCGCCCGACTACAGTCTCGCACCCAACGTCATCGAACCGCGCATGAGCTCCAAGCCGTGGTCGCTGACTTACCTCGAGCACCAACGCGATGGCGCGTTCTGGCACAGCCCCGAGCGGCCGCTTTCATCCATTCGCGTGCCCTGCTTCCTGATCGGCGGGTTGCACGACGGCTATCGCGACAGCATCCCGCGCATGCTCACACAGGTGTCAGCGCCGGTGAAGGCATGGATCGGCCCCTGGAATCATGCCTGGCCGAGCGACAGCAACTACGGGCCGCTCTATGAGTGGCGAAACCAGGCGGTGCGTTGGTTCGACTACTGGCTGAAAGGACGGAACACGGGCGTCCTCTCCGATCCCAAGTTGATGATCTACCTGCAGCTGGCGTACCCGCCCGGCCCGCAGGATCAGACCTTACCTGGCCTCTGGCGCGCCTATGACGGCTGGCCCCCGCAGGGTACTCAGCCCGAGCGATTGTTCCTGCAGCCCGATCACGCACTGGCTCCCGAGGCCGGCAAAAGCGGCCGGGACGAGCTGCGGTATGTGCCATCGGCGGGCGCGGAAAGCGGCATCTTTTGGTGGGGAGATCTGCATCCAGACATGCGTTCGTTCGATGCATATAGCCTCGTCTATGATTCCCAGCCGCTGACCGACGATACCGCCATCATCGGCTACCCCCACCTGACACTCAATGCGTCAAGCTCTGCGCCGCTCGCAGATTGGGTTGCGCGTCTGGAGGACGTCGCCCCCGATGGTCGCGTCACGCTCGTGGTGGGGGCAGACTCTAACGGTGCGCAGCGCGACTCGCTCGCGGACCCGAGCTCTCTCGAGCCGGGCAAGGCCTACACCTTCTCCTTCGATCTGCATCTCGCCTCCTATGTATTCCCCAAGGGACATCGGATCCGGCTCGCGCTCGCCAACGCCATGTGGCCGACACTCTGGCCGACGCCCTATTCGATGGACACTACAGTCGAGCTGGGCGGCGAGCGGGCATCGTGGATCGAGCTGCCGCGCGTGCCGCTCGCGGGCCGAGCCCCTCCCGCTTCCTTGTTCTCACCCCCGGAACCGGTCGAAAAGCCGCCGGGGATCACCGGAGGAGGTTTCGACTGGCCAGGCTCATACACCGTCCAGCGCGATGAGACCGGTCACGCCCATGTCACCTGGCAGGGCGGATACGCCATCCACCATCCTTGGGGCACGTTTCACGATGCGGAGAAGATCACTTACTCCATCGATGATGCGCACCCGGCCGACACCAGCGACGTCGGCGACATCGTCAACGTGCAGCACGTGGGAGCTCACACGCTCACCTGGCGCGGGCACCTCTCCTTACGCAGCGACGCACACAACTTCTACTATCAGTACACGCGCGCGCTGCTGCGGGACGAGAAACTGGTGATCAGCAGAACCTGGAAAAAGACCATTCCCCGCGATCATCAATAGCTGCCGTCCCGATCCTCAGGATTCGAGAATCACCGCGGCATCCGCCTGCCAGCTCATGTAGACCTCGTCGCTCCAGTCGATCGACCACTCGGAGGTGCGCCGCTCGTTCTGCGCCTGTACGGTGACGAGCTTGCCGCTCGCCATCCTGATACGGTAGGTCGAGCGATTGCCGAGGTAGCCGAGCTCCCACACCACACCGCGCAGCAGGTTGCAGCGGCCGCCCGGCGGAGGCTCTTTGGTGAGACGGATCTTCTCCGGCCGCAGCGCCACCCAGACCTGCTGTCCCGTCGAGAAGCGTCCGGCATCATCGATCAGGAGATCGCACGCAGTCTCTGCGCACCGCACCGTGACGGTGCCGGGCTCGCTCTGCGCCACGGTGCCTTCGAACAGATTGGTCGTGCCGACGAAGTCCGCAACGAAGCGGCTCCCGGGAAACTCGTAGATCTCGGACGGCGTGCCCACTTGCAACACCCTGCCGTGATCCATGACCGCGATGCGGGTGGCGAGCGCCATGGCCTCATCCTGATCATGGGTGACCACGATGAACGTGATGCCAAGCCGGTACTGCAGATCCATGAGCTCGAATTGCGTCTTCTCGCGCAGCTTCTTGTCGAGTGCGGACAGGGGCTCATCGAGGAGCAGCACCTTGGGCCGGCGGATCAGCGCGCGGGCGAGCGCCACCCGCTGGCGCTGTCCGCCCGAGAGCTGGTGGGGCTTGCGCTTGGCGAGGTGCCCGAGCTGCACCATTTCGAGCGCCTGCGCGATCCGCTGCTCGCGCTCGGCTTGCGGAATCGGCAGCCTGCGGATTCCGTAGCCGACGTTGCCCTCCACGGTCATGTGGGGAAAGAGCGCGTACGACTGGAACATCATGTTGACGGGGCGCTCGTACGGGGGCACATCGCTCATTTCCACGCCATCGATGACGATGCGCCCGCTGCTCTGGCGCGCGAACCCTGCGAGCATACGCAGCAAGGTCGTCTTGCCACAGCCGGAGGCACCGACCAACGCGAACATCTCGCCCTGGTAGATGTTGAGGCTGATGTTGTCTACCGCCGTGCAGCCGCCGAAGGTCTTGGTGACGCCTTCGATGATGATTTGCGGTCTCGCGCCAGGGTCCAACCACGGTCGCTCGCTCACGCTCTTGACCGCGGTGGTGATCATGTCAGAAGTCTCCCGGCGGCAACGCGCGGCGCCGCGCCGGTGCAAAGAAGGGCCGCTCGACTACTCGCGCCCGCACCATGCGCCGCTCCCACGTGAGCTCCCGGTTGAGATAGATATCGGCCCATACCCGGCGCCCCGTCTCAAAGTACGGCGCATTCACCATGGCGAGAGCGATGTTGCGCTTACAGGTGGGCGACCACGCGGCCGACGTGACGCTGCCGATCTCCCGGTGCCCGGCACGCCCGGCATAGATGAGCGCGTTGTGCGCGGGCTTGGTGCCTTCGATATCGAGCCCAACGAGCCGGCGCCGCGGCGGCCGAGCGTGCTCCTCGAGGAGCGCACGCCGCCCGGTGAAATGCCCCTTGCCGAAATCGATACACCAGCCGAGGCCCAACTCGAGCGGCGAGCGCGCGGTTCCATTGCGCAGCGTGTGCGCACTGGAGACGAAATCGACATTGGGAAGGAGGAAGCCTGCCTCGATCCGCGCGATGTTGAGTGCGCGCGAGCCTATGGGTCTGATCGTGCGGACGCGCCCAGCCTCCATCAGCGCATCCCACAGACGCTCGGCATCCGCCGGGTCCACCCACAACTCGTAGCCCAGATCGCCGGTGAACCCCGTGCGGGAGGCCATCACCGGCGTCCCGGCGGCTCCCGCCCGATCCGGGACCCGGAAAGTACGGTGCTCGAAAGGCGCGAGCGTCTCGATGCCCTCGAGCCCGAGGGCTTTCAGGACCCAACAGGAGCAGGGACCCTGCAGCGCGAGCGCCGCGATGTCGGCGGTCACTTCGGCAATCCGGACGTCGAAGCCGATGCTCGAGTCGAGCAGCCAGTCGAGCTGCCGTTCGCCCGTGCAGAGCCGGTATTCCTGCTCGCCCAGGCGAAAGATGGTGCCGTCATCGATCAGACGCCCGGCATCATCGCACCAGACCGCATAGGCCACCCTCCCCGGCCGCACCTTCGCGACGCTGCGCGTGACCAGCCGATCGAGGAAGCGCGTGGCATCCGGGCCCGTGATGCAGTACTTCACCATCGGTGTCAGGTCGTAGAGCGAGGCGCCGTTACGGATCGCAAAGTATTCCTGCTCGACGGTGCTGAAGACGTCGACCGTGCTGTAGCCTGACCAGGGGATGAAGCTGTCGACCTGGCTGAGGGCCCGCATGCGCTCGTGGAAGGGGGAGCGCAGCAGCGGCTGACGATAATGCGGCTCGGTCTCGATGAGCATCTCAGGCCGCCTGCGCCAGGATCTGACGGGCTGCGTTGCGGCCGGCGACTCCCATCACTCCACCGCCCGGATGACAGCCCGCGCCGCAGAGGAAGAGGCCCCGCACCGGCGCGCGATATTGCGCCGCGCCCGCGAGCGGGCGGACCATGAAGAACTGATCGAGCGCCAGCTCCACGTGATGCCAGTTGCCGCCGCTGATCCGAAACTGCGTCTCGATGTCCTGTGGCGTGAGCAGCTCTGCCGCGCGTACCGAGTCGCGTAACCCCGGCGCATGCGCCTCGAGCGTCTGCAGGATCGTATCGAGGAACTGCTCACGCTGCCCTTCCCATCCCCCCGCGATTCGATAGGGAGCATACTGCACTACGGCCGAGAGGACATGCCGGCCGGGCGGAGCCAGGCCCGGGTCGACGGTGGTCGGCACCAGCACCTCGAGCAGCGGAGCCGCCGAGAACTTCCCGTACTTGGCGTCATTGAACGCCCGCTCCACCGCAGCAAGCGAAGGGGCCAACACCAACCGGCCTTCGGGCGCGGCATCTGCCAGCGCCGTGAATTGCGGCATGCGCTCCAACGCGAGGTGCAGCTTCGCAGTCATGCCCATCGTGCGCAAGTGCGCGACGCGACGGACGAACCCGGCATCGAGATGCTCGGCGCCGAGCAGCCGCAGGAACGTCGTCCGGGGATCGGCGCTCGAGACCACGCACCCCGCTTCCAGCCTCTCGCCCGATTCCAGAACCACGCCCGCCGCGCTGTCGTCCGTCACGATCACTCGCGCGACGGCTGCCGAGAAGCGCAGCTCCGCCCCGGCGCTGGCCGCAGCCTGCGCGAGCGCCTCGGTGAGTGCTCCGAGCCCCCCATCGGGCTGCGCCAGCGAGGCCGCAGCCTCGCCTCCCGCCGCCAGTCGGTACAACAGCGTGAACACGCTCCCTGGAGATCGCGGTCCCAGGTTGGTGCCGAGCACCGCATCGAAGGCGAGCGCGCCTTTGAGGAGCGGACTCTCGAAATGCTCATCGAGCAGGTCGTGCACGCACATCCCGGCAATGCGCAGGAGCTCGCGCAGGTCTGCGCGCCCGAGGAGCCGCAGCTTGGCTCCCAGGCCGAGAAGCGTGAGCCGGTCGCGCCACGCGCGGGAGCCCAGCCGTGGGGGCACTGTCTCGAGAAGCGGCCGCAGCGCTGCGGCGAGGCGCCTCATCCTGGCGGTATATTCCCTGAAGGCCTGCGCGTCGGTCGCGGCGAGATTCTGCACGGCGGGGTCCCGGTCCATCGGAATCCGCAGGGCAGTCGTCCCCGACAGGGCAATGGTCGGCATCCTCTCGGCCGCCATCTTCAAGCCATGACGCGCGAGTCGCAGCTCTTCGAGCAGCCATCCGGGCATCAGGTGCAGCAGATGAGCGCAGCTCGAGGCGCGAAAGCCTGGTGCGAACTCCCGCGTTCCAGCCGCCCCACCCGCCTGCTCCGCCGCCTCCAGCACCAACACCCGGCGCCCGGAGCGCGCGAGATACGCCGCGCACGTGAGCCCGTTGTGTCCGGCGCCGATGACGATGCAGTCGTACCGGGAGCCGCTCACCGCCGCAAGTCTCCCAGGATCGTCCTCGCGGCGTTGGCGCCGGGCGCGCCCATTACCCCGCCGCCGGGGTGAGTGCTCGAGCCGCACAGGTAGAGGCCTCTGATCGGAGACCGATACTGCGCATATCCCGGAATCGGGCGGTTGAAGAGGAGCTGGTCGAAAGTCAGCTCGCCCTGGAAGATGTTGCCTTCGGTGAGGCCCACCTCCCGCTCGATGTCGGCGGGCGTGCGGATCTCCGCGTGCAGGATGAGGTCGCGAAAGCCCGGGCTGTGCTCGGCGATGGAATCGATCACCGTGCGCCCGAAGCTCGCACGTTTCTCATCCGTCCAGGGGCCGTCGGCCAGTGCGCAGGGACAGTATTGCACGAACACTGACATGTAGTGCTTACCGACCGGTGCCATGGTCGGGTCGATCTGTGTCGGGATCAGGATGTCGAGATACGGGCGCTGCGACCAGCGGCCTTCCTTCCAGTCGTCATAGGCGCGTTCCAGCATCTCGATGGAGTCGGTCACGTGCAGATCGCCGCGCATGCAGGGCGAGCCGGCCGGGATCGCCGGGAAGCGTGGCAGCCCATCGAGCGCGATGTTGAGCTTGCCCGAGGAGCCGCGGATCTTGAACTGCCGTACGCGGCGCACGAATTCCTCCGGCAGCTCTGCCGGATCGACGGCCTTGAGGAACGTCCGCCGCACGTCCATGTTGGATACGACGAGCTTCGCCGGGATCTCCTCCCCGCCCTCGAGCACGACCCCCATCGCGCGGCCGTTGCGGGTGAGGATCCGCTCGACCGGCGCATCGCAACGGATCGAGCCGCCGCTGGCCATGAGGGCCGCAGCGAGCGCCTGCGTGATCGCGCCCATTCCGCCGCGCGCGAATCCCCAGGCCCCCACCGTGCCGTCGATGCTGCCCATATAGTGGTGCAGGAGCACATAAGCCGAGCCCGGTGAGCGTGGGCCGAGCGCCGTGCCGATGATTGAGCTGCCGGCGAGGTGCCCTTTGACGATCTCGCTCTCGAAATACTCATCGAGCATATCGGCGCAGGAGAGCATCCAGAACCGCAGCGTCTCGTACATCTGCGCCTCCCCGAGGCCGCCGAAATGCCGCCCGAGATAGAGCAGCTCGCGCAGATCGGCGGGTTTGAAGGAAGTCGGATCGGGAGGCGCGCGCAAGAGCAGCGGCTTGATGAACCTGCAGTGCCGCAGCATGTCGCGGGCGAACCGGTCGTAGGCTTCCGCATCGCGTTGCGAGTGCCGGGCAATCTCGCGCCGCAGCGCATCGTGGTTGTCGTAGAGCGCGAGGTGCCCGCCGTTGCGCATGAGAGTGCAGCCGCCCTCGTACGGAATGATCTGCAGGCCGTGAGCCGGCAGGTCGAGCGCGCGGATGATCTCCGTGCGTAAGAGGCTGCAGACATACGAGCAGTTGGAATACGTGAAGCCGTCGTAGAGCCGCCGGCTCACCGCAGCCCCGCCGATGTAGGCGTTGCGCTCCAGCACCTGCACTTCGAGGCCCGCGCGTGCGAGGAAGCACGCCGCCACGAGGCCGTTGTGCCCGGCACCGACCACGATCGCATCCGGCCGGCCGCGCCCGTCCTGGCCTCTGCCGGCGCGCTTCGAGGCCCGGAACATGCTCACCCCCCAGCCTGGCGCCGCCCGCCGAGCGAAGTCAAGGTCTTCTCGATCGCCACCTCGAAGCCCGCGAGGGTCTCTTTCAAACAGGCGTCGTCATGCGCCGCGCAGACGAACCACGGCTCGCGTGAATCGGGCTCGCAGAGCACGCCCTCATCGTGCAGAACCTTCGCCGCGGCGTCATAGAACGTGTAATCGCTGCCCTTCCAGTCGCGGTAGGTTCGCGGCGGCTCGTGTGCGAAGTAGAGGCCGCTCATCGACGGATGGCCGACGAAGCTATGGGCGATGCCGCGCGCCTTCAGGATGGCGCTCATCCCCTGGCGCAGCGCCGTGCCATATGCGGCAATTCTGTCGAGCGCGTCGGTTTCATCGAGTATCTGCAGCGTCTGCTCCGCCGCGGCCAACGACACAGAGTGCGCGGTGTAAGTGCCGCCGTGCGCGACCCCGCGTCCAATCTTGCGCATGATCTCCTCGCGGCCTGCGAGCACGGAGATCGGATAGCCATTTCCCATGGCTTTGGCGAAAGTGCAGAGATCCGCCTTGACCCCGTAGAGTTGCTGCGCGCCGCCACGCGCGACCCGAAATCCCGTCTTTACCTCGTCGATGACGAGGAGCACGCCGTATCGGTCGCAAAGCTCGCGGGCGGCGCGGATGTAGGCGGTATCGGCCGCAATCCCCAGGCAGTTGCCCATGATGGGCTCGATGAGCAAACACGCAAGCTTGTCCGCATGGCGCTTCAGCACGTCCTCGAGCTGGTTGGCATCATTGGCCTGGACGAAATGCGCGAAGCTGCGCGTCGTCAGCGGAATTCCCTCACTGTAGGGATAGACCACCGGGTCGCCGACCTGCGTCCACTTGTCCATGGGCGTGTACCACATGGCGGCATCGAAGAGGCCGTGGTAGCTGCCCTCCAGGATGACGTAGTTGTCCCTGCCGGTGTAGGCGCGGGCGAGACGCAGCGCCGCCATGACCGCCTCGGTGCCGGAGTTGGAAAAGCGCACGAGCTCCGCCGCGGGGACCATCTTCGAGATGCGCTGTGCGACGTAGTACTCGCGCTCCGTCGCGAGCGCGAACACCCCACCGATCTTGATGCCCTCGCGGGCAGCGTCGTCCACTCTAGGATCGGCATGCCCGAGGATCGCCGGTCCGTAGCCTAAGCGATAGTCGATGTATTCGTTGTCGTCGAGATCGACGATCCGGCCGCCCCGTCCGTACTTCACGTAAATCGTGCGCTCCTCGCCCCAGAAGCGGAAATTCGAGGCGACTCCCAGCGGCAGCCGGGTGAGTGCCCGGCGGTAGTGAGCTTGGCTCTTGGCGAGTACTCGGGGCATACCCTCTCCTGCGCTTGCGATGAAAGCGTCTGGTCTTGGCCGCAAGGTAGCACCCGCCAGGGCACGAGTCTATATGTTCATATAAATTTTTGCGGTAGAATTGAATGACTATATAGAATCTGCCTCGAGAGCCGCCCATGACCCCATCTGCAGCCGCCCGATCCGTCGCGCCGCCGACGCTCCCACGCGCCCTACCCGCCTGGGCTTACCGCCACGCCGAGATGACGCGCCTCGAGATCGACCGCCTGCTCGCGCCGAGCTGGCAGATCGTCTGTCATGTCAATTCCATCCCGCAGCCCGGCGATTTCGTGACTTTCGATCTGGGCACGAACGGCGTGCTGGCGCTGCGCGACGCACAGGGCGAGATCCGTGCATTTCACAACGTATGCCGCCACCGCGGCGCGCGGATTCTCGAGGGCTCCGGGCATTGTCCCGGCGCGATCACCTGCCCCTATCACGGCTGGTCATACCGATTGAGCGGTGAGCTGCGGGCCGTCACCGAGCGCGACAGCTTCCCCGGCCTCGAGCGCTCGCAGTGGGGCCTGAAGCCCGTGCGCTCGCAGGTGACGTTCGGCTTCGTGTTCGTCTGCCTCGCGGGCGATCCCCCGCCGGTGGAGGAAGTTTGGGGCGAGCTCGCGCAGGAGCTGGCGCCGCATGGCCTCGCGTGCATGCAGCCCCTGGGACCTATGTACATCGAGCACTGGGATTGCGACTGGAAGATTGCGATGGACAACTACCTGGAGTCGTATCACGTGCCCATCGGCCATCCGGGACTCTTTCGCATGTTCACGCCCGACTACGAAGATCAGGTGCTCCTGCCGAGCGGCGTGGCGCGCGGCATCAGCCGCCTGCGCGAGCAGCCCTCGAGCCGCTGGAGCGAGCGGTTCTATCAGAGCCTCGTGGTACCGACGGCCGTGAATATTGCCGAGGAGCAGCGGCGGCGCTGGAGCTTCTACAGCATGCTGCCCAACATTGGCATCGATATCTTTCCCGAGCAGATGGATTTCTTCCAGGTGCTGCCGCGCGGTCCCGGCCAGTGCACCATCCGCGGGGGCTCCTTCGCACGTCCGGACTCGCGGCGCGAGATGCGGGTGCTGCGTTATCTCGGCGCCCGCATCAACCGGCAGGTCCAGCGGGAGGACGAGTTCCTCTGCACGCGGGTGCAGCGCGGGCTCGGCTCGCGCTCCTATGAGCCGGGGCCATTGTCGCGGCTCGAGAGCTGCATGCTCCAGTTCCACGATCTGCTGCGGAGTCGCATCCCGGAGGCGCGCGAGCCGCATGCGCCCGCGCTGTTCGCCTAAGGCGGCGCGTCGCTCGTCTGCGCAAGAAGTGGCAGCAGCTTGGCAATCGCGCGTCTGAATTCCGCCAGCGCGGCCGGTATGGGGCCGTCCGCCTGCGACGACGACGCCTCGAGCGCTTTCGGGGACGTCTCCGCCAGAGCAATCTGTCGGCTGAGCGGCGGGCTCGCGCCGCGGCGGCCGGATGCCCCCTGTCGGCCTGCACCGCGCGCGGGCCGCAGCTCGAAGCGAATCAGGCGCGAGCGGTCCGGCGCCTCGGGCACGACCCGTAGAATCTGGGCACCGCCCGCGCCGAGGTCGAGCAGTTGATTGGGAGTGAGAAAATACCGCCGCGGCGAATCACTCTCGAGCCATTGCTCGACCACGACCTTCCAGTTGGCCGCTACGGTCACTTCCTCCACCCGTCCGGGCTGCAGCTCGGGCCACTCGGTCGGCCAGCCTGCAGGCGCCTCGCCGCCAGGCCGGCGGGCGCGAGCCAGTACGAACGGACCCTCTTGCGTCATCTCGAGCGAAGTCAGGTCGCCGGGAGCAGCGCCCTCGAGTACATGCGTCAGATCGTGGACGACGTACTGGCCCCCGCCGGTCGCCCGCCGCTTACGCTGCGCCGGCAACGTGTAGCCTACGACCTGCCAGGCCGGCCGCAGGAGACGCTCGCGCTCGAGCGCGAGAAGAGGTCCGCTCGCGTATGCCCACGGCGGCAGCATCTCCCGCGCGACCGCTGGCGTACCCGAGCCGAATCTACCCGGGAACACCGAGCGCAGATACGCGAGCGAGCGCTCGCGCGCGGCCGCGCGATCGATGCTCTCTTCGCTCTGGAAGGCAAACCCCTGCCACAGCACCTCGAGCACGCCGATGAGGCCGAGCGCGATGCCGTCGGCATCGAGGTGCCGCGCGCCGGTCTCGGTGATCATTCGCTCCATGAGCTGGCGCACCAGTGTCGCAAAGTCCTCGTCGTTCTTGCCGCAGATGTCGAGGTATTCCTGACGGGAGCTCGCCTCGCCCCAGAACGAGTACCACACCGAGATCTTGCGGGTGCTCGCGAGCTGCGGATCGAGATAAAGATCCACGAGGAGCTCGAGCGCGCGCACCGGCGAATCCCTCAGGCGCGCCACCGGCTGCAGCACCCGCTCGTCGAACTCCGCCGCCAGGTACCCGAGGGAGGCCACCAGCATGGCGTCCTTGGAATCGAAGTAGAAGCGTACGATGCCCGGCGAGAGGTCGGCGATCGCAACCACCTTCTCGACGGTCGTGCGCGAGGGCCCGTAGAGGTGCAGAGCCGCGATGCAGGCATCGATCAGCCGCTGTCGCTGCCGGGAGCCGCGCGCACGGCTGCCGCCCGGCTCGGTCCCGGCGGCGGCGGATTTACGTTGGGTTGACACAATGCTGAGTCTATCCTGCAGAATCGCCAAAGGGGGCGACGATTAGCACGACTACCCTCAAGGCCGGAACTGCGTGGCGCTGGCTCATCATCCTGCCGCCGCTCCTCTTCCTGCTGGTCTTCTTCCTGGTGCCGTTCTTCTTCACCCTGAAGATCAGCTTCGCGGAGTCGGTGATCCGGATCCCGCCGTTCACGGACATCCTCACGCGCACCCCGGACCATCACCTGCGACTCAGTTTGAGCCTCTCGAGCTTTCGCTATCTCTTCACCGATGAGCTCTACGGACTGGCCTACCTCTTCTCGCTGCGCACCGCCTTCCTCTCAACCCTGATCTGTCTGCTGCTCGGCTACCCGATGGCGTACGCGATCGCGCGGGCCCCACGCACGGCCCAGAATATTCTGCTGCTCGTCGTCATCCTGCCCTTCTGGACGTCCTTCCTCCTGCGTGTGTATGCCCTCGAGGCCATCATCGACAACGATGGCTTGCTCAACACCGTGTTGCTGCGGCTCGGGCTCATCTTGCATCCGCTGCTCATCATGCGGACCAACCTGGCGATCTACGTCGGCATCATCTACTCGTACCTGCCCTTCATGGTGTTGCCGCTCTTCGCCACTCTGGAGAAGCTCGACCGGGGTCTGCTCGAGGCCGCGGCCGATCTCGGCAGCCCTCCCTGGCGGGCGTTCCTCGAGATCACCCTGCCGCTTTCCATGCCCGGGGTGATTGCCGGGTCTTTGCTGGTGTTCATCCCGGCGGTGGGCGAGTTCGTCATCCCCTCGCTCCTCGGCGGCCCGGGCAACCTCATGATCGGCCGCGTGCTGTGGGATGAGTTCTTCGGCAACCACGACTGGCCGGTCGCCGCGGCGGTGGCGATCGCTTTCCTGGTGCTGCTCGTGGGTCCGATTGCGATCTACCAGCACGTGAGCGGGCGGCAGCTCGAGACCTGAGGGCCATGGAACAGCGCTACCCGCCGCTTCTCCTCTCGATCCTCTGCATCGGCTTCGCGGTGCTCTACCTGCCGATCCTGGTGCTCATCGGCTACTCGTTCAACGCCTCACCCCTGATCAGCGTATGGGGAGGGCTCTCCACCGCCTGGTACGTGAAGCTCCTCCACAACCGCGAGCTGCTCGATGCCGCCCTGCTGTCGCTCGAAGTGGCGATCACGGCTTCCACCGCCGCGGTGGTTCTCGGCACGCTGGCGGCGATCGCACTCGTGCGCTTCGCCAGGTTTGCGGGCCGGCTGCTGCTCACCGGCATGGTCACCGCGCCGCTCGTCATGCCGGAAGTCATCACGGGCACCACCCAGCTCCTCCTCTTCGTCTCGCTGCTGCAGACGTTCTCCTGGCCGCATCGGGGCTTCCTCACGGTCGTGCTCGCCCACACCACGTTCTGCATTGCGTACGTGACGGTTACCGTGCAATCGCGCCTGCAGGGCGCAGACCGCTCGCTCGAGGAAGCGGCACAGGATCTCGGCGCCGGTCCGACCCGCGCCTTCCTCGAGATCACTCTGCCGCTGATCTCGCCCGCCATCGTCTCGAGCTGGCTGCTCTCCTTCACGCTCTCACTCGATGATCTCGTCATCTCGAGCTTCGTCACCGGCCCGGGGGCGACGACGCTGCCGATGCTCATCTACTCCAAGGTCAAGCTCGGTGTCAGTCCGGATATCAACGCGCTCGCGAGTCTCATCATCGGCATCGTTGGAGGTGTAGTGGTGTTCGCCGGTTGGCTCATGCGCCGCAGCGACCGGAGGCGCGAGCTCGAGATGCGCATGGCAGAGCAACCGGACGAGGGTCTCGCAGCTGCCGCGCCGTCATCCCTGCGAGCGCCACCTCCTGCGCCGGTGCTCAGATCCCAGTCTTGACCTTCATCCAGACGCGCGTGCGCAGCCGCTCGAGCTGCGCCGATACTTCCTTCGAGCCATAGAGCCTCGCCTCCACCTGCGGTGTGGGATAGATGGCGGAGTTGTGGAGGATCTGCGGGTCGACGAACTGCGCGGCCGCAAGATTGTCGTTGCCGTAGTCGATCTGGTTGGTGACGGCGGCAATGACCTTGGGCTCCATGAGGTAATTCAGCCACTCGAGCGCCGCCTGCGGGTGCGGCGCGTCCGCCGGAATCAGCCAGGCGTCGAACGAGAGCCCGGCGCCCTCCCGCGGCACCGTGAAGGCAAGATCGACACGGCGCCCCGCGGCGCGAGCCCGCCCTTCCGCCACGGCATAGTCCCCGGACCATGACATGGAGATGCAGAAGTCTCCATTGATGAGTCCGTTCATGTACTCCTCCGAGTCGAACGCGCGGATGTATGGACGCACGGCAAGGAGCAGCTTCTGCGCTTTCAGGTAGTCCTCGGGCCGGGTGGTGTTCGGGTCGATGTGCAGATAGTTGAGCGCCAGTTGCAGCACGTCCTCGGCCGAGTCGAGGAAGGACACGCCGCAGCTCGCGAAATGCGAGATCACCTTGGGGTTGAAGATCATGTCGAGGCTGTCGACGGGAGCATCGGGCATGCGGGCACGGATGGCATCGACGTTGTAGGCGAAGCCGTTCACGTGGCGCATGTAGGGGACGGCGTAGCGGTTGCCCGGGTCTGCCCAGGCCACCAGGGCGAGCACGTGGGGATCCAGGTTATGCCAGTGGGTGAGCTTGGTGCGGTCCAGCGGCTGGTAGACGCCGGCCTGGATCTGGCGGGCGAAGAAGTCCGATGAGGTGGTGACGGCGTCGTAGCCCGAGTCGCCTGCGAGGAGCTTCGCTTCCAGGCCCTCATCCGAGTCGTAGGTGTCGTAGACGACACGGATGCCGGTTTGGGCTTCGAAGTTCTTTACCGTGTCTTTGCCGATGTAGTCGGCCCAGTTGTAGAGGTAGAGGACTCGTTCGGGTGGCTGTGTGGACGTGTGTTGGGTGCAGGCGGCTAAAGAGAAGAGTATCACCAAGAATACGGCGGGGGCTCGCGTGGAAAAGTATTTCCCGGGCCGCCGTAAATACGTCCTTGTAGGCTGCCGGAAAAACATCCTGTTTTTCAGGCCCCGGGAAATACTTTTCCACGTGAGTCCCCGTTGAACGGGTTCGCCATGCACGATCGCGTGCTCTAGAGCTTCACCATGATGTGACGGGGGATGGTGTAGTCGTCCAGTGCGAATACAGAGAGGTCTTTGCCGTAGCCGGAGCGTTTGAAGCCGCCGTGGGGCATTTCGCTGATGGTGGCGAAGTGGGTGTTGATCCAGGTGACGCCGTATTGCAGGCGGGCAGCGACCTGCATGGCGCGGCCGACGTCGCGGGTCCAGATCGAGGAGGCCAGGCCGTATTCGGAGTCATTCGCCCACAGGATGGCTTCCTCGGAGTCGGTGAAGCGGGTGATCGAGATGACGGGGCCGAAGACTTCGCGTTGCACGATCTCATCGGACTGACGAGCGCCGGCGATGATGGTGGGCTCGTAGAAGAAGCCGCTTCCGGTGCGGGCCCGACCGCCGGTGGTGACCTCGATGTGGGGAAGGGCCGCAGCGCGCTCGACGAAGTCGGCGACGCGGTTGCGTTGTGAGGCGGAAATCAGAGGACCCATTTCCACGCCCGATTCACGCT
Organism: Steroidobacteraceae bacterium; assembly: GCA_036273735.1. Taxonomy (GTDB): domain Bacteria; phylum Pseudomonadota; class Gammaproteobacteria; order Steroidobacterales; family Steroidobacteraceae; genus 13-2-20CM-66-19. Next base: position 8,006 of record DASUHA010000071.1, on the reverse strand, counting down.
GGGTGCCTAGCTTGATGCTGCCTACCGTGCTCGTGAGGTCGGCCACCAGGCGATCGTGGATTCCGGAGCCGGCGTAGAGACGGCATGCCGCGGTGCAGTCCTGGCCCGCGTTGTAGTAGCCGAAGGTGCGGATGCCCGCGATGACGGCCTCGAGGTCGGCGTCATCGAACACGAGCACGGGGGCCTTGCCACCGAGCTCGAGGTGGGTGCGCTTGAGGTTGCCGGCGGCGGCCGCCAGCACTTTCTGGCCGGTCGACACGTCACCGGTCAGGGAAACCATGCGTACGCGGGGATGGGAGACCAGCGTCCTGCCCACGGGCTCGCCGCGGCCGCAGATGATGTTGACCACACCTGCTGGCAGGAATTCGGCGAGGGCCTCGGCGAGCGTCAGTGCCGTGAGCGGCGTCTGCTCGGAAGGCTTGAGTACCACCGTGTTGCCGGCCGCGATGGCAGGCGCGAGCTTCCAGGCCGCCATCATCAATGGATAGTTCCACGGCGCGATCGATGCCACGACGCCGACCGGGTCGCGACGAATGAGACTCGTATGACCGGGCAGGTACTCACCGGCCACGGGGCCGACGGAGGTCCGGCACGCGCCGGCGAAGAAGCGGAACACGTCCGCGATGGCGGGCATCTCATCGGCCAGCATCGCTGCGAGCGGCTTCCCGGTGTTCTGCGATTCGAGCGCAGCATAGTCAGCGGCTTGCCGCTCGAGGAGGTCCGCGATACGCAGCAGCGGCGCGGCCCGGTCCTTCGGTGCAGTGGCCGCCCACCCGGCAAAGGCACGCTCGGCGGCCGCCACTGCCGCATCCACCTGCTCGGGGCTGGCCGCCGGGACGGTGGCGATCCGCGCTCCGGTCGCGGGGTCGAGGATTTCTTCCTGCGGCCCCTGCCCGGGGAGGAGCCGGCCATCAATCAACATCTGCGTCTGCATGATCGCCTCCGGTTCGGCGCGGCCGCTGCACGCGGCCGTCGCTTGCGGCCACAGCCGGTTTATTTTATTATCACAATCATAATATCAAAACGCGCGCGAGCAGGCACATGAATTCCGACGTCATCATTACGTGTGCGGTCACCGGGGATGATACCAAGGTCACCCGCAATCCCCACTGCCCCATCAGCCCCGCGCAGATTGCCGATTCGGCGCTCGCTGCGGCGCGTGCCGGCGCCGCCATCGTACACATTCACGTGCGTGACCCGGAAACGGGCGCCTTCAGTATGGCGACCCGTCACTATCGCGAGGTCGTCAAGCGGATCCGCGAGAGCGGCGTCGACGTCATCGTCAATCTCACCTGCGGTATGGGTGGCTACATCTGCGTGGGCGAGCGCGGGCTCGAGGATACGCCCGCACCGGGCACCGACTTCGTCAGCCAGGAGGAGCGGATGCGCCACGTCATCGAGCTGTGCCAGGAAGGGCTCTATCGCCCCGACATCGCCACGCTCGACTGCGGCAGCCTCAACTTCGGCGACGACAACCGCGCCTATGTCTCGACGCCCAACTATCTGCGTCGCGGTGCCGGCATCCTGCGCGAGCTCGGCGTCAAGCCGGAGCTCGAAGTATTCGATACCGGCAACCTGTGGTTCGTCAGGCAACTGATCAAGGAAGGGCTCATTTCCGCCCCGGCGCTCATCCAACTCTGCACCGGGATACCCTACGGTGTGCCGGCCGACACGGGGCACCTGCTCGCGATGGTGAATACGCTGCCCGCGGATTGCGTTTGGACGTCGTTCGCCATCGGGCGCATGCAGATGCCGTGGGTCGCTCAGTCGATATTGCTCGGCGGCAACGTGCGGGTGGGTTTGGAGGACAACCTGTACTTGAGCCGCGGGGTCTACGCGAGCAACGCACAGCTCGTCGAGAAGGCGCGCACGATCATCGAAGCGATGGGGGCGCGGGTGCTCAGTCCCGCGCAGACCCGAGAGCGGTTGCAGCTGCGCTGAGCGAGGCATAGCGGCCGACGGGAGGCTCGTGGGCGGACAGACGATATATCGTACGGCAATTGCGCCGGAGTGGATCGACTACAACGGTCACGTCCGCGATGCCTACTACGGGCTCATCGCCAGCTATGCCCTCGACAGCCTCATGGACTACCTGGGGATGGATGCGCAGTACCGGGAGCAAACCGCGTGCACGCTCTATACGGTAGAGCTGCACACGCATTATTTTCGCGAAATCGGCGCCCACGATACTGTCGAGGTCAAAGTCAGGATCCTGGGCGCTGACGAGAAGCGGATCCACACCGCGCTGGAGTTGCTTTGCGATGGAAGCCCGGAGGCGGCGGCCACATGCGAGGTAATGTTGCTGCACATTCGTCAGACTCCAACCGCACGCACGGTACCCTTCCCGGAGAGAGTCGCGACGGCAATCGCCGAGCTGCGGCGTACGACTGCGGCCTCGTCCTCCTTAGGCCCCGGGTCCCGACGCATGGAATTGGTCAGCCGATAACATGCCCGAGGACGATCCGAAAGGCGCCGCAGCGCTGCAGCGTCTCCTGGCGCCGCGGCACATTGCTCTGATCGGTGGCCAGTGGGCCGACGCCGCTGGCGCGGCGGCGCGAGCCATCGGATATACCGGACGAGTCTGGCACGTTCACCCCACCCGGCCTTCGAGCGCTGAGAGCCGTTACTTCCGCTCCGTCGATGAGCTCCCCGAGGCACCGGACGCGGCATTCATCGCAGCACCCAACCATGAAGTCCCGGCGATCGCCGCCGCGCTGGCGCGCCGAGGCGCAGGGGGTTTCGTCTGCTTTGCCGCCGGCTTCTCCGAAACCGGCACGCCCGAAGGGCAGCGTCTCACCGCCGCCCTCGAAAGCGCAGCAGGCCCGCTGCCCTATTTCGGTCCCAATTGCTACGGCTTCATCAATCTCTTCGATGTCGCCGCGCTCTGGCCCGATCAGGTGGTCGGCGGCAAACCCACACGCGGGGTGGCGCTCATCTGCCAGAGCGGCACCATCGCGCTCAATCTCCTCTTCAATCAGCGCTCGCTCCCCATCGGCTATCTCCTCACCACCGGCAACCAGACCTGCCTGACCGTCGAAAATCTGATCGACAGCCTGGTGGATGACCCGCGCGTCAGCGCGTTCGGCCTCTATATCGAAGGTATCAAGGATGTCCCGGGGTTCGCACGGGCCGTTGCCAAGGCCCGGGCCGCGGGCAAGCCCATCGCGCTGGTCAAAGCGGGCCGCACCGAGGGGGCGGCGCGTACCGCACGCAGCCATACCGGCTCGCTCGCCGGAGCGGACGGTGCGTTCGATGCCTTCTGCCGGCAATCCGGGATTGCGCGCTGTGATTCGCTCGCAACGCTCTGCGAGACGCTGAAGGTATTGCATGCCGCGGGACCCCTGTCAGGCCGGCGGACGCTCATCATGGGGGCATCCGGCGGCGACATGGCGATGACGGCCGATGCTGCAAGACATCTTGCGCTCGAATTTCCCGCATTCTCGCCGGTGACGACCACGCAGTTGGGGGATCTGCTCTCCGAGCGAGTGACGATCGCCAACCCGTTCGACTTCCACACGCATGTCTGGTTCGATCGGCCGCGCCTGCGCTCCCTCTTCTCCATCGTGCACGGTGCCGGCTATGACGCGGTGGGTCTCATGGTCGACTGCCCGCCGGAAGCTCAGGCGGACCCGGCGAGCTACGTCGCGGTCATCGAGGAGTTCATTGCCGCTCATCAGGGCGCGCGCGGGTGCGCAGCGGTCATCAGCTCGCTCCCGGAATCGCTTTCCGCCAGCACTCGCGCCCGGTGTCTCGATGCCGGAGTCGTGCCGCTTCAGGGCCAGCGGGAGGCCTTGGAAGCGCTGGATCACGCGGCGGCCGTCGGCGCAGCCTGGTCTCGGAAGCTCACCGTGGACCTTTGTCTGCCGCGCGAGCAGAGCGCGAGCCGGACAGAGCCGCACACCGCTCCCGCACGCGGTAGAACCCTCCCCGAGCACGAGGGGAAGGCCGCTCTCGCCGCTTACGGTGTACCGATTCCGCGCTCGCGCATCGTGCCCCCTGAGGAAGCTGCCGAGGCCGCGCGCGCACTCGGATTTCCGGTAGTTCTCAAAGCCGCTGGAGTCTTCGAGCACAAGTCAGAGTTGGGTGGCATCATCCTCGATGTGCGCACGGCAGCCGATGCCGCAGCCGCTGCGGAGCGACTGGCTCGCATCTCACGCACTCTCCTCGTCGAGGAGATGGTGACCGATGCCGTTGCCGAAGTCCTGGTGGGCATCACAGTCGATCCGCAGCTCGGCGCTCTGCTCATGTTGGGTGCGGGTGGGGTTCTCGCGGAGCTCCTGCGGGATACCGCGACGCTGTTGCCCCCCTTTACCCCTGCGGCCGTTCAGTCGGCCCTCGGGCGGCTCGGCATCGGCAGGCTGCTCGGCGGCTACCGGGGTCGGCCGCCGGGAGATCTGCCCGCGCTCGCGCAAGCGGTGTTGGCCTGCGCGCGCTATGCGGAGGAGAATGTGAATCGATTGCTGGAGCTCGAACTCAATCCCGTGCTCGTCCGCCCCGCCGGCCGCGGTGTCGTGGCCGTCGATGCACTGGTTCGCCTTGCCGAGGAGCCTTGAGATGTCAGAAGTCAGTGAGCGCGCCGGAATCCGCACCCTCGCCACCGGCGCCGTCCTCGAGGTGACCCTCGATCGGCCCAAGGCCAACGCCATCGACCTGGCGGCGAGCCGGCGGCTGAACGAGATCTTCACTGCCTTTCGCGATGACCCGGCGCTGCGGGTCTGCATCATCACCGGTGCGGGCGACCGCTTCTTCTCTCCCGGCTGGGACCTCAAGGCCGCGGCCGCCGGGGAGCGCTCGGACGAAGACTGGGGGAGCGGCGGCTTCGCCGGTCTCAATCACCCGCGCAATCTCGACAAGCCGCTCATCGCCGCCGTCAACGGCATCGCCTGCGGCGGCGGCTTCGAGCTCGTGCTCGGCTGCGACATCATCGTCATGGAAGAGCACGCGCGGTTCGCGCTGCCCGAGATCAACGTCGGTGTGCTGGCCGATGCCGGCACGATCAAGCTGCGGCGGCGCATTCCCTACCATGTCGCGGTGGAATTTCTCATGACGGGCCGCTGGATGGAGGCGGCCGAGGCGAAGCACTGGGGGCTCGCCAACCACGTCGTGCCGCAGGGTCAATCCCTGGCGAAAGCCCGTGAGATCGCCGCGCAGCTCGCCGCCGGGCCGCCCCTCCTCTTTCCCGCGATCAAACAGCTGCTGCGCCACTCGGAGATGATCCCCGAGCGCCAGGCCTTCGAGCTGCACGACGCCCTCGATGCCGTGCAGCGCGTGATCCGCTCGGACGATCTCAAGGAAGGCGCGCGGGCGTTTACGGAGAAGCGCAAGCCGGAATGGAAGGGTCGCTAGGCGCCTCGAGCGGCGGCTCCAGGCCCGCATCGGCGACGGCCGCTGCCTGACGATCGGCCTCGAGGTCGATCGAGCGGCATGCGAGCAGATAGATCCCGGCCGCCACGGGCAAACCCACCAGCATGGACAGATCGACGCCGCCGAGCGCGCGCGCCACTGGACCGGTATAGAGCCCGGTACTGAAGAAAGGGATCATCGCCGCGAACCCGGCGCCGTACGCCACCAGGCCCCGCCACTGCCAACGGCCGTACATGCCGCGCGGATTGAAGATCTCGCGCACTGAATAGTGTCCCTTGCGCACCCAATAGAAATCAACGAGGTTCACCGCCGTCCAGGGCGTGAAGAGGTAGAGGAACAACAGCAGCAGATCGGAGAAGTGAGCGAGGAAATGGCTCGATGAGACGATTGCGATCGCGGTAGAGGCTGCCGCGGAGGCCGCTAGAGTTGCGGCGCGTGCGCCGACACCGCCTGTGACGGCCTTGAAGGTATCGAGCACGCTCAAAAGCGTGAGCGAGCTGCCGTAGAGGTTGAGTGTGGAGATGGTGACGAGGCCGAGGAGCGATCCGATCAGGAGCACCGGCCCGAATCCCGGCGCGATGGCATCCGCCGCACGCTCGAGGGCGGCAGGCAGCTCGAGCCTCGGAGCGGTCGCCGCGATGATGCTGCCGACCAGCATCATCCAGGCTCCGCCCAGCATCGAGCCGAACCAGGTCCACCAGAACGAAGCGCGGACGCTCGCCTCACGGGGGAGATACCGCGAATAGTCCGACACGTAGATCGACCAGCTGAGTTGGTAGGACGCCGCGGCGAAGAGCTGCGCGAGAAATGGCACCGCGTGAAAGCCCCTGGGATCCCACTGCGCAGCGGGAATGTGGAGGAATGCCGCGCCGGCTGAGAACATCGTCAGCAGCGCGATCATCAGGAACGCGACTGCGCGCTGCGCCGCGTGGATGACATCGTACCCGACGAGAGCGAGGCCCGCGGCCAGCACCGCGAGACCGATCATCACCGCGGGCGCGCTCACGACCCGTGAGGCAGCCAACTGCTGCAGCGCCTGTGCCGCCAGCACCTGGTTGAAAGAGGTGTAGCCGATGTAGGTGATGAGGGCGACACCCCATACCAGCAGGGCGCCGAGATAACCGAATTGCGGCCGCGACTGGATCATCTGCGGCAGGCCGAGCTGCGGTCCCTGCGCCGAATGGAAGGCCATGAAGAAGGTGCCGATGGCACAACCGGCGATCACGGCGATCGCCGTCCAGAGGAGATTGCCGCCCAGAGCGATCCCGAGCACTCCGACTGCGAGCGTCGCGAGATGGGCATCGCCGGAGAACCACACCGGCCAGAGATGCCACACCTTCCCGTGCCGCTCGGCGAGTGGCACGTAGTCGATCGAGCGCTTCTCGAGGAGGATCCGGCGGCCCACGTTACCTCACCCGGCGAACCGATTGCCCATCAGCCGCCGACCGGCCGCAGCAGCGCCCGCGAGATGATGTGGCGCTGCACCTCGCTCGTGCCGTCCCAGATCCGCTCGATGCGTGCGTCGCGCCAGATGCGCTCGAGCGGCATCTCGGTCATGAGACCCATGCCGCCATGGATCTGCAGCGCCTCGTCCGCGACCATCGCGAGCATCTCGGTGGCTTTCAATTTTGCGATCGCCATGTCCATGTCGGTGGCGGCATTCTGACCGAGCTTCCAGGCGGCTTCCAGCGTCAGGAGCTCCGCTGCGCGCAGCTCCACCGCCATGTCCGCCAGCTTGAAACTCACCCCCTGGAACTTGCCGATCTGCTGCCCGAACTGCTTGCGGTCGACCGCCCATTGCTTCGCGAGCTCGAGTGCCCGCTCGGCGCGCCCGAGGCAGTTGGCCGCCACCTGCAGACGCGTGGCGCCGAGCCAGGTGTTGGCGACCTCGAAGCCCTTGTGGACTTCCCCCAGCACCGCGGACTTCGGCAGCCGGCAGTCGACGAACCTGAGGATGCTGTTGGTGTAGCCCCGATGCGAGACGTTCCGGTAGCCCGGCAGCACCTCGAAGCCGGGCGTGCCCCTGTCGACCAGGAAAGCGGTCATGAGCCGCCGTGCCCCGCGCGGTGTCTGCTCCTCACCCGAGGCGGCGAACAGGATCGCGAAATCGGCGTGGTCGGCGTGGCTGATGAAATGCTTGGTGCCATTCACCACGAAGTCCCCGCAGTCGAGCACCGCGGTGGTCTTCATGCCGCGCAGGTCCGAGCCGGCCTGCGGCTCGCTCATCGCCAGACACTCGACGCGCTCCCCGCGCACCGCGGGCAACAGATACTTTTCGCGCTGCTCGCCTGTGCAGGCGAGGAGGATATTCGAGGGACGGGCGACGCAGGAGTAGTGCAGCGCATAGCTCGTGTGGCCGAGCTCCTTCTCGTAGAGCACCCAGGTGACCGGATCGAGTCCCGCGCCGCCCACCTCCGTCGGCATGTTGGCGGCATAGAGACCCGCATCGATCGCCTTCGCCTTGAGCTCGCGCAGCAGGTCCTCGCGCAGGTGCCCCGTCTCCTCCACTTCCTGCTCGTGCGGCACGAGCTCTTGTCGCACGAAATCGCGCGTGGTCTTGACGATCAGCTGCTGCTCTTCGGTGAGTGAGAATTGCATCTGTGTCCTCATTGGCGGAAATCGTCGAGACGATTTCCGCGAGA